>JAYVMU010000054.1:0-41609 GCA_043758775.1 Methylophilaceae bacterium
AGCAATACGCCAAACTTCAAAGAAATATCGAAGCAAATGACGCAAGAGATGGTGGACAACCTGAACCGGGTAACTCGCAACCTCCCCGATTAAATCAAGCCGAGCGGGGCAGTTACACCCCCGAATCAAACACAATCTCGTTACTTAAAGACGCAGACTTATCGACCTTTGTGCATGAGCTAGGGCACCACTTCTTAGAGATGACGGCAGACCTAGCTAAGCAACCGGATGCGCCTGCCGCAATCACTAGCGACTTTAATAAAATATTAAATTGGTTTGGCGTCAAAGACGCAACCGCTTGGGATGCGCTTTCTTTTGAAGACAAGCGCGAATACCACGAGCAATTTGCTCGAGGCTTTGAGTCGTATCTATTTGAAGGTAAGGCACCTAACCTAGAATTGCAACCCGTCTTTGCGCGTGTACGTGCATGGCTTACTCACGTCTATCAATCCCTCACGTCATTAAACGTTAAGCTTACGCCCGAAGTGCGTGGCGTATTTGATCGCATGCTGGCCAGTGAAAAGACCATTAAGGAAGCCGAAGCCGCGCGCGTCTTTGAGCCGTTGTTTACTGAGAAGCCCGAAGGCATGTCAGACACCGACTGGCAAGATTATAAAGACCTAGGCCAGCAAGCCACGCAGGATGCGGTATCAGACCTAGAATCAAAATCATTACGCGATATGAAGTGGCTATCGAATGCCAAGAGCCGCATTCTTAAGGACTTGCAAAAAGAAGCGAAGGCCACGCGCGATCGCGTCATGGGCGAAGTACAAGAGCAAGTGTATAACTCACCTACGCACAAGGCGCAGGAGATGATGGAGGCCAACCCAAAACTAGATAAAGAGGTAGTGGCCGAAGTGCATGGCTTTAAATCTGCTAAAGAAATGACGCAAGCCATTACGGACGCAGGTAACGATCGTACGCAAATCGAAGCGCTCACCGATACGCGCATGTTGCAAGAGCATGGCGAATTGACGTCACCGCGTGCAATTGATGAGGCGGCAAGTGCTGCCATTCATAACGAAGCGCGCGCACGCTTCATGGCCACCGGACTTAAGATATTGGCCAAGTCCCCTATCCCAGCTAAGCTACTTTTGAAAGGTGCCAAAGAAGCGGCCGCGTCTGCTATTGAAGCTAAAAAGGTAGGCGATATTAACCCTCGTCAATACGAAGCCGCAGAAGCCAGGGCCAATAAAGAAGCAATTAAGCTCGCACCAAAAGAGCCAGCTGAGGCAGCTATGGCGCAACGCGCAGCCTTACTCAATAATCAATTAGCCAAAGCCGCTCGCGATGCGCAAACTGAAATTCAAAAAACGGTTGATTACTTTAAGAAGCTGGGTAAAGAGAGCATTAGATCTAAGATCGACGTAGACATCCGCGAGCAAATAGATAACTTGCTTGAGCGCTTTGACTTCCGTCAGAAGCCAACGGACGGTCCTACCAAACAACAAGTACAGTTACAACAATGGGTAGACTCGCAGAAAGCTTTAGGCTATACGCCTATGGAGCATCCCGATATTATGAATCCCGAAATACGCACGCCATATAAAAATATGTCGATGGATCAGTTGCGTGGGCTTCGCGATACAGTCAAGTCTTTAGAGACTATCGGCCGTGAGCGTCGCACCATTACCGTAGACGGCGTTAAGCAGGATGTTAAAGACTACGTTCAAAATCAGCTTATTCCGAAAATGATTGAACGCGGTGAAAAGTTTACCAATGCGCAAATTGCCGATCGACCGCGCAAAGGAGTTGATCCTATGTGGCGCGTTACCTTGGATCGCTTAAGCTCCTGGCTTCGGGCTGGATTTTCTGAGTTTACTCGACCTGATTATAAGGCGAATAAATATGACTTGCATGAGTTGATGGGGCCATTCCAAAAATCAATCTCTGAGCGCTTGATCGGAGCCTCATATAAGTTCGGCGACTCGATGGATCAAATCGGTATGCTGAAAAAACAACGCATGATTGATTACGGCTTAGATAAAGAGTGGCAAAAATCACTAGACGATATTATGTCCGGGCATAATTTAATGGACAATTCTCTTGCGGAGCCTATTCAACGACGCCTTACACGCGGCGACTTTATTGGCATCGCGCTTCACGTAGGTAATGAGTCTAACTTTGACAAACTTGTTAAGGGCATGGGCTGGAAACCTGAGGACGTATGGCAAGCCTTGCATGACAACATGGGGCATAAAGACTGGAATGCAGCTAAAACGATGGGCGAAATGGCTGGCGCAAAGTGGGATGAAATGGCCGACATGAATAGGCGCCTAGGCAATGATACTCCCGCTAAGATTGAGCCTCGCCCATTCCCGACTAAATATGGCGACATGCCCGGCTGGTATTCACCGATTGACTATGATCCTATTCGATCACGCTTAGGCGCACGCAAGGCAGAAGCCAACGCGGTCAATCCAACAGAAGGATTATTCGGTCGCGATTATTATAGAGCAGACACCACGACTAACGGATCTCTTAATGCGCGCTCGACCGGATATTATGATTTTATCAACTTAGACTGGCGCCCAGTAGAGAAGCGCATAAGCGATACTCTACGTGATCTCGCTTTCCGCGAAGCCTTGATTGACGTACATAAAATCTATAGTAATAAAGACTTCCGCGGACAATTCCAACGCTCCTATGGCCCCGAGGAATATACGCACATGGGCGACTGGCTAGGTCGGCTTGTCAATGCCGAGATCGGCGATGAAGGGCAAAGTAAATTAGCGGCCATCATGGCATCATCTCGTCGCGCCTTAGTAGCTAATGGCGTGGCATTCCGTATCTCGACTATGCTTAAGCATGGCGGCAGTGCGGGCGCTAAGTCTGCCGGCTTTCTAGCGGGCGGGGGTAAAAAGTATTTTGCTAAACGCATTGCGCAAATGGTTACAAATTATAAGAATGAAGTAGCCGACGCCTTGGCCAAGTTCCCCGAGATCCGTCAGCGATTACGCCAACAAGATCGAGATTTTAGTCGCGCCGTGACAGCGATATTTGAACCAGAAAGTATCCACGGTAAAGCTGAACGATACGGCCATGCTGGCGTTGCTTGGCTAGACTTCTTTACGGCCGTGCCAACTGCGCATGCCGCGTATGACTGGGCGACTACCGAAGGGATCCCAAAACGGTTAGGCGGTACTGGGCAGCCCATGAGCGAAGCCGACGCCATTAAGTTTGCGAGCAAGATGGTACGCGAAGCCCACGGATCTACCAACGAGGCGTCGCGATCTTTGTTGATTAACAATAAGTCTGAGCTGGTCAAAACTTTGACTACCCTACACGGCTTTATGAATAATGCCTTTGGCCAAAACGCAGACGCACTGGACAAGCTACTCCACGCCAAAGGCTTCGGCAAGCCCGAATTATTAGCGCGCACAATGATGGCGCAAATTGTGCCTGGCATCATGGCGGGCTATATCACCTTTGGCGGCCCTACCGATAAAGAGACTTGGCTAGGCTGGGCATTCCATCACATAGGCGGGGAGTTTGCAGGCATGGTGCCGATGGTGCGCGATGCTTGGAGCTTGGCAGCTGACGGGCACGAAAGCGCCGGATCCATGCCATGGGTACGTGCGCTTTCCGACGTGCATAAACTGGTCAAGGACGCTGGCCAAGGATCGGAAGCTAAGCACCCGATCAAGGATGCGGGCAACGTGGCTGGGCTATTGTTACCCGGCTTAGGTCAAGGCGGTACTACTTCGCAATATCTTTATGACGCAGCTAAAGGCAATCAACCTCATGAAACTGTAAGCCAATGGCTACGCGGAATTATGTCAGGCAAAGCGGAGGCTTCGCGCTAGTTTTCTCACTTGCTTAAATCTGCCTAATAATTTGAAAAACTTAGAGGGCCGATATGAGTATCTCATCCAACGCAATACGCAAGGCAGGGCCTTCCCCCGGCAACGGACAGACTACGGCCTTCCCTTTTGCCTTCAAAGTATTTCAAGCCGCCGAGCTATTAGTTGTGCAAACTGATAACTCAAACGTGGAAACCGTACAGGTTATCACGAGCCAGTACACCGTTGCTTTGAATACAAACCAAGATAGCAACCCTGGCGGCACTGTTACAATGTTGATAGCGCCACCAACGGGATTTTTGCTAACAATCGCCAGTCAAATTACCAACACGCAACCCGTGGTATTAACAAACAACGGCGGATTTTACCCTACAGTTATTAACGATGCATTAGATCGCTCGACTATTCAAATACAACAATTAAGTGAGCAAGTGAGTCGTGCGGTAAAAACTTCTATTTCAAGCTCCACGACGGCCGATCAAATACTTACTAGCATTATTACGAGCGTAAGTACCGCCGGGGTTAGTGCCACTGCGGCATCTGGCAGTGCCACTGCGGCAGCGAGCAGCGCGGTGTCGGCAACAGCTAGTGCAACTGCGGCTGCTAATAGCGCAACATCGGCAGCATCAAGCGCGGCGGCTGCGGCGACTATTGTTAGTTTTTCTCCAGGTACAAGACTAGCATTTAACCAAGCAGCTGCTCCTACAGGGTGGACCAAAGATACTAGTGCTGCTCTTGACGATAGCATTATGCGAATTGTTGTGGGTAATGGTGGAGGTAATGGTGGTGCTACTACATTTAGTACATTTAATGCTCAGGTATCTACAGCAGCATTTGTACTAACGATTAACGAAATGCCTAACCACACCCATACAGATAGTGGCCATAATCACTCTCAAAATGCACATAGTCATAGCGATTACTATCAAGTGACTTCTGTTTCTGTAACGAGAAGAGTAACAACAGGCACCATAGGGGATCCACTAACCGTTGATGCTATAACTGAAACAGGGGGAAGTACAACTACAGGCGTAGCAACAGCAACAAATAATGCAGCCTCAGCAAATATTACTGCAACAGGCGGTAGTGCTGGTCACTCGCATGGAATAACAACAGCTATTAAATATAACGATTTTATTATAGGGGTTAAAACTTAATGGCTAAAGACGCAAAAATTATATGCCCAATGATGGGTGGTGAAGAATGTGTAGAAGATGGTGCAATTAGAAACGGTGAATTAGTAAAGTGCCGTTTTTGGATAACTGTAATGGGTAAAAATCCTCAAAGTGGGGAAACCGTAAATAGCGGAGATTGCGCTATGGCCTGGATGCCAGTATTACTTATAGAGAATAGTAAAGTAAACAGAGAAACTGGAGCTGCTATAGAGTCTATGCGTAATGAAAGCGTCACTACTGGGGATCAAATAACAAACGCCCTAATACATGCTGCAAATAGCAGCAATAGAAGGGCACTAAAAGCAAACTAGTAATTGCTTAGAGTAGTGTTAGTAAGGTAGTACATCGTTTAATTTTAATATAGGAGCAATAAATGAAAAAAGTATTAGTAGTAGGTGCATTATTAGCTTGTTTAGGTTTAGCTGCTTGTGGTAGCGATACAAGTCTTTCTCAAGGTGTTACAACCCCAGCTCAATTTGGAACAATAAAACCAGCTAGTCCGGGCTTTGGTCTACCACCAGTACCCGAAAAAAATGGTATGGCTGACTATAAAACTAAATAAACCCATACTGAATAAGGATAATTATGACATCGATGGAATGGGATTTTCTACTCAAAATACTAGGGGGGATGTCCTTTATCCTTTTCACAATTTTATGGTGGTGGATAAGTCAAATCAATGCTGGCATGAAAACTCTCGCAGGCAGCATTGTTGATTTAGCTAAAAGCACAATGGAAAACAGCACAAAAGTAAACGTCTCGGTACAACACCAACTCACGGATATTAAAATGCGTATCGTCCGCGACTACGTGCCTCGGCAAGAACTAGACGAGCGCTTTGAAAAGATAGATAGTAAACAAGAGCGCGCTAACGACAAGCTGGATTCCATTTTAAATATTTTAGCTAGAGATAAAAAATGATGACAGATTTTAATACTTCTTTTGATCGGCTTCTCGGCAACGAAGGCGGGTATGTTTTCAACCCTGCCGATCCAGGTGGCGAGACGAACTGGGGTATTTCAAAGCGCAGCTATCCTACCGTAGATATTAAAAACTTAACGCGCGATCAAGCGCGCGATATTTATTATCAAGATTTTTGGTTGCCTTTAGCTGGCGACACTTTACCTGGAAGCGTGGCCTTCCAACTCTTTGACTTTGCCGTAAATAGCGGCATCCAAACTGCGCTTCGCGCTTATCAACGCGCCCTTGGCGTAGCGGACGATGGAAACTTTGGGTCAGCATCTTTGGCTGCGGCGCAAGCCATGCCCGCCGATAAACAGATCATGCGTGTACTGGGCGAGCGCTTAGACTTTATGCGTAAGCTAAGAGCATGGCCGACTTTTGGATCCGGCTGGGCAGGGCGTATCGCGAACGATCTACGCTTTGGCGCGGGGGATATATGAATGATCAAGACTTTTTAGATGTACTTTTAGTGATTATTGTTTTAGCAGGATTGGCCTTGGCGCTTAGCCTTGGATAGGGGCATATATGAAAAAAATATTTAAAGACTGGCTAACAGGCATTGATGGCCAAACCTATGACATGGCGCGCTTTTTATGGGCGCTAACGGTATTGGTATTTTTAGGTTGCGCACTCTATGCCATCTATAAAGGGCAAGCTTGGGACGCCGTGCAATATGGCACTGGCGCAGGCCTTGTACTAGCTGGCGGCGGCGTGGCTATTGGGATGAAAGCTAAAACAGAACCGGGGGGCCAATGAACCCGCTTAGTTTAATCCCTGCGCCTTATCAACTGTTAGCCAAGGGCATAGCCTTGCTAGCATTAGTTATCGCGTTGTGGGCAGCTTGGCACTCGTTCACCGGACATTACATCGCCATTGGCAAAGCCGAAGTCCAAGCGCAATGGGATAAGCAGAAGGCCGCGGATGTCATAGCAACCGTTGCCGCGCAACAAGCGGTACTCGCAAAAGAAAGACAGGCGGCTATTCAACAGGCCACCACGATCAGCGCTTTACAGGAGAGTTATAAAAATGAAATACAAGCACGCGATAAAACTATTAATGATCTTAACCTTGGCGCTCGCAGGATGCGCCTCATCTCCGGCCATAACGAAATCAATCACAGTTTGCCCGACGCTACCCCCAGCGCCAGCGTCAGTAATGAAACCTGTAGCGTCCGACTACCGGCAGAGATTGGAGCAATTGCTATTAGACTCGGCAGCGACGCCAACGACACCGCCGACCAACTAAGAGCGTGCCAAGCAATTATTTTACAAGATCGGGCTATTTGTAATGGGCGTTAGAGTTGGCTCATAGAATTAAGTAACCCCGCGCGGGTACTTGTTTGTACAAGGATAAGTTTTTTACTCTATGTGCCAAATTAATATAGCTAACTTATTGTTTATATTAAATTAATTAATCAAAGAATGCTCTGACTGGGGGACTAGGGGCCGCAGGTTCAAATCCTGTCACGCTGACCACTTACGTCGCTATTGGCGGCAGCTTTATGATGATCGAAGCTAGCCGTTTCGTGCCGATGTATTAGTTATTCATTGCCTTGATTGTATGCGCAGTTGCCCTAATAGGGATTTCATTTTCATAATATAGTCTACTATCTTAGTATTGGTTATTACTAATCAGTTAAGTACAGCGTCTATTTTCATTGGGCGGATTCTTTCTATTCGCTCTAAGATTACCTAGGGCACGGTGTTCAAAAAGATATGCAACATTTGGACTTTATTGCACCCGATGTAAAACGTACACTTAGAGATGCAGGCTTCTTTACCTTGGAACCACAAATACGCCTGAAGGGTGGTCGCTTTGCTTTCAAACATGAAAACATCTATTACTTCAATGATCAGGGTTTGCAAGAGTTGTAGCACGTATTAATTAAAATAAGAAATTGTATGATTGCTTACAGATAATCAGCTGTAAGTTAATTCATTTAATAGTAGTCACCATATAATTTTTACCATCAGGTGCCAAAGTAAAACTTACTTTATCGCCCACTTTCGTTTTAGCGAGAACAGCACTACTTTTAACCTTAAACTCCATGGTCATGGCAGGCCATTGAATTGCAGCAATCGGTTCATGTTTAAGGGTTACCTTACTTTTGTCTTTACTAATTAAAATCACTGTACCTTTACCTGTCATACTTTCATGCGCTACAGTGGATTTTTCAGGCATAGGCATGGCTATTTTGTCAGTTGCATAGCTTGGGATTGCCGTTGTACTTAAAACTGAAAATATGAGAGTTATTAAAATAGTGTTTTTCATTTGATATTGCCTTATAAATAAACATAAAAAATGTAATGCTTGCAAAAAAGACTTCTAATTAATACCAATCCTTACGCCTAAGTAGCATATAAGCGGCCGGTAACACAAATAGAGAAAGCAATGGCGCAGTCAGCATTCCGCCAATCATCGGCGCTGCTATGCGACTCATGGCTTCTGAGCCTGTTCCTGTACCAATTAAAATTGGAATCAAGCCAGCTAATATCACTGCCACCGTCATAGCTTTAGGTCTGATCCTTAGTGCTGCTCCTTCAATCAATGCGGCATGCCAGTCTTCTAAAGTATTCAATTTGTCGGCTTTTCTATAACGATCGAGTGCATCATCCAGATAGACCAACATGATGATGCCAAACTCAGCAGCCAATCCTGCCAGTGCAATCATGCCCACACCACTGGCAATAGAAAAATGAAATTTAAGAAGGTAAAGAAACCAAATAGCACCCACTAATGCAAACGGTAAGCTGGATAAAATCAGTATCGCTGGGCCAATGCGCTTAAACGCCATGAATAGCATGATGAATATAATGCCCAGCGTCATGGGCACGACATAGCTCAAGCGCTTGGAGGCGCGTTCAAAATATTCAAACTGCCCAGACCAATTCAGTGAATACCCTGCTGGCAGTTGCAACTCTTTATCTAAAGTCGCTTTCGCCTCATTCACAAAACCACCTAAATCACGGTCTTGTATATCCACATAGACCCAGACATTGGGTCGTGCATTTTCACTTTTAATCATGGGTGGGCCATCGGTGATAGCAATGTCAGCAACAGCGCCAAGTGGCACAGTGGCTCCCGCTTCGGTGACGATAGGCAGAGTTTTAAGTTTATCAACGGAATCACGTAATTCACGTGGGAAACGCACGTTAATTGGGAAGCGCGCTAAGCCATCCAATTTTTCAGCAATATTATCTCCACCAATCGCTGTAGATATTAATTCTTGCACTTCAGCAATGTTCAGCCCATAGCGAGCAGCTTTCAGTCGATCAATACGAATATCGATATAACGCCCACCTGTTACACGTTCCGCAATGACAGAGCTTGCACCTGGTACTTTTTTAATGATGTGTTCGACTTCTTGGCCGAGTTGTTCAAGGATGGCTAGATCAGGTCCGCCAATCTTGATGCCGACCGGACTTTTAATGCCGGTAGAAAGCATGTCAATTCGATTGCGAATGGGTTCCACCCATACGTTGGCCATGCCCGGTATTTTAAGCCGACTGTCCAGCTCTTTAATCAGCTTCTCGGTAGTCATGCCTGCACGCCATTCCGAACGTGGCTTAAACTGGATGGTCGTTTCTAACATTTCTAATGGTGCGGGGTCGGTAGCCGTTTCAGCACGACCTGTTTTACCAAATACAGACTTAACTTCTGGCACCGTTTTAATCAGCCGGTCGCTTAGTTGCAGAATTTCAGAGGCTTTTGCCACTGATAATCCAGGTAATGCCGTTGGCATATACAGTAAATCCCCCTCATCTAGTGGCGGCATAAACTCACTGCCCAGTTTCGCGAGTGGCCATAGAGTCATTAACACCACAATAATCGCTGTGCCTATCGTTAATTTGGGGTGTCGTAACACACTGCCTAGCATAGGTTTATAAATCGCGATTAACCAGAGATTAAGCGGATTTTCGGTTTCTGAGCGAATCTTGCCTCGAATAAAAAATGTCATTAACACTGGCACTAATGTCACAGATAACCCTGCGGCCGCTGCCATGGCATAGGTTTTAGTAAAAGCCAGTGGCGCAAATAGCTTGCCTTCTTGCGCCTCTAACGTAAACACAGGAATAAATGACAGTGTGATAATTAGTAAGGAAAAGAATAGTGCCGGCCCAACTTCACTGGCTGCTTGAATAATGACGTCAATGCGCTGCTTATTATTAAGTTCCCCATGCTCATGGCGAAAATTTTCCAGCTTTCGATGTGCATTTTCAATCATCACAATGGCTGCATCGACCATGGCACCAATCGCAATCGCAATGCCCCCCAATGACATAATATTGGCATTAATGCCTTGGTAATACATCACGATAAAGCTAATCAGCACGCCTAAGGGTAAGGCAACGATTGCGACCAAAGCCGATCTGAAATGCCACAAGAAGATAATGCAAATCAGTGCCACAACAATAAACTCTTCGATAAGCTTATGAGTGAGATTGTCGACAGCGCGTTTAATGAGTTGTGAGCGGTCATAAGTAGTCACAATTTCCACGCCCTGCGGCAGGCTTTTTTTCAGGGTTTCTAATTTAGCTTTAACCGCATCAATGACTTCTAAAGCATTTTGTCCTGAGCGTACGACAATCACGCCTCCAGCCACTTCGCCTTGACCATTCAGCTCTGCCACCCCTCGTCGTAACTCTGGGCCAATCTGAATATGTGCAACATCAGAAAGTAGTATGGGCGTGCCCATTTCAGAAACACTAATAGGAATATTACGGAAATCATTCAGTGACTCCAGATAGCCATGTGCCCGCACCATATATTCGGCTTCAGCCAACTCAACAACCGCACCACCAGTTTCCTGATTAGCCATCTGAATCGCAGAGATGACTTTACTCAAAGGCAGTTTGTAGTCACGTAATTTATTCGGATCTATCTGCACCTGATATTGTTTGACCATGCCACCGATAGTCGCTACTTCGGCAATACCTGGAATGGTCTTCAGCTCAAACTTTAAAAACCAGTCTTGTATGGAACGTAGTTCACTTAAATCATGCTTCCCCGATTTATCAACCAGCGCGTACTCATACACCCAGCCTACACCTGTCGCATCTGGACCAAGGCTGGGTGAAGCGCCTTTGGGTAAGCGTGACGATATCTGGCTTAAATACTCTAGTACGCGTGAACGCGCCCAGTACTGGTCAGTACCATCGTTAAATAATACGTAAACGAAGGAATCACCAAAAAATGAATAGCCACGTACGGTTTTAACACCAGGCACAGAAAGCATGGTGGTGGTGAGCAGATAAGTGACCTGATTCTCTACGATTTGTGGTGCCTGCCCTGACCATTGAGTACGGATAATTACTTGTGTGTCAGATAGGTCTGGAATAGCATCTAATGGTGTTTTGAGCATAGCAAAGATGCCCCATGCCGTCACCATCAAAGTGACTAGTATGACCATTAGTCGATTTGCTGCTGACCAGCGTATCAATTGGGCAATCATGGTTTTTCTCCCAACGTATTGGCAGGAGTCATTGGGGTTTGTTTATCGATATGCTCAATATCGTATTGTTCAGTTTTAGGATTGGATTTGAGTGTAAATTGCACCATATCACCCACCGTGAGCTTTGCAAGTGACTTAGTGTCTTTAACAGTGAAGCCCATCGTCATTGACGACCAGCCTAATTCTGTAATTGGCTGATGTGCGAGGGTGACTTTTCCAGACTTCGCGTCAATCTTCATCACTTTGCCATGACCAACAGGCATCTTCTCAGAGGTTTTTTCTGGTATCTTCACTTTGCTTAACTCATCCATGGCAGGCTCTTTCATGCCCATATCTGACAACGCCCCCTCTTTTTCTGCTGGTTGCGAAAGTTTGCTTAGAACACCAGATAATGAGGCTTCCGAATCAATGAGAAACTGGCCAGACGCAACCACGTCATCACCTGCTGATACGCCTTGAAGAATCTCGGTAGTGTTATTATTTTCCTGCCCCGTAGTAACGTCTACCGGATGGAAGCCATTTTTGAGTTTAACAATCACTACTTTTCTGGTACCAGTAACAATCACGGCCTCGCTTGGTACAGACAATGCTTCGTGTGACTCTCCAGTAAAATCAACACTGGCGTACATACTAGGGCGTAACAGACCGCCTTTATTTGACAGTTCAACACGCACTTGCAGTGAGCGTGTCGTTGCATCTAAAGAAGGATAAATATAGCTTATCTTGCCTTTAATCGGATCCGCTAGTCCCTGTAATTGCACTTCAGCAGCATTGCCTAGTTTTAGTTTTGATGCATCACGTTCGGGCACATCAGCAATTAACCAGACTTTGGATAAATCGGTAATTTGCATCAAACTGGTGCCTGGCATTAATTGCCCGCCTTCACGCACATTAAGTTCAGTCAATACGCCTGAAGCAGGCGCATAAATACCAAAACGCGTGTTGGATATACCAGACAGGGTAATGGCAGCAATTTCGCCTTCGGACATGCCCAATAATTTAAGACGGCTACGAGCAGCATGCGCAAGGCCGCTGACAGCTAATCCATTTTTTACAGAGTCACTTTCATAGCCCTTCAAAGCTAAATACTCTTGTTGCGCTGCTAATAATTCCGGTGCGTATATCTCAGCCACTTTTTGCCCTTTACTGACTTGGTCACCCATAGCCCGCACTAATAAGCGTTCAACAAAACCTAGAATACGAGTCTGTATTACATATAATTTACGCTCATCTGGCTCAATACGTCCAACTGCAGAAAGCTTATTGCCAAACTCATGCATTTCAACTTTAGCTAAACGAATGCCAAGACTTTGCTGTGTTTGGGATGATATGACGACACCAGCATCCTCTCCATCTGCTTCAGCATATTTTGGTTCAAGCTGCATCTCCATAAAAGGGGATTTGCCAGGCTTATCAAACTTCTGTGTAGGCACCATCGGGTCATACCAGTACTTAACGACTTTGCCGCTATTGTCTTGAACGACTCCAGCAGGCACGGCAGGTTTGATGCCCATCGAAGTTGAGGGCATGGACTCGTTCACTATAGATTCAGTAGATACTTTGGAATGAAATTTATCCCAGCCTAACCAGATAATGATGCCGATTAAAACTGCAAAAACTATTGCTAATAACAAATGGAGTCGTTTCATGATTAATTACCTTTGAATATGCGATTGTCGTTAAGTAAGTAACCAATCTTGACAGCTGCACGCTGTCTGTCAGTCAATATTCCCCAGTGATCCATTTCTATTTCAAGCACATCGCGACGGGCATCCCAAACGTCGGCCAACGAGGCCTTACCTGCTGCATAGCTGGCTTGCAGTAAATTTAAACGTGCATTGGCGACAGGAATTAAGTTTGTCTGATGCTCAGTTTCACGGGCTTCGGCGGCTTCCCATTCAGCACGTGCTGAGGCCAGCTCTGCTGTTAGTTCAAGGCGACGGTCGTCGGTTAGCTTTTGTGCCCGCTCTATCATGAGTAATTTTTCACTTGTACGTTTATCTTCGCGATTAGCTTTGTTCCAAGGGAGGTCGATTGAGAATTGAACGCTGAGCATATCGCTTAAATTAGAGCGGCGTTTACCATAGCTGACTTCCCAGTTCCAGTTTTTAAGGCGCTCTGCTTTTGCTATATCTACATCTGATTGAGCAACTAACTCTGCCTGTCGCGCATTTTGCAAAGCAGGGTGGTTGTCAATTTCAGCCTTTGCGACAGCACCTGTCTCGGGAAGTTTGGCTGTAATAGTTGGCAAATCATATGAAATAGGGTTCTTTGCAGCGCTTCCTATCCAACGTGCCAGCATCGCACGCGCTTTTTGCTCATCACGCTTAGCAACGAAATATTGATCATTGGTCATTGCACGCTCTTTATCCAACTGGAGCGCATCGCTGGGAGAAGACCCACCTGAATTAATGCGAGCAAGTGCTACTTTGCGTTCAACCGCCATTTCGTCGGCAATTTTTGCGTATAGCTCAGTTTTTTTCTGTGCTTCGAAAACATCTAGCCAAGCCAAAGCAACATCGCGTTGAATGGATCTAATGGTCATGAGTTGTTCGGAATGATACTGATCGGCTTCAGCCTCCATTTTATGGGAAGCAGCATCGCGCTTTAGTTTTGGGATAACGTCTTGAGAAATCCCAATATTGGACATGGTCATGTCATCACGATCAAACCTGAAAGCAGCGCCAGTATTTATTGGCAGATTAATCACACCAAACTTTAGTTTGGGGTCTGGCAACTGTTCTTCCGCAATTGCTGCTTCACGAGCAGCAGCAGCAGCATCATCTAGTGACTGAATTAATGGTTGGTTCTGAATGGCCAGTTGGACTGCATCATCTAAAGATAATGCAGTTGTCGACACTTGGGCTGAACCAGTAGTTTGATGGTACATATTATGATCAGCATGCGCAGAGAATGCAGCCAATGATAATGAGCAGAAAAGCAGAAAATTACCAATAAAGGTATTCATAAAACGCTCCTAAAACACTAAAAATAACGAAACAGGACGCAATGGTCCCTATACGTTAAATCAGGCAGGAGGTTTTATAGGGGGGTATGAATCGGCAGATAGCCTGAAAGAATTGAAGTGTAACGGCTGAATATTGCTGTCGTTAAATGAGAAATTTTGATGACCGAAGTCTAGTGTTGCAGTCATTGAGAAGTTACAGGCAGACATCATGCAGCTTTTGTTTTGGGTTTGTTTGCTATGGTCAGTTGACTTACGCTCAGTGGATTGCGCTTGCATTAACTTACAATGACTAGCCTCCATAGCAGGAATCTCCATGCTGAGTGTCTTCTGAGTATTGTTCATGGAATGTAGCGTGCAGGAAGCTGCACAGACAGTAGCTAGCACTGGGCTAGAAGCCAACACCAATATTAAAAAAACTGAAATCAAACGAAATAGCTTCATATAGTGGCAACTATAACAGTCATGTAACCTTGAAACAAGGAACAAAAAGCAGATTATACGAATAAAATCTCAAATTATTAGAACAAATAACATTTACTTTTGTCCATATCTCTCAGATATGTTGCAAGTTATCTGAAATCGTTATAAATTAACCACTTACTAATCCAGAATAAGGTCACAGAAATGATAAGCAATAGCAATAAAAAATCTATATTACTGTCTATGATTGCGCTTTTTATCGGTATTTCGAGCAGCGTGATGGCTGGAGAATTCGACGGCTCTTGGACGCTGAATGACACTAATGGTAAGCCTTTTCAGGCCACTTTTAGCAAAGACGGCACTGCTTCTGGAACACATGGCGATGCGATGAAACATGGAACTTGGAAAGAGGAGAATGGCGCAGCTGTGATTCATTGGAATACTGGATGGATATCAGTCATCGAGAAAAACGGCAATAAATACATTAAGAAAGCTTATAAGCCAGGAACATCGATGACAGATAGACCAACCAATACCTCAGATGCCATTAAGAAGTAATAATACGTCTATTTTCTTTAATTTGGATATTTGCTAAAGCGGGTAATAAATCTGGTTGTTCTCTAAAAACCAGCTACAAGTAGCTGCCGTGTCTGCAGATATCCTTTTTATCATTCTTCAAGGCTACAGGCGGTTTCAGTCTTAAAGCACTAGCTGCCTTCATTTCGTTTTACCCAAGAAGGCATTGACGAGGTCCATTGGCAACGGGAAGATGACGGTGGTATTCTTGTCTGCGCCAATTACTGTGAGCGTTTCTAGGTAGCGTAGCTGAATCGCCTGTGGCTCTTGCGCTAGTATCTTGGCGGCTTGGAATAGCTTCTCCGCAGCCTGCAGTTCGCCCTCGGCATGAATCACTTTGGCGCGGCGTTCGCGCTCTGCCTCGGCTTGCCTGGCGATGGCGCGTATCATAGATTCGGTCAGGTCAACCTGTTTAATCTCGACGTTGGAGACCTTGATGCCCCAAGTATCGGTTTGAGCGTCCAATGCCTGCTGGATGTCTAGGTTGAGTTTTTCCCGCTCTGCCAGCATATCGTCCAGCAGGTGTTTGCCCAGCACTGAGCGCAACATAGTCTGCGCCAGTTGGCTGGTGGCATTGAGATAATCCACTACCTGAATGATCGCCTTTTCTGCATCAATCACCCGCAAATAAACAACGGCACTGACTTTGACTGATACATTGTCACGCGAGATTATGTCTTGGGTCGGCACCTCTAGCACCATGGTGCGCAAATCCACTCTTACCACCTGCTGGATTAGCGGGATGATGATGACCAGTCCAGGCCCCTTGATCTTCGAGAAACGGCCCAATGTGAAAACAACGCCGCGTTCATACTCGCGGAAGATGCGGATTGCCGAAGTAACAAACACGATAGCACAGGCAATAATAAAAGCTATCCAGCCGAGATCCCAAGTCATTTGATATCTCCTTCAAAGTATGCGGTCAGTTGGCACCCCCCAGCATGGGTTATTTAATGAACTCTGTGCAGGTAGGCCGGCTAGACTTACAGTTTTAAGCCACTCTGCACATTTTGGCAGCGGCATGGCTAGCATCCATGCTCAATCTACTTGCTAGTTCATTGACCTTAGCCGCCATAATGAAGTCATTTTCATGGAGGCCGTTGATTTTGTGAGTTTGGAATATAACCTTGCAATACCCCCAGCCCAACGTGATGTCAGCATGATGGCCCTCATTCTCACATAGTTCGCCGATTTCATTGACTAGCTTCAACGCGCTCGTGAAGTCGCCGCCATGAAAACTCCGTTTAAGTTTTGTACCATGATCTAGCAGCTCCCAACCCGGCACCTGATTCAGGTACTTTTGCGCTTCTTGCATGGAAAGTGGAGGAATGCCGCCTTGACATGGCTTACACTGTTTAGCAGTTAATGCTGGTTGTAACATGACGTCGCCCCTCATTAAGTCGTTGCTAGCAACTACAAGATTATTAGGATTACAATTTAAACGAATTTATCTTAGCTAATCAATTAGACTTTATTGAATTGTTAAAGTTCGGCCAGTAGTTAGCAGTACCCACTAGACAATATAGACTTTCTGCTATGGGTTTATCAAGCAAATAGACTTATTCGCTATTCAGCAAATTTGTCGTTGATTGCACTAATCAGCGGTCCAAGTTTAGGCGGGCGCGCCTCAATATCAACTCTGACCCCCAACTTATCTAGCGCATTACTACATACAGGGCCGATGGAGGCGATTAAGCTTCGATTGATACTTGCAATTAGTTGCTGTTCTCTACCCAAGCTTTTTGCCAGAGTAAATAGATTCTCTGCTTGCGATGCACTGGTAAAACAAACCATATCAACAATGTTTTGATCTAGTGAATTCATTAGTAGAATCAGTGGTTGTGTGTCTGGCATGCTCCAGCGATAGGTGGCAATTTCAGTGATGTTTGCTCCTTTATCCGTCAATAATTGCTGCAGTTCAAGATTAGTGCTGCCATAACGCTGTACTACGATTGTCTTGCCTCTGATACTTGTTGTGCCAAATGCAGCAATGATTTCATGGGTGGTGTAGGGGTCTTCTGCGCGCAAGTCAATGCGCACTTGACGAGAGCGTAAAGCTGCGGTGGGTTTAGGGCCACGCACGGCAACCGTGGCCAGTTCAAGAAACCTCAATAATCTGCCAGTAAGATGCAGCTGGTCTGTAGTAGCAAATAAGGCCTTAACACCCACTGCGGTTTGAAATATAAAAATATCCGGTGGGCTTATATCCCAGTTGTTAATTAACTCTGCTATATGTACTGGGTCTATGTCCGGAATTTCAGCTAATGCAGGTGCTAAAAGAGCTTTTCCACCATATTTCCTGACAATGTCGGCAAGCTGCTCGCCAGAGCGGCTCTCTAGAATAGCAATGGTTTTATTTTTCAATGAACTAGCCTTTAATTTATTAATTTACCACTCTTTTGTCTAGTGTAATGTAGTTCCTACGAGTACAGGTTTAACTTGATACAGAATTGGGAATGTCTGCTTTAACTGCTCAATTTTAGGCAAATCGTTAAACACAATGTAAGGGTAATTTGGGTTTAGCGTTAAAAAATTCTGATGGTAGCCCTCAGCTGGGTAAAAAGCACGGTATGTTTCAACACGCGTAACAATTGGCGCCTTAAATACTTTAGCTTGATTGAGTTGTGCTAAATATTCCTGCGCTATATTTTTTTGTGATTCATTGATAGGAAAGACCGCGGAACGATACTGTGTACCAGAGTCTGGGCCTTGGCGGTTAAGTTCAGTCGGGTTGTGTGCTACGGAGAAAAATATTTGCAATAATTTACCATAAGTTATCTGTGTTGGATCATAGGTGATCTGTACTGACTCGGCATGCCCTGTGTCGCCTTTGCTTACTTTGTCGTAAAAGGCAGTATTGCGATTGCCACCGGAGTAGCCAGACACAACATTTTTGACACCTTTTACATGCTGATATACTCCTTGAATACCCCAGAAACAACCGCCTGCCAGCACCATCGTCTCTGAATGAATATTAGCTATAGGTTCATCGCTGGCTGGTGGAGGAATTACAACGGCTACTTCGGACGCAAATGCTGTGCTATAACTTATTAGTGTGCCAATGCTAAGCAATAGTATTATTCGAATAGCATTAGTAAGTGTTGTTTGAATAGACCATTGCTTGGTTTCTGTTTTGAAAATGCTCATGCTGGTGACTCCTTTAAATAGTATGGATTTTTTTGTTATCCAAAAGTGAATGCAAACGCCTGCACACCTGGATCAAGAAATTCGATTTCAAACACGCTATCTTTTACGATTTTTTGCCTAACTAACTGATATAAGCGTTCGCCAATCACTATGCCATTGCCCTCAGAATCAACGTCCACACCGTGATCTGCCCCTAGAGCTTTTCCATCAATTAAAACTTTGAATCGCACTGGTTTGCCATTGGCATTAGGGCCCAGCACAAGGTGTAAATCTCTGGCGTGAAAATGGTAAGTAATGTGGCCATGTTGGCCGACTAAAATTGCTTTTTCATCTTCTATATGCCACTTTCCATCTAAGCCCCACTGATTTAAAGCTAGCTTGGTAGGTAAGGTGTAAGTATGGGCACTATCATGTACTTGCTCTTCAGTCGATGTGAAGTTTTTTGCTTGTGCATAACCAATATAGGTTTCTGGCGATTGTATTGTTGACATATCTGAAGCCATCTGAATACCTTGAGCATCGGTCGTGGCAACGCCTGTAGAAACATTGGTTTTACCAGCTTCTGTTAGTAATTCTTGAATAATATGCTCAGATTTATCATACTCCCCTTCACCAAAATGATGATAACGAATCTGACCTTTGGCATCTATAAAATAGTGTGCGGGCCAGTATTTATTATTAAAAGCTTGCCAAATCGCATAGTTATTATCAATTGCCACAGGATAAGTAATGCCTAGATCTTGAGTTGCTTTTTTGACATTGGTAATATTTTTCTCAAAAGCAAACTCAGGTGCATGAACGCCAATAACGACAAGGCCTTGATCTCGATACTTATCAGCCCAAGCTTGAATATATGGTAAAGAGCGAAGGCAATTAATGCATGAGTAAGTCCAGAAATCAATGAGTACTACTTTGCCACGCAACGCTTCAGCAGTCAGTGGTGGCGAGTTTAACCACGCTACGGCGCCTTTAAGAGGGGGTAATTGACCTTCTACAGTTCTGCAGCTTGAACCAGTTTTTTGGTTAGCTCGTCAAGTTGGGCGCGAGTTGGATTTCCAAGTATTGCTAATTCATATAGCGCCATAAAACCTTAATATAGTAGCTTAGCTATTTAGTTTTTTAAAAAATTAAAGATTGCAGCTTTGTATAAAACTTTACCTCTATTAGTGAACATTCTCCATAAATCTAATATAAAAAATTTAACTCAACTTCTGGAGCTAAATGCAGCCAGCAACTAAAACTAACAATCTTATTTTACTCTCAAAGCTTCTATACTCTTTGGCCATTGTCGTGAGGTGTGATATACCCTAAGAATTTCCACAATTTCATCAACGACTCTATAAGGTAGTACATAAGATAAATTGCTTATGACCAGCTCCTTTGTACCTTTGATACGCCCTCTACGGCCAATATTGGGATGTGTAACAAGTAATTCAACTTGTCTATGAATTTCATCATCTACATCAAAGGCTGCCGATGGATTCTCTTCAGCAATGTATGCCACGATTTCTAATAAGTCATCGAGAGCTAGCGCACGCCACTTAATCCGCACGTGTTAGCTTCCTGGCATCAATCACATGTTGAATCGCAGCTCTTGATTTAGCTTTAGCTTCTTCATTTGAAATAGAAGGCCGCGGATCGTTAATAGAAGCCTGTACGCCCTCGCGAAACCACTTATCGTAAGCTGCAGACTCATGCGCATGACGCATACGCTCTGCTGTGTCTTTACGAACTTTCCCAGCAATTACAGCTTTGTTATAGTGAGTAGCATCCAGCAGGTCAAAACGTGCAATGTGCAACTCGCCTTTTAAGTAACTGACGCAACTATCTAGTGAACTCCAAAGACGCGGCCTGTCGGTACGTTGCGTAACTAGAGGCATTTCTTCAGTACCAATTTTCAGCACTACAGACCAGCCTCCTGAAGCACCAATAATAGATGCGCCTCGAATCATATGTCCTTTGACCATGCGTTTTGCAATAGCCGTATCTATAGTTTGATTGCTCATTTTAGATTCCTTACGATATTGATAGAATTACATTAGAAGAATTATGTAATTATTCTAATAAAAATGCAACCAATGATTAGATGTAAAGGCTACCAACTGAATATAACACTCGTTGTGTGAAACTGTTTTGTTAATACTCATAAACTATATGGAATTCATGTACTTTTTGTAGCTGACTTAAATTATCACGATAAGTTAGTTTGAGACGCTGTTTGCATAACCTTGGTCATAAGGTCAACTCCTGTAGCTCGACAGAAAGGTAAGCATCCAACAAGCGTATTTACCTATCGCGGAAAGCCATTTAAGGCCGCAAATACTAAAGCATGGAAACTAGCTTTAGAACGCGCTGCTATCACTGACTTTAAATGGCATGACCTGCGACATACTTGGGCTACTTGGCAAAGGCAAGCAGGAACGCCAACACATGAGTTACAAAGACTGGGTGGTTGGAAGACTGCATCGATGGTTGAACGCTATGCACATCTAGCGCCAGACCATCTTGCAACTGCTGCTTCACGCATTGATTCTGTTTTCGAAGGTTACGATTTGGCTACGGTCGACCAATAAAAAAAGCTCCCATTGCTGGAAGTCGCTTATAATTTGGTAGGGGATGCGAGGTTCGAACTCGCGACAAACGGATTAAGAGTCCGCTGCTCTACCAACTGAGCTAATCCCCCATTCGTAGGCTGTGGATTATCAAGATAATAGCTTGTAAAGTCAACTTGCAATATTAGCTTGATAGCATGGTGCTATTGAGATTAATTAATTATTAAAGAGTTCTATCATGCTTATTCGCCATGTTTCAACACAGGCTTTTTTAGACCAAAAACCAGGCACTTCTGGCTTACGAAAAAAAGTAAAAGTTTTTCAGCAGGCTCATTATTTAGAAAACTTTGTACAAAGTATTTTTGATAGTTTGACTATTCCACAAGGTGCTACTTTGGTCTTGGGCGGCGATGGACGTTATTACAATAGCGTTGCGATTCAAACTATTATTAAAATGGCAGCAGCTAATGGTTTTGCGCGAGTGATGGTGGGGCAGGGCGGTATCCTTTCTACACCTGCTGCATCACATGTGATTCGCTTATACAAAACCTTTGGCGGTTTGGTGCTTTCAGCTAGCCATAATCCAGGTGGAAAAGATGGTGATTTCGGCATTAAATATAATGTATCTAATGGTAGCCCTGCCTCAGAAACCATTACTGAAGCGGTGTTTGCGTTAAGTAAAAAAATTACAGAATACAAAATTGCAGATTTACCCGATATTGATTTAAACACATTAGCTGAAACCAAATTTGGTGATTTTGTTGTGCAGGTATTTAATCCAGTGACTGATTATGCCGATTTAATGGCGACACTATTTGACTTTGAGGCGATTAAATCATTATTAACCAGTGGTTTTAAAATGAAGTTTGATGGCATGCATGCAGTGACTGGACCTTATGCAAAAGAGATTTTTCTCAATCGTTTAGGCGCCGCTCAAGACTGTTTGATGAATTGCGACCCTTCTGAAGACTTTGCTGGCGGTCACCCAGACCCAAACTTAACCTATGCGGAAGACTTAGTGAAAGTTATGTACGCAGGAGAAGCGTCTCCTGACTTTGGGGCAGCATCGGATGGTGATGGCGACCGCAACATGATTTTAGGCAAAGGTTTTTTTGTGACGCCATCGGATAGCTTAGCTTTGATTGCAGCAAATGCCAAGTTAGCCCCTGGTTATATACAAGGCATTGCGGGCGTGGCGCGTTCTATGCCTACCAGCGGCGCGGTGGATCGTGTAGCTGAGGAGCTGGGTATTCCATGTTTTGAAACACCTACTGGTTGGAAATTTTTTGGCAATCTCATGGATGCGGGTAAAGTCACAATTTGTGGTGAGGAGAGCTTTGGTACTAGTTCCAGTCATGTACGCGAGAAAGATGGGCTGTGGGCCGTATTGTTTTGGCTGAATATTTTGGCGATTAAACGTCAATCGGTTGAACGAATTGTGAAGCGCCACTGGTTGCAGTTTGGTCGCAATGTGTATTCACGTCATGACTATGAGGCGATTCCGCTTGAGGCTGCCAATAGTGTGATGGAACATATATATGCAAGTTTTTCTACTTTACCTAATCAAACGTTTGGTCGTTATACGGTTAAAAATTGTGATGATTTTAGCTATACCGATCCAATTGATGGCTCTGTTAGCACTAAGCAAGGCATTCGCATTTTGTTCACAGATGGCTCACGCATCGTATTCAGGCTATCCGGCACAGGCACAGAAGGTGCAACATTACGTGTGTATTTAGAGTCATTTGAGCCAGACAGTGCAAACCATCATTTGGATGCGCAAGTGGCATTAGCTGAAATGATACAAATTTCTTTGCAGATTTCTGAGCTTAAACAAAGAGCTGGCCGTGATACGCCAACAGTTATTACCTAAAAAATTAATTAAAAAGGTCAGAAAATCCGACCTTTTTAATAGCGGCTAAATTATTTATTTGCCAATATGTTTGCCTAACCATTCTTGTGCAGTAATTTGACCATCACCTGCTTTGTCCATGGCAGTGAAAATCTTTTTATGATAATTGATGAATTCTTCCTTAGTGATTTTATGGTCATTATCTGTATCCATCATACCCATCATTTTCATGGTACGTAATTCGCGGCTATAACCACCAGTCGCTAAACTTAGTTTGGTTTTGCCATTAACACCAACCCACTCTTTAGTATCGACAGAACCATCTTTGTCTGTGTCTAACTCATCAAAGAGTTTGCCATAATAGTCATCAAACTCAGCACTTGTCACCATGTGGTCACCATTTGCATCCAGCATTTTCATCATGCCCATGGTGTGCAATTGACGTGCGTAACCACCCGTACTTAGCATTGGCTCGGCGGCAAAAGAGGTTGCAGTAAATGCTACTGTTGATAATAGCGCTAATGTAATTAGTGCAATTTTGTTGATTTTCATGTTCATTTCGTTACTCCTGTAGTAATTAAAAAATTATTGAGTACCCACACCATGCTAGATTTCTGTGATGTAAAAACTGTGTGAGTGTATCCAAGCAAACATTGGTCGCTTGGCTATATGTTTACTTACAATATTTTTAATATTTATCTATAATAAAATATTTAACCAATTGAAATTATTACTTATTTCCATGTTTCTTAATTAAATGTGTGTTATATATAATAAGGTGATACATAAGGGGGCTCAATGACGGCGGCAAGTTTTAATATTGAACAGGATTCTCAGGCACGTAAATCTATCGTGCTGACTGGTCAATGGTCGCTGCGCGTAGTTGAGAATGACTTTGCCGAACTTAAAAAATCCCTGACTCCGTTTTTTACAGATCCTTTTATGCATTGGGATTTACAAAATATAGAGCAGCTAGACGCTGCAGGCGCTGCAGTTTTGATTAGCGGTTGGGGTGACAAACTTAATGCAAACGTGACTATCAAGCCAGATCAGGTTGAACTGTTGGATATGCTAGTTAATTTATCTGCTTCTCCACCTAGTCGAACACGTCATGACTTGTTTTCGCCCTTAGCTGGCTTAGGTTTACGTATCATTTTTTTTGTTCAGCATATCAAGGATTTTATACAACTGGTTGGCTTGCTTTTGATAGAAGTGGCTTACTTAATACGGCGCCCGCAAGATTTTCCTTGGCGTGAATTTAGCGCTAACATTTACAAAAGTGGCGTCACAGCATTACCTGTAACAGCGCTACTTGGTTTTATGATAGGCGTTGCCATGGCTTATCTCATGGCGCGGCAATTGCGTATTTTTGGCGCTGATATTTTTATTGTAAATATCATGGGCTTGGCGATTATACGAGAATTAGGCCCGGTGCTGATGGCGGTTTTAGTTGCAGGTCGCTCGGGTTCCGCTATGACAGCGCAAATAGGTGTGATGCGCGTTACCGAGGAAATTGATGCACTTACCACCATGGGTATCTCGCGCATACTGAGGCTGATTTTACCCAAAGTATTAGGCTTGACATTTATTGCACCATTTCTTGTGTTATGGACGTCATTTTGGGCGATTTCTGGTGGAGCATTCTCTGCTAATCACGAGCTAGGTATTAGCTTTAGGTTCTTTTTTGATTATTTACCGCTGGTGGTACAGCCAGTTAATTTAATACTCGGTTTAATTAAAGGCCTGATGTTTGGTTTTGTTGTAACACTAGTGGCGTGCCATTTTGGTCTGCGTATTAAACCAAATACTGAAAGCTTGAGTAGTAGTACAACCAGTTCGGTGGTGACTTCTATTGTTGCTGTGATACTAGTGGATGCGTGGTTTGCCATTGCAACGCGAGGTATAGGTGTATGAACCCGTGTGAGCCTATAAGCTATGATGCAGATATTGTATGTGAAGTAAACAATGTCTCTACTCAATTTGGTGATGTGGTGATTCATCAAGATGTCAACTTACAAATTAGACGCGGCGAAATCGTGGCTTTGATGGGTGGCTCTGGCAGTGGGAAAACCACGCTGCTGCGGCATATTGTTGGGCTTACTCAGCCCAATGCAGGTTCTATATTATTGTTTGGTGAAGATTTACATCGTTTGGAAAGAATGAAAAAGCAACGCCTAATGAATCGTTTTGGCATGCTGTTTCAGCAGGGTGCATTATTTTCCGCGTTAAGTGTTTATGACAACATTGCATTCATGTTGCGCGAAGTAAAGCAATTTGACGAGCCAACAATACGTAAGCTAGTCATGCACAAGCTCGCGCTGGTCGAGTTAGAGCCACATCATGGTGATTTACTGCCGGCACAGCTATCTGGCGGCATGATTAAGCGCGTAGGATTAGCGCGTGCGTTGGCATTAGAGCCAGAATTACTTATGTTAGATGAGCCTACAGCGGGTCTTGACCCTGACCGCAGCAAAAGATTTGTTGAGTTAATTAAGCATTTAAAGCACTCGCTTGGCCTGACGGTGCTTTTTGTTACACATGATTTGGATACACTGGTGTTGCTAGCAGACCGTGTGGCGGTATTGGCGGATAAGAAAATTATTGCAGCTTGCTCGTTGGCTGATTTAGCGACTAATCAGCATCCTTTTATCGTCAATTTTTTTCATGGGATTAGTAACAAATTGCAGCCCCATAAACTAGAGAGAGCTTATTAAATGGAAAATCGCGCTCATGCCATTATGGTTGGCTTATTTACGTTACTTTTAGTGTTGGCTGCGATATTTTCTTACTGGTGGCTTAGTGGTTCACGGCAAGAACTTGCTAATTACACTATTGTTTCACAACTACCTGTCACTGGCTTGAGTGTGGAATCTAGTGTGAAATTTCGTGGTGTAAGTGTGGGTAAAGTAGCTGATATACATTTTGAGCCAAGCTCTCAAACTACTATATTAATTACTATTACAGTGCCAGATAGTTTGCAGTTGAGTCAAAATACCTTTGCTGAATTACGTATGCAAGGCATCACAGGCCTGTCTTATATCGATTTGAATGTTGATCCACCGCAAGAGGGCAAGCCTGATGTTAAATTGGCTACTGGCAGCCGCATTGTATTGCGACCATCGTTTGTTGATGATTTGTTAAAGGAAGGCCCAAAGCTGATGTCACAGATAGAAGTGTTGATTGCCAGCACCAGTAAGTTAAGTGACACAGCCAACCAACTTGTGAGCAGTATTGATCCACAAAAATTGAACCGTAGCTTGGATAACTTGGAAAAATCGACCGCCAGCATACAGCCGGCGCTAGATTCAGCCTCTGTTGTGTTTAAAAATATGGCTCAATTGACTTCTGATAAAAATCAACAGCAGCTGCTACAAACGCTCGGTAGCCTGAAACAGGCATCCGATTCTGTCAAGCCACTAGTGGTAGAGTTAAGTACAACAGTTAAAGACTATACTGCCATTGCTGGGCGCGTTGAAGTGAACACAACACAAGTATTAGATAGGTTAAACAATGAAACTCTACCGCAAATTCATTTACTGACACAAACGACTGACTATGAGTTAAAGCATTTTGGGCAGTTAATCGATATATTACAAGATAATCCGCAAAGTTTGATTTTTGGCAGACCTATAGCTCAGCCCGGGCCAGGCGAGGCGGGGTTTCATCAATAATTAAGTGTGGTTTATTTAATTTGAGTTCAAGAAAAAACAGAAAATATTAAGGTTAACATGAAATATTTTATTCTATTGTTATTGACTATCAGCCAAGTCGCTTGCGTAAGCGCTAGTAAACCAAGGCCTAATATAGCACTATATGATTTTTCTTATACGGAAAATCTGGACTCTAAGCAGAAGCTCATTGCAAAAACTGATGTTGATGAAATCACTGCGATTGAGGCGCTAAACTATCAGAAAATTCGTTATCGGTTAAATTATAAAAATGCAGCACGAGTATTTTATTACACAGAAAGCCGCTGGACATCAACGCCTGCAGAGCTTATTGGTAATCAACTCACTACCTTATTACAACGAGTTGAGAAGCCTTCCAATTGTAGTTTAAAGCTCAAATTACAGCTGTTTGATCACGTATTTACTAGTGAAAATTCTAGTTCTGGCGTGGTGCAAATGAGTAGCACGCTGTTGGTCAAAAAGACTAAGCAAGTTATAGCAAACGATACAATTGTTGAAAGTGTGCCAGCTATAACGGCTAATGCTGAAGGTGGTACAAAAGCACTGGCACAAGCTAGTGAACATGCTTTAATCAGGGCGATAAACTGGGCGAATGCTCAAGCAGAACATAACCCGTTATGTGAATAACTCAAAGCTTATTGATTTGACTCTACTTGTTTAATTGTCATTTCACCTTTAAAGAGGCGCACATCCATGCGTGCTAAGAACGACATACCCAGCAGGGCGTCGCCCTCAAGTCCAGGCGCAATCATGGCCGAGACGCCTTTAGCTTCGACACCGCCGACTTTGACAGAATTCAATCGCACCATATAACCTACACTATCACCATTGGCAGTATTGGTGCGTATGGCTTCAATGCTTTTTAAGCCAAGTTTATTGGCAACTGCCTGTGATATTGCTACGCCAGTCGCGCCTGTATCAACCAGTACATCAACTTTTTGATTGTTGATGAGTGCTTCAGCACGGTAATGCCCATCTAAACCGCGCTTTAGTACTACAGAATGTGGGTCATCGCCTAAGCGGCCTAGCTTGTTAGGGTTTTGAATATTATCCGCTAAGTAATAAATCAAACTCGCTAGGCTTAGCCAGATTAGTCCAAAAAAGATACTGTTTCTGCTCATTGCTTAATGACTATTCACTGCCAGTTTAAATCACAACAATGCGCTTAATAAGCAACAGTTTTAGACTAAGAAACATAATAATTTAGCTTGAGTTTTTTGGTAGTCTATTGAGCTTCATCTATCCATGCCAGTTGAATTGCCTCAAGTATTTTCTCGCCACAGTGTTCAGGGACATCATTGAAGTCTTTTAAATCTAACACCCACTGCATTAAATCAGTAAAACGTATTAGATTAGGATCAATATCAGGGTGTTTATCGTACAGTGCTTCTGCGACTGCTAAGCTATCAGTCCATTTCATGGCAAACTCCTTACTATTATTTAATGACTATATTATAGCTTGCTTAAGCCTGCGCATATAAAAAAGCCCACTTGACTCATACTTTGATAATGAGCCAAGTGGGCAAAGGGGAGCGATTGGAGATCAACGCTACGATTTACAATAGGCAATCAGCATGCCAAATATTTTTTAATAGTAAAAACATGAGGTTATAATATTCATTGATAATTTATGTAGCATTTGCACCACCAACTGGCTTACTACAACCAGACTTTGATTATTTAGACACATGTTTTATAAATGTTGGTGGCGTATGAAAGCGCTTCACTAGGTTTTGAACGAGTTTCAATATCAAGCTGCCTGAACATGATAAAATTATGCAATTAATTTATCAACGAATCCGTTGCGCCTAATTTAAGCAACACTTTACTCAACTTTTAACGGTACTATTGGAAACATTATTATGTTTAGCAAAGCAAAAAATTTGAAACTTGCAGATCCTGCATTGCAGGCCATGATCGCACATGAAGTAGTGAGACAAGATCAGCACATTGAACTGATTGCCTCAGAAAACTATACTAGCCCAGCGGTGATGGAAGCTCAAGGTTCACAACTCACCAATAAATATGCTGAAGGTTATCCAAGTAAGCGTTTTTACGGAGGCTGTGAATTTGTTGACCAAGTTGAGCAACTAGCTATTGATCGCTTAAAAGCCTTGTATGGTGCTGAATATGCTAACGTGCAGCCGCATTCAGGTTCACAGGCTAACCAAGCGGTGTATTTCAGTATTTTGAAACCAGGTGATACCGTGATGGGGATGAATCTAGGCCATGGCGGCCACTTAACCCATGGCTCTCCTGCTAACTTGTCGGGCAAGTTATTTAATATCGTCGCTTATGGCTTAAACAATAAAGAAGAAATCGATTATGACGAGATGGAACGCATCGCCATTGAATCTAAGCCAAAACTGTTAATCGGCGGCGCATCGGCTTATGCCTTGCGTTTTGACTGGGCACGTATGGCGGAAATTGCCAAAAAAGTCGGTGCGTACTTCATGGTGGATATGGCGCATTATTCTGGTTTGATTGCTGCTGGTGTTTACCCTAACCCAGTACCGCATGCAGACTTTGTCACATCAACTACTCATAAAACCTTACGCGGGCCACGTGGCGGTATTATCTTGGCTAAAGCCGAGTTTGAAAAGTCATTGAATTCAAATGTATTCCCAAGTCTACAAGGTGGTCCTTTAATGCACGTGATTGCAGCTAAAGCTACAGCTTTTCTGGAAGCGGCACAGCCGGAGTTTAAAGCGTATCAGGCGCAAGTATTAAAGAATGCGGATGTTCTGGCGAAGGCGTTAACAGAGCGCGGTTTGCGCATTATTTCTGGACGTACTGAATCGCACATGTTTATGGTGGATTTACGTCCTAAAGGTCTCACCGGTAAAGCAGCTGACGCGGCACTGGGTTTAGCGCATATCACAGTGAATAAAAACGCTATTCCAAATGACCCAGAAAGTCCATTTGTGACTTCTGGTATTCGTATTGGCTCGCCAGCTATTACGACACGTGGCTTTAAAGAAGAAGAGGCTAAAATTGTCGCTAATTTAATCGCTGATGTGTTGGACAATCCAACCGATGAGGCAGTGATTGCCGCGACTAAAGCTAAAGTGCATGCTTTGACTTCACGCTTTCCCGTTTACGGAGCTTAATCCTTGAAATGCCCATTTTGTGGTGATGCTGATACACAAGTCATAGACTCTAGAGTCAATGACGAGGGCGATTCTATTCGCCGTCGGCGTAAATGCGCAGCGTGTGACAAGCGTTTTACCACCTATGAAACTGCTGAATTACACATGCCGCAAGTCGTGAAGCAAAATGGGTTTCGCGAGGATTTTAATCGCGATAAGTTACGGGTATCATTTACCCGTGCTTTGCATAAACGGCCAGTGCCAACGGAATATGTCGACCGCGCTTTAGATCATATTGTGCAAAAAATACTAGGATTAGGTGAACGTGAAGTAAGTGCGCGCGATCTAGGTGAAAGCGTCATGCATGAGCTGAAAATGATGGATAAAGTGGCTTATATTCGTTTTGCTTCAGTCTATCGCAGCTTTTCTGATGTGGACGATTTTCAGGAAGCAATTCGTGATTTAGATAAGCCCAATCAGAAAAAACGTCATTCTACAGAGCCGTAAATTCTATTAGCACTTAAGGGCATGACATGAAATTAATCAATTTTTTCTCTATGGCAATTCTCGTCATCACAATTATTATCACCATTGTTTTTTTTGGTTGGTGGTCGATGCAAGATAAGCTGGTATTTGGTCATGATAAGTTTGATCAGGCTAAATGGATGGCGAACTCAAGCACAACAGGCGAAGACTGTCGTCGTGGTGATATGGCGTATTACTTACAACAAAAAGTACTCATTAAAAACATGCCACGCACAAACGTGACAGAATTGCTGGGCCGTCCGACATTTGAAGACCCTGATGCAATTGAATACGAGCTTGGTATGTGTATGCATGCAGTTTATGGCTTGCGCATTTATTTTGATGAGCGGAATTTATTAACTCATAGCCGTATTTCTCACCATTAAGTCATTCTTTAGGGCTAATTTAAATTAATCAACTCGCTATAAAGATGGTTGTTTAACACGAACCCAAAATATGAATCCTGAAGCCACCACTGCAAAAGATTATCAATATATGGCGCAGGCTTTGCGCCTTGCCGAGCAGGGACTCTATACCACTACTCCGAATCCACGTGTGGGCTGTGTGATTGTTAAAAATGGCACAGTGGTTGGCGAGGGCGCACATTTAAAGGCCGGTGAGCCTCACGCTGAAGTGTTTGCGTTGCGCCAAGCAAACACTAATGGCTACCATGATCTTAAAGGCGCGGAGGTGTACGTTACATTAGAGCCTTGCAGTCATCATGGTCGCACGCCACCATGTGCCGAGGCGCTGGTAAAGGCGGGCGTGGCACGAGTGATTGTCGCCATGCAGGATCCTAATCCACAAGTCGCTGGCCGCGGTTTGGCCTTGCTCAAACAACACAATATTGCTGTGACGGTTGGCCTGTTGGAAGCGCAAGCACGTGAACTTAATGTTGGGTTTATCTCGCGTATGGTGCATGGTATGCCATTTGTACGCAGCAAAATCGCCGCCAGCTTAGATGGCCGTACCGCGCTTGCCAATGGCGAAAGCCAATGGATAACAGGTGCAGCGGCACGATCGGATGTGCAACATTGGCGTGCGCAATCATGTGCCATCCTCACTGGTGCTGGTACGGTGTTAGCCGATAACCCGCGTATGACCGTGCGGATGGAGTCGAAAGAAGTGATGCGTCAGCCATTGCGTGTCGTGGTCGATAGCCAGTTACGTATTTCACCCGACGCACTAATTTTGCAGGGCGGCAAAACCTTAGTCGCGTATGCAAATGATTCTAACAATACATTATCAAAATTTGCAGCAGACAATGTAGAGCTGTTACAAGTCGCGGATAACACGGGTAAAGTCTGCCTTAAAAGCCTATTGCAAGCACTTGCAGCGCGTGGAATTAATGAAGTGATGTGTGAGGCTGGTCAAGGTTTAAATGGCGCCTTACTCGCGCAAAACCTGATCGATGAATTACTGATTTACTACGCCCCGGTTATTATGGGTTGTGATGCCATGGCGATGTTTGCTATACCTGAATTAACCAGTATGCAGCAACGCGTGCAATTAGAGTTGCTGGATGTGCTGCAGATAGATAGTGATGTACGTCTGCGGCTTAGACCGACCAAGAAATAGTTGGCAAATTAAACTTAAAAAACACACTATGCTGATTGATACCCATTGTCACCTAGATGCTGCTGAGTTTGATGCAGATCGTACGTCAGTCGCAACAGCCGCTTTTCAGCAAGGCATCTCGGCAATCGTCGTACCCGCCGTACATCGCACCAATTTCGATACAGTCATGCAACTGGCACAAACGCATGTATCTGTGCATTATGCGTTGGGCATACACCCCATGTATATTAATCGCTCACAACCACAGGACGTGGACGTGCTAAAACGCTATTTGCAACAAAATATGCACGCACAAAAACCACCGATGGCGATAGGTGAAATTGGTTTAGATTTTTTTGTCACGACCGAAAATAAAGATCAGCAGGTTTATTTTTTTACTGAGCAACTTAAGCTTGCGAAGGAATTTGATTTACCCGTTATTCTTCATGTGCGTCGTGCGGTGGATGACGTACTGAAATATTGCCGACAATATAAATTAAAAGGCGGTATTGCTCATGCATTTAACGGTAGTCGCCAACAAGCGGATGAGTTTATTAAATTAGGATTTAAACTGGGATTTGGTGGTGCGATGACCTATCCGCGCGCGTTAAAGATTCGTGAATTGGCCGCCACCTTGCCAGTAGAAGCCATTGTTTTAGAAACAGACGCTCCTGATATTCCGCCAGCGTGGCTTCAACATGAGCAAGGAAGTAGGCCGCGCAATACACCGCTAGAACTCGCTAAAATTGCTGAGGTATTTGCCAGTTTAAGAGGTCTAGAAACGCCCCAAGTGGCTGATATTACAACTAAGAATGCGTTAAAAATACTACCAAAGATACTTGACTTATACACACCACCTCAAGTGCTACTTTAACTAGGGTAAAAAAACGTTATAAATCAATTGTCATTATTTAACTTATTGATTTATAGAGATTTTAATAAAGATTAAAAATTAAGCGATTTTAAAAATCCCTTATAAATTGGTATGTTACGATTTCAAGTCACAATTACTCACAAAGTTATCCACAGTTTTTGTGGGTAAGAATTTATATCCTTTTGAGCTTTTTCAAACAAGTGAGAGTATTGAGTAAAATGCAAGTGGAATTAGCTAACAAATTTTAAATTTTTAGCGTTACTTTTTTGAGAGTTTAGTATATGCGTGTAGCTGGAAATATTTTTAGAACCATCTGGCCAGACCCTTTCTGCAAGTCTGTGCATATCGTTGATCAAATCTTGTTACCACACCAATTTTCCATTGTAGACATCCATACATTAGCGGCGATGATTCGGGCAATTAAGACGATGCAGGTACGCGGTGCGCCACTGATTGGCGCAGCAGCAGCTTATGGTTTGGCTTTGGCTGCGGCTATAGATAAAAGTGAGAATGACACACAAAGTAACGCTTATTTGCAACAGGCTGGCGTGGATTTAATCGCTAGTCGTCCGACGGCAGTTAATTTGCAATGGGCGATAAAACGTATGTTGCATAAATTACTGAACTTGCCACTGCTTGAACGTAATAGGGCAGCATGGCAAGAAGCCGCTGCTATTTGTGAGGAGGATGTTAAACTCAATCAAGCGATTGGACGGCATGGTCTGCAGTTAATACAAAATCTGCTGAATATTCAAAAAGCAAAAGATACACCACTCAATATTCTGACTCATTGCAACGCCGGTTGGCTTGCTACCGTGGATTATGGCACTGCGCTAGCACCGGTTTATGCGGCCCATGATGCTGGTATAGCGGTGCATGTGTGGGTGGACGAAACGCGTCCACGCAACCAAGGCGCTAGTCTCACCGCTTGGGAGTTGTTGCAACATGGTGTGCCGCATACGGTGATTTCGGATAATGCAGGAGGCCATTTAATGCAGCGTGGTTTAGTTGATGTGGTCATTGTTGGTGCAGACCGTGTCACCGCTGCGGGTGATGTGTGCAATAAAATTGGTACTTATCTTAAAGCATTGAGTGCGTTTGATAATAATGTCCCGTTTTATGCGGCAGTACCATCGCCTACGATTGATTGGACTATTACTGATGGTTTAAAAGACATTGAGATAGAACAGCGCAGCAGTGACGAGATGGCTTGGGTACATGGCAAGTTGGCCAATGGTGAGCTGGCAGTAGTCAGTATCTTGCCGCAAGGTTCTGGCGCGGCAAATCCAGCGTTTGATGTAACGCCAGCAAGGCTGGTAACTGGTATTATTACTGAGCGTGGCGTCTGTGCTCCAAGTCAGTTAAAACAGATGTTTAGCTAAAATATTAGATCAATTTTATATGCGACAATTATTACTCGAAGTCACACAAAAACTATCGGCTATTGGTCTCAATCGTGGCACATCGGGTAATGTCAGTGTGCGTCATGATTTGGATGGAGAGCGTGGTTTTTTGATAACGCCAACTGGAATCGCGGCTGAGGACATGACGCCTAACGATATGGTGTGGATGGATTTTGCCGGTAATATCAAAGATGCTGTGAAAAATAAGCATAAACCTTCATCCGAATGGCGCTTTCATCATGATATTTTACAAGTATGTCCCGAAGTGAATGCGGTTATTCACACGCATAGCATGTTTGCTACTACGTTAAGTACATTACGTTGTGATATGCCAGCATTTCATTACATGATTGCGCTAGCAGGTGGCGATTCCATTCGCTGTGCGCCTTATGCTTTGTTTGGTAGTCAGGCTTTATCTGATTATGCGCTGATTGCCTTAACCAATCGCCAAGCCTGTTTGCTGGCTAATCATGGCATGATTGCTATTGGCGCAACTTTACAAAAGGCGTTAGCCATGACCATAGAAGTTGAAACGCTATGTGAGCAATATTTGCGTGCTTTGCAAGTGGGTAAGCCACATATTCTAACTAGCCAAGAAATGGCCGAAGTGCTAGAGCAATTTAAGGATTACGGTAGCTGGCATAAACCCGCTTAATTTAAAAGTAATAAATTAAAATCTAGCGCAAATAACTAGCTAGTTTCATTGTTCGAAGCGTAGCTTTGCAGTAAAATAGGTTCCCGTCTGTCACACATCAAAAAGCAGTTTTCATGACCAAATATGTATTCGTAACCGGCGGTGTAGTTTCTTCTCTGGGCAAGGGCATTGCAGCCGCAAGCCTAGGCGCTATCCTAGAATCGCGTGGTATTAAAGTGACCATGCTTAAGCTAGATCCTTATATCAATGTAGACCCAGGCACCATGTCGCCTTTTCAACATGGCGAAGTGTTTGTCACTGATGATGGTGCTGAAACCGACCTCGACCTAGGACATTACGAGCGCTTTATCAGTCAGCGTATGGGTAAACGTAATAATTTCACTACGGGTCAAATTTACGAAACTGTCATAAAAAAAGAACGTCGCGGTGAGTATCTAGGTAAAACCGTACAGGTGATTCCACACATTACTGATGAAATTAAAAACCATATTAAACGTGGTGCTGAAGGCGCCGATGTGGCGATTGTCGAAGTCGGTGGTACGGTAGGCGATATTGAATCGCTGCCGTTTTTAGAAGCTATTCGTCAGATGGGCTTTGAAGAAGGCCGTAACAACGCGTGTTATGTGCATCTCACGCTATTGCCATGGATTCCAACCGCAGGTGAATTAAAAACAAAACCGACGCAACATTCGGTAAAAGAGTTGCGTGAAATTGGTATTCAGCCTGATATCTTGTTATGCCGTGCCGACCGCAATATCCCTGATGAAGAGCGCAGGAAAATTGCACTATTTACCAATGTAGCGTCAGAAGCGGTAATTTCAGCGATCGATGCAGATTCAATCTATGCTATTCCGGGTTTGTTGCACGATCAAATGCTGGATGAAATTGTTTGCCATAAATTAGATATCTTGGCGAAAGCGGCTGATTTAAGCGAGTGGCAAAACATCGTCACGGCGCTGGCAAATCCCAAGCATTTGGTGAACATTGCCTTTGTTGGTAAATATGTGGATCTCACCGAGTCGTACAAATCTCTAACAGAGTCGCTGATTCATGCCGGTATTCATACCGAATCTAAAGTGAAGATTCACTATATGGATTCTGAAGAAATCGAGAAAAATGGCACCGATGCGCTTAAAGAAATGGATGCTATTTTAGTACCAGGTGGTTTCGGTGCACGTGGTACAGAAGGCAAAATAGCTGCGATTCGTTTTGCACGCGAGCAAAAAATACCTTACCTCGGCATTTGTCTAGGTATGCAGCTGGCGGTGATTGAGTTTGCGCGTAATCAAGCAAAATTAGCTGACGCTAATAGTACAGAATTTAATCCGTATAGTCCGCATCAAGTGGTGGGTTTGATTACTGAATGGCAAGCGGCGGATGGCAGTGTAGAAATACGTAATGCAAACTCTGACTTAGGCGGCACCATGCGCTTAGGTGCGCAAGCTTGTCCAACAGTGCCTAATACTATGGCGGCTGCCATTTATGGCGTACAAGTGAATGAGCGTCATCGCCATCGCTATGAAGTGAATAACAATTATGTGGCACAGTTAGAAGCCGCTGGCTTGGTGATTTCAGCGCGTACGCCGACTGAGAATCTGTGCGAGATGATAGAGTTGCCGCATGACATGCATCCATGGTTTGTGGCTTGTCAGTTTCATCCGGAGTTCACGTCTAATCCACGCACTGGACATCCCTTGTTTAAAGCCTATATAGAAGCCGCGCTTAAACATCAAGCGGCTTAAAAAAGCTCAAGATAAAAATAAGGCATAAAGGTTTATCAATGAAACTATGTAATTTTGATGTCGGTATTGAATATCCAATCTTTCTAATCGCAGGCCCATGCGTCATTGAATCTGCGCAAATGGCAATTGATACTGCCGGACAATTAAAAGAAATTGCCGCTGCTGTTGGTATTAATTTCATTTATAAATCTTCATATGATAAAGCGAATCGCAGTTCTAACAAGACGTTTCGTGGCTTTGGCATTACCGAAGGTTTGAAAATTCTAGACGAAGTACGGCGTCAAATTGGCGTGCCGATTTTGACTGATGTGCATACCGAAGAGCAAGTGTCAGAAGTGGCTTCAGTGGTGGATGTGCTGCAAACACCAGCTTTTTTATGTCGTCAAACGGATTTTATAGCTGCAGTGGCTAATTGTGGCAAGCCGGTCAATATTAAAAAAGGTCAGTTTTTAGCGCCGGGTGATATGCGTCAAGTGGTGCAGAAAGCGAAAGAAGCTAACGGCGGTGCAGATACAATTATGGTTTGTGAACGCGGCGCTTCGTTTGGCTACAATACGCTAGTATCTGATATGCGTGGCCTAGCGATTATGCGTGAAACTAATTGCCCTGTAGTATTTGATGCGACACATTCAGTACAGCAGCCTGGCGGACACGGCGACAAAAGCGGTGGCCAGCGTGAATTTGTGCCTGTATTAGCGCGCGCAGCAGTCGCTAGTGGTATTGCCGGTTTGTTTATGGAAACGCACCCAGACCCAGCTAAGGCTTTATCGGACGGCCCAAACGCCTGGCCTTTGCACAAGATGCGGGATTTATTACATGTGCTAGTGGATTTAGATCGTGTAGTTAAAAAAGCTGGCTTTATCGAGCATACACTTTAACCAAAATACTAATTTTAAATTATAGAGCCGAGGAAATAACATGAGCGCAATTGTAGATATTATCGCCCGCGAGATTATTGATTCACGTGGTAACCCAACCGTTGAAGCGGACGTATTGCTTGAAAGCGGTATTATAGGGCGTGCAGCAGTGCCTTCAGGTGCTTCTACCGGCAGTAAAGAGGCGATGGAGTTACGCGATGGCGACAAAACGCGTTATTTGGGTAAAGGCGTATTAAAAGCGGTTGAACATGTGAATACCGAAATTTGCGAAGCCATTATTGGCCTTGATGCAGAAGAACAAAGTTTTATCGATAAAACGCTGATTGAGTTGGATGGCACTGAAAATAAGGACCGTTTAGGTGCGAATGCAATCTTAGCGGTCTCCATGGCCTGCGCGCGCGCGGCGGCTGATGAATCTGGTTTGCCGTTATATCGCTATTTAGGCGGCTCTGGTGCGATGCAATTACCTACGCCGATGATGAACATAATCAATGGTGGTGCGCATGCTGATAACAGCGTTGATATGCAGGAATTCATGATTATCCCAGCGGGCCGCCCAAGTTTCCGTGAAGCGATGCGTTGCGGTGCCGAAGTATTTCATGCCCTCAAGAAAACGCTACATAAACGTGGCTTAGCCACAACAGTTGGTGATGAAGGAGGTTTCGCACCTGACCTACCAAGTAATGAAGCGGCCATTCAATTGATTATGGAAGCCATTTCAGATGCGGGCTATGAGCCAGGCCAAGATGTTTACTTGGGCTTGGACTGCGCAAGTACCGAATTCTATAAAGATGGTAAATATCATTTAGAATCAGAAGGGTTGCAATTAAGCTCTGCGCAATTTAGTGATTATCTAGCGACTTGGTGTGATAAATATCCTATCATCAGCATTGAAGATGGGATGAGTGAGTTCGATTGGGATGGCTGGAAAATCCATACCGACCGTTTAGGTAGCACCACACAGTTAGTAGGTGATGACTTGTTTGTGACTAACGCTAAAATTTTGCGTGAAGGCATTAAGCGCGGCGTGGCTAACTCTGTGTTGATTAAAGTCAATCAAATCGGCACACTCACTGAGACCTTTCAAACCATTGAGACTGCTAAACGTGCAGGCTACACCGCAGTTATTTCTCATCGATCTGGTGAAACAGAAGATACGACAATTGCCGATATTTCAGTGGCTACTAACGCATTGCAAATCAAAACTGGCTCGCTTTCACGTTCAGAACGCATTGCTAAATACAACCAGTTGTTGCGCATTGAAGAAGAATTGGGTGATGCAACCAGCTATGCTGGGCTGAGTGCTTTTTATCAATTGTTTAAGTAAATACTTAAATTTTTGAAAACGCTTACCTTAATCTTTGTTATCCTAATTGCTTTGCTACAGTACCCACTGTGGCTAGGCAAGGGTAGTTGGTTGCGTGTGTGGGATTTGAATCAAAAAATTTCTCAGCAAAAAAATAAAAACACTGAGTTTAAACAGCGTAACGACACCTTAGACGCTGAAGTACACGATCTTAAACAAGGCAATGCCGCGATTGAAGAACGTGCGCGTAGTGAACTGGGTATGATAAAACAGGATGAAGTATTTTATCAGGTGCTAGCTCCAGAGGTTGTGCATAACAGTACGGTAAGAGTGCCCAAAATTAAAATTAATTCAGCCGAAAATTCAAATCAGGCTCAGTCAAAAAGCAGTGATACAAAGTAAGCAAGCAAAAGCTAGTCGGCCTTGAGTTTAACGAAATCATCTAGTCTATAAAGTTTGCCCTCATGAAAAAATATGGACTCATTTTATTTCTCTCTGTCATATTACTCATTGGCTTTTTAGCCACATCATTTATCAGCTTTTATGTATCTAAATCTTCGATTCATAATGCAATTGTCATCAATGAATTACCCTTAACAGCCGACAACATCTATTCTGAAATTCAAAAAGACTTAGTCCGCCCGGTTTTTACCTCATCAATGATGGCATCTGATACATTTCTTCGTGACTGGGTGATTGATGGCGAAAAAGATGAAAGCCAAGTGTTTAAGTATCTGCAAGATGTACAGCACAAGGCCAATGCTTTCACCAGTTTTTTTGTGTCGTAATCTAGTCGCAAATACTACTATGGCAATGGCAATACAAAAAATATACAAAAAACTCGTCATGAGGATGCATGGTTTTTTCGTGTACGGCAAATGCAGCAGCCCTATGAGCTTAATGTAGACCACGATGCCAAGTTAACTAATAACCTAATTGTATTTGTTAATTACCGCATGTTTGACTATCAACATCATTATATTGGCGTAACGGGCATTGGCATTACGGTGGACTATGTACAGAAACTTATTAACCAGTACCAAACGCGCTATCACCGTAATATATATTTCGTAGATACGAATGGCATGATTGTTTTGTCGAGCAACCAAGCTAAAGTACTCGGTGCTAGAGCACAAAAAACGGATGGCTTAGCCAAACTTGCTTCTTCACTGACGCATCAGTCTAATGGGGCGTATGAATACCAAAAAGACCACGTGAATTATTTGGTCAATGTGCGATATATACCTGAATTGAAATGGTATTTATTAGTTGAGAAAAATGAAGCCGAGGCGACCTCTAGTATTGGAAGCACGCTATATATTAATTTAGCTTTGTGTGCTTTAGTTACATTTTTTGTCATAGGGCTGACCCATTTAGCACTTAAGCGCTACCAGACGCAGATTGAACGTTTAGCTACTACGGATAGTTTGACAAACTTACCTAACAGAACCGCCTTTGATGTCGCGATAGAGCTGATGTTAAGAGATAGTCGGCGTAGTAAAACGTCGATGTCATTAATCATCGCCGACGTGGATAATTTTAAGCAGATGAATGATCTCTATGGTCATTTAGCGGGTGATATTGTGTTACAGGAAACCGCCAAAGTATTAGTCAGTAGCTTGCGTGAAACAGATTTTGTCTGTCGCTGGGGTGGTGAGGAGTTTCTTGTACTGCTTAAAGAATGCGATAGTCAGCATGCGGCTGAAATTGCGGAAAATATCCGTGTCGCGCTAGAGGAGATGGCGATTTCCCATCATAAACATCAATTAAAAATCACCAGTAGTTTTGGTGTTGCAACCTTGTTAGATGACGAAACAATAGCGCATTTGATTTCGCGGGCAGATAGCGGTTTGTATGAAGCTAAAAAACAGGGACGAAATAGAGTGGTGCTCAATGAGGCTTATAAGTAGTGCTTCTTAGCTCTCGTTGATTAAGCTTTAGTCGCTGCGGATAACAACTTTACGTTATCCGTATGCAGTGATAATGCTTTGTTTTGCCATGTTAGAGTTGAAAGCGCAGGGTTGTTTAACACTACGTTATCTAGCCTAAGTTCCACTAAGACATCGACTTTATTATTTGTTGCTGGCGCGCTGCGTACCACTTTACCAACAATCTCCTGAATACCATTCAATACGTCATCGCCAGCTTCCGGCAGGGCAGTAGTTTCTATCTGCCCACGCAAAGTACGGCGTTTTACTTTACCTAGATAATGCGTACGCGCGACGATTTCTTGGCCGGTATAGCAACCTTTTTTAAAATTAATAGCGCTCATTAAATCGAGGTTAAGCATTTGTGGCACAAATGCTTCCTGTGTTTTTGTGACTATTTCCGGAATACCAGCTTCAATTTCCAAACTATCCCAGCAGGCTTTACCTACGGGAGTGCAATGCTGTTTTAAATTGTTCCAGATGGTTGTCGCATGTTCGGCGCTGGTGAATATTTCATAGCGTGGTTTGTTACCAGGCAAACGAATAACTGCACCATTATTCAAGCTGACTAAGCCATACTCATCTTTTGGCGCTTGACTAAATAAACTCTCAAGTAGATGCGGGGAATTTTCACCGCTTAAGCCGATTTTAATAATGCAGCTTGTTGCATCTTTAATGTCGACTTTAGCGCGCATCACATACATTTTCAGGCGCTTCATGATAGGTGTTACTAATTCGCGGTTAAACTGTAAATGCAGGTGGTTATAATGATTAAACGCCAGAAATAACGCGATTAAACGGCCTTTTGGGCTACAGTAACCCGTGTAATGACTATTGCTGCCATCTAGATTTTTTACATCATTAGTGACTTGCCCTTGCAAAAATGTGACTGCATCCGCACCATCAATTTCAAGCAAGCCTAAATGTGATAAATCGCAGATAATATGGTCATTGCCAGTCGCGATTAGCTCTGCGGCTGGGTTGCCAAACGAGACCACGCTATCATTTTGAATGATGGCGCCTTGTGTGACTAAATAATTTAGCCAATCGTTGGT
>JAYVMU010000055.1:0-25021 GCA_043758775.1 Methylophilaceae bacterium
GGACGGTTGATCGCGCGATCTTGTTTTGCTTTAGCTTCTTTAAGATCGTCAATGATCCGCTGCACGTCATCAATCTCGCTACTTAACATTTCGTATATAGCTTCTTCTGCTGAAATAGATAAGTTTCTTAGCGCGATCATTTGTTTGATTACGTTTGTCTGATATTCATTGATTTGTATGTTCATTTTTAACCTCATTGCCAAGTTTTTCCGACACTTTTATTGTCTCATAAACTACTTTAAAAGTCAACAACAAAGTATTGATTCAATTGATTTATTTACTATACTCAATGAGTACATCTGTCAGCTAAATTTGGCTAGGTTTTGCAACAAAGACGGGTGTCAATAGACCGTGGAATAACGAGAAGCGCAGCGCCGCAGGATATGCCGCGAAAGTTCTTTACATCTGGCGACTTGCGTAGAGCCTCTGCTTGGTCGGGGTGGTGTTGTTCTTGCACCAGCCCGCCGAGCCATCGGCGGCGAGAGGACAAGCCCTCACGGGCGCGTTAGCGGTGGTTTTGGTTTTCTGCTCAAAATTAATCAAGATTACAAACTTCAAACTTAATTTTTTTTACTTAATACACTCGGGGGCCGCGGCCGCGCCCCCCGAACCCCCCAAGGTAACACTTCAACCAAGCTTCGCTTAGTTTCATGTTGTACTTTCATAACGAATCAAGATTACAAACTTTTCTACTTCAAGACGGGGGCCGCTCCGGCCGCGCCCCCGCACCCCCACGGTCACCCGAACCTACGCTTACCGCTTCGCTAGCGTAGGTTCAGGTTGTAGCTACGCCCAAATCTCAATAACCCTTCCTTGCCTAGCTCTTCAAAAAAACGACCGAAAGGGAGTTTTGTTTGCAGCCCTTGTCCTTAGCAAGCGCCGTGGCGCGATGCGTGAGAAGGATGTCACACCATCCTTCTCTGGAATGCGCGCTTGCGCGCTTTTGCAATCATGAATACAAAAAAGCCCGCGACAAGCGGGCTAAGTTAACCAATAACCAAGGGAAGCTAAACCATAGAATGGGTTACAATAAATGACCCCGAAAATCGGGGTACTAAATTATGGATTACTCTCTAATAGGTTCGTTATCATCTTTTTATCATGGTAATTCGTACCAATTTGATCCATAAACTTGTTAATTAACCAAATATTATCGCGCTTGATTTCCGCTGGTGTTTTCTTAGGCTTTGTTTCTTTTGTTGCCTTCTCTACTTTTTTTAGCCCTTCGGTAGCTTTTGGCTTGCGTCGTATGCTGTAGATGTTACAAACGTTTTTCATTGAGCCTTCTGGCCTCTGGCCATGCTCTACAGTGATCCAGCCAAGCGCCTCAAGTCTTTTGATGCCGACTTCGACGGTCGAGGTCGCACACGTCAGATACTCAGATATTTTAGTAATGCTGACTCTGCAAAAATAGCCAGCTTCAACCCACGAGTAAATATACCCATATATTTTAATTTGAGTAGTTGTAAGACGCTTGCTCTTAGATTTCACGACTTCATTTAAACTGAATGATTTGATGTAAGGAAAAAACTTGAAATCGTCAGGTGCGTAGCGCATAAAAAAACCGCCTATCTTTTTCTCTGTCCCGACAACAGATAAAAAATAAGCGGTTCGGTCAATCTTGAATTGAGTCGGGTATCAATTCTGGCATAAGGCCGTATTCGCTGTGGTCAAGAATTGAACTCAACTCACAACGGATATTTTAATGATATATGAGCATTTGTCAAGGTATTTATTCAATAGAATCAATGCGTTATACCAGATAGTTAAAATAATTCAATATAAACTATTTTACTTCACTATGCCTGCTGTAATTTTGAGTATTTCAATGTCAGGCCGCCAGCCGCAATAGTTTTGCCAGTTCATTAAATTAACACACTTGTTTTTCATGTGCGTAATAGAAAATTCATTGCGCGCATAAACTTGGTTATGGACACCGCCGCCAGCGTCATGCCCGACGTACTGGCAGCGCTCTTCAAACCCAACGCCCGATTGCTTTAAGCAATCAACCGCCGTGCTTCTAAACGAATGAAAGACCTTTTTCGGGTCATTGATGCCGCACTCACGTTTATACTCAGTAAAAAACTTCGATGCTTTTTTAGCTGAGATTTGTATGAGCTTTTGGCGTTTGAGCTTTTTCTGTTTTTCAACATAGTCAAGCAGTCCAAGCTCTATCAAGTCTTGGTGGATCGGGATTTTTCGAATGCTGGCTTTGTTCTTGTTGATGATCTTAAAATTGAGCACGTCAATGCCGTTCACTTTCTCAAAAAAGCTTAGTTGAATGTCGCATATCTGGCCTAGGCGCGCGCCAGTGTAAAGCCCCAGAATCATTAGCCATATTTTAGATTTAGAAGTGAAGCCTTTTAATGTGTGAACGTTGTCAAATAAAGCTTTGAGGTCATTCGCAGTGAAGTATTCGTAGCTCACATTTTCAGCATGCAGCGCCAAGTCTAATGGCGCTCTGGCGTATTTTTTCTTCGCGCAAAAGTCAATAAAGCCGCGAATAAATGACAGCTCACGTTTTACCGTTGCTCTAGTGACTAATTCAAGTCGCACGTTTACCCACTTTTGCTCGATTTGATCTTGCAGATCAGCAGCGCCAACGTTAAAGCCTGCGCCAAGTTTCGCAACCATTTGCGCCAAGCTTGATCTTGCCATGACTTTCGTTTTTTCTGCGATTGTGTGCTTTGCAAGCACTTCATGATATTCAATTAAAGCTTCACCAAGCGTTATCGTGTGGCGGTTTTGAATTGTGCTGTGGTAACTATCAGCTTCATGATTTTGACGTGTTTGAGCTATGATTTTGACGGCTTCGAGAGCGCTGGCGCGATCTTCTGGTGTATTGTCTGTGCTGATTTTGATGTTTTGGCCGTCGGTTTCAAGCGTCCAGTTTTTGATCTTGTTCGGGTCGATTTGCATGCTTGAAAGTGTAGCACGCATAATTAGCGCAGCCAATTTGGCTTCGCTTAAGTTTTTGGTTTTGAGTGAGATGCGGCGATCTTTGCCACTTCGCTGTATGCGCAAAAAGTAGTTGCCGCTGGGTGCTTTTTGAATATTTTGTGTGGTCATTTATGTTGTGATCAGTACCGAAATCAGTACCGATTTTTAACATAAACTAACAATTTGAGCCTAAGTCATTGATTTTAAACGACTTTTTGGCGTCCCCACGGGGATTCGAACCCCGGTCGCCTCCGTGAAAGGGAGGTGTCCTAGGCCTCTAGACGATGGGGACCTAAGAAATTTACAACAACAGCATTTTACTACATTCTTCTTTTTTTACTAAGCGACTTTCTGACTATTTTACTTAATTTGGTGGAGGTAAGCGGGATCGAACCGCTGACCTCTTGCATGCCATGCAAGCGCTCTCCCAGCTGAGCTATACCCCCGAACCTACTTGTAACCGCTTCAAGCAATTCGCCATGTTGTAGCGAGGCGCCATATTAATGACGGTCTGACTTGTTGTCAATGCTTTTTCGTTGAATATGACCAAAACATTGTAATGTTTAACCGCGAATGTTTGGATATGTACTACCTTGGCTGCTAAATTGTGTTAAATCTACCAGAGGCTGAGGTTGCCAGCCTGCTTTGCGATGTTCCGCAACTACATTGGTAAATATACCGCCACGTACGTAGAATTTAGCGGTTAAGCGCATAAATCTGGGGTTGGTAGCTGCAACAAGGTCATCTAAAATTTGATTAGTCACTGCTTCGTGAAAGCAACCTTCATCACGGAACGACCATGTATAGAGTTTTAGGCTTTTGAGCTCTACGCATTGCTGATCAGGAATGTAATCTAAATATAAAACAGCAAAATCTGGCTGGCCTGTTTTAGGGCATAAGCAAGTGAACTCGGGGATTTCCATATGGATATGAAAATCACGTTGCGGGTTGGGATTGTCGAAAGTTTCTAGTGTTTTTGTGGGTTGTGCGGTAGGTTTGCCACCAATAGATTGTGTTGACATGATAATGAGGCTTTTGAGCAGAAAAACCGTTATTATACTAGTTAAAAAATTATCTTTAATTAGTAATCTGATATTCCAAATAAATCTTGCGCCTTACTCATCTTAAATTAGCTGGTTTTAAATCTTTTGTAGATGCAACTACACTACATATCCACGGTCAGCGCGTGGGTGTGGTGGGACCTAATGGCTGCGGAAAATCCAACGTCATGGAGTCGGTACGTTGGGTGTTGGGAGAATCCAGTGCCAAAGAGATGCGCGGCGATTCAATGGATGCTGTGATATTTAATGGCTCTGGTAATCGTAAAGCTATTTCGCGCGCGAGTGTTGAGTTGATATTTGATAATAGCCTGGGCGGTGCGGCCGGGAGTTGGTCACAATACGCAGAAATTTCCGTTAAGCGCGTCATTGAGCGTGAAAAAGGCTCCACTTATTATATTAACAACACGACAGTGCGCCGCCGTGATGTGGCTGATTTATTTCTTGGTACCGGTCTGGGTGGTCGTGCCTATGCGATTATTGGGCAAAATACGATTAACCGTATTGTCGAAGCCAAGCCAGAGGAGTTGCGTATATTTTTAGAAGAAGCAGCCGGCATCAGTAAATACAAAGAGCGCCGCCGCGAAACTGAGTTGCGATTGCGTGATACACGTGAAAACTTAACGCGGGTTGAAGATATATTACGTGAACTGACTAAGCAGATAGTACGCTTAGAATCACAAGCTGTGGTTACCGAGCAATATCATCGATTACAATCGGCATTAAAACTCACGCAAGGGCAGTTCTGGTTACTTAAGAAGCGTGATGGCGGTATGCAATGGGAAAAATCTCAACGCCAAGTTAGCAAACTAGTCAATGAACTAGAAGCGCAAATGGCAGCTTTACGTGGCAGTGAATCTGCCTTGGAAAGCAAGCGCCAAACGCATTTTGCAGCGACTGAAAGCGTTAATAAGGCACAAGGTGCTTACTATGAGGTCAATGCTGAAGTTTCTAATTTGGAGCAGCAGGTGCGATATACAACTGAGGCTCGCGAGCGGGTACAAGTACAACTGCAGCAATTGGTGGTGCTAGCGGAGAAAAATGCAACGCAAACTCAAACTTTGCAACAAGAGTTAGAACAGCTGCAACTGAAGCAGCAAGCAGCAACTCATAGCGAACAGCAGGCGCAAAGCCAATTGCTACTGGTGCAGCAATTGCTGCCACAAGCAGAGGCAGAGTTTCAAGCCGCAACTGCAAGCCATGCAAAAACCCAGAGTGTGCTATTGGAGGTCGAACAACGTATACGCTTAGATACGACTAATGTCAGCCACTTAACACAAAACATAGAGGATATTAGCCAGCGATTAGAGCGTTTTGAACGTGAACTAACTGGTTTGCAAATGCCACAGGCAGATGAGTTAGCAAGCAGACAAGAGGCGCAACATACAACACAATCAATCATTGCTGATTTGGAAAAAAATATCGCAGGATTGCGTGAGCAAGAACAATCGCAGCAATTAGCAGCTAAACAGACGAGCGAAGAGCAATTATTAGCACAACGCCAGTTAAATCAATTAGAAGCAGAAATTGCGTCACTTAGCAAAATTCAGCAATCATTTGAAAGCTCTGCCGGCGGCGAGACTAAACTAAAAGATTGGTTGAAGCTTAACGGCTTGCAAAATAACCAACGCTTATGGCAAAAAATCAGTATTAAAAAAGGTTGGGGTATTGCGCTGGAAGCTGTGTTGGGTGCCAAGTTAAACGCTTTAACCGAAGTAAATCTCGCTGATTTAGGTGGTCGTCCACCAACTGCACTGGTTGTGATTAATACAGATGCACATGGTCAGGTTGTACCTGTTTCCAAGTCACACAGCACTCTCACTTCAATATTTTCCGTGATAGAGCATATCGCCTCAGAGTCAGAAGGTGTGATGCAACATTGGTTAACTGGCGTGTATTTACTGGCGGAGGGTGATGATGCTTTAGAGCTGACCAGACAGCTTAATGCAAATGAAGTCTTAGTGAATATGCAAGGTGATATATATACGCAGCATAGTGTGGCTTATCATGGCGCACAATCAAACTTGCATGGTATTTTAGAGCGCCAAAATCAATTGGCTGAGTTGCAAACTCAAATACCAGTTCTGCAACTGGCAGTTACTACAAGTAGCCATCATGCTAATGACGCAGAGCACGGCTTGCAAGCGCTTAAAGTCAATCAACAAGAGCTTAACAACCAACTTAAGAGTGCTACACAAACTTTGCATCAGTTTAGTTTAGATTTACAACGCATTCAGCAGCAGCAGCAGCATGTACTAGACAGGCAGTGTGTTTTGCAAATAGATAAGCAGAGTGCAGAAGAAAAGCTACAAGCATTACGTGCTCAAAAACAAGAAAAAAAAATGTTGCTAGAAGGAATCGCAGCACATATTGAGCAGTTACAAATAGCAAAAATTGAAACAGAACACACCAAGCAGCAAGCCGAGGTTAAATTTAATCAGGCACGAAAGGCCGTGCAAGATTCTGAAAAAAACTATCAAGAAATGGTATTTGATTTAAAAATTAATAACAATAATATCAATGAGGTGAACAATAGACTGCAAGTGATAAATGAAGAAAAACAGACTTTGTTTATACGTACCCAAGAAGCTGAAACTACGCTGGCTGTCACTAAAATGGAAACACTTAAAGCTAATTTAGAGCAGACACTGAATGCCAAGCAACAACATGAATCAGCGTTAAGTGCTGCTCGAAATAGTTTGAGTGAAGCCGAGCATGATTTACAAAAGCATGAGCGTTTACGTATGCAAAATGAGCAGTTATTGCATCCTTTACGTGATAAATTGGAGCAATCTCGGTTAGCTGAACAGCAAGCACGTTTATATTTTGAACAATGTCAAAATGAATTGGCAGCCAATGGCTTTAATGAAGCGCTGCTATCAGAAAACTTGAGTGAATCAGCTAAAGTCTGTGATTTGGAGCGTAAAGCTGGTGCTTTACAGAGTGAAATCACAGACTTAGGTGCGGTTAACTTAGCCGCCATACAAGAGCTTGTAACTGAACAAGCGCGTAAGAATTATTTGGATAGCCAATCGCAGGATTTGATAGAGGCAAGTAATACGCTGGAAGATGCGATTCGCAAGATTGATAAAGAGACGCGCGGTAAACTGCAAGCCACATTCGACGAGGCTAATCGGCACTTTAGTGAATTATTTAAAACCTTGTTTAGCGGCGGGCAAGCTAAACTAGAATTGCTGGGTGACGAGATTTTAGATACGGGCATGCAAGTATTTGCGCAGCCACCAGGCAAAAAGAACAGTACAATTCATTTATTGTCGGGTGGTGAAAAGGCATTGACTGCTTTGGCGTTAGTGTTTGCCTTGTTTAAGTTGAACCCTGCGCCATTTTGTTTAATGGATGAAGTCGATGCACCGCTGGATGATAGTAACACCGAACGTTTTTGTGAAATGGTGAAAAAAATGTCGGAAAAAACACAGTTTTTATTCATCAGTCATAATAAAATTACCATGGAAATGGCTCAGCAATTGATAGGGGTGACTATGCAAGAGTCGGGCGTATCACGTATTGTTGAGGTGGATATGGATGCAGCTATGGAAATGGCTGCATAACGTTATGTTTATTTGGTTGTTAGATTAGCAAGTTTAGATACAAAATATTTAGAGACAAAATTTATGTCAGATTTACAAATCACATTAATAGCATTAGGCGCGGTCATCATATTATGTGTACTACTTTATAACTGGTGGCAAGAAAGAAAATTTAGACTGGATATGGCTTCTAGCTTTATAGAACCTAAACACGACGCACTAATCAATGATTTTGAAATTAATCCGGATGCTTTTGAAGAAAATGAGCTTATTCATAATTTGCATCCGCGTTTAGAACCTAATATTGACAGTTTGGATAGTCAGTTAAATCCACCGGACTTTAATGAGCTGGTGTTTGATGAAAACACTAACAAGGCTACGGCCAAGACATTCGATGCTAAGCTGGCCACTCCAACTGATACCGTAGCAGTTAAAGCAGGCAGCGTTCTTCCAGCAACAGAAGGCGTAGGCGGGATGACAGAATCGGATAGCTTGGATGAAACATTAAGCCAAGACTGGTCAGACTCTAAAGAGTTTATTGAACCTAATTTTATTGAGTCTAGCTTTTTGGATAATAACTTAGAGCAAGTAGTTACCAAGCCAGTACCCGATGCAGTCAATGTTGCAAAAGTGCTGGAAATAGACGCTATGCAACCTAAGAGTATTGTTTTACCTGTCGCCGTAGATATTAAAATCGATCTCGCAGCAGTTCTGTATTTAGAAAAGGATTTGGCAAAGGTAAAGCTTAATTATGCTTTAAATGATTTTGTAGATTTAGTGATGGAATTTGATAAGCCTGTTTATGCCTATGGCTTGAATGCTGATGGTACATGGGATTTAGTCAAGACAGATTTAGCTTTAAACAAATCATACAGCCAGCTTGTATGCAGTTTGCAATTGGTGGATCGTAGTGGTGCAGTTAATAGAACAACGCTTAATCGCTTTCAACATGCGGTTGAATTATTAGGGTTGGAGCTTGGTTCACAAGTGGAATGGTTAAGTGAGGATGAACCATTAAATTTTGCACAGCAATTGGATCAATTTTGTATAGATGTCGATAAAATTATTGGTTTTCACTTAGTACAGGGTGAGAGTGGGGCGTTTCACGGTACAAAATTGCGTGGATTGGCAGAGGCTAAAGGTTTCAGTTTAGGATCGGATGGCGCTTTTCATTACAGAGAACCGCATAACTCGACAAATGGTCAGGTCATTGAAAATAATGTGCCATTATTTTCAATAGTTCATCAGAATAATCAACAGTTTACTGTTGAAAGTTTGCGTAATATAGTAATTAAAGGTGTGACGTTTCAGATGGATATTCCTCGCGTTGAAAATTGCGCAGAAGTATTTAACCAGATGGTGGCTATTGCACAAAAAATGCAGCAAGGATTAGCTGCGCATTTGGTGGACGATCATCAGAAGCTGCTTACTGAACTACAAATTGCGAAAATTTGCCGGCAATTAGAGGCCATACATACGGAAATGCTGACTTATGGTATTGCACCAGGTAGTCCTACGGCATTGCGTCTTTTCTCTTAAGCTTTTGTTCAAGTCATTATGGGGTTAGATGAGGTTGAAAAGAAAATTGATGATCTACGTGCCCTTATCAGGCAATATGATTATCAATATTATGTTTTAGATGCTCCCAGTATTTCTGATAGCGAATATGATGGTATTTTTCGAGAACTGTCTGCGCTAGAAAGCCAATTCCCCACACTTGTTACCGCAGACTCCCCAACTCAACGTGTCAGTGGGGCCGCATTAGAAGCCTTTGACAGCGTAACTCACCGCATGGCGATGTTGTCACTCAACAATGCGTTTGAAGAAAACGAATTGATTGCTTTTGATAAACGTATACGTGACATATTGGGTATAGAGTTAATCGAATACGCAGTTGAGCCTAAGTTTGATGGCTTAGCGATTACGCTTACTTATGAAAACGGCATTTTCAGGCAAGGGGCTACACGTGGTGATGGCTATACAGGGGAAAATGTCACGCATAATCTGCGTACGATTAAAGCCATCCCCAGTAAATTAAATACTGACAAACCACCGAAACTGCTAGAGGTACGTGGCGAAGTGCTGATGTTTAAGACTGATTTTCAGCGATTAAATGAGGTGCAGGCGCAAAAAGGTGAGAAGCTCTTTGCTAATCCACGCAATGCAGCAGCAGGCAGTTTGCGCCAACTCGACCCCAATATTACAGCCACACGTCCCTTGAGCTTTTTTGCTTATGGATTAGGTGCTAACGAGGGCGTTCCTGGCTTTAGCACACATAACGAAAGTATGGATTACCTGGAATCATTACGACTGCCCGTAAGCCATCAGCGTACAGTGGTGCAGGGCGTAAATGGCTTGCTCAATTACTATCAAGCGATAGGTGAAAAGCGTGATAGTTTGCCGTTTGATATTGATGGTGTTGTGTACAAAGTAAATAGCCTGCGCCAGCAAAACGAGCTTGGTTTTGTATCGCGTGCGCCACGTTGGGCAATAGCACATAAATTTCCTGCTGAAGAAGCATTGACTATTGTTGAAGATATTACCGTACAAGTAGGGCGTACTGGCGCTATTACGCCAGTGGCAAGGCTGCAGCCAGTATTTGTCGGTGGTGTGACAGTCACTAATGCTACCTTGCATAACGAGGATGAAGTGCGGCGCAAAGACGTACATATTGGTGATACGGTTAGCGTGCGTAGAGCCGGTGATGTGATACCTGAAGTGGTAAGTGTAGTGCTTGAAAAGCGACCGTTGCATGCACGAGCGTTTGTCATGCCGACTACTTGTCCAGAGTGTGGCTCGCATATCATCAAGTTGGAAGATGAAGCGGTTGCGCGTTGCACGGGCGGCTTGGTTTGTCCGGCACAACGTAAACAGGCGATTGTTCATTTTGCTTCGCGTCGGGCATTGGATATCGAAGGGTTAGGTGAGAAATTAGTCAATCAATTGGTGGACGCTGATCTAGTCCATACGCTGGCTGATATTTATCAATTGGATTTAACTACGCTGGCCAATTTGGAGCGCATGGCGGAGAAATCTGCAGACAACTTACTCACTGCATTAAGCATAAGCAAACAGACCACGTTAGCACGCTTTATTTACGGCCTAGGCATACGTAATGTAGGCGAAGCGACAGCAAAAGAACTCGCACGCCACTTTGGCAATCTTTCAGCTTTAATGGCGGCTGATGTTGCTGTTTTTCAGCAAGTCCCCGATATAGGGCCAATTGTTGCCGAATCATTAGTACAGTTTTTTACCGAACCACATAACCAAGAAGTGATTGCTAAGTTGATTGAATTAGGCCTTACTTGGACTGATAGTGATGGCCAAAGCACGATGCAGAGTGTATTAGCAGGGAAAACCTTTGTTTTAACTGGCAGCTTACCCAATTTGTCACGTGATGCAGCTAAAGCTCTGATAGAAGCAGTTGGCGGTAAAGTCAGTGGCAGTGTGTCTAAAAAAACAGATTATGTTGTAGCTGGTGAAGAAGCTGGCTCAAAATTGGATAAAGCACAGAGTTTAGGCTTGTTGATTCTGGACGAGGCGGGCTTGCTGGCTTTGTTAGACGATAGTCAGAATACTGAAGTAAAAGCAAATACCTCGCAAAAATTAGCAACTAACTCGAATGATGTAGAATCCAAAGAGGCGGATTACAGCGTAAAAGCAAGACAGCAACATTTATTTTGATCTTAATTAATCTATGAAGGCCAACATGAAACAACAAACTAAATTCACACAACCTCTAGTCACTTTATCTGTATTGTTGACGAGCATGCTGCTAATCAACAATGCTTATGCTGATTTGGCTGACGATGCCTATACGTGTAATAAAGCTGCACAAAAGGGCAACTTTGACCAAGCACTCACTCTTTCAGAGAAAATTCTTCAGCAAGATAATCATTATCGTGAAGGCTTACTTTGTAAGGGGCGCGCTCTTGGCGGCTTAGGAAAAACTGATGAGGGTGTTGCAACAATAAAGTCTGCTGAAGAACTCTCGAAGTCGCCTTTTGAACATATGGTAGCGTTAACTTTGCTGGGCAACCTGCAGAAAAATGTAAAAAACTATTCAGAAGCTGCTGTCAGCTATAAACAAAGTCTGAATATTGCAGAATCCGACCATAATGAGCAATTCCAGCGTATTGATAACAACTTGCTCGGTGAAATTTACGTTGCAGATAATCATCCGCAAACAGGCTTGGATTATTACTTGGCAGGTAAAAAGTTTGTAGCGAATGATAATGAACGTGCAGATAGTTATCAACGCATCGCCACCACTTACAGCCTACTGAAACAGAATGATTTAGCGATTGAGAATCAGGTTAGGGCGACGTTGATGCAAAAACGGTCAGGCACTTTAGACGACTATGCTAATACCAGCCTAGAGTTGGGGCGAATTTATACCGCAGCTGGTGAATATGCGAATGCGGAAAGAACCTTCAATAAGCTCATTCAATTTAGTCAAGAGAATGGCGGAGCCTATTACGAAGCAAAAGCTACTTTTTATGCAGGTTTGGCTAAATCAGCCAGCGGTGATCATACGGCAGCTAAAATCTTATTTGCTGATGCCAGCAAAATTGCTAAACAAGTCGGCGATGCTGAATTAAGCAAGGCGATTGACGATGCAAATGCTCAATGACCTTATGTATAAATAACTTTATTTTCGTAAACAAATTTTGTAAGGATATTAGCAAGATACGCGACTAAGTTTCAGGATTGTTTTATCACACATAAAGGTCGCTCAATATGCTTATTCTTAAAAAACCAGATATTCTCACTTCGGAAATTACATCACGTGATGTATTTGAGAATCGGCGTGAGTTTATTAAAATTGCTGGCGCTGGCTTAATTGCTGGATCTGCAGGATTGCTAAGCCTTAAAAGCCACGCGACAACACTGGCAAGCGGTAAAACAGAAGGGGCGGGTATGTTACTGGGGCGCGCAAATGCGCCTGCACCGCTTGCCAAATCATCGACTAATCAAGTACGTCAAAAAATCAATGGCTATGCCAGAACTGGTTACGGTGCTGGTGAAAAATTAACAAAATACGAAGATGTTACCACTTATAACAACTATTATGAGTTTGGCACTGACAAAGCAGAACCTGCAATTAATTCAAAATTCTTTAAACCTAGCCCTTGGGTGGTGAGTATTGAGGGTGAAGTTAAGAAACCTAAAACTATCGGCATAGAAGAAATTCTGAAACTCGCACCTTTAGAAGAACGTATTTACCGTATGCGCTGTGTAGAAGCATGGTCTATGGTGATACCGTGGGTAGGCTTGCCTTTAGCACAGCTTATCAAGTACGCCGAGCCAACAGGTAATGCAAAATATGTTGAGTTCATTTCTGCAAATGATGTGCGTACCATGCCTGGTGTCAATTTACCGATTTTAGACTGGCCCTATAACGAGGGCTTACGTATGGATGAAGCCATGAACCCGCTCGCTATTATGGCAGTAGGTTTGTATGGCGAAGTGTTGCCGAATCAGAATGGCGCGCCTATGCGTTTAATTGCGCCCTGGAAATATGGCTTTAAAGGCGCTAAATCCATTGTCAAAATTCGCTTTACAGAAAAAATGCCCGTTACTTCCTGGATGAAAGCCGGGCCAAATGAATATGGCTTCTATGCCAATGTAAATCCAAAAGTTGATCATCCACGCTGGACACAGTCTTCAGAGAAGCGTATCGGTGCCGGGTTATTTGCTGGACGTATCAAAACACAAATGTTTAATGGATACACTGAGCAAGTAGGGCAGTTGTATGCGGGTATGGATTTGAAGAAATACTTCTAATATTTATATTAAAGTGATACTTTTAAAAATATATCTAATACCATGAATAAAAAAACTATTTTAATTATAAAGTCGCTGCTATTTATTTTAGCCTTGCTTCCTTTAGCGCGCTTAATCTGGTTAGGTGTTGTCGACCCACCGGGCAGCCCAATGTCAGCCAATCCAGTTGAGTTTGTAGAACGCTCAACAGGCACTTGGGCGTTAGCAATCTTGCTGATTAGCCTGAGCATGACACCAGTGAAGCTGATTACAGGGATGGTGTGGCAAATACAATTGCGCCGCATGATGGGTCTTTTTATGTTTTTTTATGCTTGCTTACATTTCACAACCTATATATGGCTGGATCATTCATTTTATTGGCCAGATATCGTTAAGGATATTATTAAGCATCCTTATGTGTTAGTTGGATTTACCGCTTTTATACTCACAATCCCACTGGCTGCTACCTCGAATAACCGCATGGTACGGAAGCTAAAAGCTAACTGGAAAAAATTACATACTTTAGTCTATGTGATTGCGATTTTAGGGGTTTTGCACTATTGGTGGCTAGTAAAAAAAGACCTCACCGAGCCAATTATTTACAGTATTGTTTTAGCGGTTTTGTTAGGTATTCGACTTTATTACAAAAGCAAAAAGGCATTACAAGCAACTAATGCCGCTAGACCATTAAATCCACAGATGGTTGATGCTTAGTCAATAGATAAAAACTATTATTTCCGGTGTAAGGATTAGCGCGGTTAAGTCATCTGACAAAATCCTTGAAATTCTCAACCTAATCAATACATGGTTGCCTTCTTTGTTTCTACGTATTATTCTAGCTTGTGGGTTTGCTGAATCTGGTTTAGAAAAACTGCATGGCACCAATTGGTTTGCTGATGTTAGCTTTCCTTTTCCGTTCAATGTTTTACCACCAGAGTTTAGCTGGAAATTATCTATGGCATTTGAATTGGTTGACGGGTTAGCATTATTACTAGGTTTTGCTACAAGATTCTTCACGATCTCACTGATGATACTTACTATTGTTGCAATATATGCCGTGCACTGGTCAGAACATTGGAGCACTCTTGCGGAGCTATTTAAAGGCTACCGTATTGTCGATGCTGATGGGGATGGCTTTGGCAACTACAAATTACCACTTATCTACCTTGTAATGTTTTTACCTTTGCTATTTGGTGGTGCAGGTAAATTCAGCATAGACCATGTTCTTTGTAAGCTTTACAGTAATAAACAGCTTTAGATATATAGCTAACATGTAAACAAAGTTGTCTTTAGCGGACATCTAACATGTCGTAAAAAGACAATAAATAGTCTTATGTAATACAGTTGCAGTCACCTAATCCGAGAAGAATACAAGCCATAACAAGAGCGGTTGTATTCATTTTTGGAGGCGGCTTGAAAAAAGATTTCTTTAATAAGGATTACTCTTTTTGGAAACTGTTTACACAGGGTCTGAAACATCACGAAGGTTGGACGCCTGCTTGGCGTAGCCCAGCTATCAAAGAATCCTACGATGTCGTCATTATTGGTGCAGGTGGACATGGACTTGCTACTGCTTATTACCTAGCCAAAGAACATGGCGTTAAAAATATCGCAGTGCTAGAAAAAGGCTTTTTAGGTGGCGGTAATACTGCGCGTAACACCACCATCGTACGCTCGAACTATCTGTGGGATGAAGCCGCGATGTTGTATGAGCATTCTCTTAAATTATGGGAAGGCCTTACTCAAGATATCAATTATAACGTCATGTTTAGTCAACGTGGCGTATTCAATCTAGGCCACACCTTGCAAGATATGCGCGACATTGAGCGTCGTGTGAATGCCAATCAGCTCAATGGTGTTGATGGCTTGGTACTGAATGCAAAAGAAGTTAAAGAACGTATTCCTCTGATTGATATTTCTTCTAATACGCGCTTTCCAATTTTAGGTGCTAGCTTGCAAGAGCGCGGTGGCGTAGCGCGTCACGATGCTGTGGCTTGGGGATTTGCCCGCGCTGCCAGTAATTATGGTGTTGATATCATCGAGAACTGTGAAGTGTCTGCCATGGATATTCAAAATGGCAAAATGAAAGGTTTGCAAACCAGCAAAGGTTATATCAAAGTGGAGCGCGTGGGTTGTGTGGCAGCAGGGCATTCCTCTGTATTAGCCAAAGCTGCTGGTATCCGCTTACCTATTGAAAGCCATCCTTTACAAGCGTTTGTCTCTGAGTCGCTTAAACCTGTGTTAGATACAGTAGTGATGTCTAATGCCGTGCATGGTTATGTCAGTCAGTCGGACAAAGGCGAGTTAGTCATTGGTGCAGGTATTGATAGCTATTTAAGTTACTCGCAACGCGGTAGCCCACATGTGATTGAACATACTGCGGCAGCGATTGTCGAGATGTTCCCCATGTTTTCTCGTGTACGCATGAATCGCCAATGGGGCGGCATTGTCGATGTCACGCCAGACGCTTGCCCTATCATCAGTAAAACCAAAGTGCAGGGTTTGTATTTCAACTGTGGCTGGGGTACGGGTGGCTTTAAGGCTACGCCTGGTTCAGGTAACGTCTTTGCCCATACGATTGCCCATGATGCACCACATCTACTTAACGCCGCCTTTACGCTAGATCGCTTTAGCAGTGGCAGATTGATCGATGAACATGGTGCTGCTGGTGTCGCACATTAACTGATATAGCACTAACTCAAAGCATAAATAAAGGAAAAGTTATGTTTGTGATTCACTGTCCGCATTGCAATGAAAATCGTGAAGAAGAAGAGTTTAGCTATGGCGGCGAAGCATTTATAGCTCGCCCGTTGAACCCCGAAGCCGAGATGGATGAAAGCTGGGGCGATTACTTATTTGGCCGTAAAAATATCAAAGGCTGGAACTGGGAAATGTGGGGACACAGCACCGCCTGCCGTAAGTTTTTTGTCGTTAAACGGAATACCGCAACGCATGCGATTGAAGGTTCATGGACATTAAGTGACGCTAAAGCAATTTATGATGCAGAAATGGCTAACGAGTTAAAGGCAGTCGTAGAAAAGGCTAGTGTATGAGTGCCAACATGAATAATCGGGTTAAAAATGCTAGCATACGAGTGGATTTCAGCAAGCCACTCAGCTTCACTTTTGATGGCAAGCAATATCCAGGCTTTATGGGCGACACGCTTGCTTCAGCTTTGCTAGCTAATGGTGTAAAAATGGTAGCGCGTAGCTTTAAGTACGGCCGTCCACGCGGCATTATCGGCGCCTGGGCAGAAGAACCTAATGCATTAGTACAAGTAGACGTAGGTGCACGTACCACGCCAGATTTGAAATCAACCCAAGTTGAGTTGTATGATGGATTAGTTGCTGCCCGCACCACAGGCTGGCCGTCATTAGCGTTTGATTTAAAGAGCATTTCTGGTAAGTTCAGTCGCTTTATGCCGGCTGGTTTTTACTACAAGACCTTTAAATACCCAGCAAAATTTTGGCCATTATATGAGCGTATTATTCGTAAGGCAGCAGGTTATGGCGCTGCACCGATTGAGGCCGATGTCGATACTTATGATCACAAACATCACCATGTGGATGTATTAGTCGTTGGCGGCGGCGCTTGTGGCTTAATGGCGGCATTACTAGCAGGGCGCAGTGGTTTAAATGTATTGTTAGTCGATGACCAAGCTGAACTTGGTGGCTATTTACTGGCTATGCCTAGCGTGCAAATTGGTGGCAGTGCAGCATCGGCTTGGACAAATAAAATTGTTGCTGAATTGCAAAACTTACCGAATGCAACGCTATTAACACGCACTACCGCTTTCGGTTTGCATGATATGAACATGATACAAGCCACCGAAATATTGCAAGAACATCTTGCTTTGTCTCACCGTAAACCTGAACAACGCCGTGAACGTCTGCATCGTATTCGTGCCACCCAAGTTGTACTGGCTACAGGCGCATTTGAGCGTCCATTGGTATTTGGTAATAACGATTTGCCCGGTGTGATGACTGCATCAGCCTTAGCTATTTATGTAAATCGCTACGGTGTATTAGTCGGCAAAAAAGCCGTCATCATGACAAATAACGATTTAGCCTATCAAGCAGCGGTAGATTTAAGCGCTGCAGGCTGCGATGTTACTATCGTAGATACACGTGAAAATATCAATGTGGCCTGGCAAAAACGTATCTATGAAGCGAGGATAAAAGTATTTTTAGGTTATGGCATTGCCGCAGCAAAAGGTAGTCATGCAGTAACAGGTGTGCAGCTAGTGAAGCTACATGCCACAGAAAACCGAGCACTTGAACAAGGCCCTGAGCTGGAATGTGATGTACTGGCTAGTTCTGGCGGCTTATCACCTACCTTACATTTGTTTTGTCATGATGGTGGTCGTCCGCAATGGGATGAATCACGCTTAGCCTTTATCGTATCAGCCACAGGTCGTGCAAAAGCAGGTATTTACTGTGCGGGCGCGGTAACTGGCGCATTTGGCTTATCTGAAGCCTTGCAGCAAACACATGATGTGATGGCAAATTTGTTACAAAGTTTAGGTAAGTCTTTAGAGATTAGCAACCTGTTTTGGAACAGCGATGAAATTGCGCAAACTCCAGCACGTAGTATTTTTCGTGTGCCTGACGGCCTGACTGAAGGTCGTGGTGCAAAAGCATTTGTAGATTATCAGAATGATGTGGCTGTGACTGATATCCAGCTAGCCATCCGCGAAAACTATAAATCGATAGAGCATATTAAACGCTACACCGCGCTTGGGTTTGGTACTGATCAAGGAAAATTATCTAACGTAAATGGCTTCGCCATTGCTGCTGAAGCGATGGGTAAAACCATGACTGAAGTCGGCACTACCACGTATCGTCCAACTTATACGCCTGTTACATTCGGTACTTTAGCTGGCCCACACGTCGGCGCAACTTTTGAGCCGCGCCGTTACACCGCTATGCAAGCAAATCATGAAAAACGTGGCGCTGCGTTTGAGCCTGTTGGTCAATGGATGCGCCCTTGGTACTTTCCTAAAGACGGCGAGGGCATTCATGCAGCGGTAAATCGTGAATGTAAAGCGGCGCGCACCAGTGTAGGCATGCTGGATGCCTCTACACTCGGCAAAATCGATATTCAAGGAAAAGATGTACGCGAGTTTTTAAACCGCATTTATGCCAACGCCTGGAGTGCCCTTGCTCCAGGTAAATGTCGCTATGGTTTGATGTTGGATGAAGCAGGCATGGTGATGGATGATGGTGTTACGGCTTGCATCACGGATACACACTTTTTGATGACGACAACCTCCGGTGGCGCTGCACGCATCATGACATGGCTAGAGAAATGGCATCAAACCGAGTGGCCAGAATTAGAAGTCTACATGACTTCAGTGACTGATCACTGGGCAACATCTGCAGTAGTTGGTCCAAAAAGTCGCAATGTATTGCAGAAGCTATGTACTGATATCGACTTTTCCAAAGATGCGTTCAAGTTCATGGATTGGCGTGATGGCGTTGTGGCCGGTGTACCGGCACGTGTGTGCCGTATCAGCTTCTCCGGTGAATTGGCTTATGAGGTCAACGTAGACGCCAGCTACGGTGAATACATGTGGGAAGCCTTGATGGAGGCGGGTAAGGAGTTTGATATCACGCCTTACGGTACAGAAGCCATGCACGTATTACGCGCTGAAAAAGGCTTCGTTATTGTCGGGCAAGATACGGATGGCTCTGTGACACCTTACGATTTAGATATGGCTTGGGCCGTAAGCTTGAAGAAAAGCTACAGCTTCCTTGGCAAGCGTTCGCTTGCTCGCGCTGATACTGTCAGAACCGACCGTAAGCAATTGGTTGGTTTGTTGACAGAAGACCCTGCTGTAGTACTGAAAGAAGGGGCACAAATCATTGAAACAGGTGAACCAAACTTAGGCGGTGCGCCAACTCCAATGTTTGGCCACGTCACTTCTAGCTATCACAGCGTTGAGCTAGGCCGCTCTATCGCCATGGCACTAATTAAGGATGGCATTAAACGTCGTGATGATTCCGCGCGCAGCACCATGTATGCATGGGCAGACGGTAAAGCCGTTAAAGTCAAACTGGTTTCACCGGTATTTGTTGATGCAGAAGGAGCGCGACATAATGTCTAATTTAACACATAGCACTACGCTCAATAAAGTCATGCGTTCACCGCTACACCGCTACGATTTAGCCGCACGTGCTAAGACGATGGATGCCAGCTGCGGCGTATGGGCCAATGAAGTGCCATTACTGGGCTACATCAGCTTACGGGGCAATGCAAAGCAGGGGGAGTTTCTGGCTGCGACTAAATCTGCGCTAGGGGTAGATTTACCTACTAAGCCATGCGCCATGCAGCCTATCACCCAATCCGCTGCAATTGATTCAATACTATGGATTAGCCCAGATGAATGGTTGATCGTTTGCCAACGCGCCCAACTTGAATCTTTACAACAATCATTAAAACCTGCCTTAGCTGGCATTCATAGTCAAATCGTCGACAACTCCGGTGGCTACACAACCGTTTTATTGCAAGGCGAAAATGCCACAGATGTGCTGCAACATTGCACTATTTACGATTTACATGGCCTAAGAACTCATCATGTAGTCGGTACTACTTTCGGCAAAATGAGCTTTTATTTATGCCGTCATGGTGCAGGTTACGGCCTGATATTCCGCCGTAGTTTTGCCGATTATATTTGGCCGTTACTAGAGCGCAGTGCTGCGCCTTACGGCTTTGGTGTTTTGAGTCTTAGTATTGCTAGTTAGGTAAATCCAGTGAACTATAGCGTATTCGAGGTATTTCGCATCGGCATCGGGCCTTCCAGCTCACATACTGTAGGGCCTATGAGCGCGGTAAATCGCTTTCTAAATGAGCTTAATACCCAAGGTCTAGTCGAACAAGTTACTCAGGTTAAGGTGCATCTTTACGGCTCTTTGGCTTTAACAGGGCTTGGTCATGGGACTGATACTGCGGTGCTTATAGGTTTGCTAGGTGAAGTGCCATAGACAGTAGATCCTGCCAATATTGCACCATTAATCGAACGCATTAAAGCTGACCATCAATTGAAGCTCATGGGCAAACACAGCATTAGCTTTGACTACGCGACAGATTTGGTTTTTCATCATGTACAGTTTTTGACTGAGCACCCGAATGGCATGATGTTAGAAGCATTTGATGCTAAAACTGATTTGATTTACAGCAACACCTATTTTTCTATTGGCGGCGGGGCAGTACTAAGCTTGACAGAAATAATCGCCAGTAAATCCAAAGATGAGGCAATTGACGGTGGTGCTTTAAGTGATGCTACTCCATACCTATTTAATAGCGCGGCAGAATTGCTTAAATTAGGTGAAGCCAGGCAATTATCCATTGCTGACATGATGTGGCAAAACGAACTGCAATATCAAACTGCTGAAGCTACGCGTACTCATTTACTTGCTATTTGGGAGGTTATGATTGCTTCAATAGAGCGTGGCCTAGTGACTGAAGGCATTCTGCCTGGCGGACTTAATGTGAAGCGTCGCGCTACCTCCCTGTACAAACAATCCGCCGTATTTGGCGGTAAACTCACCGCAGACTTCCAAGCCATGGATATGGTGAGTGCTTTTGCCATTGCGGTGAATGAGGAGAATGCCTGTGGCGGACGTGTTGTCACTGCACCTACCAATGGCTCTGCTGGCGTCATTCCTGCTGTATTGGCATATTACACAAGGTTTTCACGCATAACAGCGACAGCTAAAGACGATGACATCATCAAGTTCTTGCTCACCGCCGCTGGCATTGGTATGTTGTACAAAAAAAATGCCTCTATATCCGCGGCCGAAATGGGTTGCCAAGGCGAAATTGGCGTTTCATGCTCAATGGCGGCTGCGGGTTTAGCGGCGGTGTTAGGCGCTAGTAATGCGCAAATAGAAAACGCTGCTGAAATCGCCATGGAACATAACCTGGGCATGACTTGCGATCCAATTGGCGGCTTGGTACAAGTGCCTTGTATAGAGCGTAACAGTATGGGTGCGATAAAGGCCATTAACGCTGCACGCTTAGCTATGATGGACGACGGCGCGCATTTGGTGTCGCTTGATGCCGTGATAGAAACCATGCGTCAAACAGGCGTGGATATGCAGTCTAAATATCGCGAAACCGCATTGGGTGGCTTGGCGATTAATTTTAAGAAAGGCAGCACGGTGCCTGTTAATGTTGTACCTGTGAACGTCGTAGCTTGTTAGTTTGAAGGCTGAGACTTAAATAACGTACTTACAAAATCGTATTAAGGAAATAGTGAATTATGAATACTTCAACACCATTTTTTTCGCAATCGCTCGCTTCAGCTGATGCAGCTATTGCATCAGCAATTAACAATGAGCTCATACGCCAGCAAACTCAAATTGAGATGATTGCATCGGAAAATATTGTGTCGCGCGCCGTGATGGAAGCGCAAGGCTCAGTACTGACTAATAAATACGCAGAAGGTTACCCTGGCAAACGTTATTACGGTGGCTGTGAGTTTATGGATGTAGTTGAAACACTCGCTATAGAGCGCCTTAAAGCCCTGTACGGCGCCAAATTCGCCAATGTACAACCGCATTCAGGTGCGCAAGCCAATGGTGCTGTCATGCTCGCTTTGTTGCAACCGGGCGATACTATTTTAGGCATGTCATTAGATGCAGGCGGCCATTTAACGCATGGTGCAAAGCCAGCGCTTTCTGGCAAATGGTTTAACGCAGTGCAATATGGTGTTAAGCGTGAAAATTATTTGCTGGATTATGATCAAATCCAAGCGTTAGCGACAGAGCACAAACCTAAGCTTATTATCGCGGGCTATTCCGCTTATCCACGTGCGGTTGATTTTGCCAAATTCCGAGCCATTGCAGACAGTGTAGGAGCCTATTTAATGGTGGATATGGCGCACTTTGCGGGCATCGTCGCTGCTGGCCGTCACCAAAACCCAGTAGATTATGCTGATGTAGTGACATCAACTACGCATAAAACACTGCGCGGACCACGTGGTGGCGTGATTATGACCAATAGTGAAGAGTTGATTAAAAAAATAAATTCAGCGGTATTTCCTGGCGCGCAAGGTGGGCCGTTAATGCACGTTATTGCTGCAAAAGCAGTGGCATTTGGTGAAGCGTTGCAGCCAGAATTTAAACAGTATATTGACCGTGTACTTGCCAATGCTAAAGCCTTAGGTGAAGTGCTGCTGGCGGGCGGTGTAGATTTAGTCAGTGGTGGTACAGATAACCATCTATTGTTAGTTGATTTACGACCCAAAGGCCTGAAAGGTAATCAGGTTGAACCTGCCCTGGAACGTGCCGGCATTACTTGTAATAAAAACGGCATCCCATTCGATAGCGAAAAGCCGACCATTACATCCGGTATACGTTTAGGCTCCCCAGCAGGTACGACACGTGGCTTTGGTGTCGATGAGTTCAGATTAATCGGTACATTGATATTACGTGTGTTTGAAGGCTTAAAAAACAACCCGGAAGGAGATGCCGCAGTAGAACAACAAGTGCGTAAAGAAGTTGCTGAGCTTTGTAATAAATTTCCTATCTATTAATTAATAACTTATTAAATTTAATTAATGTAAATTATTAAGGAAATAATAGATGCTTTATCCGAATTTATTTACGCCCATTACTCTCAATAAATTGGTGTTACCTAATCGCATTTACAGTACCGCACATGCTGAAGTGTACGCAGAGGCAGGCGGTATGCCGGGTGAGCGTTATATTAAATATTATGAAGAAAAAGCCAAAGGCGGCTTGGGTATGGCGATTTGTGGCGGTTCCAGCCCGGTTTCTATCGATGTGCCACAAGGTGCCTGGCGCCCAGTTAATCTCACGACAGACCGTGTCATCGAGCCATTGTCACGTTTGGCGGAAGCCATGCACCGTCATGGTAGCCGCATCATGATTCAAGCCACGCACATGGGGCGTCGTTCGGCCTTTGCTGGTGACCCATGGCCGCACTTGGTGTCACCTAGCGGTGTGCGTGAAATGATGCATCGCGGTAACGCCAAAATCATCGAGATCGAAGAGATGCGCCGCATAGTCAAAGACTTTGCTGCTGCTGCCAAACGTGTACAAGATGCAGGCATGGATGGGATTGAAATATCTGCTGCGCATCAGCATTTAATCGACCAATTCTGGAGTCCGCGCACCAACCAACGCACAGATGAATACGGTGGTAGCCTAGCTAACCGTATGCGCTTTGGCATGGAAGTCTTGCATGCCGTGCGCGAAGCGGTAGGCGCTGATTTCTGCGTTGGTATGCGCATGTGCGCAGATGAGTTTCATGATGATGGCCTAGACCCGGAAACCTTAAAAGAAATCGCGCAAACCATTTCAGAAACTGGCTTGATTGATTTTATCAGCGTGATTGGTTCTGGCGCAGATACGCATAATACGGTGACTAACTGCATGCCCTCTATGGCGCTGCCACCAGAGCCATTTGTAAATTTAGCGGCTGGTATTAAAGCCGTTTCCGCCGTGCCTATCCTGCATGCGCAAGGCATACGAGATGTCACACAAGCTGAGCGCATTATCACCAACGGCTTAGTCGATATGGTGGGTATGACACGTGCACATATTGCTGACCCGCACATTATTCGCAAAATTCGCGAAGGCAAAGATGATCAAATTAAACAATGCGTAGGGGCAAACTACTGTATAGACCGTCAATACAGTGGGCAGGATGTGCTCTGCATACAAAATGCAGCGACTTCACGCGAAGCCACCATGCCGCATATTATTAAGAAAAATACCCTTATGAAACGTAAGATAGTGGTGGTCGGTGGCGGCCCGGCTGGGCTTGAGGCTGCCAGAGTTTCCGCTGAACGTGGGCATGCGGTCGTGATGTTTGAGAAGAGTCCTACGGTAGGAGGACAAGTGAATCTAGCTGCCAAAGCACCGCAGCGTGAGCAAATGGCAGGCATTATCCGTTGGTTTGATATGGAAACCAAACGCTTGAAAGTAGATCTGCGTATTGGTGTCGAAGCCGACGCCCAAGCGATTCTCGCTGAAAACCCTGAGATTGTGGTACTCGCTACTGGCGGTCATAGCCATGTGTATCAAACTACTGCATGGGGTGTGGCAGAGGGCTTGAGCGTAAGTGCGTGGGATATTTTAAACGGAAAAGTTGAACCGAAAAAGAACGTGCTGGTTTACGATGCAATCAGCACGCATGCCGGTTTCGGTGTGGCGGACTTTATTGCGAGTCGCGGCAATCAGGTGGAATTAGTGACGCCTGATACTAAAGTAGCTGAAGACGTAGGTGGCACGACTTTCCCAGTATTTTATCGCCGGCTTTATGCCAACGGTATTATTCCGACACCAAACTATTGGCTAGACCGCGTGTATGCAGAGGGCACAAAAATAATCGCTGTATTACGCAATGAATATACCGATATACTTGAAGAACGCGAAGTTGACCAAGTGGTGATTGAAAATGGCACGCTACCTAATGACAGCTTGTATTGGGAGCTAAAACCACAGTCAGCCAATCTAGGCCAAACCGATGTCAAAGCTTTATTCTCTGCAGAAGCCCAGCCCGCGTTAAGTCAACCATTAGAAGTTGGGCAGTTCTTGCTGTATCGGGTAGGTGATTGCATTTCGATGCACAATATTCATGGTGCAATCTATGATGCTTTAAGATTGTGTAAAGATTTCTAATCATGTTCTCGCTACCGCCTAATGCAGTTGCACACGCCATTACAGTGTTATTCTGGCT
>JAYVMU010000056.1:0-4831 GCA_043758775.1 Methylophilaceae bacterium
GTTCTTCCAGGCCATAATCAGAGGTACTCGTCTGTGTTTAAGTGATATGCCATTTTATGCTATTTGGACTAAATCTAGTGATTCGTGCAAAGGTCTCAATGAATAGCATATTATGACCAAAGAAACCACAGATTTGTTTTCATTCAAAACGCAGCCTGGCCTAAGCCCGGAAGAACTGGATTTAATAAATTTACACAGGCTTTACGCGGATCAAGTTGAGGAGTTAAATTTAGGCATAGAGAGCATTGCTAAAGAGGCCGAGCCAAATATCAAGCTGATTGAGCAATTAGAGACGCGTAAGGCCGAGGTTAATGTCTTAATGAATGAAATTGAAGCGAAAATTAACGCCGAAATCGAAGAAAATAAAACACGTCATCGTACTGATGGGGCCTCAAATATTAAGCCACTCGAACTTGCAACAAAACAAAAAAAAGAAACACCAAGACTTGAAGATGGCCACTTCGCAAACAAGCAGCTCGATATCTTCCAAAACTTTTATGCTAATACTGATGAGCAGCGTAATGAAGCTTCACTTCAATCATTCAGCCCGCGCTGATACAGGAAGAAAAAAACGGTTTTAAATCTACTGTTTCTTACTATCCTAGCGCAAACGAAGAGCTAATAGAAGAAGCCTTACGCAAAATCGCCACGATTCAACAAATGGGATTCCATGAACCCATGAAACGTAGTGGCGTAGTCTTTACCCTTTATCAGTTGCGCGAAGAACTTAGACAGCGCGGTCATTCTAGGATTTATTTTGATATAGTTAAAAGTCTAAATATTTTATCTAAAAGCATTATTGAGCTGAAGGGCGAAAAGAAACAAAACGCTTACACCAAAAGCAATACATACCTGTCAAATGTAACGTCCGTAACCCGCACTGATTTAGCAGAATACCCTAATGCAAAATGGCACGTACAATTTCATCCATTAGTAACAGATTCAATTGATAAGCTAATTTATAGACAGTTCAACTATCAGCAGCTTATGAGCCACAGCACCCAGCTTGCGCGTTGGCTGCATAAGTATCTTGTGTCAAAGTACACAATGGCAAGCAAAATGAAACCTTTTGAAATGCGCTATAGCACTATTAAGCGCGATAGTGCCATGCTTAGTGGGTACAAGGTAGAGCGACAAGCAATCGCGGCTTGTGACACCTCCATGGAAGAGCTGAATACTAAAAAAATAGCTCATGAAATTAAACGTGAGGTTATCACAGGCGTGCGAAATAAAATCATAGATGTTGTTTATACCATTACGCCAACACTAGATTTTATTGCTGAAGTGAAAGCGGCCAATATTCACATTTGTAATTTACTGGTGATTAAACGCCGCTAGATACTTCTCTACACTAGTATGACGGCTGGGGTGCTTACAAACCTAATTCACTATGCGAGCCAATCCGTACTAGCTGCAATGTGTTGTCGTCAATTAGGCGGTAAATAAGCACAAAGTCTGGTTTGATATGGCAATCCCGATGATCATTCCATTCGCCAGTTAATGGATGATCTTGGTATTTTTCTGGTAAGGGATCATCGTTAACTAGCTTGTAAAGCACTTCGATGAGCGACACTTCAATATCCCCATGTTTTTTAAAATCACGCTTAAATTGATTGGTGCGCTCAATCTTTCGCATGCAAATCTGCCATTAACTCATCGACAGTATTAACCGCTTTTACTTTGCCTGCACGCGCCTCGCGCATGGCAGCAATGGTGGTTGTGTTAGGTATTAACACATCGAACGGCAGGGCTTTGTCATGTGCTACACGAGTGAGCATGATTCTAAAAGCATCGGAAACGGTTAAGCCCATCGCGGCAAGCACAATACTCGCTTCTTCTTTAATTTGCCCATCAATACGTGCGCGTACAACATTATTTGCAGTAGCCATGATTTAACTCCTTGTGAATTGAGCTACAATGTAGCACAAAATTCCAAAGAAATAAAGGTAATTCAATCAAAATGAATGGCAAAATGAATGAGCTAACCCTTTAAAAAAGAGGGGTGTATATTTGCGTTGAATTTGCATCTAAGAAAGACCCATTACTTTAGAACTAACCCCATGAATAAATACATTCAATATTAAAATTAGTGGTTATATAAATTTGCAAATATATCTAAATATTGGCTCAATTTTGGGTACAAATACACAAGCTGCTGTAAATAAAGATAAAGAGAAATTAGTCGTTGTTTTGTAACTACAGTTCGAATCCCAATAATGCATTCACTTCCCTGATAGCCACTTATAAATTCCCTGTTAATTTTTTGATAAGAATTCACTTAATTCTTTGTAAATGGCGCACTCACTGGGATCAAGTATTATTGACCGATTGATTTTTCAGTTTAAATTCTCATATTCGCTGTTAATTTCCCTGTTAGCAGGGTATAACTTGAGACGATTTCGCTCAAGACTACATGCACCGCCAAACATAAGGCTTTCAAGCCTAATACTTAATTTTATTATGATGATAAATTTTAGTTTAAAACTGCCACAAATAGCCACACATTTACACGTTTTGTCTCACAATTTGTCACACGCTAATTAGCATTATTGATAATGCTCTAGTCGCGTCTGACGGGGCACTGCATTGTTAGCAAACTCTGCTAAATGTTCGGGGGCAAGATGCGCATATCTCTGAACCATTGCTAGCGTTTCCCAGCCGCCCAATCTCTGTAATACCTCTATTCTAGTACCGTTTTGAATATGCCAGCTAGCCCAGGTATGTCTTAAATCATGAAAGCGAAAAATAGAGGTTATATACTCTTTCCCTTTATGTTTTCCCTGTTGATGCACTTTCGTAACAACATCAATCCCTGCTTTGATTAACGCTTTTTTCCAGCTTTCACTCAACTAGCACGTGTGACAGTATTTGCCACACGCTCACCATTTATTACTTGCTGGTAGGTAAAAATGTATCTGTTATGCTTTCCAATTTGTTCTTTTAGTACTTGAATTGCATCATTTGACAACGGAACGCCATACGTTTTTTTGCTTTTTGTTTGATCAGCATGAAGCCATGCAACTTTACGCTGCATATCTACTTGATTCCATTCAAGCTCTAGTACGTTGTTTTCGCGCATGCCAGTAGCAATAGCGAATCTTGCCATTTGTTTGATATTGCCATTGAGGTGATTTAGTAACGATTGCCATTCATCAGCAGTAAGCCAGCGAACTCTGCCATCCTTTACTTTTACCTTTTGCATATTGGGTATTTTGTCTAGCCCACCAGGAGCGCAACGAAGTGAGTGCAGCTTATAACCATGCGTTATACCTAAAGCAACGAGCAAGCATGATGCAGCAATGGGCTGATTATTTAGATGAACTAAAGACAGGCGCTCAGGTGGTAAACATCAAGCAAGCTTAAAGTAGTCTAACTATGACTTGATGTACTAGTAAAAAAATATTTTGCTCTGAGAAAGAATACTTTCCATTTCCCTCCTTTATACTTTACGTTTATTCTACTCATACTTTACAATTAACTAGAAGAAGCTTTACAATTAACTAGAAGAAGCTTTACAATTAAGCATACTTAACTTTACGTTTAGGCTCGACATGTCAATTGATAAAGCAACACGCAAACTATTATGTTTAGTGCTAGAAAGCGATAAAAACGTTGCAACACAGCTTGCGACTGATTTAAACATCACTCGCCAGGCGGCAAGCGCTAGATTACGTGCCGCTGTTAAGAAAGGTTTAATTAATAAGGAAGGGATTGGACGAGGTGTTGTTTATACACTAGCAGATACAAAACGTGTTCATAAAGAATTTGAGCGAGAAGGTTTGTCTGAAGATAGAGTATGGGTATCACTGATAGCTCCAATGGTAGCGGACTTACCTGAAAATGTTCGCGGTATTTGGCAGTATGGATTTACTGAAATGCTAAACAACGCGATAGACCATTCCGGATCAAAAAAAATAACCATCTGGGGTGCTCGAAACGCTTTGTATACCCAAGCTTGGGTTTCAGATAATGGTGAAGGTATTTTTATAAAGATTCAAAAAGCTTTAGACCTTTACGATCCACGTGAAGCCATTCTAGAGTTGGCAAAAGGAAAGTTTACTACGGATCCAGACAACCATTCAGGAGAAGGTATTTTCTTTTCCAGCAAGGTTTTTGATCGCTTTGATATTCGTTCTGGCAGCCTTCATTTTATGCACTCAGATACAAGGCAAGACGACTGGCTGGTCGAGCGACCTAAGACGGCCACGGGAACTTTAGTTGTTATGAGGTTAATGAATGATAGTCAGCGTACTACAAAAGAATTTTTTGATAAATTTGCTGCTCCTGAAGAGTTTACTTTTGCAAAAACCATAGTGCCTGTGAGGCTAGCTCAACATGAGGGAGAGAAATTAGTATCTAGGTCTCAGGCTAAAAGGTTAATTTTCCGTTTTGAGAAATTCAAAACAGTTATTCTTGATTTTGAAGGGGTAGCGGAAATTGGTCAAGGATTCTCTGATGAAGTGTTTAGAGTATTTCAAAATGCCCATGTAGATATAAAGCTTGTGCCAGTAAATATGACTGCCGCTGTTAAAGAGATGGTTTCACGAGCCAAAGCGACTTGAATAAAACATTTAATTATACCGTCACTCATGCGGTTCATGAGTAAAAGCGGCAATGCTAGTAACTTTCGAAGGTGACACTAGCAAAGCCTATTTCACCAGTATTACTTAAAGGTTATGTGCTTATCTGTCGAGCATAAGCTACCAGTTTAACCACACCTAGCCCGACGGGGCGAACACTAAGCAACCCTAGCTTAGCTGGTGTGGTTTCTTAAATAGGGGCGTGAGGGGCTTTAATGGGTATTAATAAGTTTTACTGTAGTGGGAAAATC
>JAYVMU010000057.1:0-6978 GCA_043758775.1 Methylophilaceae bacterium
ACTGCGTAATATTGGTGATAGGCTGCCAATTTTTTAACCGTGCTGATACTAATTTGCCCTGTTGTGGCGTCTTCTTTAGAGGACTTTTCAAAAACGATAAAGTGGCGAATTAAATCCAACAGTGTCGCTTTATTCAACATACCGCTAATCAGCGTTTCAAGCTGGCTTACAAGGTGAGAAGCCTCTGCTTTACCATCGACACTCTTCCACGCCATAAAGCGGCTTAAACCTGCTGAGATGCTGCCCGCTCTAGCTTCTAAACCATCACTTACCACCACAAACCCGTTGTAAGTGAATAAGCTAGGAATAGTCTTTTTATAAGTTTCTAACTGTTTAAAGGCTGAAGTAATGGTGGTGTTCTCATCAGCAGCGTTTTTAAGCTCTACCACCACCAGTGGCAAGCCATTTACAAACAAAATCAAGTCGGGGCGCTTGTTTTGGTTGTTCTCAATAATAGTGAACTGGTTTACAACTAGGAATTCGTTGTTATCCGGGTTAGCAAAATCTACCAGCCAAACCAAATCGCCGCGTGTGTTGCCATCTTTCTGATAACTAACATTCACGCCCTCAGTAAGCAATCGATGAAATGCCTCGTTATTGGCTAACAACTCTGGCGAGCTAATGCGTTGGATGGTTTTGATGGCCTCATCTAAAGCGGCAGCAGGGAGTGTGGGGTTAATTCGCGCAACAATATTGCGTAAGCGCGTGAGTAAAACCACTTCAGCAAAACTAGCACGCTCAGGGTTGGCAGAGTCTGGCGCAATATCAGGGCCATAAATATAATCAAAGCCAAGCGCCTGCAATCGCTCAATCGCGAGGGTTTCGATTTCTGATTCAGTCAACTTGGCCGCCATTAAACGCGCCCTAATGCGTTAATTTCTTTTTCTAATGCTGTTAGCGTTTGCATTACTTCATCAAAGCTCAATGGTTTATCAAAAATCATGTTTTGCATGGCTTGATAATCTTTAGCTAGCTCACTTAACCTCGCCTTTGGTGGAATAAGCTTTAAAGTGGGTGATTTTGCCAGTTCATACTGCGCCCAAGCACTTGGGTAAAACCTTTGCTTGAATGCCACGACCGCTGCCAACATATCTAAATCAGCTAAAGCTACTTGTTTAACATCGGCCAAAGCCAAGCGCGCTAAATCATAATAATGGCGTGAATATCGTGGTGGCATAGGTTTGTCTTCTGCACGATGCGCCTCTTGGTGCAGAATCGTCGCCTTTTCCCAAAAGGTGCGTTCAGCTAATATAGTCGGTACATCACAGCTAGAGTTTTCAAAAACGTGTGCAAAGTACTGAGCTGCATAAGGTTGAACTGCAAATACATCAGATGGCAACCAAGAAGCCAATGGACCTATTTCCAATAGTATTTCTGGCCGCAAATAAGCATCACCAAAGGCCGCAGGGTAGCGAATATTGATTGCGTGCAAATTTTCTGCATCAATACTACATTTGCACAAGCCACCCAAGCACTGCTGTACCTGCGGCAGTAGCACAGTATCAATATAGTTGATAGCTTCAGCATTGGTCGCTTCGTTAAATGTATTTTGTTTACTTTTACTTCGTTCAGCAAGTGGGTCTTCTTGCACCACTTCACGCCAATCTAAAATCAGGTCTATATCTTCAGAAAAACGTCCGATTAAACCAAACACTTTAGATAAACTCGTACCGCCTTTAAATTTTAAAATACGTGCCAGCTCATCATTTGCAAATACTCGACTTAACACCCACACCACCCAAAAATCTTTTTCTGCAATGGCGGGCGTTGTGCGCATAGCCGTTGCTGTTTCAGCAAACAACTCACTACGTTCGCGTTGCGATAACCTAGCGACTTTATCCATCTAGCAGCTACCTATTTCTATGGGTTTGCAGATTTCTTTAATCGCCCCATAAATCCAGCCCGTGCTGCCTTGTGTATCACGTAAAATCTTGCTGTAGTTTTTAGGGTCAATCTGCTCACGGATTTTTGCAAACACATCATTGCTTAAATGCTCCTTACCCAACGTCTTAAGCGCCTGCACAATCAACGTACTTTCACGGTGTTTAAAGCCAATGTCTTTTAAGCTAGATTTTTTAAAGTTGAGCGCAACACCCATCACATCATAACTTTTGCTAGGCCCATCACTCAGGTAAAGGTATTGCGCGGGTATTTGGCTAGAAAGCCCCAATAAATTAAGCGCAGAATCGCCCGAAATTTCAATGCGCCAATTAAACTTGCGCGCATAGCCAATGGCTACTTGATCAATATCAGGCGATAAAGTTTTTTGTAGTAAATCGCTAAATCTTGGGTAATCATACAAACCGCGCGCAACACGGCGTATTTTGCTAGCTTCAGCTAAATCAGAGAGTGCATTATCAATTTGTTGGCGCGCAAAACGGCCTGCCAAATCACTGGATGAAAACGCCCACCCCCTGCCATGGCCAGCTATAAAGTAAAATATTGATTCAGATATATTTTTCACGTTGTTAATATAATAAAAAATCTAGAAAAAGTATATGTTTTTTCTAGATTTTAGATTGTCTTTTATCACTGTGTGCTGCATAAGTAAGCCTTAATGACGAACTATGTAATTTTTTTCATAAATATATGATCAGATTAGAACAAAAAGTCTTTGATAAGAAGAAAATACCGTAAACAAAGCATATTGTTGTAAATATCAAGACTAACCAATTAAAGCTTTTCAGCATAAGTTTGGTACTATCAATTTTTTCTAATACGGTCTTTCTATCTTTAGAAATATCAGATTCATCAATTTTTGCCTTTGTGATTAAAGCGTCAAAAGTGGCATTAAATTGAGTTTTTGTGTACTCAAGGTTGCTAAGTAGTTGTTTAACAGCCAGCCAATTGTAAGCGGACCAGAAAACAATCAAAACTAGGGTTGCTATTAACGGTAAGGGTTCGTCAACAAACTTCATCAAAAGTACGATATATGCACCAAACTGAATTGGTACGGTACTCACTTTAGATAAAAAGTCTGTAATAGTAGACTGGTAATCTTTAAGATACTTTTCTTTTTCTTTATCTAAATCGCTTCTAAAGTCTTCAAATGAAAACTTACTTTTAAATAAATCAAAATCTTTGTTTGCTAATTCAAATATATGATCTATGGACTTTAAAGTCTCAGTAAATCTTGTATCTATATCAGGTATAGCCTGAGCTGTTTTAATAAAATTGTCTCTGTAGAAGCTACTGAACTCAGTATTTCTTGTAATAAGTGAATCCAGCTTGTAATAAGTTTCTTTAAGCTTGTTATCGTTGTCATAAAACGAGTCAATCCAACGAAATTTGTATCCAACCTCAATCTTTCCTAATTTGTCAGATAGAAATATTAAATATTTCTTTAAGTCATCGTTAAATGTAGCAATCGATTTGTCTGTAAAGAGCCCCAACAACCTATGCCAGTAAAATATATTTTTGAAAAATAATGTTTCATCAGGCTGGTTCGGTAAGTAAATTAATGAGTCTTCAATAATCAGGATTATTTTATTAGTGTCATTTAAGGATAATCGTTCAACAGCATTAATTTTTTTCTTAAAAATTAAAGTGTTTTCACTGGCTAAATTTAGAGAGATGCCTTCAGTTTGTTTTTCATATTTAATAACAACTTCATCAAGAATGCTGGTTTTTTTGAGTAAGTCAGACGATAAAAAAACCAAATCATCAGATGATTTATCAACTGATGATTTTAAAAGTTCTATTAATTTTTTATACTTCTCAATCATTTATCACTCTTTTAAAGTTTTACCTATTTCTTCTGCCAATTCTTTTGAGCGAATTATTACAGACAACCCATCCTTAGATACTTCGATGCCTTGTGGTGAAAAACTACTTCTTGGTGCAGTAAGTTCTATACCGCCAGCCTTTACAGAAACTTTGTAAAATCTACTAAGTTGCTTTTGTGATAGTTTAAACTCTCCGTCAAGGTCAATCTCATTTTTTTCGCAATACTGACTAATAATGTTTTCATCATTAAATAGATATTTACTTAAGTCTCTTAGATTTACTGTTTTTGACTGTTTGCTCTTAACATAGTCGAAAATTTGTTTTTTAAAGTCATCTCTATTCGCAATTCCTTCAGGAAGGGCTATATGGTTTGAAAGTTCATAGAGCGCATCAGCGTCTTTGGACTCTTGCTTTGTATCGTCAATACCAATCCAGTTCTCAAAATAGCCAGAGACATCTGTATTGCCCTTGATGAGTGCAACATACCTATCTTCAGAGCCTGAGTTTAATATATCAAGATTAATTTTCGCGCCCATTGCAAAGTGATCTATATCAAGGTGCTGTGAGTCCACCACATCCCAACTGTTGTCATCTTTCAACTTAAATAATGGGCTTTTGGTATCTCTAATCAAATAAACCGCAAGGAAATTCTTTGTGCTCGCATATTCGCAAAACAATAAATATCCTCCTTTAGCTGCTGGGATATTTTGTATGTTAGCTTTTAGATTTGTGGTGAGCTCTTTTGATTTTTCGAGTAGATCAATTGCAGTAAAATCTACAATACTTTTTTTGAAGCCATCCTCGCTAAACTTTGCTCTTTTAAGTGTTTTCTTCCCAAAAGATTCATCTAGCTTTGTGACCATATCAATAATCTTCGCATCAGTATGGTCCAGGGCTTGATCCGTGAGGGTTATTTCAGCACCTGTCGTTTTTTCAATTTTCTTTATTTCATGCACAACTACGGACTTAATATTCATTTGGTCTCCTTTAGTTTGATGTGACGCGTACTTCACCGCTCATTAGTTTGGGGAGCAAGTTATCGCGGAGCTTTTCTAGGGTTTGGATTTGTTTTTTATTCTGGTTAATTTTAGAAAAGCTTGGTGTTACGAAAGCATTGAAGTCTTGAACTTTATCTAATGTGGGCATCGGGTAGTCCAACTCAAAAAACAATGCCTTATAGTTTAAGTTTTTAATGCCAGAACTCCCGTTTTCTAACCCAAAAAACTCATCTTGCTTATATAAATAGCTGAGATAAAGGTAGATGAAATACGAGTAAGATGAATTCAAAGGTCTTAGCAATCTGCAAAAGTTTGAGAAAACTAAAGGGTGAGCAAACAAAGACCTAACATCATCGTTGATGTAGGTTGCACGACCTGTCGATTGAGTTTCAGTGCCCCCTGATATTTCAAAAATAATGTCTCCATTTTTTGGTTCAATACTTTGTAGTTTTTTTGATGTAACGAATCTCAGAGGTATTTTCTTTGCTAACCCCGACTGTAAGTCGGCAATATCTGTACCGCGAATGCAGTTTACAGCATTTTTAAATTCGTCTTCTTGCACCTCTTTACCCCAATCACCACCAAAAGTGCCTTCGATTAAGTCACCAATTTTACCTAATGAGAAAGACTGCGCTTCTTCCACAAACCACTGCCTAAAAAGCGTTTCGGCCATGCTTTCTAGGGTGGTGTTTTGGCGGTGGAGCAGGTCAATTTTGTCATCCAAACTGCTGAGTACTGAAGCGATGGATTTTTGTTCAGGCAATGAAGGTAGTGAAAGCTTAATGCCTTCAATCATACCTTTCGTTAATGCATTTCTAGTAGCGCCGATTTCCGACTGCATTAGTAACTCTTCTTTAATTGATTGCAGCATGTAGTAGATAAAGTGACTTTCGGCTTTATCCTTATTTGCGCGAACAATTGCCACATGCTGATTTACTCTAGCGGGCAAAATATTGTCAGGAACTACACAGCAACGAGCCACGCTATCGCCAGTGATATTAAGTAGCACATCACCGGGTTCAACACAAACACTTCTTAATTCATAAGCTTGCGCATTATCAATAAATGCTAAGCCATTTGTACTGAATTTAAAGTCTAAAATATTTTGACTTCTAATCAGAGAAATGCCTGACTCTTTATACGATTCACCGCCACCTCTTGGCGTAGCCCCACTACCAATTTTGCTAGTTATTTGACCTAAACTAACTACTTGCCAATCACTCACAGCTTTACCCTCGCCAAGTTCTCAGCAATCGTTTTGTTGAGTTTTTCTTCCTCAATCAACTGTGCTTCAAATTCTGCTTTAAGCGCATTAAACCGCTCGGCAAAGTTAAAATCATCTTCATCATCGGGCAAGCCTACATAGCGACCTGGAGTGAGAACATAGTCTAGCTCTTTTACGCGTTCTAAGCTGACAGATGCACAAAAGCCAGCAACATCTGCATAACTGCCATTTGGGTTGCGCCAATTATGGTAGGTATCTGTGACTTGTTTAATATCGGCATGACTTAACTCTTTTGTACGGCGATTGATTAAGTGCCCAAGGTTGCGTGCATCAATAAACAGTATTTCGTTGCTGCGGTTTCTGAATTTGGCATTGCTTTGATTATTAGCACTTCTATTTCGGCGCATAAACCAAAGTGCTGCTGGGATTTGTGTATTGAGGAAGAGTTTTGCAGGTAGGTTAACAATGCAATCAATCACATTACCTTGCTCTATTAACGCTTTTCGCATATCACCTTCACCACTGGTTTTGCTGGTAAGCGCGCCTTTGGCTAATACAACGCCTGCTTGGCCTGTAGGGTTAAGGTGATAAATAAAGTGTTGCAACCATGCAAAGTTAGCATTACCTGCAGGCGGCACACCGAATTGCCAACGACCATCATTACGCAGTAATTCACCAGACCAATCACTCACGTTAAAGGGTGGGTTGGCAATAATGTAATCGGCTTTTACATCTTTATGCGCATCGTTTAAAAAGCTGCCTTCGTTGTTCCATTTCACCTGAGAGGCTTCAATACCACGAATAGCCAAGTTCATTTTAGCTAAACGCCATGTGGTTTGGTTACTCTCTTGCCCATAAATAGAAATGTCATTCACGCGGCCTTGGTGGTCGGCAATAAACTTTTCAGATTGTACAAACATACCACCAGAACTGTTGACGCGCGTTTAAAACTGACCACCTGTGCGCGTTGAATGTTGACCAGGTGTTTATAGGTGTAGATTACTACACCGCTGTGGATAAGTCGACCAG
>JAYVMU010000058.1:0-2098 GCA_043758775.1 Methylophilaceae bacterium
TTAACACTTAGTCGTGAATATCAAATTGAGCACTTTTTAAACAAAAATGCAGCCAATTTAATATGGCTTTAGTAAAAGCGCTTCGTGCAAAGGTCTCACATAATTTTAAATTATGCATAAAAACCTATTGACGGGTAATAAATTTATGTCTATTATGCATAATCATGAATGATGCAGAAAAAATTAAACTAAAATGGGTTTTGTTGAATTGCATTAATAACTGACCCACCAATTGCATTTAAAATTGACCCACCCTTAGTTGTTAATTTAGCATAAATTTATTGGGTTGGTATGGTGGTATTTTTCTCCTTTTGATTGTTCGCCGTACTGTGTTTATAGCGGAAACTATCATTGCCTGTTTCAACAATATGGCATCGATGCGTTAAGCAATCTAATAATGCAGTTGTCATCTTTTGATCTCCAAAGACATTACCCCATTCAGCAAAGCCTAAGTTAGTCGTGATGATCACGCTGGTATGTTCATACAACTTACTCAATAGATGAAACAACAAAGCCCCTCCAGCTTGGCTAAACGGCAAATATCCCAGTTCATCTAAAATCACTAAATCTACATACATCAACCTAAATGCCAGTTGTCCTTGTTTGCCAGCCGCTTTCTCTAACTCTAACGTGTTGACCAGCTCAATCGTAGAGAAGAAACGCACACGTTTTAGATGATGCTCCATCGCCTGTACACCGATGGCTGTGGCTAAATGAGTTTTACCTGTACCAGGTCCGCCAATCAGTACGACATTCTGCGCATCTTCAATAAATGCAATCCGGTGCAACTGCTTAATTAAAGGTTCGTTGGCTGAACTCTGGCTAAAATCAAAACCAGTGAGGTCCCGATAGACTGGAAACTTCGCAATCTTGACTTGGTAGTTGATCGACCGTATCTCTCGTTCTGCTATTTCAGCTTTTAACAGGCTGCCAAATATGAGTTGCGCTGATTCGTAACTAGGCACGCCTTGTTGATGAAGTTCATCTGCAGCCTGTGCCATGCCATACAGCTTTAATCCTTTTAAGGTAGCCATCATCACATCATGCTGCATGACGGGCCTCCCTTAAGCCATCGTAGCGTTCAACATTAGCAATAGGCTCTTCATTCAATGACAAACGTTGTGGCGTATCTGCTAATGGCGGCGGCGCAGGACTGATCATTCGTCTCAATATATTGAGGATGTTTGGTTTCGACGCTACCCCTAATGCTAATGACTCTTCAATCGCAGCTAATACTAGTGCCTCATCATAATGCAATACCAGCGATAGCACTTCGACCATCTCTCTGTCACCGCCAGCTCTTGTTAATAGCTTCGTTTGCAGTTGTTTGAATGCCTCAGGTAATGCCGTAAATGGTGTGCCGTTGCGTAAGGCACCAGGTTTACGCTGCAGTACACTCAAGTAGTGCTGCCATTCATAACAAGTTATGCTACTGCGATGATGGCGATTGATGATACGTTTGTGTTCTGCAATCACAGCCATTTCTGCCACCATAGTTAAGCGATCGGCATAGACACGTAAACTCACATGTCGATTAGCAAAAGAGGCTGGCACACTGTAACGATTTCGTTCAAAGTTGACTAAGCAAGTTGGTGTGACACGCTTGGTGCACTCCACAAACCCATCAAATGGTCTAGGAACAGGCATCAGTGTCGGTTGTTCTAATGCCCAAACGGCAGCGATGGTTTGGTCACGATCTTCTGGATGGGTGATTTGTTGCCATAAGGCCATGCAACGTTCGGTCAGCCAATCGTTCAATGCTTCCAAACTGACAAATGGTGACGCTTGATGCCACAACCGATGTCGTGCATCCTGCACATTCTTCTCAACTTGGCCTTTCTCCCAACCAGAAGCTGGGTTGCAGAACTCAGCTTCAAACAGGTAATGACTGGCCATGGCTTTAAATCTTGCATTGACGGTGCGTTGTTTGCCACGACCAACCTTATCTACTGCGGTGCGCATGTTATCGTAGATGCCGCGCTTAGGAACGCCACCTAAACATTTTAACTAAGTGATGATGTGCATCGAATAACATCTCATGGGTTTGCAGTAGGTAAGCCCGCAAGTAAAAGGCACGACTGTATGCGAGTTTGAAATG
>JAYVMU010000059.1:0-46713 GCA_043758775.1 Methylophilaceae bacterium
GTTCTTCCAAGACATTCATGTCTCCGCTTTGGGTTGGCTGGTGTAGACTGTTATTTTAACTTTATTTGGGTATTGTTGGGGTTTCGTGCAAAGGTCTCAGTATAAATAAAAAAAGCCGCATAAAGCGGCTCTTTTTATTATCCCAGACGCTTAAATTAGCGCTTAGAGAATTGTTTACGGCGACGCGCTTTACGTAGACCGACTTTTTTACGCTCAACTTCGCGTGCATCTCGTGTCACGAAGCCCGCTTTTGATAATGCACTTTTCAAAGACGCATCAAAATCAACTAATGCACGCGTAATACCGTGACGAACAGCACCAGCTTGACCAGATTCACCACCGCCGATGACATTAACCATTATGTCAAAGCTTGCGGTGTTTTCCGTAAGCTCTAAAGGCTGACGCAAAATCATACGTGAAGTCACGCGTGAAAAATACTCATCAACAGGCTTATCATTCACAACAATATTGCCACTGCCAGATTTCAAGAACACGCGAGCTACTGAGCTTTTGCGGCGTCCTGTACCATAATTATATTTACCAATCATACAGATTCCTTAAATGCGCTTAGATAGTCAGCGTTTGTGGTTGTTGTGCTGCGTGGTCATGATTTGTACCAGCAAACACTTTCATTTTTTTAGCCATCGCATAACCCAATGGACCTTTAGGTAACATGCCTTTAACCGCTTTTTCTAGCGCACGGCCTGGGAAACGGTCTTGCATTTTACTAAATGTAGTAGTTGAAATACCGCCTGGATAACCAGAGTGGCTATGATACAACTTACCATCGGCTTTATCACCAGTCACTTTTAATTTGTCAGCATTAATAACGACAATATAGTCACCCGTATCTACGTGTGGCGTGTAAATTGTTTTATGTTTACCACGTAAACGGTGCGCAATTGCGCTCGCTAAGCGGCCTAATACAAGGTCTGTTGCATCAACAACAAACCAGTCACGTTTTACTTCATGCGATTTTGCAGAAAAGGTTTTCATCTAAACGACCAATACTTGCCGAAAAAAAATTAAGACGCGGATTTTATGCCCGACAGCACTAGTTGTCAACCACAATGTATCTAAATGTTCAATTTCTAATTAATTAATAATATGTAGTGCACGTGTTAAGTAGAACCTTTCTACCTTAGAGCAAGCAACAACCTTAACTCAATACTGTAAAAATTTGAGTGCTGGTTAAATCAACATACAAAAACAGGCTATCTTGATAGCATTTTTTACAAATTACGTTTCAATAGTTGGCTCTTAGGGCTTGTACATGCATACAAAACACAACGGCATATCGTGCATGGCATGATATTTGCCAACATTTATCTGTGTACAATAGCTCAAATGCAAAAACACACACTGTTAATGGAAAATTGTTAGTGGAAATTTTTATATGCGGTTGATTTATATATAAATATATTAATTATGAACTTACTACTTTATTTTATAGCAATAATGACTTAATCGTCAAAATTTCGCAAATTAAGTCATTATTTTGTCAAATAATATAGTTTAAGCGCAAGTTGTAAAGGTGTTAACAATGAATACTTACAATACTTTGAAATACGCAACTTTTCTAGCCTTAATAGTGCTTGGAATAGGCGTATCCGGAAATGCTGTGGCTATTGGTTTAGATGATATGGATGTGAAATCACATTTGGGCCAACCATTGCGTGCGCAAGTAAAAGTTCATGGTATTAATAAGCTAGACGATGCAAGTTGTTTTAAATTAGCAAATTCTAGTGATAGCGCTGAAAGCTTGCAATCGGCAAATTTCAAATTGACCAATGTAATTGGCGATGAGGCCACTTTATTAATTTCTAGTGCTCAAGCGATCAATGAGCCCATATTAAATGTATCTTTAGTGACAGAGTGCGACGCCTTAACAACTGTGAGGCGTGACTATGTAGTGCTGATTGACCCTTTATTGATAATTGAAACTGATGCCAATAGTGCTTTTGACAATACGGCAGTAACGACCACAACTGAAGTCACCCTAGCCAATACTAAACACAAACCATCAAGAAGGTTAACAACGGTCGATGGTGAAAATCAAGTTGCACAGGCTGTAGCGACGCAATCTGATTTACCAAAAAAGACAAATAAACGCCATCAAAACTCATCCACTATCAAACAAAATACTACTAATGTACACGTGTTAAATGATGACTTAACACCTAACTTATCTAGCACACCCACAATAACCACAACACAATCTAAAGCAATTGATGCTAAAAAAACCGTGGGAGATATTAATAAAGCGAGCACGCCACGCCTCTCTATCTCTGGTAACAGTCCGAGCAATACAAATGTGGCTGATAGCTCATTGTCACTACGCTTGGATTCTCAACTACATTTTACACCTAGCAAAGACCCGCAAGCCTTTTCGACTGAAACCGAAGTGCTAGATGAAGTTACGGTGATGAATAACCGTTTAGCACATCTTGAAAAGCAACTCATTACTTTACAAACAAGGAACACTGTACTTGAATCTGCAGGCAAGGCGCATTTGCAGCAGATAGAACAAGCTAAAGAACAAGCCAGTATATTACGTTGGTTAGCTTATCTATTTTGTGCTTGCGTGTTAATCGGTGCTGCATTTCTTGCCTATTGGCGTCGTCGTAATCAACGTATGCAATTAGAGAGTGATATTAATTGGACACACGTTAATAACAATACCGACCATACAAATTTATACAGTAATCTAGACTTGGATAATGGTTTTGTTCACGACATTGAGATTGGAAGTGCTAAAAAAGACGACTTAGCAACCATTACTGAAGCTGATAATTTTGATCAAACTGCAGTTACACCCGCATTTATGGCGAACAAAGTTGAAACCGTTATTATTGAAGAAGATATTTTAGATCATGCCGATGTGTTTATATCACATGGCCGCATCAATCTTGCAATTCAATTGTTACAAAACCATTTATCCGAACATCCTGATCGCTCAGTCACGGTATGGTTATTCCTGCTCGATTTGTTAGCAAGTGAGGGCGCAGAAGAAGAATACGAAATGTCAGCATCAGAATGTAAAAACCATTTTAATATTGAGTTGCCAGAATACGCTGTGCCATCAGCTAAAAACAACAATGGGCTTGAATACTTTGCTGCGCTCACATCGCACCTCACCAATGTCTGGCAAACTGATGAGGCCGTGTCATTTTTAGATGGCTTAATTTACAACAACCGCTCACAACCGCGCTCAGGCTTTAATCACAGCACATTTGAAGAATTAGCTTTGTTAAAAGGCATCGCACAAGAACACCAACAAACAGCTCAAATCATTCCTCTATTTCAAAAAGCACCGACGATTAAAGTAGAAGATAAAAGATTAGTAGTAGCCAATAATGAAATTGAAATGACCAAAACGGGCACTGATAATGAGTCGATTACTCTACGGTCTATACTTGCTGATGCCAGCACCGAGGAATCATCTTTAGAGACAACTAAAGAAAAACCCGAGGAATTTAATATTGAATTTAATTTGGTTGAATGGAGGTAATACCGAGATTGGTATTAATGGCTTAGAGCCTCACACTTAGTGAATTAAAATTGGAAGCCTGAGTATTTGTAATAATCAGCGGCCAATCCTAAGAATATAGCTAAACCTATCCAGTTATTACTTAAAAAGGCTTTGAAACATTGTGCTGTATTACGCTGGCGAATTAAATAGTACTGAAATAGCATCAGACAAAATGCTACGCCTAAGCCAATAAAATAATATTGACCAAACCCCATAAAAATACCGACATAAATAAGTATTAATAGCATCGTAATGTAGCAGGCCATAATCGCTGCCACATCAAACTTACCAAAAAAAATCGCCGAGGATTTAATGCCTATTTTGAGGTCATCCTCGCGGTCTACCATCGCATACTCAGTATCGTAAGCAATCGCCCAAAACACATTGGCTAATAATAGCTGCCAAGCCAGTGGCGGAATGTAATCGTTGACGGCGGCAAATGCCATGGGAATACCAAAGCCAAATGCCACACCTAAATATGCCTGAGGAATAGCTAAAAACCGTTTAGTTAATGGATAAGTTGCCGCTAAAAACAGCGCGACGAATGACAAATAAATAGTAGTTTTATTCAAAAACAATACTAAACTGAATGCGCTTAAGCTTAATACTGCCGCTAATATATAAGACTCTTTAACGCTGACTTCAGCAGAAACTAACGGACGGGTTTTGGTACGTTCGACCAAACCATCATATTGTCTATCAGCAATATCGTTCATTACGCAACCCGCACTACGCATAAGCGCTGTACCTGTGATAAATATCATGAGTGTTATCCAATCAGGATGACCGCGCGTTGCAATCCACAGCGCCCACAGTGTAGGCCACAGTAGCAATAAGATACCAATTGGCTTATCTAAACGCATTAAACGTTCATAAGTATCCATTTTTGCTAGTAATTGTTGTTTTGTCATATTCAAAAACTTTCGTTTAAGCACTTAATATTTAGAACTTATAGCTTTAGCATTGAAGGTAAAAAAACTTCTGTTACCAAAATCCTGACATGGCCTAAACTTAACTGATTAAGACTAAAAACAGAACGTCGCGCCCAAAGTGGCTGATTAAGTAGCGGCTGATTTGTCATTAAACCTGACAAAACATCGCTGTGCAGCATCATACGTTTATAAAGTTTGTGATGGCAACTCAACTTCTTGTAAGTCAGGGGCGTACGTTGCACCTTAGGGTTAGCAAACAATGTCGCCCCCAAAGGTTTATTACCTAAACGCCCTAGTCCGCGCCACTCACCACGCAAACTTTGCTTAGGTAATACGCTATGCGCAAATACCACGGCTGTGCCATTACACACTAAAAGCACTTCGCGCCATAAAGCATGCTGCTGCGGTTTTAAATTGAGTAGAGCAGCTTCATCTTGCAGTGCTTTTGCTTGCCTCAAACGCACTGATTTTACAGAAAAGTGCTGGCTTTGTAGCTGTAAACGACGTGTCAACGAGCCTTTATCAATTAAATAACGACGAAATACACCGCTATTGACAGGACTTTTAAGCCAATTTGCACGGTTATTTAAGCTATTGGGATGCTTGATTTTCACAGGCAGAATTATGGCATAAAAATCAAAGCTTACACCTTCACCAACTCCTCGCCCCTAGCCAGCCATCTAGCTAAATGTCGCCCCACCTCATTTGGATACTCCTTCAACAATCTATCAGCCATACTCTGCGCGATTTCCAACAAATCTGCATCGCGTGTTAAATCAGCAATTTTTAACATCGGCACGCCACTTTGGCGCACACCCATCACCTCACCTGGGCCGCGTAAACTTAAGTCAGCCTGCGCGATAGCAAAACCATCATTACTTACATAGATGATTTTTAATCGCGCACGGGCAGTTTCAGATAATTTAGTCTGATACAACAAAATACAGGCACTTTTTGCCGCACCACGTCCTACACGACCACGCAATTGATGCAATTGGCTCAGCCCCATACGTTCTGCGTGTTCTATCACCATCAAGCTGGCATTAGGCACATCCACACCCACTTCTATCACGGTAGTAGCGACCAACAATTGGATATCACCTGCGCTGAAAGCCATCATTACCGCCTGTTTTTCTACAGATTTCATGCGTCCATGCACCAAACCCACACTTAAATCTGGGAAAATAGTTTGCAAATTAGCAAAAGTATCCGTTGCAGTTTGCAGTTGCAGGGTTTCACTTTCCTCAATCAGCGGGCATACCCAATACGCTTGACTACCCGCCATGCAGGCATCACGCACCCGATTTAACACTTCGTCACGGCGCTCATCCGATACTAGTTTTGTGACGATGGGTGTACGACCAGGTGGCAGCTCATCAATCACTGACACATCCAAATCGGCGTAATAGCTCATAGACAGTGTGCGTGGGATAGGCGTAGCCGACATCATCAGCTGATGCGGCGAGAAGATTTTATTCTTCTGTCCTTTTTGTTTAAGCGATAACCTTTGCTGTACGCCAAAACGGTGTTGCTCATCTACTACAACCAGTCCTAATTTAGCAAATGTGACTGCTTCTTGAAATAAGGCATGTGTGCCGATAACTAACTGCGCATCACCACTGCTAATGGCGGCTAACGAGGCCATACGGTCTTTTTTGCTTTGGCTGCCAGAAAGCCAGGCGATAGTTATTTTGATATTAATTGCCGCGTACATTAACGTTAACCAAGCACGCGTTTTTTGATAGTGTTGCTCGGCCAAAATTTCGGTAGGTGCCATAATCGCCGCTTGCCAGCCATTTTCTATCGCTTGCAAGGCAGCCATCGTCGCAACTACCGTTTTACCGCTACCGACATCGCCTTGCAACAAACGCTGCATGGGATGAGGCTGCATTAAATCATGGCCAATTTCTAATGCAACGCGCTGCTGCGCACTGGTTAGCGGAAAGCCTATGCTTTTCAATAATGCCGTCACTAAAGTTTGGGAAGGCTTAAAGGCTGGTGCACCTATGCTGCGTCGTTGCGCGTAATGTTGCCGCATAGACAGTTGCTGTGCCAATAACTCATCAAACGCCAGCCTACGCCAGGCAGGCGTTTCGCGATTATCTAAAGCTTGAAAACTGGCTTCCGGGCTAGGGTGATGGACAGCTTGCAAGCTATCAGCAAAAGTGGGGACATTTTGTTGTGGCAGTCTTTTGTATACCACTGCTGGTAGCGTTTCGGTGAGGTCAGCATTGGCCAACGCCCACTTAATCCATTTACGCAAAGCACCTTGCGTTAAACCCGCGGTGGTAGGATAAATGGGCGTGAGAGTTTCTACTACAGGTTCATCATCTTTCACGCTACGAAATTGCGGATGCACCATTTCCCAGCCAAAAAAACCACCGCGTACTTCACCAAATACACGCAATTTGGCGCCAACTTTTAACGCACTAATTTGACTGGGATAAAAATGCAAAAAACGCAGACTTAATTGCTGTCCACCTGCATCTTGCAGTCTCGCTACAAGGGCTTTGCGCGGCTTGTAAGTGACTTCATTATGGACAACTTCGCCTTCTACTTGCACCTGATCACCAATGCGTAAATCTCGAATAGGCGTGACGCGTGTTTCGTCAATATAACGTAGCGGTAAGTGCAGCAACAAGCTTTGCACATCAAAGATGCTCAGCTTTTGCAGATTGGCTAATAGCGGTTTGCTAAAAGCTTTTATATTAGCCAGCGCCTTGTTGTCGGAAAGTTCAGCCAAAACCAGCAAAACTCACTGTTACTTTAATCTTGTGCCTTTACGCTAGAACCATCACACCATCAGCTTCAACCAAAGCAGCTTTTGGTAATGAAGACACGCCTACCGCCGCACGCGCAGGATAAGGCTGAGTGAAATACTCACCCATGATGCTATTCACCAAGGCGAAATTTGCTAAATCAGTTAAAAACACATTAAGTTTGACGATATCAGCCAATGAACCACCAGCGGCTTCGGTCACGGCCTGTAAATTGCTAAACACACGATGAATCTGTGCTTCGATACCTTCTACCATCTGCATAGACGCAGGATCTAAGCCAATTTGGCCTGACAGATACACGGTATTGCCCATTTTAACGGCTTGTGAATAAGTGCCAATGGCTTCCGGTGCACCATCGGTATGGATAATTTGTTTGCTCATTACAGTATTCCTAAGATTTTATTATGTTATTTACGGCTAATTTCGATTAATGGACGCCAGCACATCCTGCTCATTACTAGCCAAATGCGCATCGTATGCTGGCAATACATCCGCTACAATCTCTAGTTTTTTCCAAGGGGCTGGTGGTGTTTCACCAGTAGCTTGAGGCACAAAAATAGACTCATCTACCAGTGTCATTTTGTGAATATAGCGTGGGCAGTTAGGGAAAGTCTCACGTACTTTGACTCGAACAATCACTTGGGCTTCTGGCCAATGTTTCAGTAATTCATCATTATGTGTAATGCTTGCGATGCCGTTGACCCGCACGCGTGCTTGCTTGTTAAAATCCACAAACAACAATCCAACTTCACCATTGACTATCACATTGCCTGCTGACATATACATACCGTTGCCGTCATAAATTGGGAAAGCCAAAGTAGTCTCATCCACCACTTTCACCAAGCCTTTATTGCCACCTTTGTAAGAGCAGTTCGCTTGACCTTTATCATCTACAGTCGCCAAAAAAACATGTTTTGCGCTTCGATAAATTCAGCATCTGATGGGTTGATAGAGGCTGCAATAATGCCGCTTTGTAGTCTATCGGCTAGGCGTCTTGTATCAAATTCATCTTGTAACTGACGGTTGCCTTCGTGAAAATACTCAGTCATTTATGCTCTCCTAAAGATTAATTTATTGTGCACGCTGTTCGCCACCCACACCTTTAACCCGATTAATTCTGACTACATCAGGTATTTTACGCAAATTACGCATCAAATCAGCTAAGTGAATACGGTTACGCACTTGCACAGTAAAATTCACGTTAACATAGGCACTGCCATCTGCATCTTCTACACTCACGTTATCAATATTAGAGTCTGAGTTTGAAATGCCTGCCGCGATTTTCGCTAACATACCGCGCTCATTCGCCACTACCAATTTAAGATTTACCTTAAACAAGCGTGTGTTATCAGAATCCCACTCCACATCCAGCCATTTATCTGGTGCCAGACGGAATTTACGTACACTTAAGCAATCATGTGTATGAATGATTAAGCCCTTATCTTTATTGATAAAACCTAAAATTGGATCGCCAGGAATAGGTCGGCAACATTGGGCAAATTGTACTGCCATACCTTCACTACCGCGAATAGTAATAGTATTTAAAGGTTTCAACTGACCTTCTACCGTTTTTTCCACAGATTCGCTCTGCGCTAAAAGTTGGTATGCTACCATCACATTAGCACGTTTACCCAAACCGATATCAGTCAAAATTTCATATTTATCTTTGGTACCATAATCACGCGTGAGCTTTTGCCACTGACTATCTTTAATCGCTGCTGGCTCTACATGCAAAGCGCGCAGCGCTTGGTTAAGCATACGTTCACCTAGGTGTGCAGACTCTGTTGTTTGCATGGTTTTTAGATAGTGTCGAATGTGCGCACGCGCTTTTCCTGTAATCACATAATTGAGCCAGGTTGGATTAGGTTTTGCCAATGCCGCCGTTATAATTTCTACATGGTCGCCGTTGCACATTTCCGTGCGTAGCGGCGCCAATTCCTGATTAATCTTAACCGCCACGCAGCAATTGCCCACATCGGTATGCACCGCATAGGCAAAATCTACTGCCGTCGAACCTTTAGGCAACGCCAAAATATTACCCTTTGGCGTAAACACATACACTTCATCTGGAAAAAGATCGATTTTAAGATGCTCTAAAAATTCGAGAGAGTCCGAACTATCGCTTTGAATCTCCAGCAAACGCTGCAACCACTGATGTGTTTGTTGTTGCAACTTGGTAAGTTGAGCATCCGTTGTTTTATACAGCCAGTGTGCAGCCACCCCTGCATCTGCAATATTATGCATTTCCTCGCTGCGAATTTGCACCTCAATTGGCGTGCCAAATGGTCCAAACAGCGTGGTATGCAATGACTGGTAGCCATTGGCTTTAGGAATGGCAATGTAATCTTTAAATTTACCAGGAATAGGTTTATACAGTGCGTGTAAATTACCCAATGCCAGATAACAAGTCGGCATATCTTTGACAATGACCCGAAAACCATAAATGTCGTAAATTTGCGAGAAAGTCACAGTTTTACCAGTCATCTTCTTGTAAATACTGTAAAGATGCTTTTCTCGACCTGTTACATCTGCCTCAACACCCGTTTCTTGTAAGCGCAATTTAATCGCGTCTAAAATCTTGCTGATCACTTCCTTGCGGTTACCACGCGCGGCTTTAATCGCCTTAGCAATCACGCGATAGCGCATTGGGTATAAATACTTAAAGCTTAGATCTTCTAGTTCCTGATAAATTGAATTCAAGCCCAATCGATTAGCAATCGGCGCATAAATCTCTAGCGTTTCACGTGCAATACGCTTTTGCTTATCAGGGCGCATGACCTCCAAGGTCTGCATATTGTGCAGGCGATCTGCCAGCTTAACTAAAATAACACGTACATCCTCCGACATCGCCAGCAGCATTTTGCGGAAATTTTCCGCCTGTACTTGCATGGCATCTTGGAATTCAATTTTGTCGAGCTTGGATAAGCCATCGACCAATGCTGCCACTTGTTTACCAAATTTCTCACCGACTTCCTCTTTGGTAATCGGTGTATCTTCCACTACATCATGCAGTAGCGCGGCCAGCAACGTAGGAACATCGAGATGCAATTTGGCTAAGATACAGGCCACTGAAACGGGATGTGAAATATAAGGCTCACCGCTACGGCGAATTTGCCCTGCGTGGGCGGCGTCACTAAAACGGTAGGCTTCCCATACTAGGGCAATGTCTTCCGGCTTGAGATACTCCCTAAGGCTTAAAGTTAACTGTGAGTCTTCACTATCAGCAGGCAATAGTAGTGGTAAGGACTTTATTAAATCCGCACCATTTTTTCTCTTGGCTCTGCCTTTGGCCTTTATCCTGGGCTGTTTTGCAGCATGCTCATTTTGATTAGTTTCAGGCATCGCATCTAGCTATGCATTTATTTATATTTAAAAATACTTACCATTTAGAAACTAATCACTACTTAGGAATGGGTGCGGTTAAGAATTTCCACACCGATTTTACCAGCTGCAATTTCACGCAACGCCATTACAGTAGGCTTATCACGTTGACCATGCGTACTAACCTGTGGCTCGGCACCATTTGCCAATTGGCGCGCGCGGAAAGCCGCTACTAGCGTTAATTGAAAGCGGTTTGGAATATTAACTAAGCAATCATCAACCGTAATACGTGCCATAAAATTCTCCAAAAAAAGTGTCATGTGAGTTTTTGAATCAACGCTTGATAACGCAGCAATTGTTGCTGGCTTTTCAAGCGTTGCGTGCGAATAATCGCCATGAGGTCTTGCAAGGCGATATCGAAATTATCATTGATTGTAACATAATCAAACTCAACCACATGGCTCATCTCTTCACGTGCCGCGTTAACACGCCGTGCGATGACTTCAGCACTATCTTGTCCACGGTTATTTAAGCGCTCAGTTAGCGTATCAACCGAAGGCGGCAGTACAAAAATACTAATCGCCTGCGGATATAAATTACGCACTTGCTCGGCACCCTGCCAATCAATTTCCAGAATCACATCTCGACCGTCTGCCAAGGTGTTATCTACCGCAGCTTGCGAAGTGCCGTAGCGGGCACCATGCACCTCTGCGCTTTCCAAAAAACCTGCTTGTTCGAGTATTGCTAAAAAAGCTGCATCATTTACAAAATGGTAATCGACACCATTCTTCTCACCCAAGCGAGGCTGACGCGTAGTGTGTGAAATCGAAAGCGCTAATTGCGCATCATGTGCTAGTAGCGCTTTAACCAAGGTAGTTTTACCCGCACCTGATGCAGCCGTCACAATGAATAGATTGCCTGAAACACGGTTAATTTTATCAGTAGTATTCATACTAGTTGCATCGCTTGCTATTACATTTCAAGTTGAACAATGCTCAATGATAGCATTCACGCTGATTATCTTCATAATTGCGTAGAGGAAATTAATTTAATTGGATTGGTTTACTTACGAAACTCTAAACGACGGCACTTACTTTGCGACCCAGTGCCCAGATTTTCCACCCTGCTTTTCCAGCAACTTTATTTCACTCATAGTCATACCTCGATCCACCGCTTTGCACATATCATAAATAGTTAGTAAGCCAACACTGACTGCCGTGAGCGCTTCCATCTCCACTCCTGTTTGACCAATAGTCTCTGCAGTTACAGTGCAGGTAATAGTTGAGCTAGGCACATCAATATCAAAAGTCACCGCGACTTTAGTCAAAAATAGCGGATGGCAAAGCGGGATTAAATCCGCCGTTTTTTTTGATGCCTGAATTGCTGCAATACGAGCAATACCTAGCACATCACCCTTTTTATTATTACCTTGGGTAATGTGCTGCAAAGTCGCTGCTAACATCCTGATACAACCTGTTGCAGTCGCTATACGGCGTGTAGCAGCCTTATCACCTACATCAACCATATGCGCTTGGCCAGCGCTGTCAAAATGCGTAAGCTTATTTACTGTTAAATTTTTTGATGATTGTGTCATTAATTAAATCTGCCATTTAATGGTTACTTAGTAATCATGTTGATGCAAAATTGCTGAACTACCCAGCCTAAAACGTTATCATACTTAGTTATGAAATTTAATAAATTAATTATTACTGGCGCTGTTGCGACGTGCTTACTGTCTGCACCTGTGACTTTTATGCAGATGGCACTAGCCAATGATTTACCAGAGTTAGGTGATGCATCACAGACCGTGCTATCACCTGTGCAAGAGCAAGCGATTGCCGAACAGATTTTACGCGATGTCGCGGTAAGTGATGACGTAGTGCAGGATATAGAAATAATTGATTACCTGCAAAGTCTAGGAGAAAAACTAGCCGCAGCAGGGCCAGACAAGCGTCAGCAGTTTAATTTTTTTGTAGTGAAAGATAATTCTATTAATGCGTTCGCCATGCCTGGTGGAGTAATCGGCGTGCATACTGGGCTAATATTAGCCGCCAATAGTGAATCTGAGTTAGCTAGTGTGCTAGGGCATGAAATCGGTCACGTTACACAGCACCATTTAGCACGTATGTTAGCCAGCCAACAACATGACACTTTTAAGAATGTTGCTTCAATAGCATTAGCATTATTAGTTTCGCGTGCCAATCCAGAATTGGCAGGTGGAGCTTTAACCGCTGCAGGCGCCTCGGGTATTCAACGACAGTTAGACTACACACGTGAGTATGAGCGCGAGGCGGACCGGGTTGGTTTGCAGATCCTAGATAATGCAGGCTTTGATGTACGCGCCATGCCGGCTTTTTTTACCACTTTGCAGCGTGGTACGCGTTTTGTAGAAGGCAGTGCACCTAGTTTTTTACGTACCCACCCGCTGACTAGCGAGCGTATTGCCGATGTTACTAACCGGGTAGAGGCCATGCCGTATCGGCAAGTGCCAGATAGCCTGGACTTTCAATTTATGCGCGCTAAAATTCGTGCCATGCAAGGTTCGCTACAAGGCAGCATCGATACTTTTCAAGACAATATTAAAGAACGGCGCTTTGCTAACGAAACTGCTGAACACTATGGTTTAGGGCTAGCACTTTTAAGAAAAAATGATATTGATGGTGCGGCAAAGCAGGTGACATGGCTACGCACAAATTTGCCAATAAATGCTATGGTAGAAAGCTTAAGTGCACGCATTGAGGTGGCTCGTAATCATCCACAACAAGCCGCGGTTGAATATGCGAAAGCATTAAATACTTTTCCCGCATATCGCTCACTAATTTATGGTTATGCAGAACACTTTTTAGCCACTAGGCAACCGGAAAAGCTGTTAAAGTTAATTAACAGCAAGCAAGCTTTGTACCCCAATGATGCTTATTTTTATGAATTAGCAGCACGTGCCTACAGTGCACAGAACAAAAATTTATTACAGCATCAAGCGCAAGGTGAAGCTTATTTCAGACGTTATGATTTGCAGAAGTCTGTTGAGCAAATGGATTTAGCAGTAAAAGCTAAAGATGGTAATTTTTACGAAAAATCCATTGTAGAAGCACGGTTAAAACAACTTAACACTTTATTAGCTAATGAAAAAGCAGATAAATCTCGGCAAAGTTAGTTCTCCATCAGCCATGTTAAATTTTGAGGAATCACTATGCAACGCAGAAGTTTTTTACAAGGATTAGTGATCACGCTATTCGCTTTACCTTTTCACGCTTTTGCTGCGCTAGCCAATATGGTTTGGAATAAACCAGCTTTTAACGCTACTCAACTGAGTGAAGCCAGCAAAGACCTGGATATCAGCAACGAAATTGCCAGTAATGATATTGAGCTTATCGCACCCGATCGTGCAGAAAATGGTGCCGTTGTACAGATACAAGTCACAAGCCGCATCCCCAATACCGAGGCCATCATTATATTAGTAGAACATAATCCAACGTCTTTAATTGCTGAGTTTACCTTTGCCAATGGTGCAGAGCCTTTTGTTATTACACGCATTAAAATGGCGGATAACTCGGCCATTAAAGTGGTGGTAAAGGCAAACAATCAATATTTCACAACCAGTAAAAATGTGGAGGTACTATCTAATGGATGCGGATAACGCAATGAAAATACGCGCCAAACTTATAGGCGATATTGTAGAAATAAAACTGATTATCAGTCACCCCATGGAAACTGGACACAAAAAGGATAGCTTTGACCAACTCATTCCTGCACATTTTATTCAATTGCTAACGATTACATTAAATGATAAATCCTTCCTAGAAGCACAATGGGGCACTGGCATCGCCAAAAATCCCTATCTAACGTTGAGAGTAAAAGGTGCAAAAGTCGGTGATAGAGTAAACGTCACTTGGCTAGATAATTTGGGTAAGTCTGGCACACAAGATGCCTTGGTCATACAAGGTTAATACCCAGCAGCACTTGCAACCTGTGGCTTTGACCTCATATCTTAGCAATGCAACAAATGATTAGATTGTTCATGCTGTTGTATTTGTAATTAACATGTAATAAATAAAATTTATCGTAACAATAGCAACGATTGATTATACAAACCATAATGCCTGCTTTACAATCCGTATCAGAATTTAACTTTTAACCAGCAACTCTATTTTTACTCACTATCTATTAAGGAAAAAATCATGTCATTAGTAAACACCGAAATCAAACCTTTTAAAGCTCAGGCTTTCCACAATGGTAAGTTTGTTGAAATTACTGAAGCTAACCTTAAAGGCAAATGGTCTGCCGTTGTATTTTACCCAGCGGACTTTACATTTGTTTGCCCGACAGAACTAGGCGACTTAGCTGACCACTATGCTGAATTTCAAAAAATGGGTGTAGAAATTTATGCGGTTTCAACTGACACGCATTTCACACACAAAGCTTGGCACGATGCTTCTGACACCATCAAAAAAATTAAATATCCAATGATTGGTGACCCAACTGGCACAATTACACGTAACTTTGACGTGATGATTGAAGAAGAAGGCCTAGCACTACGCGGTACGTTCATTATCAATCCAGAGGGCGTGATTAAAGCGGCTGAAATTAATGACTTAGGTATTGGTCGCTCTGCGCAAGACTTAATTCGTAAAGCACAAGCCGCACAATATGTGGCGGCTCATCCAAATGAAGCATGCCCAGCTTCGTGGACCCCAGGCGCTGCAACATTAACGCCATCATTAGATTTAGTAGGCAAAATCTAATCAGTAAACATGGTAACCATCAAGCCAAAAGCTTGAAGGTTACCTGCACTGTTTTCTTTAATATTTAATCATTTAATTCAAAAGACTAAGTGATTAAACATTAGTGATTAAACATTCAATTAATCCGTATATCTTCAAGAGAGAGCATTATGGCATTAGATAGCACCATCAAAACCCAGTTACAGACCTATTTGCAAATGCTAAGAGAGCCCATTGAGCTCATCGCATCACTAGATGACGGCGCCGGGGCTACCGACAACGCAGGCTCTATAGAGATGAAAGAGTTGCTGGAAGAAATCACTGGCATGTCAGATAAAATCACACTGAGTTTTGACGACAATGCACGCAAGCCTTCATTCTCGGTAAACCGTGGTGCATACCATCAAAATGCCAAGCAAGGCATGGGCGTTAGGTTTGCTGGTATTCCTATGGGTCATGAATTCACCTCACTAGTGTTGGCCTTATTACACGCTGGCGCGCACCCAATGAAGTTAGAAGCGGAAAAAATTGCACAAATCGCGGCGATTGAGGGTGTATTTAATTTTGAGACCTTTGTTTCACTCACCTGCCACAACTGCCCCGAGGTAGTGCAGTCACTCAACATGATGGCGACCATCAACCCGAACATCACGCATACGATGATTGAAGGCGGCCTGTATCAAGATGAGGTAAAAAGCCGCAATATCATGTCAGTACCCACTATCTTCTTAAATGGTGAAGAATTTGGCATAGGTCGCATGGATATTGACCAAATCCTACCTAAAATTGATATTGGTGCAGTTGCACGTGAAGCGAAGAAACTAGATGCAAAAGCACCGTATGATGTATTAATCATTGGCGGCGGTCCTGCCGGTGCATCTGCTGCCATTTATGCAGCGCGTAAAGGCATTAGAACGGGCATATTAGCCGAGCGTTTTGGCGGCCAAGTGATGGATACTTTAGGCATTGAAAACTTCATTTCTATCAAAGAAACAGACGGCCCTAAACTCGTTAGCGCATTAGAAGAGCACGTGAAAATGTATGACGTTGAGATTATGAATTTACAACGTGCACAATCTCTTACCGAACCGGGCAAACATGGCAACTTGAACGATGAACTCATTGAAATTAATCTAGAAAGCGGTGCGACTTTACGCAGCAAATCAGTCATTCTCGCGACTGGTGCACGCTGGAAAGAGCTAGGCGTACCTGGCGAAAAAGAATATCGCGGCAAAGGCGTCGCTTATTGCCCACATTGCGATGGCCCATTATTTAAAGGTAAGCCAGTTGCGGTAGTTGGCGGTGGTAATTCTGGTGTAGAAGCTGCTATTGATTTAGCCAATTTTGTTGGCCATGTCACATTATTGCAATTTGATACGGAGCTTAAAGCAGATGCAGTTTTGCAAAAAAAACTCAATACATTAACAAATGTCACCGTGATAGTCAGCGCACAGACTACAGAAGTGACTGGTGATGGGCAGAAAATGCACGGCTTGACCTATAAAGACCGAGTAACTGGTGAGTTAAATCATTTAACACTGGATGGTGTATTCGTACAAATCGGCTTATTACCGAACACCGATTGGCTAAAAGGCACGGTCAACTTGAGTAATTTTGGCGAAGTTGAAATTAATAGTCACAACGCGACTTCATTACCAGGTGTATTTGCTGCGGGTGACGTGACCACCACACCATATAAACAAATCATCATCGCCATGGGCGAAGGCTCTAAGGCGGCTTTGGGCGCATTTGATTATTTGATTAGGCAGTAACCGTGTAATTAACCACTAAAAAGGGATGACAAATAAATCATCCCTTTTTTATTTACCCAGTCTATACAAGGGCTTAAAACTTAAACCTCTTCCACGCTTGCCGCCGCTGTTAAAGCAGCCACATTTTCTTGGGTAAAGAATCCATCAAATTTTCCAAAGCGCTGCACGTATTCAATAATCAACGATGAATGCTCTGAGGCGTTAGAGAATATCTGTTTTAAGCCTTGTTCTTTGGAGCCAATCACATCCAGTAAGAAGCCTTTACCTTGCTCGGCGATGGCCTGCACAACAAAATCAATATTCTCAATGCCATCACGCTCACCATCTTTCACGGCAATTGCCACATGATGTAAACGCGGGCCATAGTTACGCACAAAAGTTTCAGTAGGTGATGGCAATTGTTCTAAATGATTGACGAAATACGGCGTGTTATTCGCAGTAAATACTTTAGCTGGGCTTTTAGACTCAGGGAGAGCATGCACACTTTTAGTCACATTAGTCGACGAGTTCTGATCGCGAATATTATAAGCTCCCCAGAAATAATAACTGGAAAGTGATAAGTATTCGAGTATCGCCACTTCGCGGTTTTGGCTATAAACACGCGTTGCTAAATGGTCAATCGGCAGTAACAAATCATCAATACGCAGTTTAATTTGCAGCTCTTTCGATGCAACATAAGCGGCTTGTACTTCCGAATGAATCACACTGACACCCAAGGCATAGACGCGCAGTTCATCTGGCTCACGTTCTAGATAGCCCACAATATTATGTGTATATGGCGAGGGTTTACTAAACGCCACGTTCTCCGGCAGCTCCAATTTGCTTGTTTCGTTTTGTTTAAAAAACCTGAACTCGCGTTCCTGCTGCAACTTAACCACATCATGCATATTACTCACGCGAATGATCTCACCCATGTAGCGACTATTCGGCATTTTTTCCCCAATCGGATATACCTCATTTAACGAACGGAAAATCCCGCGCAAATTCGGGTCTTTTACTTCGCGAATGATTAAATCGGGCGAATTAAGATCAATGCGCAGCACATGTGTCCAATGTGATTCTGATTCCAACGTGACCAAATAATGGTACGACGTCATAAATGCCAGTTCAGCGACATACTGAATAGAATGACCCGGGTCGACCGTAATCATGAATGCATCGATTTCGTGAATCATGGCCGTTAAGCCCATCTCATCACGCTGTTTGAGCAGGCGAATTAAATATTCCTCAAAAAATGGGGAATTTTCTTTATCACCATGACGAGTAAATTTCAGTGAGTTGAGTGGCTTCATGCACTTATACCTATCTATAACTCATTGCTGACTTTGCTGCACTTTAACACTCACTTCCATGGTTTCTAAACCGCTGCCAATACGGTACACCACTCACATAGCGTGCGGGTAAGCCTACTCGATATTCTGAATTTGCTCGCGCATTTGCTCGATCAACACTTTAAGTTCCATAGAAACTTGTGAGGTTTCAGTTGAAACTGATTTAGAACCCAAAGTATTGGCTTCACGATTAAGTTCTTGCATTAAGAAGTCTAAGCGTTTACCTGCTGCACCTTTGCCATTCAAATTGCGTTTTACTTCACTAAAATGGGCTGTCAGGCGTGTCAGCTCTTCATCCACATCAATTTTATGCGCAAACAAACTCAGTTCCTGGCGGATACGTTCATCATCTGCCGTATTCAGTATTTCTTGAAATTTAAGCTTGAGTTTTTCTTGATAGTTTTTAATCAGAACGGGCAACATTGGTTTAACTTTAGCCACCAGTTTTTCTGCATCGCTTAAACGCTCAAATATCAGGGCTTTTAATTTTTCACCCTCGCGCATCCGCGCATCCACTAGTGCCTGCAGAGCTTCTGTTAACGACTCTTTCAAGACTTCAGTCAAATCGTCAGCAGCGACGCTTGTAGTCTTCACCACACCTGGCATACGCAGCACGTCCAGCAAATTTACTGACTGACTTTGCGGAAAGTAAGCTTTTGCCGTTTGCGTCATTTCAGCCAGTTGTTGCAAAACTTCATGGTTTAATTGTTGGGTTTTAGTTACATTAACTAATGGCATTAAGCTTAAACGGCATTCCACTTTGCCACGCCCGAGTTTAGCGCTAATTAGCTCACGTACTTGTGGTTCAAAACTACGCATGACTTCATCTAATTTTAGATGTAATTCTAAGTAACGATGATTAACCGAGCGCAGCTCCACTAGCAACACCCCACCTGCAATTTCACGCTCAACCGCGGCAAAACCCGTCATACTCAGTATATTTGATAGTGTATTTTGCTGCGAAGTAGTTATAGTTTGGGTCATTTTTGGGTTCATTCTTAAAGTAGTTTATAATAATTGTATCAAACACTACTGATTTTATGGCAGAATACAAAAAAATTGATTCAATTAAACACACTTAATTAGCTATGGTTAAAATTGTGAGCTTACCAACATGGTGATGAAAATAATTTAACTGAATAATCTATCAGTATGCCAACTCCAATCAATCAAGCCTTACCTATTGGCTACCAGTTACAAGACTATAAAATCGTTAAAGTCTTGAGTACAGGTGGCTTCAGCTTGGTATATCTCGCACATGACAAAAACAAGAAAACTGTCGCTATAAAAGAGTATATGCCCACCAGCTTGGCATTACGTGCTGATGGCCATACAGTAGTACTCAACACTGAAGACGAGGCTGTCACGTTTAAGCATGGTCTTAAATGCTTTTTTGAAGAAGGTTTAGCCCTAGCTAGAATTGATCACAAAAACATTGTACGCGTACTTAATTTCTTTCGTGCGAATAACACCGTCTATATGGTCATGCAATACGAACGTGGCAAACCCTTACAGGACTTTATATTAGCGCAGGAACAGCCGCTGGAAGAAAATTTCGTACGCAAGTTGTTTGCGGAAATGTTAAATGGATTACGCGAAGTCCACACGCATAAACTATTACATCTGGACATTAAGCCTGCCAATATTTATATCCGCCAAGACAACTCCCCGGTATTGTTAGATTTTGGCTCTGCTAGGCAGATTCTTACTGATGCACACTCTAAGCTCGCACCAAGTTTTACCCCTGGTTTTGCATCACCTGAGCATTACGTTGACCGTAAAAAACTAGGCCCTTGGAGTGATATTTACAGTCTTGGTGCCAGTATGTATTCGTGTTTAGCGCGTTCCTCGCCTATGGCAGCTGACTTACGGGCAAAAAATGATGCGCTGATGCCAGCGCAAAAAATTGGCAAAAATATTTATTCTGATAGTCTATTAGAAATTATTGATAGTTGCTTAAACTTAGATCCGCTACAACGCCCACAAAGTGTATTTGCACTACAAAAAGACTTACTACAAGACTTTGTTGTGGATGAAAAAAAATTAAGCATGATTCATCAACTTAAAAGCTTTCTTAGTAAATCGTTATAAATAAACAGCTATGAAATTTACCATTCATCAAAGTAGTCGTCAGGGTACTAGGCCCTACAATCAAGACCGCCTTGCCTATTCATATAGTAAAGATGCACTATTGCTCGTACTAGCAGATGGCATGGGCGGTCGACAACATGGTGAAATAGCAGCTCATTTAGCGGTTAAAACTTTAACCGATGCTTTTCAAAGACTAGCTGTTCCGACGCTCAGTAGCCCTGCCAAATTCCTAACGCAAAATATCCAGCAAGTGCACGATATGATTGCCAACAACACCCAAACTGAGCACTTAGCAGAGAAACCAGGCACGACCATTGTGGCGGCAGTGATTCAACATGGCACACTGTATTTTGCACATGTAGGCGATTCCAGGCTATATCATTTTCGCGATGGTCATTTACTATTTTGCACAGAAGATCACTCAATTGTGCAATCTCTATATCGCAGAGGTGTCATTCAATTTGAAGAAATGGCACAACATCCCTATCGCAATCGAATCTACAATTGTTTAGGTGGCGAGCAACCGCCTAAAATCGAACTTTCCGATAAGCACGAGTTACTGGAAGGTGATACCATTTTGCTATGCACAGATGGCGTTTGGGGTGGCTTAGATGACCAAAAAATTAAAGAAATTCTACATTCAAACACCATTGATAACGCCATTGATAACGCCATTATTGAATTACTGGACACCGCTGAATATAACAATGGTGAAGATAGTGACAACCTAAGCGCAATTGGTCTGCAATGGGGCGATCGCCAAATGAGCAATTTTGCCATTTCCACCGTCACCATGCCATTGGGCGCAACCACTACCATTATGAATCCCATCTTCGATCTGGAGGAAGAAGGAAATAGCCTGAATAATGACCTGACAGATGACGATATTGAGAACACCATTGCCGCCATTCAGGCTGCATTATCTAAAGCCAAACAAACTAGAACCTAGCTTTGAAACAGCGCCCATCATCAACTTGAATTAATTAAGTTTTCTGCAAGTTAAGCATCGCTTATAATACTGTTCTGTATTATTGAGAACCATGCCATGAACACTAATCAATCGCGCCCAAGCCAACGTGCTAATAATGAACTACGCTCTGTAGAAATCATCCGCCATTACACCAAACACGCCGAAGGCTCGGTGTTGGTAAAGTTTGGTGATACGCATGTACTGTGCACTGCCAGTGTAGAAGAAAAGGTGCCGGGCTTTTTAAAAGGCAAAAACCAAGGCTGGGTAACGGCTGAATATGGCATGTTGCCACGCTCCACTGGCAGCCGCATGGATCGTGAGGCGGCACGCGGTAAACAAAGTGGCCGTACTCAAGAAATTCAACGCCTCATTGGTCGCAGCTTACGCGCGATTATTGACCTGAACAAACTAGGTGAGCGTAGCGTGCACATTGACTGTGACGTGATTCAAGCCGATGGTGGCACCCGCACCGCCAGCATTACTGGCGCATATGTCGCGTTACAAGACGCTATTACGTTGCTGCTGTCTAAGGGCCTGATTACAGAATCACCACTTAAAGACAGTGTTGCTGCTATCTCGGTAGGCGTCTACCAAGGCACACCGGTGCTGGATTTAGACTATATCGAAGATTCTGCTTGCGATACGGATATGAACGTCGTCATGACAGGTAGCGGTGGTTTTGTAGAAATTCAAGGCACTGCCGAAGGCGAACCATTTAAACGCGCAGAAATGGATGCTATGCTAGATCTGGCGGCGCATGGCATTAAACAATTAGTAAAACAACAACAAGCTGCTTTAAAAGTTTAATCGCATTAAAAAATTATGCAAACGACCAATATCAGCAAGTTAGTACTCGCCACAAACAATGCAGGCAAGCTGCGTGAGATGCAAGCCTTGCTGCAGAGCTTGAATATTGAAGTATTGCCGCAATCTGCTTTTAACGTAACAGAATGCCCGGAGCCACACTGCACCTTTATTGAAAACGCCTTGGCTAAGGCACGCCATGCGAGCTTGCTCACGGGCCTGCCAGCCTTAGCAGATGACTCCGGACTTTGTGTAGAGGCACTGCAGGGTGTACCTGGTGTGCTTTCAGCAAGATATGCCTGTGAAACACCAGAGCAAGCAAAATCTGATGCGGCTAATAACGCCAAGTTACTAATCGCATTAGCCAATGAAGAAAACCGACTCGCTTATTATTATTGCATCATGGTACTCGTACGCCATGCAAATGATCCGCAACCCTTAATCAGTGAGGGCATCTGGGTCGGTGAAATTTTGCGTGCCCCACGTGGAACAGGCGGTTTTGGTTATGATCCAATATTTTTGGATGCAAAAACAGAGCAAACAGGTGCGGAACTAGCACCGGCTATTAAGAATCGTATTAGTCATCGCGGGCATGCTTTAAACAAATTATTACTCAAACTTGAGAATATTCAACATGGCTAACAAAGTATTAGACAAAAGTCATTGGCCAATCTGGCTGAGAGACGATACCAGCATCGTTTCATGTACAGAAAAAATCAAAGTCATGAAAGAAAACTTTGATGAAATCAAACAAATCGCGCAGGATGCGCTGGAAGATGGCTTGCTCATGGAAGTATCTGAGGCGCAAATGCGTGAGGCTTTACATGATTTAGTGGAAAGCCTGATTAATCCGTACCAAAAATGATTCCTATCATCCCTATTAATGATTTTTTGCCACAAAATAATCTTGTCACGTCAGTAAAAAAGCCGATTAATACCGTGGCACCCCTCACTGGCGATGCCACACTTTCTGGCTTAAAAAACTCACCGCCACTTTCGCTGTATATTCATATTCCTTGGTGCGTTAAAAAATGCCCTTACTGCGATTTTAATTCGCATGAGAGTCGAAGTAAGAATGGTGAAATTCCAGAAAGCGCTTATGTAGACGCTTTAATTGCAGATTTAGAGCAAGCGGTGCCTAAAATCTGGGGACGAAAAATCCGTAGTATTTTCTTTGGTGGTGGTACGCCTAGTTTATTCTCTGGTAAATCTATCGACCGTATATTGAGTCATGTGCGCATGCTGACACAGCTAGAATATGGCGCGGAAATTACCTTAGAAGCCAACCCTGGCACAGTAGATGCAGCGCATTTCACTGGTTACAAACAAGCGGGTATCAATCGCGTATCGCTAGGCATACAAAGCTTTAACGATGCACATTTGCATGCTTTGGGCCGCATTCATGACCAAGCGCAAGCGCGGCAATCCATCACGTTAGCGCTTAATATCTTTGACCAAGTCAATTTAGATGTGATGTACGGCTTACCCAATCAAACACTGGCTGAAGCCTTGCACGATGCGCAAACGGCAATTGATTTCAAGACGGCACATCTGTCGTTTTATCATTTAACGTTAGAGCCTAATACCGCGTTTTACCACACCCCACCTAACTTGCCAGATGATGATTTAAGCGCGAACATGCAGGAACAGATTGAGATTCTACTTAAAGCTAATGGTTATCAACACTATGAAACCTCAGCCTTCGCGCTGGCGCGTAAACAATGTGGACATAATCTTAATTACTGGCAATTTGGCGACTATTTGGGCATAGGCGCTGGTGCACACAGCAAATTAAGCTATCACGATAAAATCACCCGCGAAAGCCGCTATAAACATCCTAAACAATATATGGAAAAAGTCCTATTTGGTGGCCACATAGAGCAAGAGCGCATTATCACACAAGATGAACTAGGCTTTGAGTTCATGATGAATGCATTACGTCTTAATGACGGTGTGGAAGCCAGTTTATTCCGTCAACACACTGGCTTAAGCTTAAGCAGCTTAAGCAGTAAATTGCACACCGCGCAAAGCAAAGGCTTACTTGAGCCATCGCTAACATGCATCAAGCCTACGCTGCGTGGACAACGTTATCTCAACGATTTACTACAGTTGTTCTTGGAATAAGGTCACGCCTGACGAAACTATTTCTGTCATTACGGACTAATATAAGCTAACTAACCAATAAATCTTAAGCCAGCAACTCTCTCGCCCTAGCAACGGCCGCTTTCACTTGATTCGGCGCGGTGCCGCCAATATGGTTACGACTCGCGAGTGAGCCTTCCAGCGTCAGCACTTGGTAAACGCCATCATCAATCATGGCATTAAATTTTTGCAACTCCAACAAACTTAAATCGCTTAAATCACAGCCTTTATCCACGGCATAACGCACCGCCAAAGCCACTGCTTCGTGCGCATCTCTAAACGCCAAGCCCTTTTTTACCAGATAATCCGCTAAATCGGTTGCCGTAGCAAAACCCTCGGCTGCCGCTTGGCGCATATTAGTTTTTTTCACGTCAATGCCACGCAACATGTCGGCATAGATTTCGAGCGTAACTAATAAGGTATCTGCAGTATCAAAAAGTGGTTCTTTATCTTCTTGATTATCTTTATTGTAAGCTAACGGTTGCGCTTTCATCAATGTCAGTAAAGCCACCAGATGCCCCGTTACACGGCCTGTTTTTCCCCTTACAAGCTCAGGTACGTCTGGATTTTTCTTTTGCGGCATGATGCTAGAGCCCGTACAGAAGCGGTCTGCGATATCAATAAAAGCATAGCGTGGTGATGACCACAAAATAAGCTCTTCAGAAAAACGTGATAAATGCGTCATCACCAAACTGCTGGCGAAGGTAAATTCAATAGCAAAATCCCGGTCTGATACTGCATCCAATGAATTTTCGCATACGCCATCAAAACCTAAGCTTTTGGCAACCATTTCGCGATCAATCGGGTAGCTTGTACCAGCCAAAGCCGCTGCACCTAGCGGCAAGCGATTGATACGTTTGCGACAATCCGTAAAGCGCGCCGCATCACGTTGCAGCATCTCAAAATAAGCCATTAAATGGTGGCCGAACGTGACTGGTTGCGCCACTTGCAAGTGGGTAAAGCCGGGCATGATAGTATCAAAATGTGCATCGGCTAAATCTAAAATTGAAGCTTGTAATTTGCGAATACCTGCGATCACATTATCGGTTGTGGCGCGTAACCATAAACGAACATCGGTGGCGACTTGATCATTACGGCTACGGCCTGTATGCAAGCGCTTGCCAGCATCACCAATTTTATCGGTTAAACGCTTTTCAATATTCAGATGTACATCTTCTAAATCCAGCAACCAGTCAAATTTTCCTGCTTGAATTTCTGCAAGAATTTCCGCCAAACCTTGCTCAATAGCGCCTACATCCACTTCAGCAATAATACCTTGCGCCCCTAACATGCGCGCATGTGCAATAGAGCCTTGTATATCAAACTCGGCCAAACGTTTATCAAAATAAACTGAAGCGGTATACCATTTAACCAGCTCTGCCACTGGTTCGTTAAAACGACCAGACCAGCTTTCTGCCTTTTTGTTGAGTGAATTAATTGGTGTTTGTTCTGTAATTTTTTGTGACATATTTGACTGTATTTTTCTAGGCTAATTAAATATTGTTTTGCTGATTGCTTTTGCTATTAGCTGCTAAACACTATTGATTTTATTAACTAATTTCAAACTGATATCAAATTAGCATGATTTTGATAATATACTGGATACCGAGAGTATAAAACGCTATGAAGTTAAAACAAAATTTAACCACTATTTAACATGCGTACATGATAAAAATAACGAGCTCAATTATTCATGAGAAAAAATAGCCGCATCCCTAATTTTCATAATTTAGGCGTTAATTTACGCTTACTTGTTATCGTCAATAGCTTGGTGATACTGGCGGCTATTTTACTCTCGAATGACCTTAACAGCTTTATAGAAGCCATTACTTCATTATCTGTCTTTGTACAGCCAGTACTCATTCTTAGCATGTTGTTGCTCTACATATTTTACCCAGTTTTAGCAAAATTCAATTACTTTATAGCCAACATCTGCATTATTGCTCTGACGCTTGCTTTAACATTCTTAGCGCTAGATATCGCGCAATATTTATTCGCTTTTGATAGTACACCATCTACACCACACACTTTGTTACTCACCCTGCTCGTCAGCATGATTATTTTGTATTATTTCAATCTACAGCAACGCGCCTATTCACCTGCCGTGGCTGAAGCGCGCCTACAAGCTTTGCAAGCACGGATTCGTCCGCACTTTTTATTTAACAGTATTAATGCGGTACTGTCTTTAATACGCAGCCAACCTAAGCGCGCCGAAACTGCATTAGAGGATATGGCAGACTTATTTCGCGTGTTGATGGCAGATAATCGTGATTTAGTGCCACTGGCGCAAGAAATTGCTTTGTGCAGGCAATATTTAGCGCTAGAAAAACTCAGGCTAGATGAGCGTTTGCGCATCACTTGGCAGATCGATAATATACCGCCAGACGCCTTGATACCGCCATTAATATTACAGCCTTTGTTAGAAAATGCGGTCTATCACGGCATTGAGCCGTTACCTGAAGGCGGCGAGATTATTGTGAATATTAAATCAATAACCAAGGAAGTGCTTATTCAGATTAGCAATCCTTGTGCCTCCGTCATTGAAAACAAAAACGGCAATAAAATGGCACTTAATAATATACGTGAGCGACTGCTGTTGCATTTTGACCTTGAAGCACGCTTATCTTCAGTGAATAAAAATAATCGCCACGAAGTACAAATTGTGATGCCTTATCATGTTAAATAATATGTCCTTAAAAATTGTGATTGCTGATGACGAGGCGCCAGCACGCAGTCGTTTGCGGGATTTATTAAGCGATATTGAAAATGTTTCTTTAGTCGGTGAAGCCAAAAATGGTAAAGAAGCGATTAGTATCGCGAATGACACAAAACCAGATTTGTTATTGCTGGATATTCGCATGCCAATGATGGATGGTATAGAGGCCGCCACGCACCTCCAAAAACTGGAAATTAAACCGCATATTATTTTTACTACCGCGTATGACGGCCACGCCCTGCAAGCTTTTGAGCTAAATGCGATTGATTATCTGCTAAAGCCTATTCGCTTGGAGCGCCTGCAAACTGCTATCAACAAAGCACGCGCTTTACAATCCGCACTAAATTCCAGTCAGCTAGATGCCATTAAACCATTACGCGCAGTACGCAGTCATTTCAGTATTCATGAACGCGGTCGCATTGTATTAGTACCGATGCATGAGGTGATTTACCTGCGTGCTGAACTTAAATACGTCACGGTGCGTACCAAAGAACGTGAGTATTTGATTGAAGAATCGCTCACCACATTAGAAACCGAGCTGGGTGAGCAATTTGTAAGGTTACATCGTAATTGCTTAGTGGCAAAGACTTACATCATGGGCTATGAGAAACGCTCTAATTTAATAGTTGGTGAAGACTGTGATGAAAACGATAACCGCAATGGTGAGACGCACTGGGTAGCCTTATTAAAAGAAATCCCCGACACCATTGCAATTAGCCGCCGTCAACAACATTTAGTGCGCGCAATCAAATAATTTAGTATTTTTTAGTTTTATCGGCGGTTAAGTCTTCTATCACTTTAGCTGCCCAATCTTTACCGCCCAGTCCAAAGGCGAGTGCTAAGGCTAAGAAAATAGAGCCAAATACAATTAAAAATAATAAATAGATTAGCTGCATACCAAAACCTAGCTGCTCCAAAGCCACGAATACAGACAGAATTTGGATGCTATATTCAGCTGACGTGCTCACCACTAAAGCATACGGAGCCTTAATACTATAAAGCCAGGCAAACACTAGTTTATTGACGAACCGTGCTAATAGCGTACCAAAAACCATCACCAAAACTGCCAGAATAATATGTGGTAAATAATTTGCCAACTGGTGGAATAAATCTGCCACACCGCTTAAACCGAGTGTATCAGCGCCCGTCATGACGAATAAAACAATCACCAGCCAAAACACAACCTGACTAACAATGCCGCCTAAAGTTAAATTAAAATTGTCATTATTCATAAAAGCTTCTAAGCCGGACTTTTGTGTTAACTGATTAAAATGCGTCAATTCTAAAAGTCGTTTTACTGCAAGCCTAGCCAACTTCGCCAATAACCAGCCAAAAAATATAATCACTATTGCGGCTAACAACTTGGGCATAAAATTGACTAGTTGTAACCAAAACTGATTAAGTGAAGCGAGAAAAATGTCTAGTTGATATTGCATATAAGCCTCCTAAAAAAACCTTTAAATCATGGGGTTAACCACCAAATTACCATCCACTATTTACCATAGCACTGCAAATGAATTACTCATTTAGCTTAAAGGATAGCCTATCTTGCAACTATTTGTAACACTTAAGCGTGTGTTAAAATCAGACTTATGAATAATCAAACTGCATTTAATACACCGCAAAAACTTGTAATCGCTTCACGTGAAAGCGCGCTTGCCATGTGGCAAGCCAAGCATATACAAAGCCGTTTACAAGCTTTGTATCCTAGCTGTGATGTGCAAATTTTAGGCATGACCACCACTGGCGACCAAATTTTAGACACGCCACTCGCCAAAGTGGGCGGCAAAGGTTTGTTTGTAAAAGAACTAGAAACTGCACTGGAAGATGGTCGTGCCGATTTAGCTGTCCACAGTATGAAAGACATACCAATGAGTTTGCCAGAAGGCTTCGCTATCGCAGCCACTGGTGAGCGTGAAGATCCGCGCGATGCATTTGTTTCTAACCATTACGCTAGTCTGGAAGATTTACCGCATGGCAGTGTAGTGGGTACTTCCAGCTTGCGCCGCCAAAGCCAATTGCAAGCACATTTGCCACATTTGAAAATAGAGTCGCTACGTGGCAACTTACAAACACGCCTACGAAAACTGGATGAAGGCCAATATGCAGCGATTATCCTCGCTGCCGCAGGCCTAATCAGATTAGGTTTAAGCGAACGTATTCGCCAGACTATCTCACCCAAACTGAGTATCCCTGCCGTTGGCCAAGGTGCATTAGGTATAGAAATCAAGGCAAGTCGTATCGATTTGCTTGAAATACTGGCACCATTAAACCATGTAGATACGCAACTATGTGTAGAAGCAGAACGTGGCATGAGTCGTGCGCTGGCGGGTAGTTGCACAGTACCGCTAGGTGCTTTTGCCACTAAACAAGCTGATGTAATTAGTATCACAGGCTTTGTGGCGAGCGTAGATGGCAAGCAAATGTTACGTGAAACGATTGCAGGCCCAGCCAGTGCAGCCGAGGCATTGGGTCAAAAATTAGCAGATGCACTAATAGCCAAAGGTGCCGGTGCTATTTTAGCGGCGCTTGAGCATTAAATCCATTAACCAGAACCGCCATGACTAATCAACCATCAACAGGACTACTAGCGAATAAAGGCATCGCCATTACACGTCCTGTTGACCAGGCACAAAAGTTAAACGCTCTAGTTTGCGCAGAAGGCGGCACACCAATTAGCTTTTCACTGATTGAAATTACCACCCTGAAAGACTACACCAGGTTTAGCCAAACCATTGCACCGCTTGCAGCCTTTGATTGGGCAGTTTTTATTAGCTCCAATGCCGTACAAAATGCGATGCCGCGTGTCATTAAACAATTTGGCGGTATTCCAAAAAACCTAAAATTTGCTGCAATTGGCCCGGCAACTGCTGCTGAGCTAGGTGAATTTGGCGTTGATGATGTATTGACCTCGCAAGGCAGATTTGATAGTGAGGCATTACTCGCACTCCCTGAAATGCAAGCCGTTAACGGCCAAAACATCATGCTGTTTCGTGGTGTCGGTGGTCGTGAACTATTAGCAGGTACATTTAAAGCACGCGGTGCAAAAGTCACGTTTGCCGAGAGTTATCGCCGCATTAACCCGCAAACCAATTGCTTGACGCTGGAACAGTTGTGGCAAAAGCAACAATTGCATGCCATAGTCGTCACTAGCAGCGAAGCGATGCGCTATTTACTGCAAATGGCGTGCAATCCACAAGACAATAGCGCGTCACAATGGCTAAAAAATTCTTTACTCTGTGTTAATCACGCTCGTGTGGCAGAACCTGCACTGGCATTAGACTTACAGGTAAAGGTAGCTGATGCACCCGGCGATGCCGCCATGCTAGACTTACTAATAAAGGCATTAGCTTAAGCCCATGACAGTTATTGTAGATAATCCTAAAACATCACGTTTAGTCAAACTCACCTTGGTTTTGGTGATATTGGCTTTGCTCATCTTGGCAATTCAGTGGTTTAACGTACGGCAGCAATTTAAGCAGATAGAGAAATCACTCAGCCGCCAGTTAGACGAGCAGCGCACCACCAATCAACAAAGCCTGTCTCTGGCTAAACAGGCCGAAGAGCGTAGCCTGCAGGCCAACGCACGTACTGTTATTTTGGAACAAAAATTAGATGACTCTCAAAATCAGCAAGAAGCTCTGCAAACTTTATATGACGAACTAGCGGGCAATCAGGAAAAATCTATTATTAGTGAAGTGGAGCAGTTACTCACACTGGCAAATCAGCAATTACAGCTTGCCAATAATGTTAAATTAGCTTTAACTGCCCTGCAAACTGCCGATGCACGTTTACAAAGTGTGGAATCGATGCAAGCCAAGCAACTGCGTACTTCTATTGCGCAAGATATGCAACGTCTACAAAATTCACCTAATGTTGATGTGACGGGCATAAGTATTAAGCTGAATCAACTCGCAAGCAGTATTGATTTTTTGCCACTATTAAGTGAGAAGCAAACTGATAAAACGTCACTGGATAATTCACCTGATAACAAGCCTATTCAAACCACTAAAAGAAGTAGCGCTGTAATTAGGCTTGGTTATAATTTTTTAAATGAATTTTGGCAGGATATTAAAAGCCTCATTACAATTAAACGTATAGATCAAACTGAAGTATCGCTTTTATCACCTAGCCAAGTGTTTTATGTGCGCGAAAATATCAAACTACACCTGCTTACAGCGCGCATTGCTTTGCTACAACGTGACCAGGCAACTTACCGAGCTGATTTGAAACTGGTTGATGCATCGCTACGCAGCCATTTTTTAACGCGAGACCAACGTACACAAACTGCCCTAGCCAATTTACAAAGCCTGACTGCCAGTAATATCATCATAGAAACTCCTGATATTACGCCCAGTCTCAACATGGTCAGTAAGTACAAACTATCGCTAGAGCAAATACCTGGCAAAGGTTTTAAACGTTAATGCGCTGGGCTGTTTCATTACTTTTTATCATCGCATTTACCATTGGTGTGGCGCTTATCATCACCGATAACACAGGCTATGTGCTGATTGTAAAACCGCCTTACCGCTACGAGCTTTCATTAAGCTTTTTACTAATTGTGATTTTAGTCAGTTTTTTATTATTGCATTTGTGCTTACGTTTTATTGCCTATATACAAAAACTCCCCACCAGTGCCCGTGCCTATAAAGAAGCGCAACGACTTAAAGATGGTAACACCGCATTACTAGAAGGCATGCATGCACTGGCAATTGGCGATGTAGAGTCTGCCAAAAAAGCCGCCCAACGCGCGCAACAACTGATTAAAAATGAAGACCTAGGTAAGCTGATTAAGGCAATTGATGCGCCGCAACAGAAGAAATTAGATTTATGATTGATTTAGTTGATTTAATGAAAACATTAGCTGCACAAAGGACAACATATCACTCAGAAGCAGATTTTCAACATGCTTTTGCTTGGGAAGTACATAAACGCTTGCCGGATGCTTCTGTAAGACTAGAAAGACCAATACATACTCAAGGCAAAAGTATGCATCTAGACTTTCTAGTCCGAACAGCTGAAAGAACAATGGCTATAGAACTAAAATACAAAACTAAAAAGCTGTCTGTAGATGTTGATGGGGAAGAGTTTCGACTTAGAAGTCATGGTGCACAAGATTCAGGTCGTTACGATTTTATCAAAGATATTTGTCGGTTAGAAAATATCACGGCTAGTATTAACAATTGTGAAGGTTGGGCAATATTACTAACAAACGAAAGCACTTATTGGAAACAACCCCGAACCAACACAACTGTAGACGCTGCTTTTCATATCAATGAAGGCCGTATCCTTCATGGCAAATTAGCATGGACAGAAAAAGCCTCCGCAGGAACAAAACGAAACCGAGAAACAGACCTTAATGTCGAGGGAAAATACACACTTAACTGGAACGACTTTTCAATCGCAAACACTGAACATTATGGAAAATTCCGATTTCTTGCCGTTCCTGTGCCGAGAAGTACTAAGTTTATTAACTCCTAAAAATTAATTAACCCATTAAAGTCGGATGTGCAAACGTAAACGCATCCGAGAAGAACTCATCCTCTGGCAAACCTTGCGCTATAAAAGTTTGATGCGCAATATCCACCATGCCTGGCGCACCACAGCAATACACTTGATGGTCCGATAAATCTGCAAAATCATCCAGCACCGCTTGATGTACTAAGCCTGTACGGCCTTTCCAAGCTGCATCCGACTCTGCAACTACAGGTACATAGCTGATATTAGGCATCATTTCTGCCCATTTTTCGCACAGCTCATTCATATACAAATCGAGTGCGGTGCGACCGCCACGGTACAAAACCACTTCGCGGTTGATATTGCTATACAGCATGTGTTCAATCATGCCTTTCACAGGCGCAAAGCCCGTACCGCCAACAATAAAGATTGTTGGTTTTTGCGAGTCTTCACGCAAGTAGAAACTACCAAATGGCGCTTCAATACGCATAATGGCTTTTGTCTGCAGCTCATTAAATACGTATTGGGTAAATTCACCGCCTTCTACCAAACGTAAATGCAGTTGCAACGTGCTGTCATCGTGTGGCGCATTGGCGAGTGAAAAAGCACGACGTTTACCATCTTTTAGCAAAAACTCGATGTATTGCCCTGCCAAAAACTGTAATCTTTCAGTACTTGGTAATTTGAGATGCATCACCATCACATCATCGGTTAGTTTTTCCATGAGTTGCACACGAGCTGGCAAAATACGTGGCTTAAATCCGTTTAACCCAGCCACTTCACGACATTCAATGGTTAAATCGCCCAACGGGCGGGCACAGCAAAATAGGGCACACCCTGCGGCCAACTCGGCATCGGTCATCGCGCTGCCTTGGTAGTCGTCATGCATGACTTTGCCCTGCACTACTTTACCTTTGCATGAACCACAAGCACCATTACGACAGCCATAAGGCAGATTAATACTAGCTTCTATGGCGGCCTCTAATATGGTTTGACTAGGATGAACTTCAAATGTATGGCCGCTGGGTTGAATGGTGACTATATTATTAATGCCATGACTGCTCATACTGTACTTTCTTATGCAAATGCTTAGTTTTTAGCGAAATTAATCGTCTTTAATTTCTGTATATTCGCCTTCAATGATGTCATCGTTAGCGGCTTTGTTATGGCTGGTTTTATAGTCAGGTTTGTAGTTAGTCTGTTCCGCAGTGTTAAATTTTACATCTTCTTCTGCGTTTAATTTTGTATCACGAATAGGTATCAACAATAAAATAACGGCGAGAATATCCGTCAACACACCAGGAATAATCAGCAAAACACCTGCGAAAAAATTACGTGCACTACCTAGCATAGCCTTCATCGGATTGCCGCCCGCAGCCAAAGCCTGCATCATGTGGCCACTAATCACAGATTTTTCTTCGCGAATAAGTTGTAAGCCTAAGTAACCAACCACGACTAAGTAAAGCAAGAGCCACCAGCCGTAACGATCTGCCAGTTGTACAAGCAACCATATCTCGGCGATGGGGAAAGCGAGTAAAATCAGGCCTATTAAAAAACGCATATTGTACTTTCTTTAATTCTAGAACTTCTTGAGATTATAACGTTCCATATAAAATGGTGGCATAAGGTCTTAATTACAATGCTGCTGATGTAACTGACTGGGAAATTACACTTGAAACAATATTTCAAATTACTTAATACGCTTTTATTTGCAAGTCTGCTATTGACAAGCCTAGCCACAACAACGGTATTAGCCACCGAAAACAGTAGTTCGGTTAAAAATTTATTTACCAGCAGCAGTGTAAATGAAAATTCTGCAGATGATTTTTTACAGCCAGACGATGCATTTAAGCTAAAAATCACCGCGATTGATGCACAAACTGTTCACGCTAATTTTACAATAGCGCCTACTTATTATTTGTATCATGACCGTATTAAATTTGTAACTAAAGATGCCACGATAACTGCGATTGAGCTACCTCAAGGCGAAATTAAAGATGACCCCAATTTTGGTAAAATGGAAGTATATCATCATGATTTTGTTGCGAATATTAAACTAGATAAAATAACCAGCAATACAATCACACTCAATGCAACCTATCAAGGCTGTAGTGAAAAAGGTTTATGTTACGCACCGTTGCATAAAACATTCAAGGTCGAACTAATAGGTAATACGCTCAATAATAAGATTATCACTGATGATACAAACTCAAACGACGACCAAGCAACCTCGTTATTAAAAGGCGGTAAATTATGGTTCATCGTAGCGGGATTTTTTGGCTTTGGCTTGCTACTGGCACTTACACCTTGCGTACTACCGATGATACCAATTCTGTCGGGCATTATTGTCGGCGATAAAAAAGTACATCATCATGCCACTAGCCGCTTACATGCCTTTAACCTTTCATTAGCCTATACTCTGGGCATGGCACTTAGTTACACTGTAGCGGGCATTGTGGCAGGCTTATCTGGCCAACTCCTAAGTAGTGCTCTACAAAGCCCTTGGGTATTAAGTACAACGGCTCTGATATTTGTCGCCCTTTCATTTTCTATGTTTGGCTTTTACGAACTAAGGTTACCTCACGCTGTTGAAAATCGTATGGTCAACGCTGCCAACCGTCTCAAAGGCGGGCAATTTATAGGCGTATTTATCATGGGAGCACTTTCTGCACTAATTGTAAGCCCTTGCGTGGCTGCTCCACTTGCTGGCGCCCTGCTTTATATTGGCCAGACGCACGATGTGGTGCTAGGTGGCGTTGCGCTGTTCGCACTTTCTATCGGTATGGGTGTGCCTCTTTTGCTTATTGGTGCTTCAGCGGGTCATGTGTTGCCTAAAGCAGGCGCTTGGATGACTGCTGTCCGCAATTCTTTTGGCGTGCTCATGCTAGCAGTTGCTATTTATATTGTCTCACCAGTACTACCAACAAGCATAAGCATGGTGCTATGGGCAGCCTTACTCATCATCCCGTCAATCTACCTACACGCGCTAGACAGATTACCTTTAGATAAAGTATCTGGCAACATTAACTCTTGGATGAAGCTTTGGAAGGGCGTCGGCATCATAATGTTAGTGCTTGGCATTGCATTGCTAATTGGCGCGGTATCTGGTGCTAAATCACCATTACAACCACTTTCTGGATTAAGTCATGCAGGTGAAAATAGTCAAGGCACAACACTATCATTTACACGTGTCAAAAATATGGATGCGCTTGATGCACAAATAAAAGCAGCGTCAGGCAAAACCATCATGCTCGATTTTTACGCTGACTGGTGTATTTCATGCAAAGAAATGGAAAAACTTACTTTTAGTAACCCTGCAGTGCAACAATCACTTAAAAATACGGTGCTTTTACAAGCAGATGTCACTGCTAACTCAGATGATGACAAGGCTCTGCTTAAACGCTTTGGTTTATTTGGTCCACCGGGCATCATCTTTTTTGATGCACAAGGCCAAGAGTTAAAAGGTCTAAAAGTAATAGGCTTTCAAAAAGCTGAGAAATTCATAATAACAACCAATCAACTAAAATAGCTTTCATTAAAAATATGTTAAAAAAAATATTCATCGTCTTGAGTTATTTGTTAATCATGGTGATTATGGGATTTGCAATTCTGCATTACCTCATAAGACCTAATTTAAATACATCGGTTAACAGTGAGCCTTCCAGCAAGCACTCTACACAAGCCTTGTTTGCTGCTCAATTTACTGATTCAAACGGCAAGCTTCAAGCATTAAAACAATGGCAAGGCAAAACTATTGTGCTTAATTTTTGGGCAACATGGTGTCCACCCTGTCGTGAAGAAATGCCTGAACTATCAGCACTAAATACAGAATATCAAAAACGTAATGTAGTAGTAGTTGGCATTGCGATTGATGAATTGGATGCGGTCAAAGCTTTTGCTCATAATACTAAAAGCGATGCGATTAAAGTGAGTTATCCATTACTGGCAGCCGAGGTGGAGGGCATGGGACTGGCTTCTGGCTTAGGTAACGACAAAGGTGTTTTACCTTTTACGCTCATCATCAAACCTGATGGCACTGTCGCCAAAAGCTATTTTGGCCGTGTAACAAAACCATTGTTGGAAGAAACTTTGACTAAGTTACTGTAGTTTTTTATAAATTATTTTCTATTTTACTTTCATTTATTTTTCAAATAATTTCAATGCCTTACTGAGTAATTTCGCTTAATTTCGTTTATTTTGCTGGACATTAACGCTTAATTTCGGCAAACTGGAAATTATGGAAATTCGTAATTTGCAACAAAAGTTAGCTGATCAGCTAATTAAACAACCAAATAAACAACTAATTTTACAGGCGATTTGCCATGACTAAAAACACGGCTGTTAAATCGGTATTGGTTCTGCATGGCCCTAATCTCAACATGCTGGGCATGCGCGAGCCTGAACATTATGGTAACACTACCTTAGCCAGCATTAATGAGAGCCTTAACCAAAAAGCCAAAAATGCGGGCATTACTTTAGAAGCTTATCAAAGTAATGCGGAAGCAGAACTTGTCACTAAAATACAGTCATTAGCCGTTAACCCCGTCGATTATGTGATTATTAACCCAGCAGCCTTTACACATACCTCTATTGCAATGCGTGATGCGCTTTCTGCCGTTAAAGTCCCATTTATTGAAATACACCTCTCTAACGTCTACGCACGTGAAGCATTTAGGCATCATTCTTACTTCACCGACATTGCCATTGGTGTGATTAGTGGTTTAGGTGCTCAAGGTTATTTAGCTGCACTAGACTACGTCATCAATTCAAAATCATTTAATAATTAAACTAACAAAAATTAAGCTTTAAGGGATAAATATGGATTTACGGAAACTTAAAAAACTCATTGATCTAGTCGAAGAGTCTGGTATTTCTGAATTAGAACTCACCGAAGGTGAGGAAAAAGTACGCATTAGCCGCAGCTTAATGCCACAACATGCAACACCAATGATGCACTATACGGCAGCGCCACAAGCACCTGCCGTTGCTACAGACCCTGTAACAGCCAATGCACAGGTGCCGACTGAGATTGAAGGTCATGTGGTGAAATCACCTATGGTTGGCACATTTTATCGCTCATCTTCTCCCGATGCTAAAGCTTTTGTGGAGATAGGTAGTAGCATAAAGGTAGGAGAGACAGTCTGTATTATTGAAGCGATGAAACTACTTAACGAAATTGAATCAGACTTCGCGGGAGTTATCAAAAAAATCTTAGTTGAAAATGGCCAGCCCGTTGAATACGGCGAACCTTTGTTTATTATCGGCTAAGGGCGGAATCATTAAATGGCAATGTTTGACAAAATATTAATCGCGAACCGCGGTGAAATCGCGTTGCGTGTGCAGCGCGCTTGCCGCGAGCTGGGCATTAAAACCGTAGCGGTACACTCTGAGGCTGACCGTGAAGCGAAGTACGTAAAATTAGCCGACGAGTCTGTCTGTATTGGCCCTGCTCCATCTAACCAAAGTTACTTAAGTGTACCTGCAGTCATTAGCGCAGCAGAAGTTACCGACGCGCAGGCAATTCATCCTGGCTATGGCTTTTTATCTGAAAATGCAGATTTTGCCGAGCGTGTAGAACAAAGTGGTTTTGTATTTATTGGGCCTCGTCCTGAGACCATTCGCTTAATGGGCGATAAAGTTTCTGCTAAAGATGCCATGAAAAAGGCCGGCGTGCCTTGTGTACCAGGCTCTGAAGGTGCTTTACCTGACGACCCAAAAGAAATTATCCGCATTGCCAAACAAGTGGGTTATCCCGTTATTATTAAAGCAGCGGGCGGCGGCGGCGGGCGCGGTATGCGTGTAGTACACACCGAAGCAGCTCTAGTTAATGCAGTTGCAATGACCAAAGCAGAAGCGCAAGCCGCGTTTAACAACCCCGTGGTTTATATGGAAAAGTTCCTAGAAAAACCACGGCATATTGAAATTCAAATATTAGCTGACCAATTTAAAAATGCCATTTATTTAGGTGAGCGTGATTGTTCAATGCAGCGTCGTCATCAAAAAGTGATTGAAGAGGCTCCTGCTGCGTTATTAAATCCAAAATTACGTGACAAAATTGGTGAACGTTGTGCTGAGGCCTGTCGTCGTATTAACTACCGTGGCGCGGGTACATTTGAATTTTTGTATGAAAATAATGAGTTTTATTTCATTGAAATGAATACACGTGTGCAGGTTGAACATACGGTAACTGAAATGATTACTGGCATTGATATTGTGCAACAACAAATCAAGATTGCTGCGGGTGAAAAGCTAGCGATTCGTCAACGTGATGTACAGTTACGTGGTCATGCCATTGAATGCCGCATTAATGCGGAAGACCCTTACACCTTTGTACCATCACCTGGTCGTTTAACTACATTCCATATGCCTGGCGGCCCTGGTGTGCGTATTGATACCCATGCTTACGCTGGTTACATGGTACCGCCACATTATGATTCAATGATAGGCAAGCTGATTACCCATGGCGATACGCGTGAACAAGCCATTGCGCGTATGCAAATTGCACTCTCTGAAATGGTGATTGAAGGCATTAAAACCAATATCCAGTTGCATCGCGATTTAATGGCCGATGCGGCTTTTCATATTGGTGGCACCAGCATTCATTATCTTGAGCAAAAACTCGGCATTTACGGTAAGTAACGCTTTTTATAAATAACCAGCAAATAAAACCTTGTTATTTGGCATGGTTGAATTAACGAGAGTAATGAAACTATGGCATGGATATCTCTCAACATTGAGGCTAAAGACAATACAGCCGATCTCATTAGTGATACGTTGATGGAGCTAGGCGCGCTGTCTGCCATTATTGAAGATGCAAATGCCGATACACTAGATGAGCAGCCAATATTTGGTGAACCGGGCGATCCACCACCAGGTATCTGGCAGCACAACATCGTCAGTGCGTTATTTAATGATGATGTAGATATTGCTGAAGTGATAAGCCAATTAGAAACCGCCACTAAACTAGCTCAGCTGCAATACAAAACGGAACATATCGCCGAACAGGACTGGGTGCGTGCAACACAATCGCAATTTGACCCGATTCACATTCAGGATAAGCTGTGGATAGTGCCAACCTGGCATGCTGCACCGAATCCTGACGCCATTAATATCATTCTTGACCCCGGTCTTGCGTTTGGCACGGGCAGCCACCCTACTACGCATTTGTGTCTAGAGTGGCTTACACAAAACGTCAACAATACCGAAACTGTACTGGATTATGGTTGTGGCTCTGGCATTTTAGCCATCGCTGCTAAAAAACTAGGCGCCAAAGATGTTGTGGGCGTGGATATTGACCACCAAGCGATACAGGCCAGTATTTATAACGCTGAGCAAAACCAAGTAGAGGCACAGTTCTATATGGCAAACGCTTATCAAACGCAGCCTGTCGATATTGTTGTCGCAAATATTTTGTCTAGTGCGCTAATGGTTTTAGCACCTGCTTTAGCCAGCGCCTGCAAAGCTCAAGGCAAAATTGCCTTGTCAGGCATATTAAAAGAGCAAGTAGATCAATTATTAACCATTTATAGCCAGTGGTTTGTCATGAATCCACCAACTTACAGAGACGCGTGGGTCTTGCTAACAGGGACTAGAAAATGACACTCGTCACCACTTGCCCATCCTGTTCCACGCAGTTTTTCGTGACACAGGCACAACTCACAAGCCACAAAGGTAAAGTACGTTGTGGGCAATGTAAGCATGTATTTAATGCCAATAAAATACTCCATGAAATAGCATCCAGCGAGCAAAATATGGATGAAATTAGCGCGGAGATTCTAGCTAAAACAAGCCCTGCGACAGTTGCAGAGAATGAACCGATTGAAATACAAACGAGTGAACAGACTGCTGAAACCATATTGCCCGAAGAGTTGGTGTTAGAAACACCCCATGCTGGACCGCCGTTAGAGGAAGTAGCCGTCGAAAATCCAGTCATTGAAGATTTACCAGTAGTAGCGCCGCAAGCCGTAGAGCCTATAATAAAGCCTGAGCAAGTTGAAGCTGAACCATTGCAAATTGAAGATTATTTTGCAGCATCATCCAAATTAAAAAACAAAGTTAGTAAAAAAGCACCGCGTTGGTTAATAGTCTTGCTTCTGCTTATATTGTTACCACTAACCATATGCCAAAGCATCTATTATTTTAGAACCCCTATTGCATCACAATTGCCGGGAATTAAACCTTATTTAGTACAGGCTTGCAAATGGTTTGATTGCAAAGTTGCCTTGCCTAAACAGCTAGAATCACTAGCTATTGATGACTCTGAAATGCGCGAAGATGCTAACTACGAACATGTATTACAGTTTTCAATTACGCTAATTAATAAGGCAAACATTGCATTACGCTACCCATCTATTGAACTCACGCTAACAGATGCTAACGATGAAACTATCATTAGACGCACATTTACACCTCACGAGTATTTAGTACTCAACCACAATCCTGCAATAGGCAATGTTGAAGCCGGATTTGCCGCAAAAGATAGATTGCACATTAAGCTGGCGCTTAATACCAATGACGTAACGGTTGCGGGTTACAGGTTAGAACTAGTCGATTAGCCGTTATTAAAGCACATTCTGCATCTAATGATTTTCATTAGATGTAATTAATTATTAGACACACAGCTATTGTTGAACACTTCTGTATGATTCATCTTATAGATTGTGTACTACTTAATTAGTAAAATGTTAGGAGAAATATTATGTGGACAACACCAGCAGCTACTGAAATGCGTTTTGGCTTTGAAGTAACAATGTATGTAATGAATAAATAAGCTAAAAGCTTCAGCTAAAGATTCAATAAAAAAGACGCCTAAGGCGTCTTTTTTTGATTTAGTCTTCTAAGTTTTATTTCCTGCATTCAGCCAACCACACTCTGCATGTAATTAGAATCAACGGCCCTAATCGCCTCAATTATTTTATCTAAAGCCTGAGTACGCACATAACTTTTGCGCCAGGCCAATGCAATACGGCGTGAAGGTGCTGGTTTAACAAACGGGATCACCGTAATCAATGGATTTAAATAACGTTCTACAGTCGCGCTACTAGGCAATACAGTGATACCCAAATTAGAAGCCACCATATTGCGGATGGTTTCCAGGGAATTGCCCTGCAACACCTCACCTTTACGTGTTAATTCTGGGCACGCTTGCATTAATTGGTTACTGAAACAGTGACCACTATTTAATAACAATACTTTTTCTTCGGACAATTCTTCTGGACGTATGCTCTTTCTACTCGCCCAATAGTGGCTGCTAGGTACGACCACTGAAAAATCTTCGTCATATAAAGCTTGGGTTTGTAAGCCAGCGACATCAAAAGGTAAGGCAACAATCGCCATATCAATCACACCATTGCGCAATTGTGTTTCTAAATTGGCGGTTAAATTTTCTTCTACCTCTAACGGCATCTCAGGCGCAGTTACGCGCAAAATGGGAATAATTTCTGGCAGTAAATACGGACCAACAGAATGGATCATGCCCAGCTTCAGCATGCCACTTAATTGATTCGTGCCCAATTTGGCAATCTCTTTTATTTGCGATGCTTCAAATAATACTTTAGTCGCCTGATTAATAATTTGCGACCCGATATCGGTCAGCGACACTTCAGTACGGCTACGCTCAAAAATAACGACATTGAGCTCTTCCTCTAATTTTTTCACAGCTAGGCTCAAGGCGGGCTGGCTAACAAAGCATTTCTCAGCCGCACGCCTAAAATTGCGCTCCCGCGAAACCGCGACGATAAATCTCAATTCACTTAATGTCATTTTGTATATAACTTAATCAGATTAATTAATCATACTTTGATTAATTAAATTAATCAACAACATAAAAACATACAATTATGCAAATCAAAATGCTCTCTCTATAATGCATTTCATACGTCACAAATAGGAGTACCATATGTTCAATAATTTTTTTAAAAATGCCAGTAGGCCGTTGCCAATCTTGCAGTGATTAGCCAAGAGTGGCTTGACCTATTGGCTGATTACGCAGTAGCGCATCAATTTATTAAAACTGTATAGGAGAAATAAGATGGATATGAAAAAAAAGCTAACCACTGCCGCGGGTGCGCCAGTAACCGATAACCAAAATACCATGACCGCTGGACCGCGCGGTCCAGCATTGTTGCAAGACGTATGGCATTTGGAAAAACTTGCGCATTTCGCACGTGAGGTCATTCCTGAGCGTCGTATGCACGCTAAAGGCTCCGCTGCTTACGGTACATTTACCGTTACACATGACATTAGCAAATACACTCGTGCTAAAATTTTTTCGCAAATAGGTAAAAAAACTGATTTAATCATGCGCTTCTCCACAGTAGCAGGTGAACGCGGTGCGGCAGACGCTGAGCGTGATATTCGCGGTTTTTCGATTAAATTTTATACTGAAGAAGGCAACTGGGACTTGGTAGGCAACAACACACCCGTATTCTTTTTGCGCGATCCATTAAAATTTCCCGATCTTAACCACGCGGTCAAGCGTGACCCGAAAACCAATATGCGTAGCGCCGAAAACAATTGGGATTTTTGGACATCGTTGCCTGAAGCGCTGCATCAAGTGACGATTGTGATGAGTGACCGTGGCCTACCTGCCAGTTATCGCCATATGCACGGTTTTGGTAGCCACACTTTCAGTTTTATTAATGCGCAAAATGAACGCAATTGGGTTAAATTCACCTTTAAGTCACAGCAAGGTATAAAAAACCTAACCGATGCAGAAGCGACTAATATTGTCGGACAAGATCGAGAGAGCCATCAACGCGACCTCTTGGAGAGCATAGAAAAAGGCGATTTTCCGAAATGGAAATTGTTTGTGCAAATCATGCCAGAGAAAGACGCCGCAACTTATCATCTCAACCCATTTGATCTAACCAAGGTGTGGCCGCACAAAGACTATCCGCTCATTGAAGTTGGTGTGATGGAGTTAAACCGTAACCCCGAGAACTATTTTGCCGAAGTAGAACAATTGGCTTTTTCACCAGCCAATGTAGTGCCAGGTATTGGCTTCTCGCCCGATAAAATGCTGCAATCACGCTTATTTTCTTATAGTGATGCACAACGTTATCGCCTGGGTGTTAATCACCATCAGATTCCTGTTAACGCGCCCAAGTGCCCATTTAACAGCTATCACCGTGATGGGCAAATGCGCGTAAACAACAATGCGGGTAGCACGATTGGATATGAGCCGAATAGCAAAGGTGAATGGCAAGAGCAACCAGATTTCTCAGAACCGCCATTGAGCATTGATGGCGCGGCCGATCACTGGAACCATCGCGTGGATGACGACTATTACTCGCAACCAGGCAACCTATTCCGCTTAATGTCGCCAGCCCAGCAACAAGTGTTGTTTGAAAACACCGCGCGTTCTGTTGGTGGTGCCTCGCTAGAGATCCAAAAACGCCATATTGGCAACTGCACCAAAGCCGACCCAGCTTATGGCGCTGGTGTTGCCAAAGCATTAGGCCTAAGCATTTAAGTTATTTAGCTATAAAGCCCGCCTCGATTAAAATTCGAGATCGGGCTTTATTTTTTGCAAGCAACGCGCTATAGCCCAGCTAAATATTTAGACTCGTGGTTAATTAGATAAAAGGAGTATTCCGACGACTAAACTTAGGAATAGATTAAGGCAATAAAAAATAAATAAGGTTTTAAAAGATAGCCTCTGCAAATAAAATTAACTAAAGGCCATATTAAATGATTAATGGTGATAGGAAATATTTGGCAAATCTCTCGTAAGGCTTTAAGCTTGTTATCGTCTAAATAGTATGAAAAAGCATCATTATAATTTTGGAGCTCGGCATGAAAGTTTGGCAATGTTTAGTATGTGGTTTAGTGTATGAAGAATCGCTGGGTTGGCCAGATGACGGCATCGCACCTGGCACACGTTGGGAAGATGTGCCTGCAGACTGGGTGTGCCCAGAATGTGGTGTAACTAAAGCTGAATTTGATATGGTGGAATTCTAAACAGGTTTTAATCTGGGATGGCGTAAATAAATTGCGATTTCATGGAGTGTCCGCTAAAAATTCAACACTTTCATTTTTTGACAATAACCGCTTTCATCTTACTTTTCGTAAAACTAATTATTGTGTATTGATTAAGAGCTTCTCAAACGCTTCCGCAGTGATAGGCCTAGAAAATAAATATCCCTGTGCAAAATCACAACCTGCAGCGAACAATAAATCACGTTGTTCGGGGGTTTCGACACCTTCAGCAATCACTTGAATGCCTAGTTTATGTGCCATTACAATAATGTGCTTCGCACAAAGCTAGGTCATCTGAACCTACTTTTATATTACTGGTAAATGATTGGTCTATTTTCACATAATCAATTTTAAACTTTTTCAAATACGCTAACGATGAGTAGCCTGTACCAAAATCATCAATCGCAACTTGAATGCCTATTTCTCTAAAGCTCTGTAATTGTTTTGCGATAGGGTGAGTTGCCTCAAGTAATAATCCTTCGGTAATTTCGATGACGATACTATCCCCGGGCAAATGAAGGTCCATTAATTGATCTAACCAATTTTGATGGAGATACTTTTCATTTTTAAATTGTATTGGCGATTTATTGATACTGATCTGAAATTTCGGATAATATTTGCGCCATTTAACAACTTGATTCACTGCTTGGCCGAACACATAATTTCCAATTTCCGTAATTAATCCAGTATCTTCAGCGATTGGAATAAACTCTGCTGGACTTACTAATCCTCGAGTAGGATGCTGCCATCTAATTAAGGCCTCTGCTTTATGAATAAGGCCACTCGCAAGCTCTACAATAGGTTGATAGTGAACAGCAAACTGATGGCCAACACTCAACGCCATGCGTAAGTCATTCGCGATGCACATACGTTCTTGAGCTACTTTTTGCATTAAAGGAGTAAAATAACGATAGCGATTTCGACCTAGGTCTTTTGCCGCATACATCGCCTGATCTGCATTTTTTAAGAGTGCATCTACGTTAACTGCATCTTCTGGATAGACTGTAATGCCTATGCTAATCGTGATATAAACCTTTTCGCCATCCAATTGAAAAGGTTTGGCTAACTTATCCAGAATATCCTGTGCTATACGATCTATGCTCTTCGCATCATTAAGATTATTGAGAATAATAGTGAATTCGTCACCACCAAAACGTGTCACCGTATCCGTTGCTCTCACACAATGAAGCAAGCGCTGTGATACCTGTTTCAACAGCAAATCACCCATATCATGCCCCAACGTATCGTTAATCTCCTTAAACCGATCAAGATCAAGATACATTAACGCTAGCATCTGCCCAGCGCGGTTGGCTTTTTTAATATCTTGCTCAATACGATCATGGAACAATGTGCGGTTGGGCAAATCGGTAATTGAATCATAATGCGCTAACCTAAACACTTGCGCCTCAGACTGTTTACGCTCACTTATGTCAATATGCGTACCTATCATACGCAATGGTTTTCCATCTGGCATAAAGCTGACAACCATGCCCCGACTTAATGTCCATTTCCATGTTCCATCTTTACATAACAAACGAAACTCAGAATTATAAGTAGTAGTTCTGCCTTCTATATAAGCATTTGTATCATTTAGCGCCTGCGATAAATCATCTGGATGAATTAACTTTCTGCCATCAAGTGCTGAGCCCACTTCATTTTCAGCATAGCCATATATACTATGCCACCTACCGGAGCGAAATACTTGGTTTGTTTCCAGGTTCCAATCCCACACTCCTTCACCGGTACCATCTAATGCGAATTTCCATCGCTCTTCACTTATTTGAAGAGAATGTTCAATTTTAAATTGCTGTTTAAATGTTTTACGAAGTAAGAAAGTAAGCAAACTTGCCGTAATTATAATGAATGCCCAGCCCTTATAGAGACTATAACGTACGAATTGCTGCTGATTAGAAACGAGCGTTGAAAGTATATAGTCACTGAAGAATATCCAAAACATACCAAATGCAAGATAAGTCAAAACGATGCGAGTAACGAGTTTATCAACCTTGGCTAATTTTCCTTTAAAAACACTTTTCACCCACCACCTCTATAAAATCACCAAATTTATTATAAGAGACCTTTGCACGAATCACTAGATTTAGTCCAAATAGCATAAAATGGCATATCACTTAAACACAGACGAGTACCTCTGATTATGGCCTGGA
>JAYVMU010000060.1:0-10844 GCA_043758775.1 Methylophilaceae bacterium
GCAATTTTATAAAGATGAGAGATTAAGCTGGCATATTTACGCTTGTTATTGTCACTACCTCCAATTTCCTCCATAAACGCTATAACATCTTTGGGTGTAACCATATAAAAACTTTTGGCAGCAAGTTTGGTTTTTTTCGCTTTATTAATGCGAGTAAGCTCTACAGCAGAACCTTTTTTAGCAGGCGTAACTTCTTTTTCGTAGCGTTCTAAAGCTTGTTTGACAGTGTAGGTGCGGGATTCCCTTTTTTTTGCTCTCGCTTCGAAAATACGTTTTTCATCGACGTCCAGAGAACTTCCAGCTCGTTGGAGATCTCTCCAAGTTCGCGCTTCTTCGATAAAATCGAAGACCTGAGAAACTTTGTGACCAGCAACCATCATTTTTACTTGGAAGCTATATTCACCATACTGGTAGATGTTTTTATCTACCTTTTTCATCTGGACTTCGGGTGTTTTGTTGTGTAACATTCGCAATCTTTCGAGCTTATTGTTGAAGTGTTTTCCAGAATTTTCCAGATAATTGACTGGTAAATGACCTAAACCATTATACAATAGAGCTTTAATGGTTGTAAAAGAATGGATTTAGGTTCCAGCGCCGTAAGGCGTGAGAGTTCGAGTCTCTCCTTTCGCACCATCTTTTTGAGCTTAAAGCCTTTTGAGCTTAAAGCTTTGTCATAAAAGCTTTATGTCGTAAAGCTAAGAGCTAAACTAAACTTTTAGGAATTACAGCATGGCCGTATCTGTTGAAACAATCAGCAATTTAGAGCGCCGTATGACGGTTGCAGTGCCACTTAAGCCTTTAGAGCTTGAAGTGAATCAACGCATTAAAGAGATTTCTAAAACTGCAAAATTATCAGGTTTTCGTACTGGTAAAGTGCCACTAAAAATGGTGGAGCAACAATACTACAATCAAGTCCGCGATGAAGTGTATTCAAAAGCGGTTGAAAGTAGCTTTGGTGCTGCAGCTGAAGAAAACAAGTTACGCGTGGCTGGATTCCCAAATATCGAACACAAACCATTTGACGAAGCGACTGGTCAATTTGAGTATGTAGCAACTTTTGAAGTTTTTCCAGAAGTTGCAATTGGTAGTTTGAGCAAGGTTAAAATCGAAAGTCCTATCATTGAAGTGGCTGACGCTGATGTGCAGAAAACATTAGATGTACTTATTAAGCAGCGTGTTAGTTTTGAGCCGGTAAAACGTGCGGCTAAGAAGGGCGATCGTATTAACGTCGTATTCAAAGCGAGCATGGATGGCAAAGAAGTCGAAAGTACGAGCGAACAAGGCATCGATTTGGTTCTTGGCGAAGCTAGCCGCGTAACCATGTTTGATGATAACTTGATTGGCACAAAAGCTGGCGTGACTAAAAGTTTTGAAATTACTTATCCGGCAGACCATAATCCAGAACAGTTGGCTGGTGCAACAGTGAGCTATGAAGTCACTGTCAATAGTGTGGCGCAGCCGGTTTTGCCAGAAGTGGATGCTGAGTTCGCAAAAAGCTTGGGTGTAGATGATGGCAATGTAGACACCATGCGTGCAGAAGTGAAAGAAAGCTTGACGCAAGAAGTAGATAAGCGTGTTAAGGCTAAATTGAAGGAACAAGTATTTCAGGCCTTGATTGAAGAAGTGAACCTGGAAGTGCCTAGTTCTTTAGTGAATGTGGAAATTAACCGAATGATGCAGATGACTGCACAAAACTTGCAGCAACGCGGTGCCGATATGAGTAATATCAAGCTGGAGCCTGCAATGTTCCAGGACCAAGCCAAGCGCAGTACAGCTTTACGCTTAATTTTAGGTGAACTTGTGAATAAAAATAACTTACAAGCTAATGCTGAGCAAGTTCGTGCCATGGTAGATCAGTTTGCGCAAAGTTTTGAAAGCCCAGAGCAGGTTGCGGATTGGTATTATGCTGATGTACAGCGTTTGGACGAACCTGCTGCGTTAGCAACGGAAGAAAATGTAGTGGCTTGGGTACTTGGACAAGCTAAAGTGACCAGCAAAAAAATCAAGTTTGATGACTTAATGGGAAATGCATAATCATTATGAACAACTATCCGAATCATGATAATGTTTGGGAGCCACAAGGCCTAGGTTTGATTCCTATGGTAGTGGAGCAAAGCGGTCGTGGCGAGCGTTCGTATGATATTTATTCGCGTCTACTAAAAGAGCGTGTGATTTTTCTAGTGGGTCCAGTCAATGACATGACCGCTAACTTAATTGTCGCGCAATTACTGTTCTTGGAAGCAGAAAACCCAGATAAAGATATTTCTTTATATATCAATTCGCCTGGTGGTTCTGTCACCGCAGGAATGTCGATTTATGACACGATGCAGTTTATTAAGCCCGATGTCAGCACGCTTTGTATTGGTCAGGCAGCTAGCATGGGTGCATTCTTGTTAGCTGCTGGTGCTAAAGATAAACGCTTTAGTTTGCCAAACTCACGTGTCATGATTCATCAACCATCTGGTGGTTTTCAAGGACAATCAACGGATATTGCCATTCATGCTAAAGAAATTATGTACTTACGTAACAAGCTCAATGGTATCTTAGCGCACCATACAGGCAGAACTGCTGAACAAATTGATCTGGATACTGAGCGTGACAACTTTATGAGCGCTGAAGAGTCTGTTAGTTATGGACTGATTGATAAGGTGATTGCCAATCGCGGCGAAGCAGCCTAAGATTACTGAAGCCATTAAGGATTAGCGGTTTCTCGGGTTTAGCTAGTGGTAGCCCAGTCGCAAGCATGGTTGTTTAATATTACTGCTAAAATTGAATTGATTAGGAATGCCGAATGGCAACTAAAAAAGCTGAAGGTGACAAATTACTTTATTGCTCTTTTTGCGGAAAAAGCCAGCATGAAGTGAAGAAACTTATTGCTGGGCCGTCCGTCTTTATTTGTGATGAATGTGTCGACCTTTGTAATGACATCATCGTGGAAGAAGTCCAAAGTGCACTCAGCTTAGCTGCTGTAGGTTCGCAAGATGGCGGCACGTCTGGTTTACCATCCCCCAAAGAAATTTGTGCTAGCCTTGATCAGTATGTGATTGGCCAGGTGCAAGCCAAAAAAACGTTAGCGGTTGCTGTTTATAATCACTATAAGCGTCTTGGGCATCATCAAGCAACACAATCTAGTACTAAAGACGAAGTGGAAATTGCGAAAAGTAATATTTTACTCATAGGGCCTACAGGCTCAGGTAAGACCTTACTCGCGCAAACGCTCGCCAAATTATTAGATGTGCCTTTTGTCATGGCAGATGCAACAACATTAACCGAGGCTGGTTACGTGGGCGAAGATGTAGAAAATATTATGCAGAAACTTTTGCAAAAATGTGATTACGACATCGAGAAAGCCCAGCGCGGTATTGTTTATATTGATGAAGTGGATAAAATTTCACGTAAATCAGAAAACCCATCTATTACGCGTGATGTCTCTGGTGAAGGCGTGCAACAGGCACTGCTCAAGCTGATTGAGGGTACTATAGCTTCAGTGCCGCCACAAGGTGGCCGTAAACACCCTAATCAGGAATTTGTACAGTTAGATACCACTAATATTCTATTCATCTGTGGTGGCGCTTTTGATGGTTTGGATAAAGTTATTCGTCGTCGTTCAGAAAAAGGTGGCATTGGCTTTGGTGCGGAAGTTAAAAGCAAAGAAGATGTACGTCAAATCGGTGCGGTGTTGCGTGATGTAGAGCCGGAAGATTTAATTAAATTTGGTTTGATACCTGAATTTATTGGCCGTTTGCCAGTGGTCGCTACATTAGAGTCATTAGATGAAGCGGCACTCATGACCATATTGGTAGAGCCAAAAAACGCCTTAACTAAGCAATATGTTAAATTGTTTAAAATGGAAGGTGTGGATTTAGAATTCAGAGAATCTGCCTTGCTGTTAATTGCTAAGAAAGCCTTGGAACGTAAAGCTGGCGCGCGTGGTTTGCGGTCTATCATGGAGCACTCTTTGTTAGATGTCATGTTTGATTTACCTTCTATTAAAAACTTAACTAAAGTTGTGATTGATGAAGGTACAATTCGTGGTGAAACGCCCCCGATTATGATTTATTCAGAAGAAAAAAAATTAGCGACTAACTCTTAAGGATGACTAGCTTAAGTCTGATAGCAACTGGACTAGGCCTTAAATTACGATTATAAATTTTGGAAAATAATTAACAAATTGCACTTGAACTATCAAAGAACGTTCCCAACCTATTCATCATAAGCAAGCTCGCTCTAACGTAATTTCTTACAGGTGAGTGACTTGCAAAGTTGATAAGAAAGTATTTTATGACCGAACAATCTTTGCCTAAATTCACCACCGATGACGGTTTAATGCCACTATTGCCGTTGCGTGATGTCGTTGTTTATCCTCATCTAGTTATCCCTCTTTTTGTTGGACGCGAAAAATCAGTCAACGCACTCGAAATCGCCTCAAATAACAATAAGCAGATTTTGCTGGTCGCACAAAAGTCAGCTAATAAAGATGAGCCTGATGCAGATGATTTGTATGATGTCGGTACTATCGCTACTGTATTGCAAATGCTGAAGCTGCCAGATGGCACAGTTAAAGTGTTGGTTGAAGGTTTACATAGAGCCAAAGTTTCAGGTTTTACTGAGACTGAGGAGTGTTTTGCTGCAAAAGCCGAGCAAATAGAAAATGCAAATGACGACGACAGCGAGATGCAAGCGTTGATGCGCACCGTTTTCACGCAGTTTGATCAATACGTTAAACTCAACAAAAAAATTCCACCGGAAATTTTAACGTCACTTGCCACGATTAATGATGCAGGACGTTTGGCGGATACTATTTCAGCACATCTAACGCTAAAGTTAGAAGAAAAACAGAAAATACTAGAAATGTTCAGTGTAGTTGAACGCCTGGAACATTTATTGCATTTGATGGAATCTGAAATTGATATCCTGCAAGTCGAGAAACGGATCCGTGGTCGCGTAAAACGCCAAATGGAGAAGAGTCAACGCGAATACTATTTGAATGAGCAAGTAAAAGCCATTCAAAAGGAATTGGGCGAACAAGATGAAAATGCAGATATCGATGAGCTAGAAAAACGCATTCAAGATGCCAATATGCCAAAAGAAGCTTTGCAAAAAGCCATGGCGGAGATGAAAAAGCTCAAAATGATGTCACCAATGTCAGCAGAAGCTGCGGTGGTACGCAATTACATCGAAACTTTGACTAATTTACCATGGAAGAAAAAAACTAAAATCAGTAAAGATTTGGCAGCAGCAGTAGCTATTTTAGATGCTGATCACTACGGTTTGGAGAAAGTAAAAGAACGCATTGTTGAATATTTAGCAGTGCAACAACGTGTCGGTAAGCTTAAAGCGCCTATCTTATGCTTAGTTGGCCCTCCTGGCGTGGGTAAGACTTCACTTGGCCAAAGCATCGCAAAAGCGGTCAATCGTAAATTTGTACGTATGGCGTTGGGTGGTGTTCGCGATGAGTCTGAAATCCGTGGCCATAGAAGAACTTATATAGGGTCTATGCCGGGTAAAGTCTTGCAAAGCATGGCTAAAGTGGGTGTTAAAAACCCATTATTTTTACTCGATGAAGTCGATAAAATGGGACAGGACATGCGTGGTGACCCTTCTTCCGCCTTGCTAGAAGTGTTAGACCCTGAGCAAAATCATACATTTGTCGATCATTACGTTGAAGTTGAGTACGATTTATCTGATGTGATGTTTATTGCAACGTCTAATAGTATGAATATTCCGCCAGCTTTATTAGATCGTATGGAAATCATCAGGCTTGCTGGTTATACAGAAGATGAAAAAATCAATATCGCTATGCGCTATCTACTGCCTAAGCAATTAAAAGCACATGGCTTAAAAGATAGTGAAATTAGCGTTGCAGAATCAGCTATTCGCGATATCGTGCGTTATTACACACGTGAAGCGGGTGTGCGCCGCTTAGAGCAGGAAATTGCTAAGATTTGCCGTAAAGTCGTTAAAGATATATTAATGACTAAATCAGCTAAAGTCTCAGATGAGGCGAAAGCTAGATCTACGAAAAAAATTAACGTGAGCTCTAAGAATTTGGACAAATATCTAGAAGTACGCCGTTATGACTTTGGCGTGGCTGCTAAGGAAAACCAAATTGGACAAGTGACAGGCTTGGCCTGGACGTCAGTAGGTGGTGAATTACTAACAATTGAAGCCGTAATGCTACCAGGTAAGGGTAAAACTATTACTACAGGTAAACTAGGTGATGTGATGCAAGAGTCTGTGCAAGCCGCAATGAGTGTAGTGCGTAGCCGTGCTATACGTCTTGGTATAAGTGAAGATTTCTATGAAAAGAAAGATATTCATATACACTTACCAGAAGGAGCAACTCCAAAAGACGGACCAAGTGCAGGCATAGCGCTGACTACGGCTTTGGTTTCTGTCATTACAGGTATCCCGGCGCGTGCGGATGTTGCCATGACGGGTGAAATTACCTTGCGTGGTGAAGTATTGCCGATTGGCGGTTTAAAAGAGAAGTTACTAGCAGCACATCGTGGAGGTATTAAAACCGTGCTTATTCCAGAATCAAATGTAAAAGACTTGGTTGAAATACCGGAGAACATTAAAAATGTTTTAGATATTCATCCAGTACAATGGATTGATCAAGTATTGGAATTAGCGCTGGAGCGCATGCCACAAATTGCAACAGAAGTAGCGGCAGTGGCAGCAGTTGATGTTGAAAGTAGCTTAGAAACGACAGCCACGACGACACATTGACGATTTATTTCGTTAATTTAAGCATATTAAGCACTAAAGCCTTGACACAGGCTTTTACCGCTTGATATAAAGCTATAACAGGATTTACCTGTTATTTTTAGAAATAACATTAAGAGGGGATTACACGTGAATAAATCTGAGTTAATTGATGAAATTGCAAGTGCAGCAGGAATTTCAAAAGCAGCAGCGGCACGTTCTTTAGATGCAACTACAGCAGCAATTACTAAAGCACTTAAAAAAGATGATTTAGTAACTTTAATCGGTTTCGGTTCGTTCTATGTAGGTAAACGTGCGGCTCGAAATGGCCGTAACCCTCGTACTGGTGCAACAATTAATATCAAAGCTGCAAATTCTCCTAAGTTTAGGGCTGGTAAAGCACTTAAAGATGCTGTAAACTAGCGTTCTTTCTTGATTGAGCAACTAATCAAGAAAAAGCAGTAGTTTGTTAGTTTATTGGTAGGCTAAGATTTAAGATAGGGTGCTTAGCTCAGTTGGTAGAGCGTCGCCCTTACAAGGCGAATGTCAGCGGTTCGACCCCGTTAGCACCCACCAAAAAATTAACAAAAAAAGAAGTCACCTCAATACATAGTAATTAGAGAGTGCTAGATTTTTATAGCACTCTTTATTTTTGATGTAATGACCGTGCAACTAAGTTTGTATCGGCTAATTTTTAAAATTATGGTGCAAAGTTTAGGAGTGGTAGTTCAGTTGGTTAGAATACCGGCCTGTCACGCCGGGGGTCGCGGGTTCGAGTCCCGTCCACTCCGCCAACAAGTCTAAGTTGTTTGTTTAAAAACAGCTTAACACAGCAAAGCCCCGCTAATTGTGGGGCTTTTTTGTTTTTGGATTCTCTGCGCACCCTGTAAATCATCTTTTCCCTTGTCTTTTTAACTCGTTTCTCTGTAGCCCAATTCCGCATACCCTGCTCTTATTACTTAAAGTTGAGCAGAGACCTTTGTTCGTTCCAATCACTTGGTAGCGCACGAAACTGTTTGAGATACTTGAGCGTGAGATGAGCGGGTTGTGTGCCGTTAAGAATTGATCGAATAATATCAGGTGCTAGAAAGGCTTTATTGATCATCCGAGCCACATGTTGCTGATTGAGCTTTTCTGCTTCGGCTATTTCTTTAATGCTCTGCACCTTTCCAGATGTGATTAAGCTCAACCATTGATAGGCTTTTGATAAGTAATGAATCAGGTTTTGGTCTTTCAATAGCTGGTTTTTGTGATGATCTGTCACAATGAGTCGCATCGCATAACCACAACGTTTCAATTCCACATTGGTTTTAAGCACAATCCGTTTGTTAGCATTTTCTTCCTCACTCAACATGAATGCAGATACTTTGATCGATAAACTCACATACCCATTACCTACTTCAATTCGATCGATGAGTTGTCTCAGTAATGGATATTGTTCATGCTTATTATGTACTAGCGCAGTGGCTAACTGACTGGCATTAGCGATGAGGTTTTGAATCTGCTCAGGCTCAGGATTTAATTCATTGATCAGTGCATCAGTATTGTTGAGCCAATCACAAGTTTGATCAATGACCAGCGTCTCTAATTCCTGCGCTGGAATCCGCATGCCCTGAGGCGCAGCTGCCTTGCTTTCATTCACAAGCTTTTGTGAAAGATAATACCGAAAGCGTTTAGATTGCTTCTGGCTATGAGAAGGGGAGAGCCGTTGTCCTTCGCTATCATAGAGTATGCCTGTTAGCAAGCTCTCCGAAGTCACTTTGGGCCGTTGTTGCAGTGCTTGCTTGTTATCGACCATTTTTGCTTGCACTTCATCCCACAACACTTGATCGATGATGGCAGGATGCTGCCCAAGATATTGCTTCTCAAAATGCACCATCTTTCCCGTGTAGACTGGATTCGTTAAGATACGATGCAAATTACCGCGACTGAAAGATCTGCCACCGAAAGAGTTACCAGACTCACGCAACCGTTCTGGCGATTTAAGCCCCTGAGCGTCCAACGCACTTTTAAGGGCTCTAACGCTGCCTAATGCCAGATAACGCTGATAGATGTCTACAACGAGTGCTGCATGCACTTTGACAACCGCTAACGTTCGTTCATGACCAGTATAACCTAAAGGTGCAGTACCACCCATCCACAAACCCTTTTGCTTAGAGGCCGCAATCTTGTCTCGAATACGTTCACCCGTGACTTCACGTTCAAATTGTGCAAATGACAACAATACATTCAACGTTAATCGTCCCATAGATGAGGTGGTGTTGAACTGCTGTGTCACCGATACAAAGGAAATGCCTTTGGCATCAAACTGTTCTACAATCTTAGCAAAATCAGCCAATGATCGTGTCAGTCGATCCACCTTATACACCACGACAACGTTCACTTTTTTCTGATCAATATCCAGTAACAGTTGTTTCAATGCAGGACGCTCAATATTACCGCCTGAGAATCCACCATCGTCATAGAATGTCGGAATGAGTTTCCAGCCCTCATGCTGTTGACTTAAGATAAACGCTTCACAAGCCTCCCGCTGCGCATCAAGCGAATTAAAGCCTTGCTCAAGCCCTTCTTCACTCGATTTACGGGTATAAATGGCACACCGTATCGTGACTTTACTCATTTCTTAAGCCCAAAAAATACCGGTCCTGACCAAGGCGTACCTGAAATTGCGCGGGCAATGGCTGATAAGCTCTTCCAGCGTTGCTGCGCATAAAGGTACCCATCAGCCAGCACTGTGACTTGATGGGTTTCACCTTGCCAGACACGCACCAAACGCGTTCCGACGTTAGGCCCATTGCCAATACTGCTTTTACTCACATCCCCAAGTAGTCGTCGCCGTTCAGCAGTGCTTAATCCGCCATGTTTGTTGGCTTGTTTCTGCCAAGCAATGGCTTTATCTAATAGTGAGGGATGACAGCCTGAAGGGGCAGGGCGACTAAAGGCCTTTTGCCATTCTTTAACAAGAATAGGTTTCTCGGGTGTGATAAATGTTTGCTTTTGCATGATACGCTCCTAGTGTTATCGCTATCACGATTAATAGCGATAACACCAGTAACGCTCTGTTTAGGACTGGTATCAAGTCAAATATGGAATACCTGTATATTTGCGTTGAATTTTGATCCACAATATCAGTGCAGAAGTGCACCAGTTTAAGACCTGTTTTTAAACCGATAAGAATCATTACCCGTTTCAACAATATCGCAGTGATGCACCAATCTGTCGAGTAAAGCTGACGTCATCTTTTCATCTGCAAATAACTTGCCCCATTCTGAGAATGCTAAATTAGTCGTCATGATAATACTGGTCTGTTCATGCAATTGGCTGATGAGATGAAACAACAACGCACCATCTTTTTGACTAAAAGGTAAGTAGCCAAGCTCGTCTAGAATCACCATGTCATATTTAGTGAGTTTGGACTTCCCAGAATTCAGTAGACATTCAATAATGTCGAAACTGAACTGGAGAGTAGTTAATGAGAGGTACAAGATGTACAGCTGAATTTAAAGCTGAAGCAGTCAAGCAAATCACTGAGCGTGGTCATGGTGTCGTTGAGGTATCGAAGCGCCTAGGTGTTTCTGATAAAAGTTTATACGTATGGCTGAGCATCTTGATCAAATTAAAGCGGCAATTGCAAGTGTCAAAGAGAAGCGATTACTTGATCTGATGCAAGACCAAGGCATCGTGCGTGCACATGACGATCTTAGTCGTGCTTTTTATCGTACATTAGCAGAGCTTCGTCGGCAGCGGTCGTGGCGGCAGAAGATGAGCATTATCGACGTCACGCTTGAATAGCTGAGCGGAAAAGTTGTTTTCACAGAACGGACTCATTCTCATTTGGATTGAAGAGGGATGCTAAACGGCATTATCGTACCTTATAGATAGCTTTCAATAATCTGTAAGTGCTTGCTCGAACAGTGTCAGCTTAATATTCTAGGGTATTTTAAATCCTTACGCCGACAAGTTGATTCTGATTCAAGTAGTAAGTTCAGTTCTTATAAAATATTAGGGGCTAGTCTCCCTATAGTTTTATAAATTCGATCAGTAGTGTCCGGCAATTTTCACAAAACGAGTATATAACAGCTTGATCTAAAATAAAAAATAGTCTGTTTAGGGGTGTCACCGACTTGAACATGAGT
>JAYVMU010000061.1:0-5502 GCA_043758775.1 Methylophilaceae bacterium
TTTCCTTAATGGATTACAACAACGATTAGAGTCGAGGTGATTTAAATAGTTCATACATATCCAGTATTTTTGATCGTTTCTTTAGTGTGCTAGGCTTGCCAGCACAGACAATCTTAACCAGCTTGCGCGACCTGTTTCGATTGGTTTTACGCCTAGCTGTTCCTTCGTCCATTGTTGCCATGTGATGCCGTTGCCCTCTGCTATGCGTTCCAATGATAGCCAGAATTCAGGCTCTAAAGCCAGTGTTGTGCGCGTATTACTAGCGACGATGTGACGGTGCTGCAATTTGCCATTCAAAGCCATTTTTAACCCTTTCAATCAATAATTACATTGTTTTTTAATCTGAATTCCTGCTGATTACGTAGTGCTTCGATTGCCTTGTAAAGAGCGTTATCAAGGGTTACAGAATAACGTGCCATCAGCTCGTTTTGGATTGGTGCAGAAGCTTTTAATGCTGCGAACTCTTTTTCTTTTTTTGATGCAGATTCATCACCCCTCAACATTTCTAGTGCTAAGTTCATTGGTTTGTTTTGGTTTATTTTTACGATTTCCAATGTTGCTGATTCAGCGGTCACTAACCGTTTTTGTCTCCATAGTGCTACTGCAATACGTTCAACTAAAACAGTTTCTAACATGCCGATAGGATTTAGTGAATCAACCAGACCAGCCAGCAATGCAAAGTAGTCCTGTGCATTTTCAGTGCTTGTAATCAGGCGTTCACTTAGCAATCCGTGTTTAAGTGCGTTCTGGCTTATTGTTTCCTTACCCTCTGCTGTTCGTGCTCCTGTACTCTTTTGGCTGTTTGCGCGGTTCGCTGTAATCTGTTTTTCAGTCGTCATTTTTAATCCCTTTTTTAATACTGTCTTTACTGCTGAAATAGACCTGACCAACTTCAAGTTTTGATCTTTTTTTCACTAGGTATGAAATCCAATGTTTACAATCATCTAGCTTTTCAGGCGTCGAGATTAGTGCGTAATTTTTCTGCTTACCTTTACTTGTCCAGTGTATTGAGTTTTTGGGCTTATTGATTGAAAAACCCATAACGTGTTTATCAAAAGTTTTTCTTAACCAATTGGTTGGAGTAGTGTTAAAAATTTCGTCAGGGTTTTTCGCTTCCGATGTATCTTCAACTAAAAAGAAAACGTGCATGTGGTGGCTTTTCGTTAGGTCATGTTCAAAGCATGCACGCCAACGGTATTTAACGCCTATGTGGTTTAATTTTCGCGTAATCCGTTTAATCATTTTCAATAAGCGGTCTGGTTTTTCAGAGTATGCGCCACTGATTTCGTCAGTCATTCCAAGATGGTATAGGCGCGCTTTTCCGAAGTCGTGACCGTGCAGCATTGCAATAGCTTTGTGATAAGCCCTAACGCTATGCATGCCTTCGTTATATTTAGTTATTTTGGTTTCGATTTTCAGCACGATGCCCGCCGCAGCCCCTACTAGCTAATAAGATTGGAATACTAGTCATACACCACTATCTTTTACGCCGGTAACTGGATATATACACAGCCTGTTTAAATAAACATATAACTCATTGATTACATTGAATATTTTGTTACTAAACATGTGGATTACTTTTGCAGTTTTTATTGCATTAATTCAACATAAATTTACATAACTATTTGATTTATTTAGTTTTTTTAATAAAATGATTTTAGCATGTATGTTCTTAACTTGTATAATATGCCTTTTTATCAACATGAAATATTGCACTGATATTTATTAATATTATTTCAATTTAATTCTTTGTCTTGTGCGACTGTTGACACGTCCATCTTTGCAATCACACGTCCATCTTTGCAATTTTGCGGGCAAGTTCAGGTCGCTACGACCGCTTCAACCGGCTTAACGTGTTTTATTTTCCTAATTCTGGGACGACCCCAATTTGAGTGACTGCTGTTCAGGTTTCGTCTAGTCGCTCTGTATTAAGTCAATAATTACAAAACCGTTCCCTTTTGTAATTGACCATGTCGAATAAATTAATAAATAAATAATTTATTTAAATCATCATTTACAATAAACGACGACTATGGTGTCACCTTAATAGTATTCATAATTGACGCCTTGTTTTTTTAAGCGGATAGTTACAACATTAAATTTCAGTTCAAGTTAGTTATGAGCGATGTAGAACATCCACTAGTTACAGATAGCAACCTTGAAGAAAAATGGGGCGATTCTGTAAACGCAGGATTTGTAGTAATTCCATCCGCGTTATTACTGCATCAGAATGAATTGAAGCTTGATAGTGGCGAAGTTGTGGTGTTAATGAATTTGTTGATGGCATGGTGGAAAGTAGGTGACTTACCTTTTCCCAGAACATCGACCATAGCTAAGCGGATGGGGATAAACCTTAGAACAGTTCAAAGATGTATTGAAAGTCTTGAAAAAAAAAGGCTAATAAAAAGGCTGAAGAACCTTGAAAGAAGTGACAGTAACCGTGTTTTCACTCGATATGATTTAAGCGGAATTGTGTCTGAATTAAAGAGATTAGGAAAAGTTGGTCATCCAAGTCGAAAAAAAAACGTAAACCTAGTTATCACAGAAAAATCTCAACATGGTGAGCAGTAGATTTACCATGTTTAGCTAAGAATCTTGGAAAAGTTCCTGTCCAAGTTCTGTCGTTTCCTTTGTCGAGGCAAATCACGGACTCCAAATCCGTGATTAGATAGGCGACAGAATCAATGAGTATGAGGTAAGTCTCCAAAACGTAACGCTCAGCTCTTGCAGGCATTTATTCTAAACCCAAAATTAGCGGTTTGGTTCATTTATAACCAAGCGTGACAGATTTGCGAAGCAATATCTGACCGCAATCAAGCGATAGCGCGAAGGATTAATTACGTCTTGCTTGCGCGCGCGTACTTGTTGCGTTATATAAATATTTTGCTTAAATAAATATATATTTACGAAAATACATATTTATTTTAAATCAAATGAAAGTCATTCATAAGGTCTGGCTTTCGGAGCCATTGACATAGCGCCAGAGCGGTATCTGTCGCCATGCATCGAACTATTTCACGCTGTCTAATTGGATTATGTAATGCGCGCTTTAATTGTCTTGCGCCTTCGGCTACTAGCTCGACTTCAATGACTAAATCATCTTCCGTTAGCTGTTTTGACTGTTGCGCTATTTCATGTCCGAATAAGTGTTTAAGTTCGTGTTCAATGCTCATGCTGCTTGCCTTTCAATTAGATATTTCACAGTGCTGGCATACCATTTCCCGCCGTTTTTACCTTTAATGCCTAAATCGTTTAATTCTGTTGCGATTTGAACCAAAGTATTACCGGCGCGCCGCTTAGTCAAAATGTCAGCAACAATTCGTGATTCGCTTTCAACTTTAACTAAACGTTTATTTACTTCTAAGTAACCAAAAGGGACAGGTGCGTATTTTTCGCCCTGTGCCTTTTTGTGTGCTAGAACTGCCTTTGTGCGTTCGGCTATTTGTTTGCGTTCCATCTGGCCAAGTGCTGCAATCAGTGTGAAAAAGAATTCGCCCATTGCTGAACTGGTGTCTATCTTTTCGGTTAGGCTTACTAGGTCACTGCCTTTTTTCTTTAACGTTTCACCTATGGTTATGCAATCTTTGGTTGAGCGTGCCAAGCGGGAAAGCGAATAAACGACTAATGCCATATTCTTTTTAACTTGGCTTAATGCGTTTTGTAGTCCTTCGCGGTTTTCCATGGATTTTCCACTTATGCCAGCGTCAACAAATATGTTGAGCAGCTCGTAATCATTCATAACGCACCATGCCGCAATCTTGGCTTTTTGAGCTTCGAGTGACGCGCCTTCGTCGGCTTGTTGTTCGGTGCTTACTCTGATGTAACCAATTGCTTGCTTCATGGTTTCTTTATTGGGCTAATCTATGGATAACATCCTATCCGCTTATATTTATTATGTCAACATATTTATTATTAACGTATAAAGAGATATTTATCTTAAGTGATAAAAAACAATCTTTCGATTGCTAATTTTTAATTCTTATTTTTTGGAGTTGGCTCGTCTTTTTCAAAAAAAAGCGTTCCTGTTTTTGTAACGATACAACCTGATTTATTGGTAAGCAGTGAAGCACTTATGTTGCTGCTTGTGGGGTCATCGTAAATAGGCACTCCTGCCATGTCTCCAAAAAACTTCCAATCTTTAAATGTTGTTTCTCTTAAGTTGGGGCAACTTTTTTCTGATGGAATTATGTGAGTGAAAACAACATCACAACCGCCCATTTTATTTTGGCTCGCGCTAACGTGAGCCATTACGCTCCCATCAATAAACTGTTTGCTTCCAATGAGTACGCCTACATGCGAATTGGGATTTTTTACGTTCCACTGGCTAACTACGTGTCCATCTTGGCCAATTAACCAATTAATTGTGCTATTAATTTTGTCTAAACATGTTGTATTACCATTTTTACGAAGTTGCTCGGCATAGTCGGTATCTTCAGCAAAAACATGTGGCGTAATTAAAATGAATGGAAGCAAAGTCAATATTATGGTGAGTATTTTTTTCATTTTCCCTCCTAGGAATTAAAGATATTTAGATGTCAAATGCTCAACTAATTCGCCTACGGTAGTATCATTATTAATTGCTGCCAGCTTCAACTTCTTGTGAATTTCCTGCTTAATATTTACGACAAGACGAACATCACCCTCTGGAATTCGATTGGACGCCTTTTGAGCTGTTTTCTTGGGTAACCCCTTAACCTGTACTGGCTGGCTTGTTTTAACGCCCTGTAAGGCTTCGTTGGGCTTCTGTTGGCTGTTTTCGGCAAAACTTAACGCCGCCGCGCCAATAGTAGGTTTCAAAATACTGACTTTTGCTTTTTTATTTGTGCTCATTTTCATGTCCTAAGGATTTGTGCCAATTCTTTTGCTAATTCAACTAGTTCTGTCTGAGCTGTTTTATCAGTCCATTCCAATGCAGTTAAACCTCTCGCCAGTGCGTCGCTGTATGCAACTCGGAAACCAAGTTTTGTTTTTAATTCTGCCAAACCAAGATTTTCACGTACTGCTGTTGCTAATTCTTGTGCTGAACTGGTTGAGCTTCTGAATCTATTCCAGATAATTCTAGTGTTAATCTCAGGTTTTATTTTTTTGGCTTCTGCTATGGTTTTTAGTAAATCGTTAGTCGCCCATATTTCTGCCGCACTTGCACCAATAGGAATTAAGCAAAGGTCACTGAGTATGAGTGTTGCTCTTGTTATCTCCGCAATCCTCGGGGGGGCATCAATGATTATGAGTTGATGTGTTTTACTTAGCTCTTCTGTTTGTTTGATAAGTTCTGTGTGATCGTTGGCTGTTGCGATTGTTAGGTTTCCCGTTTTGCCTTGTTGCGCTCGGATTGAATACCATGACGCGCTCGTCCCTTGTGGCATGTCGCAGTCAATTAAGGCTGCTTTGTTTTTGAGTGCCATTATTCCTGCGAGATTGGTAGCTATGGTTGACCTACCACATCCGCCCTTAACCTGAATTATTCCAATAATTTTCGCCATTTATCCACACTCTTCTTAA
>JAYVMU010000062.1:0-20363 GCA_043758775.1 Methylophilaceae bacterium
CACTTAGTCGTGAATATCAAATTGAGCACTTTTTAAACAAAAATGCAGCCAATTTAATATGGCTTTAGTAAAAGCGCTTCGTGCAAAGGTCTCTATATAAAATAATATAATATTTACAAGTTAAAGTTTAAAGGCTTAAGCATGGGTAGTACTATCAGCCATCAAACAGCTGGGTTTGATGTCGCTGCAATGCATATTGCAGCTGAAGTTGCGAGTAACTTAATGAAAGTAATGGCGAATTCTGATCGTCTATTGTTACTTTGCCAGCTTAGCCAACATGAAAAGTCCGTGGCTGAGCTAGAAAATCTAACCGGCATAAAACAACCCAGCCTATCGCAGCAACTCACAGTATTACGTCAATCAAAACTAGTTTCTACAAGACGTGATGGCAAAAATATCTACTATCAACTTGCAAGCACTTCAGCAATGAAAGTCATGCAAGTGCTATATCAAGAATTCTGCCAAAACAATTCTCATAACCTTTGTTAGGAATATAAAAATGAATCAATCAAACACTTATGACATCGTGATTATCGGCGGCGGTGCTGGGGGTAGCGGCGTTGCTGCCAGCTTACTAAAAAGAGAGCCGTCACTTAATATTGCCATCATTGAGCCTGCTGACAAACATTACTACCAGCCCGCATGGACATTGGTCGGAGCAGGTGAGTTTGATGTTGCAAAAACAGAACGTAGCATGGCAAGCTGCATACCCAAGGGCGTGACTTGGATACAAGATGCAGCCAACACATTTGAGCCTGATGCGAACATAGTAAAAACTAAGGGCGGAGTCAGCATTACGTATCAACAACTGATTGTGGCTGCTGGCCTCAAAATCGACTGGAATGCTATACCAGGCTTAAATGAAACGTTGGGTAAAAATGGTGTGACTTCTAATTATCGATTTGATTTAGCACCGTATACTTGGCAATTAGTGCAAAACCTCAAATCAGGCAAGGCCATTTTCACACAGCCTCCTATGCCAATTAAATGCGCTGGTGCGCCACAAAAAGCGCTCTATCTTTCTTGCTCACAATGGGAAAATACTGGCGTACTCAATAAAATTGATGTTGATTTCAACATCGCGGGTGCAGCGTTATTTGGAGTAGCGGCTTACGTGCCACCGCTGATGAAATATATTGAACGCTATCATGCAAAACTTAGCTCTAATTCCACTTTAATTGAAGTAGACGGGCCAGCTAAAAAAGCTTGGTTTAATGTGAAAAATGCTGATGGCAATACCACCAAAGTTGAGAAAAGCTTTGATTTGCTGCATGTAGTGCCACCGCAGTGTCCACCAGACTTTATTAAACAAAGTGTATTGGCAGATGCGGCCGGCTGTGTAGAGGTTAACCAAATAACATTGCAACATACGCGCTACGCCAATGTATTTAGTTTAGGTGACGTGTGCTCATCGCCGAACTCTAAAACCGCTGCTGCAGTTCGCAAGCAGATTGTCGTGGTAGCCGAGAACTTAATCGCCTTACGCAATGGCAAGGCAATGCCTACAGAATATGACGGTTATGCCTCTTGCCCAATCATGGTAGAAAAAGGCAAAATCATTCTCGCTGAATTTGGTTTTGGCGGAAAATTGCTCCCCACCTTCCCACTAGATTCACTTATACCACGCAGAATATACTGGATTCTTAAAAAATATATTTTGCCTTGGGTCTATTGGGATCTATTGTTAAAAGGCCGTGAATGGCTAGCGCGCCCAACAAAATCATCCAACAACTAAAGTCTGATGTCGCCAGATCTCATTAGCACCGGATTAGGTCTGTTTGTAGGCCTGATCCTCGCACTTACTGGTGCGGGAGGCGCAATTTTATCCATTCCACTGTTGGTGTTTTTTCTGCATCTTGACATTACCAGCGCAGCACCAATTGGTTTATTTGCACTGATGTTATCGGCAGGTGTAGCCGCGATATTGAGCTTATATGAGGGAAAGGTACGTTATAAAACTGCAGGTCTAATGGCTGTTTGTGGCATTTGTATGGCGCCAATTGGCGTGTGGCTTACCTATTATTTACCGAGCAATATTCTCGGCATTTTATTTAGTTTTGTATTGGTCTATGTTGCGTGGCGAATGTGGCGAGGCGGCACGCTTGAACAAGTGCCCATTACTGCACCACCACCTTGCCAAATCAATCCAGCTACGTCTAAATTATTTTGGACTGCGCCCTGTACAGCAAGGCTTGGGCTAGCAGGTAGTTTTGCGGGGTTGTTATCTGGCTTATTAGGCGTAGGTGGTGGCTTTGTGATAGTGCCTGCGTTACGCAAAGTGAGTGATTTTTATATGTCGACCGTTATTGCAACCTCGCTCGCAGTAATTGCTTTAGTATCATCAGGGCTTTTGAGTTACCTAGTACACTATACGATAGACTGGGAAATCGCATTACCTTTTGGCATTAGCACGCTAGTTGGCACGCTGATAGGCAAAAGTTTCGCAGCAAAAATACCAACGCATATTAGCCAACGGGGATTTGCTGTATTGGCATTGATAGTGGCAATTGCTTTGGTTATTAAAAACTTACATACTTTTATCTAAAAACGATTTAATCAGCTCTAGACCAAACCCAACACCAAAACCATTAGTATCAGATTGCACAGCACCTAAACCGCCTTCGCGGCTGTAAGACGATAAATCGGTGTGCAACCAGGCCACATCGCCCTCAATAAATTTACCTAAAAAACGCGCCGCTAGCATATGGTCGCCGTCACTATCTTCTAAAGTGCACTGCTTAATATCCGCAATATCGCTATCTAGCTCGCTATCAAAATCTTCTTCATAAGGAAAAGCCACAATACGTTCACCTGCCGCATTGCCTGCGCCGATGGCTTGACAGAGCAACTCTGGGCGATTGCCCATTACACCACTCATGCGATCTGTTAGTGCGCTATACATAGTACCTGTAAGCGTTGCAAAATCTAAAATAAGATCAGGTTTTTCACGTGAGGCCAATGTAAGTGTATCAGCCAACACCATGCGACCTTCAGCATCGGTGTGCACAATTTCAATCGTCATGCCATTGAGTGCGGTGACCACATCATTTTGTTTATAAGCCAATGGGCCAATATGATTTTGCGCAATCGCCAACCAGCAATCTAATTTCACTGGCAATTGCATCTCTGTAGCCGCCAGCAAGATACCCAAAGCCACGGCAGAACCATTCATATCTTCATGCATGCCTTGCATGTATTTGGCTGGCTTAAGATTGTGACCACCAGTATCAAAACAAATACCCTTACCCACTAGCGCAATATGTTTTTTCTCTACATTTGATACGGTTTTCGGACTATAAGTAAGATGCACTATCGCAGCATCTAAAGGCTCCGAGCCTTGTCCTACCGCCACGAAGGCTCCAGCGCCCATTTTCTTAAGCGCTGGCATATCAAACTCTTCATATATCCAGCCATATTGTTTAGCTAATAATGCAACTTTTTCACGATATATCATCGGTGTTAATTCGTTGGGTGGCGTTATTGTAAGCGTGCGACAGAGCGTATTACCTGCCACATGCGCATTGACGTTAGCATAATCATGTTTTGCTTGATACCCATGTATCACTATCTGTTTTAGATAATCTTTATTATCATCTTTACCTTCAATTTTTTTACGATTTGGCAATATAGCCGCATTAACCGTTGCGACATAATAGGCAGCATAGGCATGCGATTCACGCACCGCTTCATCACCATAAACACAAATGGACAAGGTCTCTGGTTTTTCATCTAGCAAAGGCTGTATCGCTTTACGCAACAAGCTGTGTTTTTGAAATAAACTAAGTTTTGTATCTAAAATCACATAGCCCGCAACACCACCATGCGGCAAATCAACCATAACAGGTGTTTTAACCAAGTCTTTATATTCGCTTTGAATGCGTTTTAATTTAGCGTGCAGGATTTCAGCAAAAGGCAGGCTATTTTCTTCAATTTCAGTCAGCACAAAAAAGCTATGTTTTTCTGAATTTAGCGTATTTTCACTGGCATTAGCTGCATTTTGTATTAACTTTACCGTCATTTAAACCCCTACAAGTCTTATATAAAACAAGTCTATTTCATATAAGACATATCTCTAAAAGTCATAAAAAACCATGACTAAACTTGACCAAAACCACTAAAAAAGCCACACTACAACTTTACTGTAATCATTTAAGCACTGCATTCTGCCTTATCTACTAATTATACTCACTGTGCATGAATTTAAGTCCCACTATCACAACGTCAAAATTATAGACAAATAATATAGAGACTCACAGAGAAAAACGGAGCCCCAACTTAATGTCATCGAATATGATTAACCCTGATAGCGACAGTCTTGAGACCCAAGAATGGCTAGATGCGCTCACCGCTGTTATTGAAAATGAAGGCACGGAACGTGCTCATTTTTTGCTTGAGGCGATGATAGACAAAGCACGTCGCTCAGGAGCTAACCTGCCTTACAATGCAACAACGGCCTATGTAAACACCATCCCCACCCATTTACAACAACGCCTACCTGGCAATCCTGAGATGGAACGTCGCATTCGTGCGTTAATCCGCTGGAATGCAATTATGACAGTGTTACGCGCTAATGAAAAATCGCCAGGTGTGGGTGGACATATCGCGAGTTTCCAATCTGCAGCGACCTTATACGACACTGGCTTTAATCATTTCTTCCGCGCGGCTAACGAAAATTTCGGCGGCGATTGCATCTACTTTCAAGGTCATTCATCGCCTGGCGTGTATGCGCGCGCTTTTTTAGAAGGTCGCATTACCGAAGAGCAAATGGATAACTTCCGTCAGGAAACTGGCGGCAATGGCTTATCTAGCTACCCACATCCGTGGCTGATGCCTGATTTCTGGCAGTTCCCAACGGTTTCTATGGGCCTAGGTCCATTACAAGGTATTTACCAAGCGCGTTTCCTTAAATACCTGCATGACCGTGGCATTGCGGACACATCTGACCGTAAAGTATGGGTATTCTGTGGCGATGGCGAAATGGATGAGCCTGAATCACTCGGAGCGATTTCACTAGCCTCACGCGAAAAATTAGATAACCTGATTTTCGTGATTAACTGTAATTTACAGCGTTTGGATGGCCCTGTTCGTGGTAACGGAAAAATCATACAAGAATTAGAATCTGATTTCCGTGGTTCTGGCTGGAACGTATTGAAGGTCATTTGGGGTTCATATTGGGATCCTTTATTGGCGATGGATAAAGATGGTTTTCTTAAAAAGCGTATGGAAGAGTGCGTGGATGGCGAATACCAAAACTTTAAGGCCAAAGGTGGCGCATATACGCGTGAGCGTTTCTTTGGTAAATACCCAGAGCTTAAAGAAATGGTCGCCGCCATGTCAGATGCCGATATCTGGCGCTTAAACCGTGGTGGTCATGATCCGCATAAAGTATATGCCGCTTATGCCGCAGCCATGCAACACAAAGGTCAGCCAACCGTTATTTTAGCCAAAACAGTTAAAGGTTATGGTATGGGCGAAGCTGGCGAAGGTCAGAACACCACGCATCAACAAAAAAGCATGGATCTCACCTCACTTAAAGCATTTCGTGACCGCTTTGATTTGCCACTGACAGACGCGCAAGTTGAAAGCTTGTCCTTCTACAAGCCAGAGCCAGAGTCGCCTGAAATGATCTACATGGCAGAACGCCGTGCTGCGATGGGTGGTTCCGTACCGGCGCGGCGCCGTAAAGGTAACGAGCTAACCATACCTCCACTTTCAGCATTTGAGAATATGCTAGTCGCGACTGGTGAGCGCGAAATATCAACTACCATGGCGTTTGTGCGTATCTTATCTACATTGATTCGTGATAAAGCGATTGGCAAATATATTGTACCAATCGTGCCAGATGAAGCCCGTACTTTTGGCATGGAAGGCATGTTCCGTCAACTTGGTATCTACTCACATTTGGGCCAGTTGTACGAGCCTATGGATTCTGACCAAGTGATGTATTACAAAGAGTCTAAAGATGGCCAGATTTTAGAAGAAGGCATTAACGAAGCGGGTTCATTCTCAAGTTGGATTGCGGCTGCCACTTCATACAGCGTCACCGGTGTGCAGATGATCCCGTTCTACATCTTCTACTCCATGTTTGGCTTCCAACGGATTGGCGACTTGGCCTGGGCGGCTGGCGATAGCCGCGCTCGTGGCTTCTTGCTTGGCGCAACCGCTGGTCGCACCACGTTGAATGGCGAAGGTTTACAGCATGAAGATGGCCATAGCCACTTAATGTCGGCGACTGTTCCTAACTGTATCTCTTACGATCCAACATTTGCCTATGAGTTAGCGGTGATTATTCAAGAAGGGATGCGCCGCATGGTGCAAAACCAAGAAGATGTGTATTACTACATCACCTTGATGAACGAAAACTACAGCCATCCTGAAATGCCAAAAGGCGCTGGAACGGGCATTCTTAAAGGTATGTACAGCTTTAGCAAATCCAAAGCTAAAGGTGAAAAAGTACAATTAATGGGCAGTGGTGTGATATTGCGTGAAGTGATTGCCGCAGCTGAAATGCTCGAAAAAGACTGGGGCGTATCGGCTGATGTTTGGAGCGTACCAAGCTTCACCGAGCTACGTCGCGAAGCACAAGATTGCGAACGTTGGAACATGCTTAATCCTGAGAAACCACAACGCATCAACTATGTAGTTGAATGCTTAAAAGGCACTAAAGGTCCAGTCATTGCTTCAACTGATTATATGAAAGCATTTGCCGAACAAATCGCTACTTTTGTACCGAACAAGTTTGTAGCACTTGGCACTGATGGCTTCGGTCGCTCTGACAGCCGCGAAGCATTACGCAGTTTCTTTGAAGTCGATAGATACTACGTAGTATTAGCATCACTAAAAGCACTAGTTGATGAAGGTAAATTGCCGGCGGCTAAGGCCAGTGAAGCCATCAAGAAATACAAACTAGACGCTAACAAACCTAACCCAACGACAGTTTAAGGAGACGACAAATGGCTATTCAAGACGTGCTCGTCCCTGATATCGGCAACTTTGATAGTGTAGATGTCATTGAAATTTTAGTAAAAGCGGGTGACACTGTTGCCAAAGATGATTCATTGATTACGATGGAATCTGACAAAGCTTCGATGGATATTCCTGCACCATTTGCAGGTGTGGTTAAAGAAGTAAAAATGAAAGTGGGTGATAAAGCTGCTCAAGGCGGCCTAATTCTCACCATGGACGTAAGCGATGCAGTAGCTCCCGCGGCAGAAAGTAAACCTGTAGCAGCAGAAAAAGCTGCGCCTGACGCCGCAACAATTGCAGCAGTACCTGAGCCGACACGTCCAGCACCAGAGCCACCAAAACCTATTGAACCAGCAAATAAGCCGAATCCAGTAGGCGCGAGCCACTTGGGGAGCAATGGCAAGCTTTCACATGCAAGCCCTTCAGTGCGTAAGTTTGCCCGCGAACTAGGTGTTAATTTAAGCCTAGTGACGGGTAGCGGCAATAAAAATCGCATTTTAGCGGCTGATGTGCAAACTTATGTGAAAGATGAATTAGCCAAACCACGCACTGAAAACATGGGCGCTGGTGTTAGCAGCCTGGCAACATTGTCAATGCCCGTGATTGACTTCAGCCAATTTGGTGAAATTGAGCACAAAGCTTTATCACGCATTAAGAAATTATCTGGCGCCAACTTGCATCGCAATTGGGTGACTGCGCCGCACGTCACACAATTCGACGAAGCAGATATTACGGATTTAGAAGATTTCCGTAAATCTATGCAAGCCGATGCGGAAAAACGTGGCGTTAAACTCACTATGCTCGCGTTCTTAATCAAAGCATCAGTCAATGCACTTAAGGCATACCCAAATTTTAATGCTTCACTTTCACCAGATGGCGATAGCTTAATCTTAAAAAATTACTTCAACGTGGGCTTTGCTTGCGATACACCCGATGGCTTAGTCGTACCAGTAGTACGCGATGTGCATCAAAAAGATGTGTTAGACATCGCACGCGATTTGGGCGAGTTGTCTGCCAAAGCCCGTGAGCGCAAACTGAAAATTGAAGAAATGCAAGGCGGTTGCTTCACTATTTCTAGTTTAGGCGGTATTGGCGGCACAATGTTTACGCCTATCATCAATTGCCCGGAAGTAGCGATTTTAGGCGTATCACGCTCATCTATGCAGCCGATTTATGATGCTAAAACGAAGAGTTTTGAGCCACGCTTAATTTTACCAATGTCATTATCATACGACCATCGCGTGATTGATGGTGCCGATGGCGCGCGTTTCACTAGCCATATGCGAATGATGTTAAGCGATGTACGTCGCTTATTACTATAAGTTACCCCTATAAGGTTTTACATGAGCAATTTAGTAGAAATTTTAGTGCCTGATATTGGCAATTTCGAGAGCGTTGATGTCATCGAGGTGTTGGTAAAGGCTGGCGATACCATAGAAATTGATGATTCATTGATTACCGTTGAATCTGATAAAGCCTCGATGGACATTCCAGCCAGCCAAGCTGGCACCGTAAAAGAAATCAAAGTAAAAGTTGGCGACAAAATCGCCAAAGGCTCATTGATTTTATTACTGGAAGCCGCTTCAGCAACAACGGGGACTCCTGCAGTTGCCGCTCCAGTCGCTGAAACAAAAGCACCGGCTGCAACTATTGCTCCAGCACCAGCACCAGCCACTGACAATAATGACGTGATGGCAGAAGTTGCGGTCTTGGGTTCCGGCCCTGGCGGTTACACCGCTGCGTTCCGTGCTGCGGATTTAGGCAAAAAAGTAGTGCTCATCGAGCGCTATTCAACTTTAGGCGGCGTTTGCTTAAACGTAGGTTGCATTCCTTCTAAAGCATTACTGCATACAGCAAAAGTCATTACTGAGGCAGAAGAAACCGCGCATCATGGCGTAAGCTTTAGCGCACCAAGCATTGACCTAGATGCCTTACGCAATTGGAAATCTAACGATGTTGTGGCGAAGCTCACTGGCGGTTTAAGTGCTATGGCGAAACAACGCAATGTCACGGTTGTGCAAGGTTTAGGCAAATTCACCTCACCGAATCAAATTGCTGTAACCGCTGATGATGGACAAGTAACGACTGTAGGATTTGACAATGCGATTATCGCCGCAGGTTCGCAAGCGACTAAATTCCCAGGCTTATCAGAGGCAACTGCTAGCGACCCACGCATAATGGACTCTACAGGCGCATTATTATTAGCTGATATTCCTAAACGCTTATTAGTGATTGGTGGTGGCATTATCGGCCTAGAAATGGGCACAGTGTACGATGCACTAGGCAGTAAAGTCAGTGTGGTTGAATTTACCGATGGCTTAGTGCAAGGTTGCGACCGCGATTTAGTGCGTCCATTGCAAAAACGTATGGAAAAACGCTTTGAAGCGATTATGCTTAACACTAAAGTGGCGAGCATGGATGCAAAAAAAGACGGTATTCATGTGACGTTTGAACGGACTAGTTCTAAAGAAGAGCACGGTAATACAGATGCGCCTAAGAGCCCAGAAGTTTATGATCGTGTTTTAGTGTCTATTGGCCGTCGCCCAAATGGCAAAAACATAGGCGCAGAAAACGCTGGTGTAGCAGTAAATGATTACGGCTTTATCGCAGTGGATAAACAAATGCGTACCAATGTGCCACATATATTTGCTATTGGCGATATCGTCGGCCAACCTATGCTGGCTCACAAAGCCACGCATGAAGGTAAAGTGGCAGCAGAAGTCATCGCCGGCCATAAAGTTGAGTTCCAAGCCTTAGCAATACCATCAGTAGCTTACACCGACCCAGAAATCGCTTGGGCTGGTGTCACTGAAATCGAAGCCAAAGCTAAAGGTATCGCCATTGAAAAAGCCAGCTTCCCATGGGCAGCAAGTGGTCGGGCGATTTCTATCGCGCGTACCGAAGGTGCAACCAAGCTAATATTCGATAAAGACACACATCGTTTGATTGGCGCGGGCATTGTCGGTGTAAACGCTGGCGAACTATTAGCCGAAGCGGTATTAGCCATTGAAATGGGTGCAGATGCGCATGATTTAGGCTTGACTATTCATGCTCACCCTACTCTTTCAGAAACTATCTGCTTCGCGGCGGAGATGAAAGAAGGTACGATAACGGACTTGTACATCAAAAAAAGATAAGTAGATTATCAGCATGGCCACAAGCGCTTTAATTAAGGCATTAACAGAGCTGCTACCGCAGGATAGGCTCTATACCGACCCGGTGGATTGTTATGCTTATGCCTATGATAATTCACGTAATTTTCATTCTCCGTTAGCGGTTGTTTTTCCACTGACTATTGAAGAAGTACAAGCTGTTATCCAGCTTTGCAATAAACACAAAACGCCTGTTGTGCCGCGTGGTCGCGGTACTGGTACCGCTGGCGGCAGCGTACCGGAAGTGGGTGGCGTTGCGTTGTCTTTAGAGCGCATGAATAAAATCATAAGCGTAGACCCAGATAATCGCATGGCGATTATTGAACCGGGCGTGCTAAATCAAGAGTTACAAGATGCAATCAAAGGGGTTGGTTTCTTTTGGCCACCAGACCCTTCCAGCGCGGCTTATTGCAGTATTGGCGGCAATCTAGCCACTTGTGCTGCTGGTCCACATGCTGTGAAATACGGCGTAGCCCGTGACCATGTATTAGGCTTAAAAGCAGTGACAGGCAAAGGCGACATTATCAAAACTGGCTGCTATACCAGCAAAGGCGTAGTAGGCTATGATTTAACACGCTTATTGGTAGGTTCAGAAGGCACGCTAGCGGTTATTGTAGAAGCCACACTCAAGCTCACTCCCCTACCTAAGCATACTGGTGGGTTGACTGCTGAGTTTATCGATACTGCGAGTTGTGCTCGCGCAATTGCGGCAATTATGGCGCAACCCTATACCCCAAGCGCTTTAGAGTTTTTAGATAATGGTGCCTTGAATTTAATTCGTAGTCGTCACAAAAATCTACTGCCCGAAAATGCGCGTGCTTACTTGATGATAGAAGTAGATGGTGCACTACAAGAGATTAAAGAAGCAACTGAGGCGATTTTACTCGCCTGCCAAGTGGATGGCTTAATTGAAGCCAAACCTGCGAAGGATACCAAAGCACTGTGGGCGGCACGCAAGGCTTTATCGCCATTACTGAAAGACATCGCGCCGAAAAAAATCAACGAAGACATTGCCGTACCTGTATCGCATTTACCCGAGTTGCTAACAGGTCTAGAGAAACTTGCAGCGCAATATCAAATCAGCAATGTAAATTTTGGCCATGCCGGCAATGGCAATATCCACGTCAATTTACTAGTTAATCCTGATAATACCGAAGAAATGGTGCGTGCTTACGCCTGCTTGGATGAAGTGTTTAGTCTGGTACTATCGCTACAGGGCACACTATCCGGTGAACATGGCGTAGGCATGGCTAAACGCCCTTTTATCTCACGTGAAATTGATGAAACTACAATGAGCTTGATGAAAGCAGTTAAGCTGACGTTTGACCCGAGCAATATCCTTAACCCGGGTAAGTTATTTCCTTAAAGATAGAACTAAACAGATTCAGTCATTAAGCCCTTGCGTCACAAGCAACCGATTTTATCTCGCTACCTGGAAATCGAGCTTTCATATTAGCCAACTCAGTTGCCACTGTTGCAGGCACATCTTTAAGTAACAAACTCACGTGCTCTTTACCTTGATTACGCAGATTTTTGGTAGCTGAACTTACGCCTTTTGCTTTGAGCTCATTCAATAAATTAGTCGCTAATTTTTCATCCTGAAAAATACCAAATGAGATAGCGTTACGCCATTGTGGTTCTTGCACAATAAAAATATCTTGTATGCCAAATGCTTTAAGTGCTTCTACTTTAGTCTGCGCTAATGCAGTTGACTTCAACGGTGGTATATACACCCAGAAGCGCTGCTCTTCTTGTGAGGTTTGATTTTTTTCAATGCTGCTAATCGCTAAGCGACTCAACTCGGTTTTAGCGGCCGCTAAATTATTTTTTGAAAAAATACCCCACTCGTAACAACTCGTTTGCACAGATGGAAGAGTCGCAGCGCTAGGCTCTGTTGGTGGAGCGGTTAATGTAGCTTTTTTAGGCATCGCAGCTAAGGCTTGGCTATCAAGTAAGCTCACTTTATTGGGCGCAATATCAGGTTTTATAAACGATTGATTCTGCTTAAACAAACCCGTATTGAAATAGACTGCCAAACCAATATTAATGAGCAATAAAGCCCATACTAACCATTTCATTCTTGTTCTCTTTCTAGTAAGTACAAACCCTGTAGCACAAGATTATCACGCACAAACACACGTTTTACAGAATCTGTATTAAATTTATCCGCTAATAATGGCATCAATAGAACTGCATCACCACCAGTTAACACAATCGTCGTTTGCGTACCGCCCCCAATATGCTTCTGTAATCTAGTAGTTACTTCAACTATCGCGCCAATAATCGCCAAACAAGCGCCAGTGTGCACTGCATCTGCTGTGTTAGTGGGAAAGTTTGTAGCTTTACCTGAGATGTTAACAACACTACTGGCAATACCATGGGTGCCATTTAATAAGGTTTGTTGTAGTAACCTTAATCCCGGCAGGATCAATCCACCTAAAAATTCTGCGCCGTGATGATTGGGCGCTAAAGCATCAATCGTCACCGCTGTACCTAAATCAACTACGATACATGGCGTTTGGTAGATACTCCAGGCTGCAATTAGCGCCGCCCAGCGATCGGTTCCCAATTGGCTAGGATGATCATAATTACTTTTTACGCCACAGGCTAGGCTAGTAGATTTTGTCCATGTAATAGTTAAACCCAAAGCCTGACACTTTGCTGTGAGTAATTGTGCAACTTCTGCACCCACCACATTAGAAATGAACGCTTGCTTACATGATGTACTGGTCGGCAAAAACTGAGCAGATGCCAAATCAGCATTTGCACAAACACTTGGGCTTGATATTGCACCAGTAGCATCAAATAGCGCCCACTTAGTGCGTGTATTACCTGCATCTATTGCGAGTAAACTCCCCCTACCAAAACTCACAGCGCGCTCCGTAGGCTAATTTCACCCGATGAAAACCGTTGCAAACCTGCGGCTGTTTCAACCAGCAAGATGCCATCCTCAGCCACACCGCTCACCACGCCTTGCACTTCGCGACCATCTGGCATCAGCAGACGTACTGACTTGCCCTCATAAGCATGATATTGCGACCACTCTTGGCGCACGCTGGCAAAACCTTCACGTTCAAAATCGCTCAATACATCTGCCAAATGTTTAAGCACGTGGCCTAGCAATACATTAGAGTCAACATTCTCATTTGTCACGCTGTGTAAATCGATAACAGGCTGATCTATCGTACTACTCAAACTCTCAGGCAGGTTCATGTTGACGCCAATGCCTATCACCGCTGTGCTTGGGCCTTCCATATCGCCTTGCAACTCTATTAAAACACCTGCCAATTTTTTACCATTAATCAGTACATCATTCGGCCATTTAAGTTGCGCAACAGCAACATCTAAGGCATGCAAAGCACGAATCAACGCCACGCCCACCGCTAAACTTAAGCCCGACAAACCTGAAGCACCACATTGGAATCGCCATAACAACGAAAATGTTAAACTTGCGCCTAAACCTGCTTGCCAACTACGCCCGCGCCTGCCACGACCTTTGGTTTGCACTTGTGCAGCAACGCAAGTTGCATGTGCCACAGATTTGCTAACTTTTGGATTAGCCATTTGCCGCATTAAATAACTGTTAGTTGAATCAACTTCATCCAGTATTTCTAGCTTGAACCAAGCGCGTTGCTCGCCAATCGCCTGTGAAATTGCCAATTCATCTAACAAAGTAAATGGTGCCGGCAATTTATAGCCACGTCCAGGTACAGAATGCACCAACACGCCAATACTAGTGGCATGCTGCAAGGCTTGCCATACAGTGGTGCGAGTCACGTTTAATCGCTGTGCAATCACTTCGCCAGAGTGAAATTTTCCATCAGCCAGTAAACGCAAAATTGGGAACGTATAAGTATTCATATCATTTAGCTCATGTAATGCCAGAATATTAGCACAGGCCATGAGTTTTCAATTTACCCAGTAATACCAATTGCCGCCAAGTGCTATCAAGCACGCTATCTGCCAAGAAATGCTGCAAGCGTGTAAAATAAGCTTAATTCATTTGAGTAAACACTATGTCAGCAGAAAAAGCCCCTATCGCACCAGCATCCAATTTCATTCGCGGTATTATCGAGCGCGATATCGAACAAGGCACTTACCAAACACGGACATGGGCAGGTAACCCAGGTGATGCAGCACATCACGCAACTGGCGCGCCAGACCCCGCAAAAATTCGCACACGCTTCCCGCCAGAACCTAATGGCTATTTGCATATTGGTCACGCCAAAAGTGTTTTTCTAAATTTTGGTTTAGCGCGCGATTACAACGGTGTATGTCATATGCGTTTTGATGACACCAATCCGGAAAAAGAAGAGCAAGAATATGTTGATAGCATCACTGAAATGGTGCAGTGGCTAGGCTTTGGCTGGAATGCCTTTGACAGATCGCACTTGTATTACGCTAGTAACTATTTTGATTTTATGTACCGCGCGGCAGAGGCGCTTATCAGCGCAGGTCATGCTTATGTGGATGCACAAACTGCAGAAGAAATGCGCATTAATCGCGGTACGCTGACTGAAGCGGGTAAAAATTCACCTTATCGTAATCGCAGCGTTGCAGAAAACTTACAACTATTCCACGAAATGCGCGATGGTAAACATGCCGATGGCAGCATGGTGTTACGCGCTAAAATTGACATGGCATCGCCTAACATCAACCTGCGCGACCCGGCTATTTACCGCATTAAACGTGCGCATCACCACAACACGGGAGATACATGGTGCATTTACCCCATGTACACCTTTGCCCATCCTTTAGAAGATGCAGTAGAAGGCATCACACATTCCATCTGCACGCTAGAGTTTGAAGACCAACGCCCATTTTACGATTGGGTGTTAGAGCGCCTTGCCGAGGCAGGTTTGTTAGCGCATCCGCTACCTAAGCAATATGAATTTGCGCGCCTTAACCTGACTTATGTGGTGTTATCTAAACGTAAGTTGATTGATTTGGTAGAAGACAAACACGTCAGCGGCTGGGATGACCCACGCCTGCCAACGCTAGCTGGCGCACGCCGTCGTGGTTACACTGCAGAAGGCTTTAAGCTATTTACAGACCGCATTGGCGTTTCTAAAGCAGATTCATGGATTGAATACACGGTACTCGAAGACTGCATGCGCGAAGTGCTGAATGAATCTGCGGAGCGCCGTATTGCCGTACTCGACCCGATTAAACTGATAATCGATAACTACCCAGCAGACCAGGTAGAAGATTGCTTTGCACCTAACCATCCGTTGAAACCAGAACTAGGCAAACGCGTTGTACCACTGACACGCGAACTATGGATAGAACGCGAAGACTTTATGGAAGTGCCAAGCAAAGGTTATTTCAGACTAACCGTAGACGGCATGGTGCGCCTACGTTACGGCTATGTGGTGAAATGCACAAGCTTTGAGAAGGATGCAGCAGGCAATGTTACCGTTGTGCATTGTGATTACCTGCCAGACACCAAATCCGGCACTCCAGGCTCTGATAGCGTTAAAGTTAAAGGCAACATCCATTGGGTAAGCGCACAGCACGCCTACGCTGCGGAAATCAGGCTTTACGATAGATTGTTTAAAGAAGCGCACCCAGGCAGTGGTGATAGAGATTATTTAGATGATATTAACCCAAACTCAGTGAGTACGATTACGGCTCAACTAGAGCCATCACTAAAAGAAGTTAAACCAGAAGAGCGCTTTCAATTTGAGCGCCACGGTTATTTTGTAGCAGATAAGAAGGATAGTAAAGCAGGTGCACCAGTGTTTAATCGTACCGTGACGTTGCGAGATGCTTGGCAGAAGTAAATGAATAAAACGACCACTGCCTCAGTTACATTTATTTTGGGAGTTGGTGCTGGCTGGATTATACAAGGTCGACATTGGGATGTTTTTGTTACCTCTTACATTCCAGCTTTGGCAACCCTACTTGCTGCATTCTACGGTGCAAAATATGCATTCCAATTTCAAAAAGAGAAAGAAATTGAGGATACGGCTAAGCGTAACCTAGTAAATGTGAACGCTGCAATTTTTACATTGTCAAGAATGGCCAATCAACTATTTATTTATCAGAGAGATGTGATTGCTCCAGCTCGAGAAAGTCCAGTACGTCTTTTAGAGTTAAGACCTACTCTAGAAATAGAAAAAGAGCTCATTGAATTAGATATTCAATCGATATACTTTATATTAGAAACAGAAGACCGAAACCTTTTAAGCGAAGTAATTATTGAAGAAGAGAGATATAGAGTCACAATAGATGCCATAAATACTCGGTCTCGACTTCATTTACAAGAGGTCCAACCATTACTTGAGCAAGCAGGGTTTGTATCTGGGAATTTCTATGACCCAGTAGAAATTGAGGGATATCTAGGCTCACGTCTTTACTCAACATTGCAGCAGTATACTGACCAGCTAGTTATACACGTTGATAGCACATTAATCAGTACTAAAGATGTTGCAAACAGGCTGAAAAATGCCATCAAAATCCTTTATCCAAATGAAAAGGTAATTACTTTTACTCCGCCTTCATAATTACCAATGCTGAAGCTATTAATAAATTATTATGATTAAAACCGTTACACTAAATAAAGCCTTTCGCCTACTCAACCACGGTCCAACGGTTTTAGTAAGCTCTGCGCATGGCAATCAAGTGAATGTAATGGCGGCAGCTTGGAATATGCCTTTAGATTTTGACCCACCTAGAATTGCCATTGTGATTGATAAGAAAACCTTCACTCGTGAGCTGATTGAGGCTTCTGGCAGTTTTGCTATCAACGTGCCATGCCGCATGCAAGCCGAGATGGTGGTAAAGGTTGGCTCTAGTTCAGGTCGGGAGCTATTAGCTGGAGAAGCTGGTAATAAGTTTTCTGTATCTAAATTACCCACCTTTGCCGCCTCTCAAATAGAAGCGCCATTATTAGAAGGCTGCATTGCCTGGCTGGAATGCAAAATCATTCCCGAGCCGCATATGCAAAATACCTATGATTTATTTTTAGCCGATATAGTCGCCGCACATGCAGATGACAGAGTGTTCTCTAATGGGCGCTGGCATTTTGCAGGCCATGATGATTTACGCACGATTCATCATGTCGCAGGCGGCACATTCTTCAGCATTGGTGATGTAGTGCACACTCAGCCAAAGGCTAAAAGTTAGCGTTAGAAAGGCATGATGAAAAAAGCCAAACCCAGAAAGTCGCATCGCTCCCAAGTCAAAAAAATCGGCATGGCGCCAGGCACTTTAGTACACGTGGGTGAGGTTAAAGTCGAACGGCCTGTGATTAGTATTTTTGAATATGATACTACCACTAATAGTGAGCGCACCATTACCGCTGATGAGGCCGCACAACTTAAACCGCCTACTCATGGCAAGCTCTGGTTGAATGTCCACGGTGTGCATGATGTTGATTTAATTCAGAAACTTGGTAATGCATTCAAGCTGCACCCATTAGTGCTTGAGGACATTCTCAATACCGATCAACGCCCAAAAGTAGACAGCTATAATGACTATTTATTTATTGAAACACGCTGCTTTTACTACGACCAAGCACAGATGGAGATCAACTCTGAGCAAATCAGTATTGTATTAGGTCGCAATTTTGTCCTGTCATTTCAAGAGCGTGCCACTGGTGCATTTGAGCCAATTCGCCAGCGTTTACGTGTTGGTAGCTGTCACATGCGCGAGCTTGGCAGCGATTATCTAGCTTATGCTTTGATTGATTCAGTAGTAGATCGCTATTTTGGTGTATTAGAACAAATGAGCGAAGACTGCGAAATGTTAGAAGAAGCACTCATGAGCAAGCCCAACAATGTGCTACTGCACAATATCCATCAACTTAAACGTGCCAGCATTGAGTTACGTCGCACCGTCTGGCCACTGCGCGAGGTGGTCAACAATCTGACGCGCAACGAAGATAAGTTTTTCTCTGATTACACACTACCTTATTTGCGTGATGTGTACGACCACACTGTGCATTGTATTGAGTCACTGGAGGCGATACGTGATTTACTAGGCGGCATGATGGATATTTACTTATCCACCATCAGTAACCGCGTCAACCTTGAAGTGCGCGCCCTGACTGTAGTCGCAATGCTGTTTATGCCCGCTACATTGATTTCTGGCATATTTGGTATGAACTTTCATAATATGCCAGTATTAGAACAGCCCAATGGCTTTTTATGGGCATTAAGCTTAATGGGTGGAATAGCATTATCTATGCTACTCATTTTTTGGCGCAGGCAATGGCTGACTAGTAATAGCTGATTCTAACTTAAGCTTTAATAAGTGCCGCATATTTAGCCCGTATTTTTGATACCTTTGGTGTAGCCACGGCCGCGCAATATGGCTGGCCTGGATTTTTAGCATAATAATACTGATGGTAGTCTTCTGCAGGGTAAAAGGTTTCAGCACCGTTGACTTGCGTCACAATCGGTGCATTAAATACATTAGCCTCGTTAAGCTCATTAATCACTTTTTTTGCTGCTAACTTTTGTGTTTCATCTTGGCAGAATATAGATGACCTATATTGCGTGCCAACATCATTACCTTGACGGTTTGGCGTAGTTGGATCATGGCTCACAAAAAATATCTCTAATAAAGTTTCAAAACTAATCACAGATTCATCATATGTGATTTTAATGGCCTCAGCATGACCTGTATCACCATTACAAATATCTTTATAAGTTGGGTTAAGTGTATGCCCGCCTATATAGCCAGAAGCAACGGATTTAACACCCTTTAATTGCGAAAAAACCGGCTCGGCACACCAAAAGCAACCGCCACCAAAAATTGCAATTTGATCACTACTCATGAGTATTTTCCTTTAATATTTACCGCCATAACGCGTATGATAGTTAGTCAGTATCTTACGTAAATAATTACATTTTTCTTAATATTTTCTTGCTCATTACTCATGTCACTTAACGCGCTTTATGTCGATTTCAACTCTTACTTTGCCTCAGTAGAGCAGCAATTACGGCCAGAGTTACGCGGTAAGCCAATTGGCGTACTCGCTGTTATGGCAGAAACCACGTGTTGTATTGCAGCAAGTTACGAAGCCAAAGCTATCGGCATTAAAACTGGCACAGGCGTACGTGATGCGCGCAAGCTATGCAAAGATATCATCTTTGTAGAAGCTAGGCCGCCCAAATATTTAGAATATCATCATAAGCTCATTGCGATTGTAGAAAGCTGCACCCATGTAGAGAAAGTGATTTCAATCGATGAAATGGTCTGCAAGCTCACTGGCTCGCAGCAAAACAAAGAAAATGCGTTAAAACTCGCTGCAAAAATAAAAATAGCTTTAGCGAAACAAGCTGGTGAGTATATCCGATGCTCTATCGGCATTGCACCCAATACATTCCTCGCAAAACTGGCTTCTAACATGCAAAAGCCGGATGGCTGTATCGTGATAGAACAGCATGATATCCCAGAAAAATTATATGCATTAAAACCACGCGATTTAACGGGTATTGGCAGCAGCATGGAATCGCGGCTGAATCACTATGGCCTAAACACTATGCAAGCGCTGTATGCCGCTAACAGACAGCAATTACGCAGTGCGTGGGGCAGCATAGAAGGTGAGCGTATGTATGACAAATTACGTGGGATAGAGCCGTCGTACTATATAAAAAATAAACGCAGCAGCCTTGGCCATAGTCACGTATTGCCGCCAGAGCAGCGAACTAAAAATGGCGCAAATGCCGTTTTACACCGCCTGTTACAAAAAACATGCATGCGCATGCGCAACTATGAATTACTGGCTTCAAGTATTAGTATTAAAGTCAAATTCCGCAATCACCCTAGTTTTAATGCAGACAGCGCATGCTCCGCAACAGACAATTCTAGAACTCTTACCGATTTCTTAGAAACGTTATGGCAAGCATACCCAACGCATGACGACGCGCCCTGCGCAGTAGGTGTGTGCTTCACTGGGCTATTAAACGTAAGTGAGATTGCAGGCGATTTATTTGCTGAGAAGCCAAGCGTTTCTGAGAAAAAACTCAATAAAGCTTTAGATACTCTTAATTTGAAATATGGTAAAAATACAATTTACTTGGGTGGGGCACATGAAGCAATGAAAAATGCACCTATGCGAATTGCATTTAATTACATACCAGATGCTGTGCTAGAAGGCGTAAATAATACTAATTAAAGGCGCTCCAACGGCCAGTTAAAGGACGAAGAACTCATTTTTTTGAACATCGCCATGCTCCTATTAAACCATATAAGGTAGCTACTCAGGTGGCTAAAGTGAATGTTTAGCCCTGTAGC
>JAYVMU010000063.1:0-32525 GCA_043758775.1 Methylophilaceae bacterium
TTTACCGAAATGCCCTTACCCCTGCTCAAACTGCAATCTGAACTGCGACGACGTGAGCGACTCTTTGGCGACCGCATCATGGCCAGCGTGCTGGCTAATTGTAGTAATCTACACCTATAAACACCTGGTCAACATTCAACGCGCATAACTGCGCTTATCTGGTCAGTTTTAAACGCGCGTCAACACTGTAGTGGTTAAACGAAGTGATTTTAATATGGGCAAGCATGTACCCTACGTCGGTGATGAAGTCACTATAGACATTCCTGTTGAAGCAGTGAAAGAATAAATTACTTAAGGATTTTATATGAAAGCCCATATTGCACAAAAAGCCCCCTATGCTGTGGATGTTGAATCGGGTAGCAGTTATTACTGGTGCGCCTGTGGCCTAAGCAAAAGCCAACCATTTTGCGATGGCTCTCACTCAGGTTCAGCATTTACACCAGTTGAATATATAGCCACCGAAACTAAAACAGTTTACTTCTGTGGATGTAAACAAACAGCTAATCAACCTATGTGTGATGGTTCACATAGCAATTTGTAAAGTCGTTTAAACGGCTGCGAAATGCTGATATTCACCACAGTGTTAGTGGGTGTCAGCTAATGCCCGCTTAGGGTCTATAAGTCTCCCAAGCGCTCGTTCCTATTTTGATATTATTAAATATTTAATAAAACGGGTGATTACCGATAATCATCCAAAAACATATAGGGACTTAACCCTGCAAGCTTTTACTCACGATTTCGAACACATCGTTCGATAGGTTCGGGGTGTGCATAATTGCTTGAAGTGCGTCTTTCATCTGTGCTTGTAATGCGGACGTATAGCGTTTCCACTCCCGCAAAGGCGTGACCAGACGAGAAGCAATTTGTGGATTAATCGTATTCAATTCTATAATTACATCCCTTAAGATTACATAGCCTTGTCCACTTGGATTATGGAACTTCACAGGATTATTGATCGCAAATGCTGAATAGAGTGAGCGCACCCGATTTGGGTTTTTAATATTAAACTCTTTATGGTTGCGTAATCTTGCGAAATCATCAAATATCTCATTTCTGTTGGCCATAGCTTGAAGTGAGAACCATTTATCAACAACAAGCTGATAGTCTTTAAATCGATTATAGAAATCGGCAAAGACTTCGTCGCGTGCTGGTTGCATGCTGTCGGAAAGGCAGAATAACGCTGCGACACGATCGGTCATGTTATCGGCCGTATCATAGTGAGCCTTGGCAAGAGCGGCACATCCGGCGCCATTGGTTACGGTTAATAATTCAAGAACGGTATTTTGTAATGACCTGCGGCCCATGGCCTCTGGTGAGACAGAGAATTCTTCCGTGTTTCCATTAGCTTCATACAAGTGCAGCAATGCATCTTTATGTGCTCGTTTAATGGTCGTGAGTATATGCGTGCGGGCTTTGTCTATGGCTGCTGGATCAATAACGTTTTGTGTTTGTGCTATGACAGGGATGGACGGCAAAGTAAGGGCGCGAGCTAGAAGGGCTTTATCGCCCTTTTCGGCAATGCCTTGGCCAATTATGGTTCCAAAATCATCAACAAATTGAGAGATGTCGGCTTCGCAGTCAGTCATCACACGTTCAATAGCGCGGAGAGCAAGTGTTTGACCTGCTTCCCACTTATTAAAACCATCTGTATCTTCAAGCTGTAATAGGCGAAGGTCATTATCACTCAGGTCTGTAGTTAATTTCACAGGCGCAGAAAAATTTCGCAAGATAGAGGGTATAGGACGTTTATTTACGTTTTCGAAAGTGAAGTGTTGCTCACGTTCGGTCATTTCTAGTATTTGTGTTGTATGAGTTTCGTTTCCCTGTTCATCTAGCAATCCAACCGCAACAGGTATAAGCAGTGGTTTTTTATCTGTTTGACCAGGGGTGTCAGGTTGACATTGTTTTAGGGTTAAAGTGAATTGATGCTTAGCTTCGTTATATTGGCTGGAGGCTGTTAAACATGGTGTGCCAGCCTGTTTATACCATAAAAAGAATTGCGACATATCGCGCCCGGATGCGTCAGCCATGCATTGAACAAAATCATCACAGGTGACCGCATGTCCATCATAGCGATCAAAGTAAAGATCTGTTGCTTTGCGGAATGTGTCATTGCCAAGCAAAGTATGTTGCATACGAATAATTTCTGCACCTTTTTCATATACGGTTTTTGTGTAGAAATTGCTGATCTCGATAAAACTATCGGGTTGCACGGAATGAGCGAGGGGACTAGCATCCTCTGAGAATTGAAAGCGACGTAAGCCATTAACATCATCGATACGCTGTACCGCGCGCGAATTCATGTCAGAGCTGAACTCTTGGTCTCTGAATACTGTTAGACCTTCTTTGAGGGATAGTTGGAACCAGTCACGGCAAGTCACACGGTTGCCAGTCCAGTTATGAAAATATTCATGCCCAATCACACCTTCAACGCTGATAAAATCTGTGTCAGTAGCTGTTGCTTGATGGGCAAGAACCAATGCCGTGTTGAAAACGTTGAGTGATGTGTTTTCCATCGCACCCATATTAAAGTCACTGACGGCTACGATATTAAATAAATCGAGTTCATACTCACGCCCATATTTCTCTTCGTCCCATGTCATGGCTTTTCTGAGAGATTGCATTGCATGGTCACATTGCTTCTCGTCACCAGAACGAACATAGATATGCAGGCCTACGTTGCGGCCAGACATTGTTTTAAATGAGTCTTCTATGCGGACAAGATTGCCAGCAACTAAGGCGAAGAGATAGCAAGGTTTTGGGAATGGGTCGTTCCATACGGTAAAGTGACGCCCGTTATTAAGCTCGCCAGAATCTATTAGGTTGCCGTTGGATAGCAGAACTGGGTATTTATTTTTATCTCCCTCAATGCGTACGGAAAAGATGCTGAGCACATCTGGCCTATCTTGGAAATATGTGATGCGGCGAAAGCCTTCTGCCTCGCACTGTGTGCAATATGTTCCTTGCGATTTATACAATCCTTCAAGTGTGGTGTTTGACTCTGGATTAACTTCCGATGTAATGCTCAGGGTAAATCTCTCGCCTGCATCAATGATAATCAATTTGTCATCAGCAATCGTATAACCATCAAATGGTGTGCCGTCAATCTCAACCGAGGTGATAGTCTGATTCTGTCCATTTAAGATTAGGTCATTTGAAACGCCATCAGAGTTTTTAATGTATAGAACCTCTGATTTTACAATCGTTTTGTTTTCAAATAATTCAAAAGAAAGGTTTACATGTTCTGCCTTATAGGGAGCAGGGGTATAGTCTTTTAGGTAAATTGTCTTTGGTGTAACGTTAGTTTCTGGGTTCATAGTTTTAAAATAACTTAGTTTGTTATATTGTTTAATAGTATAAAAGAGATTGTGTTTGTGTCATTCTGTTTTATAAACTCTTGTTTAAAAATTAAAATGCATCGGATTTAGATTTTCGATCGTAATTGCTAAATACTATTTTTGGTGAATTCGTTTACAAGCCTCTCACAATCGTCTTGCTAAGTTGTGAATACGTCAAGCGTGGCTTTCGATAAGCCCATTGTTGAGATGGAACATTATTTTCTCATCTGTGAATCTCATTTTTAATTGTGAAGCAGTCGATATTAATCGCCAACCTTTCACCACTAATATTACTCAGGCCTTGAATGAAAAAGAATGCGCGCCAGTGGCTCTTGCTGAGACAGCAGATCGTCTAGTGTGTACTTATCTAGCACATTAAACAATGCTACCTGTGCTTCTCGCAATATGCCCATCAATTTGCAGGAAGGCTGTATGCAACAATCACTTTGGGTGTCCATACATGGCAAAAGGCTAGAGTCACTCTCTGAGTCCCGTATCATTGCTCCAATATTCACAGTTTTAGGCTCCCGCGCCAATCGTAAGCCACCCCCTTTGCCGCGAATCGTTTCTAGGTAACCACGTTGTGCCAATTGGTGTACCACCTTCGTCAGGTGGTTTTCAGAAATATGATAAGCCTGCGCAATCTCCGCAATGGTAGCCAGTTTTCCGTGTTGGAGGCCCAAATACATCATTACCCGCATGGAGTAATCGGAGAACGTTGTTAGGTGCATAAGCGCATTCTATTCTATAAGATGTATTTATAATATTGATTATACAAAAATGCTATGCTATATTTAAGATGTATTTAATATATATCTTAAATATAGCACATGCAAACTTTTAACGAGCAGTTGACGTCACTGGAGGGAGCTGCTCATCATGCTTTGATAGTGCTGCTATTCATGGAGAAAACCAGATGTTGCTCGAAGGATAGCTTATATTTTATTAATTAATCTTAATCAAGAAAGAAGGAACCATCATGTCACAAACTCATCTCCATCTACTTCCAGAGCAGATTTATTCATTCGATGCGCGTGGCGTAGCCAAGCGTTTTCGTCATGCAGCCATTTTCGGTGCACTTGATGCATTGAATAGCGGCGAAACCATGCGTTTTGTCAACGACCACGACCCACTACCCTTGCTGAGTCAGCTTGAGCAACGCTATGGTGGAGCCGTTACGATTAGCTATGTGCAGCGGGAACCTGGGCAAATCGTAATCGACTTCGTTCGACTCTAGTAACCCGTGCTGCCGTTTCAGGTCGCAATTGTCCTACTGATTTTCATCGCCGCATCCATTCTCGCCTTGTTGCGCGGAAGTGCGGCGATTGTCCTCTACCATGCCATTTTTACCATTGCCATCGTGCCATTGATCCTCGGCGCGATGGTGCATTTTGTGCCAGTTCTGACGCGCAGCAGAAGCCCTGGCCGCATAATACTTATACTTCCGATGGTTGCCTTGATCGGAGGAGTGCTGGTGACCAGTCATTTCGCATTCCCTCAAGCCGCACCATATAATCAATATTTTGGCGCAGCTATCATTGTCATGGTTGTCGCCAGCCTTTGGTATTGGGCATACCGTTCCGGGAGCAAGGCGATTGGTACACCGCACCCCTGTCTTAATTGGTATCTGGCGGCCATGACATGTTTGTTGATAGCTATCGTCGCCATTTTCATATCCTATTTAATTCCCAGCCAACGTGCTGCTCTGCGCTTGCTGCATCTGCACCTTAATACATTGGGATTTATCGGCATCACTGCGCTCGGTACATTGCAAGTTTTGCTGCCCACAACTGCACAGCGGATCGACCCAGCGGCGAGCGCACGCATGTGCAGGCATCTAAAATGGGTGGTGGCTGGAACTTTCCTCATTGCATGTGGCGCTGCTTGGCACCCAAGCTTTGCCTGGGTTGGATTGGCACTGCTGACAATTCCACTAGCGGGCATATTCAAGTCGTGGCTACCACTTTATTCTAGAGAGATATTTACGCTACATGGTGCCACCCCAGCGCTTGCGGCGGCAACCTGTGGTTACGCCATTGCCTTGGCGTTGGGCACAGCCCACGCCTATCATTATCCATTCAATCCTGTTGCAACGTTCATCATCGCCTTTCTCATGCCATTGGTGATGGGTGCGGTCGGATATTTATTACCACTTTGGCTGCGCCCAGGACAGCAAACGGATTGGCATAAGGCAGCCGGAAGCATTTGGGGTTTGGAGGTAGCCTGCGCGCTATGACTCTGCTAGTGGGAGGGGTGAGTACAGGCTACAGGCTAGGCTGGGTTTTGGCGGTGATTACCGTGAGTGTTTTTCTTGCCCAAATACTGTTGATGTTCATCATAATTATAACATCAGATTACTCATCATAGCCTGCTATTGTTCGTCGTAATAATGTAAAAAACTAACGGAAATTGCATAGATATTTATCATGAAACTGAACAAACTAATGAGCACTTTACTGACGGATTACTAATCTAGTCATACACCTATTCGAGAAAGTTTGTTTCCTTAATCACGGTTTTTTTACGCAATCTTGCTTCTAGCATGCGTCAAGCAATATGTTGCATCCGGATTGTCGTTCAGATTGCTGGTGTTGGGATCAATGGGGCTATCGCATTTTTGTTGTTCGTTGCACGTCATAGCTCGCGATGGTCCAATTCTGACTCCGGCCATAGGGGGACATTTGGTATCGGCGGCATTGGTGTGACTTGTGCTCAGTGGATAGATAGCCCATCATTTGCTACTACAATAGCGATGGCATTATCGATACTCACTACGCACTGGCTGCAACTGCCTGCACCTGCCTGCACCCGACTCAGGAGGAGATACTTTAGCTCATAACTTACTGAGTCAGTATAATTAGTAATGTATGATTTATACTAATAGTGCATTTAGCCATAATATCAACAAGCCACGTTAGGCTAGCCTAATGTAAATTAGCCAAATTATTATATGTCCAGAGTATTGGTGGCTTTTAAATAGAAATTAAGCATTTCAGATATCCACTCGTCGCACTCTACATCCGTTGTGCAATATTAAGGCATAAGTGTTTACGAAGTTTTAGCTGTATAGGCATCCATGACTCTGGATGAATAAATCAAGGCCGCACCAGCGTTGACTGCAATCGCAACGCCTAGTGCCTCGGCAATTTCTTCGCGTGTGGCACCATGTTGTAATGCAGCATCGGTATGCACTACGATGCAACCATCACATTGCCGAGTAACAGCGACTGCTAAGGCAATAAGCTCGCGCATTTTCGCGCCCAGCAAGTCGGTTTTTAATCCAGCCTAGCTCAACTCTTGATAGCCTCGTATTGTGTCTGGGCTTGGTTTTCCAAGTTCGCCAATGTTTTTTAGAATTTGTGTTTGGTAAGTGTTCCAATCAAACATCATCGGGCAGTCCTCCATAGAAGCGAGTAGGGTACGACATCATATTTGAGCAACAGGTTTGTCAGTTTCTTCTGCCTCTTTTACTTTAACACTTTTATGAACTTAAAAAATGGGGCATACAAGATTTAGGGTGGTGGATTTCTTTTGTTTTCAAGCATTGCTTCAGTTATATTTACTGAGTTGTGACTTCGTGGCAGACGTTGCAATATGAGTGTTTTAAATGTGAAATCTTTCCAAGTTATACTGGTTAACAATTTTCTGCCTTATTTAGTAAATTATTTTCCAAAATTAATGTTAGGCAGTTTGCAAATGAATGACAATTTAAATATTCCACCACTAGCTCCTAGCCTGAAAGAAGCATTTTGGTATTGGTTCAAACTAGGCTTCATTAGCTTTGGTGGCCCGGCAGGACAAATTGCTATCATGCATCACGATTTGGTGGAGAGAAAACGTTGGATTTCAGAAAAACGTTTTTTACACGCGCTCAATTATTGTATGGTTTTACCAGGACCAGAAGCGCAGCAATTAGCCACTTATATTGGCTGGCTGATGCACCGCACATGGGGAGGTGTCATTGCTGGCGGCCTGTTTGTATTGCCGTCATTCTTTATTTTGGTCGGTCTCGCATGGGTCTATATGGCTTATGGTTCGGTACCTGCGGTTGCTGGCGCATTATATGGCATTAAACCAGCAGTAGTTGCGATTGTATTATTTGCTGCCTATAGGATAGGCTCTCGAACGCTTAAAAATGCGGTGATGTGGGCGATTGCAGCTTTGGCATTTGTGGCCATCTTTGCTTTTAAGTTGCCGTTCCCACTGATCATACTCAGCGCTGGATTTATCGGCCATATTGGTGGACATCGCTATCCTGAGTATTTTAAAGTGGGGGGTGGGCACGGCGCAGTACAAAAAACTTTTGGTGCTGCACTGATTGATGACGATACCCCGACACCACAACATGCTTTATTTAGCTGGCGTAGATTATGTCAAGTAGCATTAGTTGGTATTGCGATATGGATGGTGGCAATGGCATTATTGATGATGTGTTACGGTTGGCAGGGTGCTTTTACACAAATGGGTTGGTTCTTTACTAAAGCCGCATTGCTTACCTTTGGTGGCGGTTATGCGGTACTTTCTTACGTCTATGAGGGGCGGTTGAGCATTATCAGTGGCTAACACCTACACAGATGATTGATGCCTTAGCGCTAGGTGAAACCACCCCTGGCCCGCTCATTATGGTAGTGACTTTTGTCGGGTTTGTGGGTGGATGGGTTAGTCAAGTCTTTGGGCCAGAGGCTTTATTCGCTTCTGCGTTGATTGCGGCAACAGTCGTGACCTTTTTTACTTTTTTGCCAAGTTTCGTGTTTATTCTATTAGGTGGTCCGTTTATTGAAGCTACACATGGCAATCTCAAATTCACTGCACCATTAAGTGCCATCACCGCCGCTGTAGTGGGCGTAATTGTCAATTTAGCCTTATTTTTTGCCTATCACGTGTTTTGGCCACAAGGGTTGTCAAATGCTGTGGATTGGTTCTCGGTGGCGCTGACAGCCTTAGCCACTGTTGCAATATTTAAATATAAAGCCAATGTTATCGCTGTGATTTTAGCTTGTGGGGCACTCGGTATGGCTTGGCGGTTTGTCGCTTAGTTTTATTATGTGGAGTTATTTACCTAGGTTAATTGGCTAAGTTAATTGCCTGGGCATCTTGATCTTTTGTAATATGGTGGCTGATAGTTCCTCAATTGAGCGGCTAGTAGAATCGATCCATTGCACACCAGCGACACGCATCAGGTTTTCTGCTGTGGCAATTTCTTTGCGGCAATTATCGAGAGAAGCGTAAAAGCTACCTGGCCGGCGTTCACTACGTACCGAGCTTAAACGCTCGGCTTTGATGGTTAATCCAAAAAGTTTATCGTTATAATTATTTAAAATACTGGGTAATGCACCGCGTTCAAAGTCTTCGGGGATTAACGGATAATTAGCGGCCTTGATACCAAATTGCATGGCTAAGTACAAGCTAGTTGGTGTTTTTCCACAGCGTGATACACCAATTAAAATAACTTGTGCGTCATCCAGTCCGGCATGGGTCATGCCATCGTCGTGCCCCAGCGTAAAATTAATTGCCTCCATGCGTTCATGGTAAGTATTGCCCATGACGCTATGTGCAATACCTGCGCCAGTAAGAGGCTGTTGTCCTAGCTCAATGCCTAGTGGATCTATAAACGCATTAAAGAGATCAATATAATAAGCGTCAACTTCTTTTAGTACATGACGTAATTCCATATTGCCCACTGACATAATGACAACGGGGCGATTATCATCGTTGGCTATTGCCTTCAATACGCTAACTTTAGCCGATTGGATTTTTTCTAGAGTATCGGTAAATGGCAGGCGTACCGTTGTAAATGAAGTTCCAGGAAAATGCTCTAGCAGTTTACCCAGCGCACCAGCAGTAATGCCAGTGCCATCTGAAATAATAAATACAGACCGTTTTTGCTGAATCATGAGTAACTTCTTTCTGCTTTGCCACTTATTGAGTGTGACGTAAAAAATAGGGGTCTGAACTCTATAGCTAAGAGCCAAACCCCTGTATTTGAGCTAATTTAATAATGAATAAATTACTTTTTAGCCAGTCGCTGCCAAGTAGTGATGACGGTGTCAGGGTTAAGTGATACAGACTGTATGCCTTCAGCTACCAGCCATTCCGCAAAGTCTGGATGATCTGATGGACCTTGACCGCAAATACCTACATATTTTCCTAGGCGATTACAGGTGCTAATCGCCATTTTCAGTAACGCTTTTACCGCATCATTACGCTCATCAAAACCATCAGCTAAAATGCCTGAGTCACGATCCATACCCAGTGTTAGCTGAGTTAAATCGTTAGAACCGATTGAGAAGCCATCAAAATACTCTAAAAACTGCTCGGCCAACAAAGCATTAGATGGGATTTCGCACATCATAATCAGGCGTAAACCATTTTCACCACGTTTTAAGCCGTTGGCAGCCATAATTTCTGTCACCGCTTTGGCTTCAGCCAAGGTGCGTACAAATGGAATCATTAGCTCTATATTAGTTAAGCCCATGGACTCACGTGCCTTTTTCATGGCAACACATTCCATGGCAAAGCACTCTTTAAAGTCCTCCGCCATATAGCGTGCTGCGCCACGGAAGCCAATCATCGGATTTTCTTCATCTGGTTCATAAATGTCGCCACCAACCAGTTTTTTGTACTCATTAGATTTAAAATCTGAAGTTCGTACAATGACTGGTTTTGGGTAGAATGCCGCGGCAATGGTTGCCACGCCTTCAGCGACTTTGTCTATATAAAACTGTTTAGGAGAGGCATAACCCCGCGCACGATTTTTAATGGTGTTTTGGATGGCTGCGGGCATGGCATCCACGTTTAGAATCGCTTTCGGGTGTATACCGACCATATTGTTAATGACAAACTCTAAACGCGCTAAACCTACGCCGTCGTTGGGTATTTGTGTAAAACTAAATGCCATGTCTGGGTTGCCCACGTTCATCATGATTTTGCATGGCGCTTTAGGCAGGGCAATATTCACTTGCGAGGTAACGTCATAGTCCAATGCGCCGTGATAGACAAACCCAGTTTCGCCTTCAGCACATGACACAGTGACAATCTCACCCTCACGTAAAATATCTGTAGCGTTGACTGAGCCTACAATCGCTGGAATACCAAGTTCGCGCGCAATAATTGCTGCATGGCAAGTACGGCCACCACGGTTAGTGACTAACGCTGCTGCACGCTTCATTACAGGTTCCCAGTTAGGGTCTGTCATGTCGGCGACTAGTACATCACCTGGTTGTACTTCATGCATTTGTGCCGGATCTAGCACGATACGCACTGGACCTACACCTACTTTTTGTGTTACTGCACGACCTGCTACCAAAGGTTTTGCAGAGTGTTTATCAAGCTTAAATGTTTCAGTCACATTACTCGCAGCTTCTTGCGATTTCACAGTTTCTGGGCGTGCTTGCAAAATATATAATTTGCCGTCTAAGCCATTCTTGCCCCACTCAATATCCATTGGGCAGCCATAATGACTCTCAATGGTCATGGCATAGCGTGCTAATTCTAAAATATCCGCATCTGTCAGTGAGTAAACATCACTTTGTGCAGGGTCTACATCAACCGTATTAGTGCTTTTGCCTGCTTGTGTAGCATCGCTGAAAACCATTTTAATGAGTTTGGAGCCCATGGTGCGGCGCACGATAGAAGGGTGGCCAAGTGCTAGCGTGGGCTTGTGAACGTAAAACTCATCAGGATTCACTGCGCCCTGAACAACGGTTTCGCCTAAACCATAAGATGAAGTAATAAATACTACATCTTTAAAACCAGACTCGGTATCAATCGTAAACATCACGCCAGCACAGCCAATATCGCTGCGTACCATTTGTTGTACACCAGCAGATAAGGCGACATCGGCGTGTACAAAGCCTTTATGCACACGGTATGAAATCGCACGGTCGTTATATAGTGACGCAAACACTTCTTTAATTGCGTGTTTGATATGGTCAATACCGTGAATGTTTAAAAAGCTTTCTTGTTGGCCAGCAAATGAAGCATCTGGTAAGTCTTCGGCAGTTGCTGATGAGCGTACGGCAAAAGTTGTCCCCGCAGCAGAGTTTGCGGTTAAGCGGGTGTAGTTTTCTTCAATTGCAGTATCTAATGCAGCGGGAAACTTTGCCCCCATAATCCACTTGCGAATTTGTGTGCCACAGATTGCTAATGCTTGTGTGTCATCTACGTTCAGGTGGTCAAGTTCATGATTGATTTTATTATCCAAACCATCCTGAGCTAAAAATTCGCGATACGCATCAGCTGTAGTAGCAAACCCGGTTGGTACGCGCACACCTTTTGCAGTGAGTTGCGAAATCATTTCACCTAAAGAGGCATTTTTACCACCTACTGAAGGCACATCAACGTTGCGTAAATTTTCAAATGGAATTACATGAACTGACATACTTATCCTCTATCTTATGAGTTAACCACTCACTGTAAAAATGGGGTTGCACTTAAATATTTAGCAGCAATTTATAAACTACTTAAACATTTTCTATAAATCGGTAGCTTTACGTAATTATTTTATAGTTTACGAATGTCATAAAAACACATTATTAACCTACTACTTTTAGATACTAGTCACTTAAAAGTAACTTCACTAAAATTCTCTCCTCACATTGTGCATTGTGCCAAATAACGATATAGATGTCACGTAGGCACGGCCTAAATATTCACTTAAATAGTCCATCTGTAAGGATTGCTATAAAATACCTTAGATTAAAAATGTTTGAAATTTAAAAGCGCTACACTTCCGCTACAATGACTTTTAATAATTTAAAGTAAATTTTACAGAAACCTTTTGGATGGCTATTGAAAAATTAAAGCCTGCTAGGCAGGTACATGTCAAAACCACTGCTCGTTTACACATGGGTTTTTTTGATCTGAATGGCAGCATAGGGCGACGTTTCGGTAGTATTGGCATGGCATTGGATGCACCAGTGACTGAAATTAAAATGCGATTATTTGGGGACACCAAAGTTGAATTCAATGCTGATGTAAATGGTGATAAACGAGTAGCTAAAATCGTTGAGAATTACATAAAATCTTTTAATTTGCAGAAAACGTTTAATGTTGATTGTTTACAGACAATGCCAGAGCATGCTGGTTTAGGTTCTGGCACACAAATGGCATTAGCCATTGGTAGCGCGATTAACCAACTGTGTGGATTAAATTTGAGCCTGCAGCAAATCGCCGCAGTCGCTCAGCGTGGTGCGCGCTCTGGTATCGGCATCGGTACCTTTGCACATGGTGGGGTGGTGGTTGATGCGGGGCGGGGTATTGAAACCAGTGTGCCCCCTATGATTGCACGAGCAGATTTTCCTGAAGATTGGCGCATTCTATTGATATTTGATCGCAGTAATATCGGCACCCATGGTGAACAGGAATTAAGTGCCTTTCGTACACTGCCTGACGCTACCTTAGCTTCAGCAGAAAAATTAAGTCATCGCGTATTAATGCAAGCTTTGCCAGCGCTAGCTGAGCGCGATTTAGCGAGTTTTGGTTTGGCTATCCGTGAGCTTCAAGCTTGTACTGGCGAGTACTTTGCGCCAGTACAAGGTGGTAGTTATGCAAGCAAAGCAGTAGAGCAAGCTTTAAATTATTTAGATAATCAAGGCGTTGCTTGTTTTGGACAAAGTTCTTGGGGACCAACAGGATTTGCGATTTTTGCTAATCAAAATGAAGCTGAAATGTGCTTTAAACAGCTGGAGACAAAGTTTCAGGATGATTTATCATTAACGTTTCAAATCTGCCGGGGCTTAAATCACGGCGCACAAGTCATTGTAAATAATCAATAAACAAATAAATTTTATGGTAAATTCTATGGAAAAAGTTTCAATATTACATCTTATTACTGCTGCAAAAAATGCGAGCCCATTCGACGTGAATATGGCCTACGATGCGGGTTTTGATAAAATCATGCCGTATACCAATGTGAATTTGCAAGAAGTTGCAGGCCTTACGCAAGATGCTATTTTTTCACGTAGTCCGTCTGGTATAAAACGTGAAGGAATTTTTATTGGTGGACGCAACATTGATTTAGCGATGGATATGCAGGCTGCTGCAAAAACAAGTATGTTTGCCCCTTTTGAGATTTCTACATTTGCAGATCCGTCAGGTGCATTTACAACGGCTGCTGCTATGATGGCAAAAGTTGAACATCAGCTTATTGCAAATCACGGCAGTGGCTTTGCTGGCGGTAGAGTCAGTATATTTGGTGCGAGTGGTCCTGTGGGTGGCTGTGCTGCAGTGATTGCAGCGTTTGCCGGTGCAGATGTTGAGTTGGTTGCGCATCGCGGCTTATCCGATATGCAACTTAAGGCAGATGCCTATAACACACGCTACAATATTGCCATAACGGCTGTTGATGGTGTCTCGGACGAGGCGAAAAGACTGGTTTTATCCACTTCTGAGGTCGTGATATGTACCGCAGCGGCTGGAGTGCGTGTGCTTGATCTGGCGCAGTTTAATCAGTCCACCACTATCAAAGTGATGGCTGATGTCAATGCCGTTGCGCCGTCAGGGGTGGAGGGTGTAGATGCTTTTGCCAATGGCGACTTAATTAAAGGTACCAAAATTGCCGGGATTGGTGCGTTAGCGATTGGCCAGCTTAAATATAAGACTCAACAAGGTTTATTACAGCAGATGTTGGCGAGTCAAAAGGCGATACATTTAGATTTTAATGCGGCATTTTTAGTGGCACGCGAGTTGGCGCCTACGGTTTAATAAAACAGAGATTTGCAAATAGTTAAAACCATCATCATTGCTGCACTTTCAGCACGGGCGTTTGTTGCCGACGCGGTTGCCGCAGGTTATGAGGTGATTGCAATAGATGCTTTTGCTGATGTTGATACACAAACAGTGGCGAAGCAAGCGATTCTAGTCAGGCAAATAAATGGTAACTTTGACACCGCTGACTTTCTGCAAAAGTTAGCAGGAATTGATTGTGCAAATGTGACCAATTTTGTATATGGTAGCGGTTTTGAAGGTAACATTGAATTGCTGGAGCTTGTCGCACAACGGTTGCCGGTGTTTGGTAATTCTGCACATATAGTTGCGGAAATTAAGCATCCGATAAATTTTTTTAACACACTGGATTTATTAAATATTCCGTACCCAGAAGTGTGCTTTTCTAATTTAGAGCATGCACAGGGGTGGCTGCTTAAGCAAGCCGGTGGCTCGGGTGGAATGCATATACAGTATGCATCTGAGGGCGTTGCTTTAAATGAGGGCGATTATTATCAGCGTAAAGTTTTAGCAACGTCTGTCTCCCTGTTGTTTCTTGCACATGCTCAGTCAGTGCAAGTGATTGGTTTCAATCGGCAATTGATAGATGCTACAGAAGCAAGCCCATATCGATATGCTGGTGCTATCAGTCATTGTCCTTTGGCTGAAGCGGTGAAAGATAAGTTGATAGCTTACGCAACTAAGCTATCAAAGCATTATTCACTTACCGGGTTAAATAGCCTGGATGCCATGGTGCAAATGGAGGGTGTTGATGACAATATCTGGGTGCTGGAAATCAACCCACGCTTAAGTGCCAGCTTTGGCTTGTATGAATTTGAAGATGCTTACTTGATAGACTTGCATATACAGGCGTGCAGCAAAGATTTAACTGACTGCCATTTAAAAGACTTACCAGCCGTTGCTCAAACCTCAAAAGCACACCATGTTTTTTATGCCCCCTGTGATGTTGAGGTGAATGAATATAGTATTTGGCCTGAGTGGGTAGCAGATATTCCCATGACCAATACGGTGATTAAAAAAGGTGAGCCTGTTTGCACCGCGCTGGCTGACGGAATAAGTAGCGATGATGCTAACGAATTAGTAGTAATACGAATACAATATCTACAGTCGCTGTTTACTGCTGCTATAAATGAAAATAATAGAAATTAAATATTTAGAATTAGAATAATCGCCATGAATACAACAACCCCAATTAGCATCAACCAACTTACAACCTCTTTGGTACAAGCGCTTATCAGAAACGCCCCACAACTCAGGCTAGGCGTAGAAACCTTAGGCAATGGCTGTACAATTATCGATGCTGGCATAGCTCATGCGGGTGGTCTAGAGGCGGGACGTTTAATTGCAGAGATTTGCATGGGCGGGTTGGGGCATGTGCAATTACAGTCGAACAATACTTTTCCACACTGGTCGTTTGGTGTGACAGTACATAGTAATCAGCCAATCTTGGCTTGCTTAGGCAGTCAATATGCCGGTTGGGCTTTGCAGCATGAAAAGTTTTTTGCATTAGGTTCTGGTCCCGCACGTGCCATTGCCGGACGTGAGGAGTTATTTGCAGAGTTAACTTATAAAGACCATGCGGAGGCGACGTGCTTGGTACTGGAAACCGATAAAATCCCGCCGCTGGAAATTATAGAAAAAGTCGCACGTGATACTAATATCAAGCCTGAAAACCTCACCTTTATCCTCACGCCCACGCGTAGCTTAGCTGGCACGGTGCAAATCGTGGCGCGGGTACTTGAGGTGGCTATGCATAAAATCCATACCTTAGGTTTTGATTTGAATTTAGTGGTAGATGGTATGGCGACCGCGCCGATTCCACCACCATCACCTGACTTTTTAACAGGGATGGGGCGCACCAACGATGCGATTTTATTTGGCGGTCAAGCGCATATTTTTGTCAATGGTAGCGATGCCGATGCGCAAACTTTAGCACAAGCACTGCCTAGTAGTACTTCCAGCGATTACGGTAAACCGTTTGCAGAGGTATTTAAAGCGGTGAATATGGACTTCTATCAAATTGACCCTTTGTTGTTTAGCCCAGCAGCGGTAACAGTGACGGCCTTAGCCTCTGGTAAAAGCTTCCATGCAGGTAAGCTGGATGCGGCGTTGCTCGATGTTTCTTTTGGGTATAACAGTCAATAGTCAGTTGTGTTAAAAGTCCCAATTTTTACCGATGAGCCTTGTGACTCGGGTGGATGGCATGGCGCACGCCTAACTGAGGCTTTTGCCAGGCGAGATGTTGAAGCAGTTTTTATTTCACTGAAAGATTGCTGCTTTGATTTTAGTCGGCCAGACCTTAGTAACAACCAGTCGATTCGACTCCCGCAATTTGAAAATGCTCTGCCCAGCGCTGCCTTTATAAGGGGTATTGCTGGCGGCACCTTACAGCAAGTGATTCTTCGGCTAGATTTTTTACATGCTTTGCAAGCAACTGGGGTTAAAGTTTATAACGCACCGAAAGCGATCGAACGCACCGTAGATAAGGCTATGACAAGTTTTTTGTTGTATCAGCAAGGTATTGCTTCACCGCAAACTTGGGTATGTGAATCACGGCATCATGCTGCGGTAATTATTGCTGAAGAAACAAAAAATAATCAAAAGCTAGTGATTAAGCCGCTATTTGGCTCACAAGGCAAGGGTGTTTCTATTCTTGAAGCAAATGCACCATTCCCCGTGCCTATGCAAGAACATATTGATGGCGTGTATTACTTGCAACGATTTATCGAAAGTAGCCCAACTGATACCTGGCATGACACGCGCGTGTTTATCATTAACGGTAAGGCCGCTGCTGCGATGAAGCGTTATGGTCAAACTTGGGTGAATAATGTGGCGAATGGCGGGCGCTGTGAGGCATTGGCAGCCAGTGGCGAAATTGCCGAACTGGCCATGCAAGCGGCAACAGTGTTGGATATGGATTATTGTGGTGTAGATATTATTACTGATCTGACAGGGCATCATTATGTGCTCGAGGTGAATAGCATCCCTGCGTGGAAAGGCTTACAGAGCGTAGTTGAGGTGGATATTGCGCAAGCTCTGGTGGATGATTTGCTCAGTAAACTATGAGTATGGAGTTAGATTTAGCACAAGCTTTCAAGGCTGCTTGTATTGCGGAGTTGCAAGCGATTAAGCCAGGTAATGTACATATTTTTGCTGATGGTCATGGCATGCTGGTGCAAGATTTTATTAAAAGTGCCGAAGCAGTAGCAAAAGTGATTGCCCAATCGAACTTGACGGTGGGCGAGCGCATTCTTAACTCAGTTAAAGTTACGCAACAGTCCGTTAATTGCAATACTAATTTAGGTATTATTTTATTATGTGCGGTGATCGTGCAGGCAGAAGTCGGTGTAGTTTCAGCTGAAAAAGAAGTCAGCCTGCAGGCACGTATTAAAAGCGTTTTAAATCGTTTAACTACTCAGGATGCTGAGTTGGCTTTTCGGGCGATTGCACTGGCTAATCCTGCAGGCTTAGGTAGCGGTGAGCATGATGTGCACGCCGCTGCACAAGTTACCTTGCTGCAAGCGATGCAAGCAGCCCAGCATCGCGATTTAATTGCCCAACAATATAGCAATGGGTTTGCAGATATTTTTGATGTGGGTTTGTCTAGTTATCAAGCGGCTATGGCACGTTGGCAAAATCCAAGTTGGTCGACTACCTTCGTTTACCTCAGTTTTTTGGCGACATTTCCTGATAGTCATATTGCACGAAAATTTGGTGAGTCTACGGCAAAAAAAATTCAGCAAGAGGCTGTATATCATCTGCATGCCTTTGAACAAATAGTAAATCCTAAAACTTACTTACGTATATTAATGGCTTGGGATGCAGACTTAAAGCAAAGGTTGATTAATCCCGGTACCAGCGCAGATTTAACCGTGGCAACTTTATTATTAAATGCATGTAATACCATCTAATCTGATAATAAAACACAGTAAAAAGCCCAAACAAAAAGCTTAAAATTCGTTATAATTACGGGTTGAAATATAGCAAATCATTCAGCACGTCTAATCACAGCTATTTAGAAATCTAATCAGGAGAGAGCAATGGCAACATTATTAGAACAATTGAAATCTATGACCACAATCGTGGCCGATACTGGTGATGTAGAAGCAATCAAAAGTGTAAAGCCTGTTGATGCAACGACTAATCCATCGTTATTACTAAAAGCAAGTACTTTGCCACAATATGCACACCTGATTGAAGAAGCGATTGCCTACGCAAAAGCGCAAGGTGGAAGCAAAGAAGTGCAAGTTGAAAATGCTGCAGATAAATTGGCCGTGTTAATTGGTTTAGAAATCACTAAAGTGGTGCCGGGCCGTATCTCTACAGAAGTGGATGCACGTCTATCTTTCAACGTTGAGAAAATGGTTGCTAAAGGCCGTAAATTGATTAAATTCTATCAAGATGCAGGCGTAGGTAAAGACCGCGTATTGATTAAATTAGCATCAACATGGGAAGGCATCAAAGCCGGTGAGATTCTTGAAAAAGAAGGCATCCAATGTAACCTCACATTATTATTCGGTTTCGGCCAAGCACGTGCATGTGCTGAAGCTGGCGTATTCTTAATCTCACCATTCGTAGGCCGTATCTTAGATTGGTACAAAGCTAAAAACCCAGGTACTGAATACACACAAGAAACAGACCCAGGTGTGGTTTCTGTGCGTGCTATTTATGCATATTACAAAGAGCATGGCTTTAAAACAGTGGTAATGGGTGCTTCATTCCGTAACACTGGTGAGTTAATCGCTTTAGCTGGCTGTGATCGTCTAACAGTTTCACCAAACTTATTACAAGATTTGGCAGCAACTGAAGGCACATTAGTACAAGTGTTAAAAGACACTGGCGCTACAAAAACACAGTCTGCAAAAATGACCGAAGAAGAGTTCCGTTTTGCATTAAACGAAGATCCAATGGCGACTGAGAAATTAGCAGAAGGCATTCGCGGCTTTGTCGTAGATCAAAACAAATTAGAAGCAGCGCTATCTGCAAAGTTATAAGTAATTGTTGGCAGTTTGGTGTGGAATGACTTAATTCTGTACTTTAGGGTTAGGTCATCCATAAAATACCACGAAAACGTAATTAAACTGTAATCGATGTAGTTTAAGATTGACATAAATAGGCTAGGCACTTAATATAAGGGTCCAGTTTTTTTGTAGTAAAAAAGCTTTTAGTAGTATTCAATAACATAGTAGTAAATAACGGAGAGAACACCATGGCATTAACCCAAATGGCTTTAGATTCACTAGATTTCGACGCAACTGTTGCATTAGCAACTGCAGTAGCTCCACACGTAGATATCTTAGAAATCGGTACACCATGCATTAAGCATAACGGTATCAAATTGTTAGAGACTTTACGTGCTAAATTCCCAAACAACAAAATCTTAGTTGACTTAAAAACAATGGATGCTGGCTTCTACGAAGCTGAGCCATTCTATAAAGCTGGTGCTGACATCTGTACAGTTCTTGGTTGTGCTGATATCGGTACTATCAAAGGCGTAATTGATGTTGCAAACAAATACGGTAAAAAAGCACAAGTTGACTTGATCAACGTTGCTGACAAAGCCGCTAAAACTAAAGAAGTTGCTGCTGCTGGCGCGCACATCATTGGCGTTCACACTGGTTTAGACCAACAAGCTGCTGGTCAAACACCATTCACAGACTTAGCATTAGTTGCTGCTTTGAAATTAGGCGTTGAAATCTCAGTTGCTGGTGGCGTTAAAGCTGCTACAGCTGCACAAGTACGTGACGCTGGTGCTACTATCATTGTAGCTGGCGCTGCTATCTACGGTGCTGCTGATCCTGCTGCTTCTGCTGCTGAAATCACTAAAATCGCTCACGCTTAATTGGTGAGATAAGTTCTAGATTTTATTTAGAATTTATTGATTAAAGTATAAAAAATCCCGACTCAGTAATGTGTCGGGATTTTTTTAATGACGCCATTGAGCTGAAGTTTCAGCTAAACTATATGAATTATTGAGGGAATATCATGAATAATCAAAAGCTTATTTTAGATCGCATCACCACTATTTTGAGTGAAACAGATGCAAGCAACGCTGCTAAATTGTTAGCATTGGTTGATGGCGCCGGTCGCATTTTTGTTGGTGGTGCTGGTCGTTCAGGTTTAGTATCCCGTTTCTTTGCCATGCGTTTATTGCATAGCGGCTATAAAGTTAATTTAGTCGGCGAAGTGGCTACACCTAGCATTCAGGCAGGTGATTTGCTGATATTGGTTTCAGGATCTGGCGGTACGGAAACATTATTGCCATTAGTTAAAAAAGCGAAATCAATGGGTGCTAAATTAGCGGTTATTTCAATGAAAGCAAAATCTGCAATGGGCGAAGTCGCTGATTTGAACATTCAAATTGGTAACGACAACAGTTTTTCTCCTATTATCGCAATGCCTATGGGCGGTCAATTTGAGCTATCAACACTGATTTTCTTAGAAGCTACGATTGCTGATTTAATTGCAGCTAAAGGCTTAACTGAAGAAGGTATGCGTGCAATTCACGCAAACTTAGAATAATACTAATCTATAGTTTTTAGTGTTCATTTAAAAGCCCAAGATTGCTTGGGCTTTTTTTGGCTTAAGAGGTTAAGTTAAGATTGTTTCTAAATAATGAATATCTTCTACAGAGAGTTCTTTTTGATGCAACGCAGTAGCCACTAATATACCTTTAATGTCTAATTTAGCTAATTCTTTTGCCTCATCTACATTACGTAAACCACCAGCTGCATAGATAATACTAGGGTTGCTGCGTAAGTTATTCAGGGACTGTAATTGTTTTAATCGACCAATATCAACCCCATGTGCACTACCTACCGATGTAAGTGACATGCAAATTACTTCATCAGACCAATAATGCGCAGTTTCATGTAGTTCAGATATGCCCATTGCACCGGCTTGATTGAAATCTACCGATAGAATATGTTGACTGTGGCATGCATAGCTAATAGCTCGGTAGTCTTGCAAGTTTTTGATATTTTCCGAACCTATAATCACCCTAACTTGCTTGCTCATGTAAAGTGCTCTGGCATTAGCTTGGCGTATGCCACAATCCAACCATAAGTTAAGTTGTGGATATGTTTTACAGATGTTTTCAATTACTTCGATATGCGACCCAGTACCCAAAATAGCATCAATATCTGCAATATAAAGCGTGTCAAATGGGTATAATTTTAATAGTGCTTCTACGATAGCCAATGGCTCACTTAAAGGCGTTAATTGGGAATTTATCGGCTGATATTGTCCACGTAAGCCATGCTTGGCATGTACTACTTGACCGCCCATTAAATCAATCACTGGGATGATTTGCATCTGAAACCTTGCTTGAAAATTTTTATATGTGAGTTTATCACTGCTGGTGGATTAAATCGTGCTGATTTACCACCATCTTTAGTTCGAGAAGGCACGATGATGCGTGATGCTTTATTGCGCGACTTGAGTCTGCTGCCAGAAATTGTAATCATTACGACACATGATGCTCGGCTAAGCTCGCCTATATCAAACTCTGTGCCAATCAGCGCGCAAGATGATGCATGGGTTATTTGGCAGGACTTGCTGCAAAATTGTGATGCAGCTTTTATTATTGCCCCAGAAACAGACAATACATTAGCGGATTTAGTCAATTTAGTGAATCACTGTAATGTGCTACATTTAGGCTGTAGTTTCAGTGCAATCAAACTGGCGAGTAGTAAATATCAAACATTTCAGCAACTTGTAAAAGCAGGTATCAACGTGGTCGCTACTTATCGCTTGAATGAATTCGGTGCTAAAGAATTTGATAGTGACTCTAGGCGATGGGTAGCTAAGCCTGATGATGGCGCGGGTTGTGATGATACGGCATATCTGGAAACCACGGCTGAGGTAGAGCAATGGTTAAATAATAGCGCCACTAACTATGTCATTCAACCTTACATAGAGGGAGTGGCAGCCAGTATTTCAATGTTATGTAAAGACGGAAAAGCGTGGTTATTGAGTTGTAACCAGCAAAAAGTTGAGCTTGTGAATAAACAATTTGTTTATAGCGGTAGTGTGGTGAATGGCTTACAAGCCAATGATGAGCGTTTTGATCATATTGCCCAACAAATCAGTAGCGCTATGCCTGATTTAGCAGGTTATGTTGGCGTAGATGTCATTGTGAGTGATGATAAAATCACGGTTTTAGAAATTAACCCACGTTTAACCACTTCTTTTGCGGGTCTACATGCATCATTGGGAATTAACCCGAGTAAACTGATCTTAGAATTATTTTTCAATCCTCTCTTCACTATGCTGCCATTCAATAAGCTCAATAATAAACCAGTAGAAATTACCGTATGACGCACACAATTATTGGCTGGGATATAGGTGGCGCGCACTTGAAAGCTGCGCTGATTGATACAACTGGTAATGCACTACAAGTGGTTCAAGTAGCATGCCCGCTATGGCATGGTTTAAAAGCTTTAGCGCTAGCCATTGATGAAGTGTTGGCTGAACTTCATGAACACAATCCCAATATCCATGATGCCCAAATCCATGCCATTACCATGACAGGTGAATTGGCCGATATTTTTCCTGATAGGCATACTGGTGTTATACAAATTGCAAATTTGCTTGATGCAAAACTTAATGGTAAAAAGCACTATTACGCAGGTCGGCACGGTTTTATCGAGTTTGCACAAGTGACAGAAAATACGGTACAGATTGCTTCGGCTAATTGGCTTGCAAGTGCTCAGTTTGTTGCGCAGAAACAATCACAAGCTTTATTAATCGACATGGGTAGCACGACAACAGACTTTGTTGTGATTGCCAATGGTCAACCGCAGTGCCGTGGTTTTAATGATGCTACGCGTATGCGGTTTGAGGAGTTGGTGTACACAGGCATGATACGCACGCCTTTAATGGCGGTGGCTGGCAGCGTGCCGTTTGCTGGTGAATGGTATACGGTAGCCGCTGAGCACTTTGCAACAATGGCCGATGTCTATCGCTTAACCGGTGAGTTAGCGGAAGCCGAAGATATGAGTGATACAGCAGATGGTGGTGGTAAAACTATGCAAGACAGTGCCCGCAGAGTAGCGCGGATGCTAGGTCATGATTTAGCCGATGTCGAGATCGCAGCATGGATTGGCTTAGCGCATGTGTTTAAGCAAACGCAATTAAATACGCTGAAGAAGGCAGCAATGCGTCATTTTTCTAGATACGACTTAGTTAACTCAGTAGGTATACCAGGATTGCTTGATACCGATGCTCCGATTGTCGGCGCGGGAGCCGGTGTCGAGGTTGTGAGAGCGCTGACTCAGCAATTGAATCGACCGTTTATTCGTGCTACAGACATGATTGCTGGTAGTTCATTAGCAGAAAAAAACTGGGCTGGTGTGTGCTTCCCTGCCTATGCCGTTGCGAATTTAGCACTTCATTTATAATACTTTCATTATGCTGAAACACCAACTTAACTACACTCCAGACAGTGCCTTGCTTTTTGAAAAGATTGCGCATGAAGATTGGGCCATTTTCTTAGATAGCGCTCGGCCACAAGGGCAGTACGGGCGTTATGACATTATCGTTGCACGGCCTATGCTGACAATAAGCACACTCAATAACCGTGCCTATGTTTCGGAAGGTGATGGCTCAACCTCTTTTATAGAAGATGATCCGTTTGCTTTACTTAAACGAGTGATGGAGCCTTACAGTAATAAACCTGCAAGCGAGTTAGCTGAATTACCTTTTAGCGGCGGGGTAGTTGGCTATTTTGGCTATGGTTTAGCACGTTATTTAGAAGATTTACCGGATACCGCGCAAGATGCCGCTAATATCCCAGAAATGAGCATAGGCATTTACGATTGGGCAGTAGTGGTTGATCATCGCGAGCAACGTACTTACCTTGTGTCTCAAGAACATGATCCACGCACTAAAGAGGCTTGGCAAGGTTTATGTAGCTTGTTTAATACACTGGTCAACGTGCAGCAGCAAAAGTCATTGAGTCACCTTGTAAAGCCAGTTTTTAAAGTAACTAGTGCTGTGAGTTCTAATATGGATTTACCGGTTTATTCTGCTGCATTTGATAAAATTAAACGCTATATCTTTGATGGTGATTGTTATCAGGTCAATCTTGCACAACGTTTTTCAGTCAAAGCCGAAGGCAGCGCTTGGATTGCCTATAAAAAACTGCGTGAAATAAGCCCCGCGCCTTTTATGGCGTATATGAACTTGCCAAAGATGCAGGTTTTATCAGGCTCACCAGAACGTTTTCTGCAAGTCACAGATGATCATGTAGAAACACGCCCGATTAAAGGCACTAGACCGCGTGCGGATGATGCTAACGAAGATGCTGCAAATGCAAAAGAGTTAGTTGAAAGCGCGAAAGACCAGGCAGAAAATCTGATGATTGTCGATTTGTTGCGTAATGATATTAGCAAAAGCTGCGAAGTCGGTTCAGTTAAAGCGAATAATCTGTTTAGCTTGCAAAGTTTTGCCAACGTCCATCATTTGGTAAGTACGGTTACAGGTACTCTGGCAACTGGCAAAACAGCGATTGATTTGTTGCGCGGGTGCTTTCCTGGTGGCTCAATTACCGGTGCGCCAAAGCTACGCGCTATGGAAATCATTGAAGAACTAGAGCCGCATCGACGCGGGCTTTATTGTGGTGCAATAGGCTATATCGGTTTTGATGGCAATATGGATACCAATATTGCGATTCGCACCATGGTGTATGCGGATAATGAAATAAGTTTTTATGCGGGAGGTGGCATAGTGGCCGACTCTGAGATGCATAAAGAATATAAAGAAACTTGGGATAAAGCATCTAGTATGCTCAAGCTCATGCAGTATTTTGGTGCGAGTCAGGCTGGTGCCAATATGCCAGCCATTTCAACTAGATATACGGATGATCATGTGGATAGTTAAACTTGGCGGCAGCTTGTTAGGCGCTGAAGAGCTGACACATTGGCTCGATATCTTGGCCCGTTTTAGCGACGGAAAAATCATCATTGTCCCGGGTGGTGGTATTTTTTCTGATGCAGTGCGCGAGGCACAAAGGTTAACTAATCTGGATGATAAGTCTGCACACAAGATGGCTCTGATGGCGATGGATCAATATGGTGAGTTGTTAGCTAGCCTTAATCCCGCAATCGTCACAGCAAATAGTGAGCTTGAAATTGCTGAGCGCGGTTTTCAACATCGAGCCATTATTTGGCTACCTAGTAAAATGGTTTGTGCCGATGAAGGTATTCCCACTACCTGGCAGGTCACTTCTGACAGTCTTGCTGCATGGCTAGCAGCCAAGCTGAATGCTGAACATTTAGTGTTAGTTAAATCAGTTAAATTTAAAACAAAAGGGCACCATGACGACGAAATTTCAAATCAGATTTCACTAGAAAGATTGATTAAAGAAGACGTTGTTGATTCTCATTTTGGGGATTTTATTGCAGGAAAACATTTTAATTCGTGGATCATAGGCAAGGCTGATTACGCTGCGTTTGAACAAGGCATTGATGCTGATAAATTAAGTGCTACCGGACTAGCAGTACGTTGCGGATGGCATTAGTTAATATTAAGGGGATGATATGGTTTACAACGATGAACAATTACTGATAGAGAAGTTAGCCAATGAGTTACCACATTGGTATTTTGAAAACGGCTGGATACGCCGTAAATATAAAACAAGTGGCTGGAAAGCTACTTTAATGGTGGTAAATACGATTGGTCATTTGGCTGAAGCTGCTTGGCATCATCCAGATTTAACGGTGTCATACGCCTATGTGATTGTAAAACTCTGCTCACATGATGCCAAAGCCATTACCGATAAGGATTTTGAACTGGCCGCTAAGATTGAATCAGTGATTGGCTGGCAACCAGCTAAAGAGGGCGGCGCATTGGAAGGCACACCGAATGAAGATGCACGGTTTAAGTATATTAAGTACGATTAAGCTTTAATATGTTTATTAAAGCGTCCAAAGTGCAACATAATCGTAGGTAAAATCAATAAGTTAAGTATAGTTGACGTGATTAAACCACCGACAATAATGGTGGCCATTGGGCCTTCTATTTCACGTCCTGGTTGGCCACTGCCGGCAGCTAATGGCAGCAAACCTAATGCTGTAACAATTGCTGTCATTAATATAGAAGGTAATCGTTCAGTCGCGCCGCGGATAGCGGTTTCTAAGCCCCACTCACAGGACTCTTCATCAATTAAATGTTGGTAATGTGATACCAACATGATGGAATTTCGCAGGGTAATACCGAACAAAGTAACGAAACCGACCAGTGAGCCTAGTGATATCCAGCCGCCGGTGAATAAAACCGCAAGTACGCCACCAATAAGTGCAAAGGGCAGATTGGCGAAAGTAAGCAGTAGGTTGCGTAAGCGGCCAAATGCGATATAGAGCATGAGAAACACGGCGACTCCTGCCAGTAATGAATGCACAATTAAATCTTCGCGTGATTTTGCATTGGCCTCTGCCTCACCTGTGAATTCCAGGTAGTTGCCATGTGTTAGATTAATTTGCTTGTGAATGCGCTTTTTCAGTTCATCAGTAAAACCTTGTAAATCACGGTCCTTGACGTTGGCGGTGACAGTTTGTATACGTTTAGCTCCTGCATGCAGAATTTTTGAACGGCCGTTTTCTTGGCTGATATTTGCTACATCGCTTAAATAGAGTTGCTTACCGTCTGGATTAAATAGCGGGAGTTTGGCTATATCAGGAATATCATCGCGTGACTTTTCATCAAGCAACACACTGACGCCAACAACGCGGCTACCTAAATATACTTGGGATACGGGCAGGCTTTCATAAGCAGCACGGATGGTATCGAGCACGTCTGTTGTTTGTAAACCCCAACTGGCGAGCTTGTCGAGGCGCAGCCTGATGACGACTTGTGGTGTACCAGGAGGAGATTGCACTAGCACATCTTGTGCACCTTTCATGCTACTCAAAAGCGCCGCGATGTTTTGTGCATCACGATCTAAACCGTCCAAATCATCACCCACAATGTTGATGACCACGGCTGCTGTATAGCCAGAAATTGTTTCTTCTATACGTTCGGTTAAAAACGTATTAATAGCGAAATTGACACCGACAAAGCCTGGTTCGATGACCCCATCATGGGCTTTATCAACCGTTTCACCTGCAAGTGCCTCGCGGATATTGTCCAGAACACGATTCTGTTCATCACCACCTAATGGGTATAGTTCAACTTCAAATTCGCTATAGTGTGTGCCAAAAGTATCTGCGCCATTAGTCGCACGCCCCACCCATTGGGTGACGGATTTCACACCTTTGATATTGCGAATCACTTGGCTCACTTTGTTGCCTATGCGCAGCGATTCTTGCTCCGAAGTACCAGGTAAGGCAGTCATGTGCATAATGAAATGACCCTCGTGCAGATTAGGGATAAATTGGCTTTTAAACAACGGCAAAATACCTAAACCTAAGGTGATTAACAGAAACGAAATGCCGAGAATTATCTTATATTGTTTCTCAATACGATAAAGTAGCTTGATATAAGCGCGTTTGATTACACGGATGATGGGCGAATCTTCGCTATCTAATTTAGCGTTACCTAATAATAAATAACATAGTGCTGGAGTAAGCGTGAGCGCTACAATGAGTGACGCCAGTATCGCTGCGATATAGGCAAAGCCTAGCGGTGCAAACAGCTTGCCGGCAACGCCACCTAACGTGAGCAAAGGTACAAAAACCAATACCACGATAATCGTGGCATAGACGACCGAACTGCGAACCTCCATAGAGGCGTCGAATACTACTTTATAAATGGCAATTGGTTTTTCTAGTAATCGATTTTCTTTTAGTCGTCTAAAGATATTTTCTGTGTCAATAATTGCGTCATCCACTACCTCGCCTAAGGCAATAGCTAAGCCGCCTAATACCATAATGTTTAGGCCGATATTAAAATAGCTCAGTACAATAATAGCCGTGAGCAATGAGATAGGAATAGCAGTTGCTGAAATAAATGCTGTACGGGCATTGAACAGAAACAAAAACAGCACGGTAATCACCAACACGGAACCGATAAGTATGTCGGTGCGTACGCCGTTAATCGCTGTTTCGATAAAATTAGCGGGTCTAAATAAGCCTTCATGTAGCTCTACCTGATCGCTGGCCAATTTGGGTTTTAGTTCTTTTAAACCTGCTTCAAGCGCTTTAGTAACCTCACTAGTATTAGCTCCAAGCTGACCTTGCACTGATAAATAAATGCCAGTTTTTCCGTTAATTGCAGCTGCACTAATAGAGGGGGCAGCGCCTTCTACTACTTGTGCTATATCGCCTAAATGAATGGCCTGACCATTTTTGTAGCTTACTGTCGCTTTTGCTAGGGCTGCTGGTGTCAGTGTTTGCCCTTCACTATTTACAATAATGCGTTGATTATTATTCTCGATAAACCCTGCACCACGTACACCGGTGGCTTTACTTGCTGCATCAACTACTTGTTGCAATGAAATGCCATAACGTGTCAATTTAGCGGGCTCTACTTGAATTTGATATTGTCGTATCTTGCCGCCAAATATATTGACATCAGCTACCCCGGGAATAGCGAGTAGATGCGGTACCACAGTCCAGTCAACCAGTGTGCGTAACTCCATGAGTGTGCGAGTATCTGACGTTAAGCCTATTCCCAATACCGTGCTAGCAGAAGAAGTGAGTGGAGTTATGCTTGGAGTAATGCCTTGTGGCAGTCGGTTGGCTAGCGTGGTGAGTCGTTCTGCAATGACCTGTCGATTGCGATAAATATCACTTTTTTCATCAAAAATAATATTTACAACGGACAAACCAGCGATTGATTCTGAGTGCATCGATGCGATGCCTACTGTGCCTGCGATACTGGTTTCGATGGGTTGACTGACCAGTGATTCAACCAGCTCTGCCGATAAGCCGGGTGATTCGGTTTGGATGATAATTTGGGTAGGAGAGAACTCGGGAAACACATCTAAATTACCGCGTGTTAGACTAAAAAGTCCATAAATAATGACCAAGCTTGCCAGCGCGATAATGATGCCACTAAAGCGAATGGAAAACTTGACGATCGCTGACATCATAGTGAGCTACGCCGTGTTAATTGATGAATAATTGGGAGAGAGATGACGAACAATCAATCTGTATTCTCGTTTTTGATTTCAGATTTAAATTCTTCTGACAATAATAGTTGCGCACCACTGGTGACCACTTCATCATTGGCTTTAAGTGAGCCTTGATTGAACCAACCATTATCAACTTCTATATCGGTACTAATCGGTTTGCGGGTAAATTTATTGGCGTCTTGCTTGAAGTAAGCCCAGGCTTTACCGCCATACCAAATTACCGCAGTATTTGGCACAATAACGCCATCTGCTTGGTGTTTTGTATCAGCCCCATTTGCTGTAGCAGTTGCCTGTATGCGCATACCAATACGTAAGGCATTATCGGTAGCACGATAAAAATAGGTTTTGCCCTGTAAGGTAGCATCGACATTGGTTGAGCGCGAAATAAACATAGCAGGGATAGCTTTGTTGCTGGCTGTCGCCGTTGTTGATATAAACACTGTGCTGTTTGGCTTTGGTTCTGGGGCATCAAACGGTAGAAGGATTTGAATTAAAACTTCATTTTCATTCAACAGGGGTTTATTGGCTAAATTTCCCAATGCGATGTTAGTCAATACTACTCCCCATTGCTGGTGCATGGTGTCACGTATGTTATTGGCAGCAGATTCACTTGCTAGTAAGCGTGCTTGATCACTTTTAACTGTCGTTTCAATAGTTGCAACTGCACGATCTGATACATTTTTATCATCTGCATTCAGAGTTTTTAGACGCTGATATTCTGTATTGTTATTGACGACAGAGGCACGTGTGACACTGGCTTCAGCTTTTGCTGCCTGATAGCGCGAGCGTAAGTCAAGTAAACCATCAATACTCACTACTGTGCCATAGCTGATAATTTTACTCGTGTGTTGGCTGGCTTCAAGTTTGCTAGTTTTAATATCACTATTTTGTTGTACAGCGAGCGGTAATATCAACACATTAATGCCCTGTTCTACTTTAACTAAAGAGGGGCTTCCAATACTTTCTTCTGTATCGTGCTTGTAGGATTCATATTCATCTTTACCGTAAAACACCAGCACCCAGAATAGAACGGTGATGAGTAAAGCCTGCAGTACAATAATGATGACGAATTTACGGTTCATAGTCTGTGCTATTATAAAGAGGATGTTGCATTACGTCTTCAATTGCATAAGCCGCACGTAAGTTTCTAAATTTTGTATTCAGTAAATTTTGTTCTGCACTAATCGTAATTAATTGGTTGCTAGTGAGTTCTAATCGATCAATTAAACCACTATCAAATTGCTTTTGTAATTGCTGGTCAAGTTGTAATTGTGTAGCTAAGTTGGTCTGAGTTCTTGCAATTTCTGAGTTAGTCGCTGTATAGATAGCTTGTGCCTGACTTAAATCACCAATGACTTTGGCTTGCAACGCTTCAAACTGGGCTGCTTCTACTTCGCGCAAACGGGTTGCTTCTGCAATTAAGCTACTATTTAGATGGGTATTTTGATTGAATAAATTAAATAAAGATGAAATGCCTAAAGACCAGATGCTGTCACCAAATTCAAAAGCAAAACTGGGGCTAAGAGAGATGTCAGGGTATTGTTTGGCTACTTCTATCTTTAATTTGCTTTCAGCGACTGCATAGCGTGCCAGAGCAGCACGAATATCTAAGCGATTGAGTAGGGCGGCGCTTTGCAGCGAGTTAGGTTTCTTGGCGCTATTTAAGTTATAGGCTAATATTTTATTCAGCGTCACATCTAAATCTAGAGGCATTAAATGTAGCGTATTGAACTTTTCGCTAGTTAGGCCGACGCTTGCTGCTAGCTTTGTATGCAGTGCAGGTGAACGTGCTTGTTCGGCGTTTAAGGCTTGTAGAGTTTTTTGTTGCTGCAATTTTGCCGCGTTGAATTCATGACTTGATAGCATGCCTAGCTTAAATCGCTTGTCTAGCATATGCAGTAGTGCAGTTTGCGTATCTAGTTCTTTTTGTAGCAAAGCCGCTAGAGCAACTGACTCATGGTAATCTATGAGTTGAGTTGCAATTTGACTACGTAATTGCCAAGCCACTTGTGCAACCTCAATATGAGCAATTTCGGCTTCATAGCTAGCTAGCTCAGTGCGGATTTGTCGTTTGTTGGCTGTTTCTAATGGAATGTCTAAACCCAAACCGTAAGCCCAAGGTGACCTATCTCCATTTTTAAGATTGCTGTGAGCAAGTTTGCCATTAATACTAGGGATTTGTCTCTGATTTGCCGTATTAATGGAAGCTTGCATCGCGACCCATTTTGCTTTTGCGACATCAAGTGACGGGTTGAAAAACAGCGCGCAGTAAGTGAGCTCGTTTAGCCCCCAGGATTGGATTGGTAGCTGTGTAACACCTTGGCTTTTTAAATAAGCATTAAATTCAGGGCTGGACGGGTCCTTATTAATCAGCTTTGCTGTAATGGTCTGCGAATCCAAAGGTTTGGCTTGGTAAGGCAGATAACTACAGCTCGTTAATAAGCTGCCAGATAAGAAAAAAACCAGCAAGGCTGCTGGTTTATTCGATTTTAATTGATTGAAGTGACTCAAGCGATTTAAAAATTCTATACATTTAACAAGGTTATGCGATAGTGGCATGCACGGCTGAAAGTGCATCCTGCAAAGTTTCTTCAGACAATCTATTAATCGTTGTTGCTAATAAATCTGCGGCCTCAATCGTACTTACCGGCAAATCGTGGCTATTTAACTCTGCGATTAGACCCGTAGCTGCGCCAGTCACAATCAGTAGGTTTTCGCGTTCCCGCATTAATAGTTCTAGCTCCGAGCGTAGCATATTAATTTCTTCATTGTGAATCGAGTTTTGCATGAGTAGTATTCTTTAATTGATAATTTTATTTATAATCAAGCATCTTGCTATTGCATGGCTACCATGTCAACAATTAATGCGTACTAGCCAGTAATTTTGATGATAAGACCAACTTTCGAATTATTTTTCACAACTTGCTCTTCTCGAATTGGGCGTAGTTGAGATACAATACGCATCTTGATTGATTAAACGTTTATCTAAGAAGTAAGTCATACGATAAATGCTTTAAGTAAATGCAACCTGCGAGAGTGGCGGAATTGGTAGACGCACTGGATTTAGGTTCCAGCGCCGTAAGGTGTGCGAGTTCGAGTCTCGCCTTTCGCACCAATAAGTTAGCATTATCCCGTATCCGGCAATTGACCGCTTATTTGTCATGTAACCTATTGAGGATAAATAGTAATATTGAGTTTCAACCCTCACCCGTTGGGTGACACGCTGCGCGCGTACTCGGACTCGTCCAATCGCCGAATCCAGGTTAAACGGTTGAGTCAGGATTCTCAATATGCCACCTATTTTTCCCGGCTTTCTTGGCCTTATACATGGCATAGTCAGCACGGGTTAATAATTCCTCCCCATTGACATCGCCGTCAGAATAAATAGC
>JAYVMU010000064.1:0-23842 GCA_043758775.1 Methylophilaceae bacterium
CAAAATGAATTAGTAGGTGGCAATGGCATGGTGGAGATGGGTAGCTTCGTAGCCATTTTAATTGGCCAAGTACTTGGTGCGTGGCTAGCCATGCGCGAAGGTGGTGAGTTAATCACCGCTTGTTCAGTTTTGGTGATTGCCGTATTAGGTTATTGGGTGAGCCGTGGTGTGCCTAACTCGCCAGCTGCCGATGCCCAACTTAAAATCAATTGGAACCTGATTAGTGAAACCTATCGCAATTTAAAACTCATTTGGGGACAACAAACCATTTGGTTAGCCATTGTCGGCATTTCTTGGTTCTGGTTTTATGGAGCAACAGTATTGGCACAATTTCCTACTTTTTCTAAAACCATACTGCATGGTGACGAAAGTGTATTTATCTTATTACTCACCGTATTTTCCTTGGGCATCGGAGTTGGTTCACTCATGTGTGAAAAACTCTCACGCGGGCGAGTAGAAATTGGTCTAGTGCTATTGGGGGCTATTGGCCTCACTCTGTTTGGAGCAGATTTATATTTCTCTAGCACTAGCATTCATGCTAATTTCAATAATCAACACTTTTTCAACTATCAAACTTTTATTCGCTATTTAACAAATTGGCGGCTTTTAGCAGATATTGCGCTGATTGGCCTCTTTGGTGGTTTTTATATTGTGCCACTTTACGCACTGATACAAACTCGCGCACAAAAAACTCATCAATCACGCGTCATTGCCGCTAACAACATTATGAACGCGCTATTTATGGTGGTTTCTGCTGGGTTTTCAATTTTAATCTTCGAGCAAGGATATAGCATTCCACAGTTATTTTTGGCCACTGCCTTACTGAATATCTTGGTGACAGTTTATTTATGTATTCGCCAACCAGAGTACTTAAAAAGCTTTCTCGCTTGGCTTCGTATGATAGGCAGTAAATCAGCCAGATAACTGTATTTACAATTCATTAACAATCTAATGAAAATCATTAGCGCTCTTTCATGACTTTGTATAAGTGTTTATTGACGACTGCGCGTAGTATTCAACTCACGTAATGCAGTTTTAACAAACAAGCGCGTAACTCTTAAATTGATTAGCAAACTAAACAAAGGAAATTATCATGTGGACAACACCAGCAGCTACTGAAATGCGTTTTGGCTTTGAAGTTACAATGTACGTAATGAACAAATAATTAGATTAATTCTAATTAAATAAAAAGGGGTGCTTTTAGCACCCCTTTTTATTGTCTATCATTTATGTAACAGCAAACTTATTTTAATACGAATTCTTTGGGCAACAACACCCAAATCTTACCTTTTTGCTTCATAGCTCCAGCTTGTCTGCCGGCCTCGTTACCCGAACCCCAAAAGAAATCTGCCCGTACACCACCCTTTATAGCACCGCCAGTGTCTTGCGCCATCATCAAACGCTTAATTGGTAATGTACTGTTGGGCTGTGTTGTTGATAGAAACAGCGGTGCGCCTAACGGAATAAACTTAGGATCTATCGCCACGACACGCTGGGCAATAATAGGTACGCCCAATGCGCCTAATGGGCCAGGTAGATTAGCTGGCAACTCTCTAAAAAAAACATAACTTGGATTGCTATTAAGTAACTCGCGTAATTTAGTTAAGTTATTGCGCGCCCAGTTTTTGATGCCTTGCATCGAGGCTTGATCCAGCGTGAGCTCTCCACGTTCAACCAGCAAACGACCAATTGAGTTATAGGTATAGCCATTTTGATCAGCATAGCCTACATGCACTTGCTCACCATTATCTAACTGAACTAAGCCAGAGCCCTGAATCTGTAAAAAGAACACATCGATAATATTGTCTATCCAAAGAAGCTCATGACATTGCAATGGAGATGGGTCAGCTTCGATCTCAGCACGCGTGTAATACGGTAACAACTTATTACCCACTAATTTGCCACGCACGCGTTTGAATTTCAGATCTGGATATAATTCGCCCAACTCGACCGAGATCAGGTCGGTAGGTTGGCTATATAGCGGATATGGTGTTTGTGCCGATTTCTTACGGCTACCATTCAGCAATGGTTCGTAATAGCCGGTAATTAAGCCAGTATCAGTTGCATCAAGATTAGTTGCTGCATAAGGCGTAAAATACTTTTTATAATAAGCATTAATCGCAGTGCTAGTAGGCGCTTTTAGCGTATTAGCAACGGTACAAGCCTGTTTCCAAACTGGCTTGTTAATTAAAGTGGAGCACCCTTGCAGCCAGGCTGGCCATGCCTGCGTAAGATTATCTTGATTAAAACCATCAATTTCATCCCATTTAGCAGGCTTTAATAAGCTGTAATCAGCAACTTTTGTGTCATTGGGCTTGGTTGTATCGTTGGGATTGCCTGCGTCATTAGGCTTAGTACCTTCAGCTTGCTTTGGTGCACTTGGTATTTGAATTGCACCACCACTGGTTTTACCAGAATCAGGGCAATCACAGCTTGTGCTAGGTTTTACATTCTTTGTGGCGCAGGAGGTTGCTAACATGGCCAGCAACAGCAAGACAAAAACACGAGCTAGCCACACTGGTCTCAATGCAATACCCGCGGCATACTCAATATAAATGGTGCAATAACCGCATCAAACTGTGTGCCATCTTCAGCCACTATTTGATAAGTACCATGCATACTACCTACCGGCGTATTCAATGAAGTACCGCTAGTATATTCAAAATGCTCACCAGGATTTAATAAAGGTTGTGCGCCTACCACGCCCAAACCTTTTACTTCTTGTGTGCTGCCAGTCGCATCTATAATAATCCAGTGCCGGCTAATCAACTGTGCCGGCACTGTACCAGTGTTGGCAATTTTGATGTTGTATGAAAAAACATAACGATTTTCTTCAACATTTGATTGCTCTGGTATAAATACAGTCGCTACTGTTACTGAAAACTCGTACTTATTGTCAGTTGTCATATCTTAACCAATCATGCCCGCAGTCGGCGAACTCGGTGCAGCAGAATATAGTTTTTTAGCCATACGACCAGCCAAATAAGCCTCGCGCCCTGCTTCTACGGCCTTCTTCATGGCAGAGGCCATGAGTATAGGGTTTTGTGCACCCGCAATCGCGGTATTCATTAAAATGCCTTGGCAACCAAGTTCCATAGCAATGGCCGCATCACTTGCCGTACCAACACCAGCATCCACAAGCACAGGGACTTTTGCATTTTCAATAATGATTTGCAAATTCCATGGATTTAAAATCCCCATGCCTGAGCCAATTAATGAGGCAAGTGGCATCACCGCACAACAACCGATTTCTTCAAGCTGTTTAGCAATAATAGGGTCATCCGAGGTATAAACCATCACGTCAAAACCATCTTTGACCAAGATTTTTGCTGCTGCAATTGTTTCCATCACATTGGGATACAAGGTTTTAGGGTCACCTAACACCTCCAGCTTCACAAGACGATGTCCATCTAATAACTCGCGTGCTAAGCGCAAGGTGCGTACTGCATCTTCTGCTGAATAACAGCCTGCGGTATTCGGTAAATAGGTAAACTCTTCTGGCGGCAAATACTCTAACAGCGAAGGCTCGCCTGCCGTTTGGCCAATATTGGTGCGGCGTATTGCCACTGTAACAATTTGCGCACCACTTGCACCAATTGCCGCGCGTGTTTGTGCAAAATCCTGATATTTACCCGTGCCCACAAGCAAGCGTGAGTGATACTCTTTGCCTGCGATCGTTAATTTATCCATACTTTCTCTGTATTTTCTATATTTATCTGCGCTATCAGCGTCAGGATATGCTTATTTAACCGCCACCCACTGCCCCAACAATTTCCAGATGATCGCCATTTTGTAATATGACATCGATAAACTGGCTACGTGGCACAATTTCGCCATTATGTTCAATGGCTAAACGTTTTCCTTCTAGATTTAATGTAGTCACCAGTGCCGCGACTGTCATCTGGACTGGTTCAAAATCGCGTAAATTGCCGTTGATTGTAATTTGCATGCTTATTTGTATACTTGGTCTATCAATACTCAGACCCTATTTTACGTAAATTTTGACCTGCTAGGTAAACTTATAGCGTATATCTTCAATAGCAGAAACTTAATCTTCAACCAAACCAATAACATAGCTAAATAAATTACAACAAATAGGTGTAGTTATTGCTTAATAGTTCAAGCCTGTCATCTAAAACTGATTTCATGCGTTAAAGGTCTAGGTTTGTATATATTTAACTCTAAAATATAACCTAGATAAAACATCAAAAGATATTTGTAATTAATTGAATCTTTTTGCTAAATTAACATCTTAGAGCTAGGAACAAAATTCCGACCATTTAATATTGATTGAAGCACCACCCAAAAGGAAGTGAAAATGCAAGCACAACAAAGTAATTCAAAAATCAAAGCCATAGATCATCTGTCGGAACAAAAGTTACTAGATGAGATTTACGCCCCGCAATATCGCAAAAATAGTAATGAAGAAATTGGTAAAGTACTTGCCATACATCCTAATCAGCAAAGCGCTACTCAAGTAGCTGATGCAAAATCTAATGTTACACACAGTACTAAACTGCAAAAATCGGCTCTTTTAAGATTATTAGAAGCTTATGGTGATTGCGTTTAAGATTATCACTAACAACTACCTGATAGTTCACATGAAACGACTCTATTCAATATGCAGTTGTGGGCGGCCTGTTTCTGGCCAATCCAAATGGTAGAACTGCCCACGCGGCTGGTCGGTGCGCTCATAGGTGTGCGCACCAAAGAAATCACGCTGACCCTGTAACAGATTCGCCGGTAATACCGCACTACGGTAGCCATCGTAATAAGCCAATGCCGCACTAAAGCCTTGTGCTGGAATACCATTTTTAACTGCTAGCGCAATCACTTCGCGCCAGCCAGTTTGACCTTCAGTGAGTGCTTCAGTAAAGTACGGGTCTAACATCAGGTTCTTAAGGCGTGAGTTAAGCGCGTAAGCATCTGTAATTTTTTGCAAGAAGCGTGCGCGAATAATACAACCACCGCGCCAAATTTGCGCAAGCTCACCGAAGTTAAGTTTCCAATTATAAGCCACTTGCGCTTTATCAATCAGTTGGAAACCTTGTGCATAAGCACAAATTTTTGAGCAATACAGTGCATTTTTAATCGCCTCGATAACCGCTTTTTTATCTGATTCTTTTTGAATCACTGGGCCTTTTAATACATGGCTTGCGGCAACGCGCTCTTCTTTAATGGATGATAGTGCACGTGCGTACACAGCCGCGGCAATCGCATTAGCCGGTGCGCCTAATTCCAACGCGTTGGCGGCAGTCCATTGACCCGTCCCTTTTTGGCCAGCAGTATCTAAAATTTTATCGACCAAGAATCCTGGACCCATTGGGTCTTTTTGTTGCAAGATATCAGCGGTAATCTCAATCAAGAAGCTGGATAACGGGCCTTTATTCCACTCAGCAAATACTTTACCGATTTCATCAGCTTCCATACCAAGCAAGTTCTTCATGAGCCAATAAGCTTCACAAATCAATTGCATGTCGATGTATTCGATACCGTTGTGCACCATTTTTACGTAATGACCAGAGCCATCTGGGCCGATATATTCCGTGCAAGAGAAGCCACCTACTACAGGTTTACCAGGAGCGCCACCTTCTAAAGGCTCGCCAGTTCTAGCATCCACTTTAGCGGCAATATCACGCCAAATGGGTTCTAAACTTTCCCATGCTTTACGTGTGCCAGAAGGCATTAAGCTAGGTCCGAAACGCGCACCGGTTTCGCCACCAGAAACGCCTGAGCCAATAAAATCAATACCCTTAGCCGTTAATTCTTTTTCGCGGCGGATGGTGTCTGTCCACAATGAGTTGCCGCCATCAATAATAATGTCGCCTTGCTCTAAGAAAGGTAGTAAAGCATTAATTGTTACGTCAGTTGCGCTACCTGCTTTAACTAGCAATACGATTTTACGCGGGCGCTTGATGCTCAGCACAAATGAAGCCAAATCGGCATGGCCGATTACGCGCTCATGTGATGGTTCGTTCTTTTTGCATTCTTCAATGAAATTCACCATTTTTTTAGGGTCGCGATTGTAAACAGCGATGGTATAGCCGTGATCGGCAATATTTAGGGCAAGATTTTGCCCCATTACAGCAAGGCCTACCAGGCCAATGTCAGCATTTTTGATAGTCATGAATTTCTCAATTAAATGGATAATTTAAGTTGTAGTGGTATAAAAATCTTAAGCTTTTGGCTTTAGTTTTACGGAAAATTGTTACGCTTTATTGAACATTTCTACTTTTATTGCTGCGAAAAATCGCAGTTGAAAACTATAGCTGAAAAATGTTTTTCAAACAACGACTTGGCACTATATAAACGACTTAGTTTATACATTAAACGCTGTTAATGTTTAAACGTAAACACTGACAACTTAGCTCAAGGTTCTGGCAAAAAGCTGCAAAGCCAGTTGATAGCCCATCATCGCCACTTGCGGGTCATAGCGTTCACCTTCATCGCGCATAAAAGCATGCTGCGCATTGAATTCGTGCCAAGTAAAAGTGAGGTTAGCCTCTGTCAGTTTTTGATAAACTAATGCACGTCCTGCCGTTGGAATATGGTTATCTTGCTTGCCCCACAACATAAGTAACTCACCTTTGATATCTGAGAGTCTATCCATGCTGTGTTGGTTCGGTTGATTCGGGATAATATTCGTGTGTAAATCAGTCGCGTAAAAACATGCTGTTGCAGCAATTTCTGGCTGCAAAGCAGCGCGAAATGCCAAGTGCCCGCCAATACAGAAGCCCATTGCACCAATTTTACCTGAGTACCAAAGTTGCTGTTTTACATAGGCAATCATCGCTTGATTATCAGTGTCATAGCCTTGTACATCTTTTTCCGCTTTATCTGCATTGCCCTTATCGCGCCCCGCATCGTCATAACCCAGTACAGTACCGATAGGATTTAACTCATGAAACACCTCCGGTACTAACACTGCATAGCCATGACCCGCCATGACTTTTGCCGCACGCTCTATCGGACCAGTTTGATGAAAAATTTCCGAATAAAACAATATCGCTGGATATTTTTTATCACCCACTGGACGGTGAACATAAGTACGCATTACACCTGTAGGTGTAGGCAAATCAGCGATATGGCTTTGAATTATCATGCTTAAATTCCTAATGTTGACTAAATTTTAGATACAAAGACTAGATTATAAACTATTGTGTTCACTAAATTAATGTAGTGGTTAATCGACTGTTATATCGCATTATTTTGCCTATGATTACTTTGGCTTAAATATAAGAAATAAGAAAAGTTATACAAAGCGTATTATTTAATTGCTACAGTATCATCTAACACACTCATGGAAAAAGCAGCAGCCATGCGAAATCTTTTAATTACGTTTTTGTTCTGTGGTTTAGCCACTCTGGCGTTTGCCGAGTCGGGGGTCGAACCTGGTCCAGAACTTACCTATAAGTTAAAAGTCTCTGTGGTAAAAGTGCATATCGCAACCAAAAAAGGTGGGCATGGCGTAGGTACCGGTGTCGTAGTTGGTAAGGATTTAGTCGCCACTAATTGCCATGTCCTGGCTAACGCAGCAGGAATAAGTATCACCAAGTTTGGCAACAGTTATGCCCCTATTAGTTTAAAAGCCGATTGGAAGCACGATGTATGTATTTTAACGTTGCAGTATTTAGAGATTAATCCTGTTGAGCTTGGCGATAGCGAAACACTAAAATACGAGCAAGATATTTTCGCTATAGGTTTTCCCGGCGACTCTTACAAACCACTCATTACCTACGGCAAAGTCAAAGCGCTATACCCATTAGATGACAGCCATATTATCCGAACTGACGACTCTTTTATTATGGGTGCGAGCGGTAGTCCAGTATTTGATAGCGATGGCAAACTAGTTGCACTTAGCACTTTCAAGAGCCCTGGACGTGACGCCTATTTTTATAATATTCCAGTGAAGTGGATTAAATCACTGCTAGAGTCGCCAGACACAACAAACTCTGCTGAGACCACTATTTCCCCTTTTTGGGATACTGCAGAAGATGATTATCCATTTTTTATGCGCGTAGTTTTACCCTTGCAAAACAAGGCTTGGACAGATTTAGCACACATCGCCCAGCTATGGCTAACCGCCCAACCTAATAGCGCAGAAGCTTATTACTACTCAGGCCTAGCTGCCGAAAAAACTGGTAATTTTATTGACGCCAAGAAGTGCTATAGAAAAGCACTCGCACTGGAGCCACAACACACGGCGTCGATATTTGAGTTGGGATTAATAGCGAACCGCGAAGGCAATCAGGTAGAAGTCGAAAAAACACATACTATGCTTAAAACAATCAACACAGATTTAGATGATAACTTTACTGAAGCACTGAAAGCAGCCGTTAATCAATAATCACTGCTTCTACCAGTAGAATAGCCTTGCGGAATATCATTCTGTAATTCGCCACATTCACTACAGAGGTGGTCATGCATAGTGGGACTTAATACGAGATTACTACTACCACAAAACTTGCATACACTGGAATGTATATCAGGTGACTTGTGATGCGTCTCGTGGTGTTCAGTGGCTACTTTATTACTACCTAAACCGTATTTATTATCCATGGTCGCACTCCATCAACAACAAATTCTATGAACAAAATTTACTCGCTTTTTGTGACACTAGCAAGTGCTTTTAAGTACGTGAATTTCTAACAATTAACGCGTTTTTCCTGAACTAGATTGAAATGCTATTTAGCCAGATTAGTTTGCGCTTTACAGCTAGTGTAATTCACTTTTTCACCATCCGTCAAAGTCGCACTGTCTGCGCTGGGCGTAAACACGGCAGTTCCATTTGTGAAACGACCGTCTGCCTGCTTAGGCAAATCCACTTCATGATCTGGGTAAATAATCCATGCATCATTGCCATTATTGAGCATGCGCACATAAAACTGTGCATTGCTATCACATAAATACGCTACCGAACCAACTGGTGTACGCGGTAATTCACGGGCTTTTCCATTAAATATATCGCCGCTTAAGAAACGGCTGGTGCTACAAGCATTTAATAGCAACGCAGTAAAAATACCCAATAGACTCATTTTTAAAAATCGCTTAGTCATGCTTTTTTATACTTTCTTCTTTATCTGTTAGCCCACATTCAAAATTAATGCTAAAAATTAAACCTCTATTGACTTAACCATTAACTAATATAATAGAGGTTAAATCAGATACTTTTACGAATCAAGTTTAAATTTAACCCAAAGGAAAAACATGAGCAGCATTATTATTGAACACAAGCCATCAAAAAATCGTTTAGAAACTCTAGGCATAACAAAATGGGCGACTTGGCAAAAAGAAGTTTCTGTTTTCCCGTGGGTTTTTCCTGAGCAAGAAATCGCTTATATTTTAGAAGGTGAATGCATCATCACACCAGAGAATGGTGTCGCTGTGAAATTTGGCAAAGGCGATTTAGTGACTTTTCCAGCAGGCATGAAAGCATCATGGGAAGTAAAAAAGCCACTGCATAAACACTACAAGCTAGATGGTAACGCGCTAACTCAAATGTGGCTACGCCTTAAACTCAAACTAAAAATGTAATTGATAAACAACGTGGGGTGCGCCTAATCTATATCAGCAGAACCCCACTAGGTCAAGGGCGACTCATCGGTTTGAACAGTGTCTTTTTACAGAACCATATCCAAACTTACTACCTTATTCACAGCACACCACAATTGTACAGCATGCTTAAATTTTACACAGCTTAAGCCTTTTAAAAAGACGGGTTTTAAGTACTATGGACGAGCCTTTTGATTTTTAGGATTTTTCATCCTAACATGGCTAACTTGCGTACATGGCTTGTAATACTTTAATCATGTAATCATGGTCTAATGAGCCTGCACTCTCACGCAAACTGTGCATCGCCCACATCGGAGAACCCACATCTACACTGGCAATCCCTAAATTTGAAGCTACTATTGGACCAATAGTGCTACAACAGCCCAAGTCAGTACGATGCGCATACTGCTGATAAGGCACACCTGCTTTCAGACACAAATTGATGAATCGCGCCGCAGTATCCGCACCAGTGCTGTAACGATGATTAGCGTTCGTTTTAATCACGGGGCCTGCATTCACCATCACGCGATGGCATGGCTCATAAGCCCCAGGAAAGTTAGGATGATAAGCATGCGCCATATCGGCACTAATAAAGAAACTCTGCGCAACAACCTGTTGGCGCGCTTCTTCACTCATGCCTAGGTTTGCAGTCAAACGTTGCACAATATCTGCTAAAAAACTGCCACCTGCACCAGTTGCGCTTTCACTACCCACTTCTTCATGGTCAAACAAGGCGCACACACAAGTGCTATCAGTATTCTCTGTAGCCAATAAAGCGGTAAGCGCAGCATGACACGAAGCCAAATTATCCAACTGGCTATCTGCGATAAACTCATCATGTGTGCCCCAAAATACGCCCTTTTGCGTATCAAATACATTGAGCTCCCACGTTAAGATATCAGCGGCATTCACCTTTAAATGCTCTGCCAAGGTATGCAAAAACTGCTGCTCAGCCCCAACTGACCCTTCAATCGTATTTTCAATTAACCCGAAAATTAACGGTAATTCTGTTTGTTTGTTCAGCTTTAAACCTTGTTCATTCACCTCGCGATTCATATGAATCGCCAAATTAGGTAAACGTAACATCGGTTTATCAAATTTAATTAAGTGCGTGCTGAAGCCATCGGCTGTGCGTACATTCACGCGCCCGGCTAAACTTAAATCTCTATCGGTAAAGGTTGCAAGTATTGGCCCGCCATAGACTTCCACTCCTAGCCGCATCATACCATCCGCTGCGTGCGCCGCTTTTGGCTTTAATCGTAAACCTGGCGAATCAGTATGCGCTCCGACAATACGCATACCAGTTTTAGTCATATCATTTTTACCAATTACAAATGCAATAATAGACGAACCACCGCGCACCACATAGTAACGCCCACCCGCATTAATCTGCCAAGGCTTTGCCTCGTGTAATTGTGTATAACCTGCGGCAAGCAGAAGTTGCTCAACTTTATTCACGGCATGCCACGGACTGGGGCTGGCATCTATAAAGTTGAGTAAATTTTGCGCTTGTGCTTTAACTGAAGATGAAATTGGCATGCTGAATCTTTATGAAATTAAATTGTTAGGCTTGATAAATTCAATCATACGCAATAGCACGACGAACATCTAGCAGGCTAGGCTTAGCCTTAAACATGCAATAAACAAGGTATTGAGCTTATTTGTAGCTTTTTTTGATATACTTTTATTAAGGCCTAGGCAAAACACTACTTAAATCCCACCGTGATAAGTTAAAAATATGAATTTATATCCAGTCACTGTAATTGATAATTTTTATGATGATCCTCATGCGATTAGAAAGTTTGCACTAGCGCAAAAATATCAGTTTTTACACGAAAGAAAGGATATGAAATATGTATATCCTGGTTCTAGAACCAGAGATTTATATGACTTGGATACTAAATTACATGAGAAAATCTGTAAAAAATTAATGTCTGTATTCCATATTCACGAACATGATTTGATGCGTTGGGCAATTTCTACCAGCTTTCAAAGTGTGACGGAAGACTATGGAAGAGGTGTTATTCACACAGACACTAGTACCATATTTGCTGGTGTGCTTTATTTAACCCCTAATGCACCGCTAAACTCTGGCACCTCTTTATATAAAAAAAGTGCAACATTTGATGCTAAAAAATATCAAAAAGCTTTAGAGCGAAATGATGATAGCTTTAGAGCTGGTGAAAAAATATTATCAACCGATTATCACAGTATGTTTGATGAAATGGTAAGAGTGAATAATGTGTACAACACACTGATTATTTACGAGGGTGATATGCTTCATGCTGCCAATGAGTTTTTTGGCAAAACATTAAAAGACTCTCGACTAACACAAGTGTTTTTTATTAATAAAATTGATGCAAATAAAGCCAGTTCATTCCCCCTGAATAGAGTAAAAGACATCAAAGTTTAGTCCGTAACAGCAGCGTTCTTCAAATTATCCACATATTGATTTGCTCGCCAGTTACAATTGAAGTTGCGTATACTTTAAAAGCTAATTAACTTCTAAGCAATCGTCAAGATTAGGAAAAGTCTTATGTCCCGCCCAGTTGCTGCCTTGGCTGGTATTTCAGTTGTCATGATGCTCATCGCTTTCGATCAGACGGTAGTGGGCACCGCATTACCTAGAATGGTGGCCGAGCTAAAAGGTTTTGAACTATATTCTTTGGTCGCTGCTGCCTATCTATTTACCAACGCAATTTTTATCCCAATCACTGGACGTCTTGGTGATTTGCATGGGCGCAAGCCCTTCCTCTTGACAGCCATTGCTCTGTTTACCTTGGCATCAGCGTTATGTGGTGTGGTGCAAATAGCATGTTGCAACTGGTGCTGGCGCGTGGGCTGCAAGGCGTAGGCGGTGGCATGCTTGTGGGTTCGGCTTTTGCCTCAGTCATTGATTTATTTCCAGAAACTTTAGAAAGAGTGCGATGGCAAGTCATGCTATCAGCATCATTCGGAATTGCATCCGCTGTTGGGCCTATTCTGGGGGGATGGATGACTGAGCATTTAGGCTGGCGCAGCGTATTCTATGTCAACCTTCCTGTTGGCTTAATTGCGTTGCCTATGGTTTGGTATTACTTGCCACATATCGTGCACTCAAAAAAAGATATCGGCAAAACCATAGACTGGCTTGGGGTGCTACTCTTAACACTGACTATCGGCATGCTATTGGCGGCCACGGAATTAAGTGGATACTTGGGCTTTATTAGTATTACGTTCTGGAGCTTGGTGGCATTATCTATCATCTTTGCTGGTTTATTTTTGCGCCATCAACATCACACAAATGCCCCCATCATTCCGCCAATATTGTTTGCTGATAGTACAGTACGCCGTTTAGGATTACTCGCCACACTTACTGGTCTGATTATGTTCGTACTGCTTTTCTATGCTCCTCTTTTGCTACAAGGTGGCTTCTCTTTGTCTCCAAAAGAAGCTGGCATTCTTGTTACTCCCATCCTAGTGGGCATCACCGTGGGGAGTATCGTAAATGGGCGCTTGATTCCTCGCGTGAAATGGCCAGAACGATTGTTTTCTCGCGGCATCTTGCTGTTGACTGTCTCCATGGGCATGCTTTGCGGAGTTTCCGTAGCAACTCCGCATGAACTGCTATTGCTAATTTTTTCTTTATGCGGCCTGAGCTTAGGCTTTCAACTCCCTAATCTAACCCTGCAGATGCAGTCTGCCGTCAAAAAAGAGGATCAAGGAGCGGCATCTGCACTCATCCAGACTTTGCGTACCCTAGGTAGCATGTTTGGTGCCAGCCTAGCAGGCTTGATGGTTAGTTTGGGTTTTAATCATGGAGCAGTATTAGCACTCACAAATAGAGGGATACACGATCCTCAAGTATGGAAATTATTCGAAAATCCACAATTGCTAGTCCGTGGGGCAGATCAGGCAATGCTCATTAATTTAGGCTTACGTCAGGGTTTCGATGGCGTTAATTTATTGGAGCAAGCACGCGCCGGTCTAGTCAGTGGCGTCCATCAAGCTTTTTTGGGTTGTTTACTATTAGCACTAATAAGTTATTTCATCAGCCGTCGATTGCCACCTTTTCTAAAAGGCTGAGCAGACTTGCTGTTTTATCCAAAACTCAGAAGTAACTCCTACCCAAAAACTCGTGGTGTATTAGGCATTGCTAATGTTTATTATGTATACAAATGTTAACAATACTGTAATAAATCATTAACAAGTTCATGTTTTAATTTATATATTAAATATTGTAGCTAACAAACTACATCGTTTAAATACTGCTTCTTTCAAAAAAAGAAGCTCATATTACCATCTGCCAAAAGCAGAATTTAAGGAGTTTTACCATGCGTAATACAATAAAAATAAGTTTAGTTTTAAGTCTGTTATTAGGTACTACATTAGCAAATGCTGATGAAGCAATTAACAGTGTAGTTGCAAGAATGGGCGCACCAGATTCAGTGAAATCTATTCGTTCATTGCACGACAGCAACAATACGTTGCTTACATTGTGGACATACAAAGGCCTAAATGGCGCGCCCGATGTATTCGTGATCAACGATGGCGCATCATTCAAAGCCATTGCCGTTCAAGGCAAAACGCTCGTTTCTAATTAAATTCACGTTCCCCGCTTGTAAATAAAAGCGGGGCAATTGAAATTTATAGCGCGAACAATCTATTTTGTCTGCCGTAATGATTGCCTGGGTAAATATATACGATAGCCCATCATCCAGCCTTGCGAAAAGTAAGGTTGAAGCGTTGCCCCCCCAATAGAGGATGAAAACTTTCTTTTAGCGGCATCACGCCGTGATATCGAAGACGGTCTTCGCCTCCCCATACCACCACATCAGCATGCTGCAGAGAAACTCGCATCGTTTTATGGCTACGCTCATGTCCACCAAAGAGAAAAATGGCGGGTATGCCTAGAGAAACGGAAACGATGGGTGCGCTAAAGTCACGCTCGTTTTTGTCCTGATGCAAAGATAATCGGCTCCCTGCAAGATAGCGATTGATCAGACAGGCATCGGGCTCGAAATCAGCGAAGCCAGATGCAGCGGCGGCCTCCCGCGCCAAACGGCTAAATGTAGATGGCATATGCGGCCAAGGCTGCCCTGTGTCCGGGTCAGTTACACTATAACGATAGCCGTGTCGATTAGACGTCCAGCCCAATTTTCCACAGTTAGTTATCGCCACCGACATGGTAAAACCGCCTGGTGTGACCATATGTCGAAACGCTGCCTCCTGCTCCATTACGTGAATACAGGCAAGTAAATCATCAACGTAAGGCATAGCAAAACCCTGAAGTACAAATGCACTAGGCCCTATTCTTTTACGCGAGCTTGTATCTTGTGGAGAAAACAAGTCTAGCGTCACCCCCTGCCAATTGAGCTCATGAATTTTCGTTTTTAATTGATCAGGCTGCATGTTCTGCCTCCACTTTCAACAATGCTTTTTTCCTGTCTACTCCCCACCTGTAACCGGAAATGGCACCATCGTTTCTAACGACACGATGACAAGGAATAGCCACTGCCAATGCATTGGCAGCGCATGCCTGTGCAACTGCTCTAACCGCTTTGGGTGAACCTATGGCACGGGCGATGTCCGTATAGCTAGCTGTTTTACCGACTGGTATATTCTTCAGGGCCTGCCAAACACGTTGCTGGAATGCTGTGCCACGTATATCCAAAGGTGAATCCAATCCGATAGAGGGCGCTTCGATAAAGCCCACCACCTTGGCCACTAATCGTTCAAATGCATCATCGCCCCCGATTAAGGTTGATTTTGGAAAACGATCCTGCAAATCTTTAACTAATTCATTAGCATCGTTGCCCATCAAAATCGCACATACCCCTATCTCACTGCTTGCTACCAGAATGGCGCCTAAAGAACATTCCCCAACAGCAAACCTGATTTCCGTATTAACTCCACCAGCGCGGTATGCTGTCGGGGTCATGCCTAGTACGTTTTTAGATTCTTCATAAAACCGGCTATTGGAGTTGTAGCCTGCTTCGTAAATAGCAGTTGTCACCGAAGATTTTTTGATCAACTCACTGCGTAACCGGTTGGCCCAGCCCTGTGAGCAGTTGAATATGCTTTCGGTGTTAAACCTGTTACGGATTTAAATACCCGATGAAAGTAGTACACACTCAGCCCAGCATGTTCGGCCAGTGCGCTTAACGTGGGTAATGCTTCAGATGTTTCAATTAATTTACACACTGCGGCAATAGTGGCCGCGTGTTGAGCCGCTAATAGCGGCTGGTCTGGTTTACATCGCTTGCAAGCCCTGAAACCAGCTGCTTCAGCTTCTTTGCAAGTTAAATGAAACTGTACATTTTCTGGACATGGTGTTCTGGAACCACAAGAGGGTCGACAATAGACACCAGTCGTTTTCACTGCGTAATAAAATGTACCATCCGCGTTAATATCTCTGTTTACCACACTATTCCATAGCGGATTAGCTAGGGTCTGTGCGGCAAGAGTCATCGTAAGTGTTTGAGATTTCATGATGTTCTCCTTAATCTGAACACCTAGTTTATGATGATGTTGGAATGCCAACACTCCGAGTCTTGCTTTTGAATGATGAGGTCATTCATATAAGGGCACAGGCAGGAGTAAATCGTCATATTGCCATAGCTCAGACTTAATATAAAACTGTAGTTAAAATCAAATTAAGCATCAAGTATAATAGCTACATGTTTTTGCGCAGATATCAGCCTATTATTCACAGAGTAGCCATATTTTTGGTGTTGTTTGCATCGCTCGCGCCGAGTATTTCTCACGTTCTGGCTGTACAGAATAAAAACAATAGTTTTCTGCAAGAAGTTTGCTCGAATGACGGCACTAAAAAGATTGTGTTGCAAATATTAACAACGCAAGGCCACCAGGTATCAAGAATATTTGACACAAAAAAGGCTGCAGAAAGCTCTCCCGCTAGTACTGTTTTACATTTGGAGCATTGCCCATTCTGTGGCGGTGTAATTGCAGATATTGCAATTACACCACTCAGCACCGCATGGGTATTCATGCTCGCAGAGCAAGTCAACTCAATTGCGTTCGAAGACTTAATACCACTTCAATCCAGCCATCTTCAAACTGCACATCCCTCGCGCGCGCCGCCCGTACTTTAATTAAATTTAAAAACAAGTTTTCCACAAGCCATAGCCCACTTGTAGAAAACATGAGTTGTTATCGTCACGTTATTGCGTTGATGAAAATTTAATTGGAGAGATGTATGAAATACACTCAAATTGCAGCATTGAATTCAAAGAGTTTCCACATGAAACAAAACCACAAAAGCATTATCTTGGCTTTGTTAGCGACGATTTCTACCATCACATCAACCTCGGCATTTGCCTGCGCCAGTTGTGGATGCACACTCAGTTCTGACTGGGAGAATCTCAGCTTTTCAAGCACCTCAGGATTAAAACTTGATGTACGTTATGACTATCTAGATCAAAACCAGTTGCGTAGTGGGTCGGGCCGGATTTCACCTGCGGCCGCTAGCCAGAAACTTAGTAATGGCGATCCTCAAGAAGTAGAAAAATACACCAAGAATAATTACTTAACCGTTGGTGTAGATTACAGCATTAATCCCAACTGGGGCGTCAATGTGCAATTACCATATATTGACCGAAAACACAGCACCTTAGGTACGGCATCCGATGGAACAACTGGGGGAGATGGTGGTGGTCAGTATGATTCCGATACATCAAGCATTGGCGATGTTAAAGTCATTGGCCGTTATCAGGGCTTCAGCCCACAACATAATTTTGGTGTACTGTTTGGATTAAAACTGCCTACTGGCAGCCATACCGAAACTGGCACATCAACAGACCCGACTGCACCTAGCCCAGCCGTCATCGATCGCGGCTTACAAACGGGCACCGGCACAACAGATGTGATTATGGGCGCCTATTATGTTGATACGTTAAATAAGAACTGGGATTATTATACGCAAGTTACCTTGCAAACAGCCATTAACTCTAAGGATGATTACAAGCCCGGTAATGGTCTGAATCTGAACCTGGGCTTGCGCTATATGGGATTGTCCAGCGTAATGCCGCAGTTACAATTAAATGCACGTCATGTAGAACGTGATGCGGGTGCAAATGCTGATACGGTGAGTACTGGCGGTACACTGGTTTATTTGAGCCCTGGCGTTAATATTCCCGTTACTAAACAAACCTCAGTTTATGGCTTTGTACAAGTGCCAATCTACCAAGATGTGAGAGGCGTTCAGCTTGCGCCAAGATTCACAGCATCACTAGGGGCACGTTTTGCATTCTAACGTTGCTCAACTTTCAATGGCTGGCTGCTCACTTCGTTTATTAGTAAAAGGAGTAACGACTTTCTCAAGTGTGGGGAGATCTATTTTAGGGTCTCCCACACTGCCATCCTTGCGCAGGATACCTTTACTGTCAATTACAAAAGTCATCGGCATGCGCCAGATTCGACCATAACCACTATAATCAACATCGCGGTTGAATGCAGCGGGGAAACTATAACTACGCATGACTGCACGCACTTTATCATCGTCAGTAGGATCGTCCATACTAATCGCCAGTACACGCAAGCCTTGAGCTTTATGCTGTTGATAGTAAGCTTCTAACGCTGGCATCTCCTGACGGCATGGCGCACACCATGATGCCCAAAAATTAACAATCACCACACTTTTATCAGTTTTGTTCAGCTTGACAGACATCCCATTGATTAACTTGCCCTCAATCGAAGGCGCTGGCTTGCCTTCGTCAATCGCCCATGAAGATGTGATTGAGTTGCAAAGCACAATACCTAAAATAACCAGGTGCTTGTTAAAATGATTTAAATAATTCATGAATAAGCTCGTGTTAAATACTTGAATTTTTATTTACATGTACACTTACATTATTCCATTTAATAAAGGCTAAGTGAATTTAAATAAATGTTAACTCTATGCGTCAACTAATGGTTGCGGATGCAAAGTAATGAGTGAAGTTCAAGCATCAAAATTCTGCTAATCGATTTTGACGATCAAATAAACGCACCATCATTCAGTATTGCTTGTGGCTCTACCAAGAAGCTATAAAACTCACGCGATACAATTAAGAAGAAGTCCTGCATTTCTTGACTTGAAAATAAAGGCTGAATTCTATAAATTGCAGTACGGTAATCTTGTTCGTCGCTATTATGATTTTTTCTCAGCTCTATGATGATCACTTTAGCTAGTTTCTGTCTAGTCTCGATGTCATTTTCTGCAACACCGATTTGTCGCATAGAGTTCATATATAAGTTTAATGGCCAATCTTCCCAAGCATATAAAAACTCTTCATCAATGCCATGCCACAACTTGATGAGCTCTTCCTTTTGGCTACCAAACTTTGAAGTTTGTTCATTATCAACTTTAATTGCAGCACTATCCTCAGCTCTCCAGCACCGATAAAAATTTCTCGCTAGATTGACACAAAAAGTCTTCTCATCATGCTCAATATTTAACAACAGCGCGTTGACCGCTTGTCGGTAGGAGGCTCCATCAACACGAATGCCATAGACATGCTGAGCAAGTTTAATTAAAAAATATTTGCTCTCGTGCACGATATCAGCACTAGCTCCTTGTACTTTAAGATCATTGATATAAGTTTCAATTGCATTAATCAAAACCATGCCGATATTTAATTCGCTACTTATTTTCTTTGTTAGAGTAACGAGTTCGTCATTTTCCGACAATGTCGCCTGAATTAATAAATTGCATGCATATTTTGGATCATTAACCATATTGGCAGCCTTGACGACCCCAATGTCTTTTCTGGCTTTTATCGCAAATTGAGACAGCGCTGCAATAGTTTGATTAGTAAGTATCATGATTACCACCTGTGTCTATTTAATTAGTAATTTTTACATCAGCTTTTAAAAGTTCTGAAAATATAAAAATTGTTATATATCAACAAGCGAAACTCATGCCAATATTATTAGCGCATCATTATATTAACCAGTTGATTAATATAATGATTAATATCTTTATATCATCATATCTTTATACAAGTGATGAATACTTAAGATGGACGTCAAGTTATCGACAAAAAATTTATAGTTCATAGTCAGTTAGTTGCATAAAATGAATAACTAAAACCACATTAATGCCAGATGTTGATGCGTATCTGTTATGTAGGGCTTTCCAGACTAGCGCTAAAATGCCCAGTTTTATCGTATGTGATAAACAAAAAAATCAATAAAGAGGCTTTCTTATTATTCTTTAACAAGGTTTATTACAATGTGTGTAGTCCAAACCGACTTCCTATTTTGCAGAAAAAGATGTATATTTAATGCATATTATTGTGTGGTTAAAGAATGAATCTGACGATTTTTCTAGTAGCAGGTGTGGGCTGAATCTTGCGACAGTTACGCTCGTAATGATTTACTAAAAAGCCGTGTAATTAAATATCATGAAAACAAATAAGCTATTAGCTACTTTGATTGAAAAATGCTCAGCTCATAAAGCATGGGATACGTTCTCATCTGCTCCGCACCGCATGTTCTTCTTTGGTGGGGCCGTGCAATCACTGCTGATATTAACTTGGTGGCTGATTGATCTTGGAGGACGCTATGGGGGTTTTTATGCGCCGATAGCTTGGTCGGTCTCTCCAACAGAGGCTCATGCCTTTCTGATGATCTATGGTTTCTTTCCCTTTTTCATGTTCGGCTTTCTGATGACCACCTACCCGCGCTGGATGAATGGCGAGGAAATCAGCCGCCGCCATTACATAAGCGCTTTTCTGCTGCTTGTCACAGGAATCGTACTGTTCTACGCTGGGCTAATAATCAGCCAATCCCTGCTGCAACTGGGCCTTCTGATATTTCTATCAGGATGGGCAGTGGGGCTATATGCTCTGCTGCGTGTCTATGTACGGGCAACGCATCCAGACAAACGGCACGCTACCATCACCTCGGCCGTACTCAGCTTAGGGTGGCTCTTGATTGCGTGCTTCGTGGCGGGCGGAGTGCTGCCGCTAACCGTGGCCAGAACAGGTGGCATCTGGCTATTCCTATTACCGGTATTTTTTGCTGTCAGCCATCGCATGATTCCCTTTTTCTCAGCTAGCGTAATTCCAGATTACAAGATTGTAAGGCCGAACTGGGCGCTGATACTATTTCCTGCCGGAGCCTTATTACACGCCATATTAGAATTGGCTGGGCAGCAGGCGTGGACATGGCTCATTGACTTTCCTATAGCCGCTGTCGCTATATATCTGACGTTTACATGGCGACTACGGGCAAACCTGAGCACTCCTATCTTGGGGATGCTGCATATCGGCTTCGCCTGGCTGGGCATAGCACTGTTGCTGTATGCCGTGCAAAGCCTGACGCTACTCACAACTGGCCAGCTCATCCTTGCCAAGGCCCCACTACATGCGCTGTCGCTTGGCTATTTCACATCCATGCTGCTGGGAATGGTGACGCGCGTCACACTTGGCCATTCTGGCGCAGCACTAGCAGTTGACCGGCCGACCTGGATTATCTTTCTCGTTTTCCAGCTCGTTCCAATACTGCGAATCATTGCAGAATTGCCTGGGCTTGGATTTACACTGCGCAGCCATCTCTACTTATGCACAGGCATCATCTGGTTGGCATGTTTTGCTATCTGGTTCTGCAAGTTCGCCCCGATGTACTGGAGGCCAAGACTAGACGGACGTCTTGGTTGAATGCAATCATATATGGCAAAAATTTAAGCAGAAATGGCAAACGCGAGTGATCTTTTGAAGAAGCTGTTCCAGACAAAACAGTGGCAGTGTCACTGACACTGAAAAAAACCTAAAAACTAGAAAGCAAAATTTAGCCCCATGGATGCTGTCCAGCGCGGAGCCAGTTGCAAACCACCCACTTCCTGATATATCGGCAGCTGGATAAAACCATATAACTTAGTTTGCTTGCTAACTACAACCGTGATGCCAGGACTCAAATAGACGATTCTCCCACCGCTATTCTGCGTATCCGCCTCCGCACCATGGTCACGCCCAACTACACGCCCATTTAATTGGAGCTGAGGCTGAGCCGCACCAAAGGCCAAATAACGCAGCCCTAGATTCAAATTAAGTGAAGAACCTGGCCGGTACTGATTCTTGGTCTGTAGAGGAGTTTGGACTAAAGCTTGAGCAAAGTAATCCAAATCCTGACTCAAAGCATCGAATTTATATATCCCTAACAATAGATCTGTAGAGCCGGTACCTGGCTGCAGGCCTCTATCTAAAGCCAATCCTGCTTGCGGACCCCCATTAAAGCTGTGGTCATAGTTTCCTGTCGGCAGTTTAAGACCAACTTGAATGCCCACAGGAAATCCTTGGTAGCGCCCTAAAACCCTGATGTCTCCAATACCGGAGGCCTGTGAAGATGAAAGCTCAGTATCACCTTCCGCTATCGTTGTATGAGAACGCACAATGTACGGGACTTGAACGTTAACCCCCCAATTTCGATTAGGTGCATAATCCAGAGTAGCCGTGGTGTAACGGTTAATGGTGCGTTGTTCAATTTCCCTATCACTGGGCAAAGTATAATCAGACCGATTTGCCGTACCAGTACCCTTACGTAATTGAGCCTGATCCAAAAAATCGTAACGTAGATCAATATGCACACCAGCAGAAGTCGATATCCCTAAATCTTGCCAGTCAGAGCTCAGTGTACAACCGCAACTTGAGCAGGCTTCTGCAAGCAGCGGATTCAACATACAGGTGGCTATAATAAGCGCAGTGCGCGCTGATATGAGTAGGCATAGGTTTTTATTTAACACGGACAGCCTCACAGCAACACCTATTTTGTAGTAAGCCATTATTTGATTGTCCTTTTCAGCCACAACAGATAAAGCACGGGAATCACAAACAGTGACAATAATGGAGCGGTCAACATGCCGCCTACTAACGGTGCTGCGATGCGCTTCATGACATCTGATCCGGCGCCATCACTGAACATCACGGGCAACAGCCCGGCAACAATGACTGCCACTGTGATCATCTTCGGTCGTGCACGTAACAGTGCCCCCTGAATAATTGCCCGCCGTAAATCTGCCACATCAGCCAATTGTCCATTCTGCCTGTATTCTTCAACGGCATGATCGAGATAGAGCAACATGACCACACCAAACTCTGCAGCAACGCCCGCCAATGCAATAAATCCGACGGCGACAGCGACAGACAGGTTATAACCCAGCAGATAAGTCAGCCAGAAACCACCCACCAGTGAAAAAGGCAGACAGATAGCCACTAACAGGATTTTGGCAGCCTGGCGAAAATGCACATAAAGCAACAGCAATACCAGCATCAGCGTAATAGGTATCATCCATTGCAGTCTTTCGCGCGCGTGCTGCATGTTTTCATATTGACCAACCCAACTGATGGCTTAGCCTGCGGGCAGCTTGATCTGTGTTTGAAGCAGCTGATGGCGGAACACTGCTGCTGGATGAAATCGGTGATATTCCACCAGGAACCCAAGTCAAGCTACTACGAGTATTACAGGAACGCAAGATCGTCCGGCTGGGTGAAAATCATACACGGCCAGTTAATGTTCGTGTCATTGCGGCTACGCACCATAACCTGCTATCAATGGTCGAACGTGGTGATTTTCGTGAGGATCTTTATTATCGTCTGCGCGTTATCCCTTTGCATGTTCCTGCATTGCGTGAGCGCAAAGAGGATATTCCGATGATTTCCAACAAATTGCTGTCTGACTTGAGCGCTCGTTACAAGCGGGAAGTTGTGGGACTAAGCCCAGATGCGCTACTCGCCCTTGTGGCGTATAACTGGCCGGGCAATATCCGGCAATTATTCAATGCGCTGGAATATGCAATTGTGCATGCTGATGACGCGACTATTCAACGACTGCACTTGCCTCCTGAAATTAGGCATGAATCAACCCCGTCAGCAAGGTCAACACTACCTGAATTGAACATTGTGCGTTCTTATTATCGCATCCCGGCGCAGGCTGAAGACGAAATTGAATTGATCTCTCGGGTGCTTGCTGAAACTGGCGGAAATAAAGCAGAAACAGCTCGTAGATTAAATATGTCACGTACCACTTTATGGAAAAAACTTAAAAAACTCTAAATTAATGGCAGTTTTTTCGTATCCATTTGTTTTTAAGCTTGCTTTCTTCAATTGTCTGCCACTGCATGTTGTAGGCCTTATCTTCCCCGCCACATGCAAGTGGGTCGATGTGATCAATTACATAGCCCTTACACCCATTATGGACCTTCAATCGTGACCGCTGATGATGGCCTTACCCTAAAATCGGTCACGATAACCCGTTTTAGCTGGTCACGATAGACCATAATCAGCGGTCACGTTAGGCCGTTTTGACTGGT
>JAYVMU010000065.1:0-9328 GCA_043758775.1 Methylophilaceae bacterium
ATGCTTATAGTGGCCATAAGCATGTCCGTGTCCATGCTCATCATAATCATCATCGTAATAATACGGCTGTGTATTATAGTAACCGTATCTAACAACAGGCCGATTATAATAAACAGCGCGTGGCGGTTCAACGTAAACCGGAGGTGCATCATAGTAGACTTCAGGTCTGGCATAATACGCTGGGCCACCTAAATTAAGACTTAGCCCAAAAAAGTCATGGTCATGAGCATTAGCGGAATTTATAGTGCCCAAACCTAATAAAAGCAAAAGCCCGATATTTCTAATTTTGGAATTCATGATTCATATTCTCCTATTGTCAGCTAATTTGAATTCAACGCACCATAGCTAAAATTGGTATACAAATTGATGTTGAACTGAAATAACGCCAACCAAGGTTATTTTTATTTAAAGATATGGCGGAAATTTATACTAAAACTTGAATTAAGTCTGTAGGACAAGTTATTTATTTTCTGTAGGATAGTTCTGACATTTTCTGTAGGGTAGTTTTATTATGCTCATAAAATCAAGGATATGTAGTCAATACTATTACCAGTGATTAAAACATTTCTGTTACTGATATTCCTTATATGATGAATTAGATTAAGAATTGCCAACTTAACTATAAAGGGCTTTAAACAGCGGGCACCTATCATTGATTTTGATGAAGATAACTTTATTTCAAAAGCAGATAGCTTACAGGTGCATCCGCCACTGATGACAAGCGCCCAGTTTTTCAACAAATGATCTCTGATGCGACTAGCGACATTGAACCGTATGAAGCGATCATTATTCACAGTCGCTCACGTTTCTTTAGAGATATGTTTGAGTTCCTGAATTATGAGCGCATGTTAAAGCGTGCTAACTGCAAAATCGTTTCCATCACACAGATCACCAGTGATGATCCTGCTGGCGAAATGGCAAGTAAGATATTTAGCTTGTTTGATGAGTACCAAAGCAAAGAGAACGGCAAACATACGCTACGCGCCATGAAAGAGAATGCAAGGCGTGGCTTTATCAACGGCTCAAAACCGCCATATGGTTATCGTGCCGTTGAGGTGGACATAGAAGGCGCAAAGGGTAAGAAAAAGGTGTCACATTATTCATTAATTGGCTGGTTAAGCCTTTTTCTATGGCATTACTCGCATGGATATTTATTCGCCACCTGTTTGCTGATTTATTATCAATCAATCAAATTGACAGCTATATCGCAGGGTTAATATTACTGGCTGCTGCACCTTGTACTGCGATGGTGTTTGTATGGAGTAACTTGTGCAATGGCGATGCGAAATTCACACTTTCTCAGGTAGCTATTAATGACGCGATTATGTTGTTTGCATTTGCCCCGATTGTTGCGTTGCTTTTGGGCTTATCTAGCATTGTCGTACCTTGGAATACGCTGATTATTTCAGTGCTGTTATTCATTGTTGTTCCAGTCATTATTAGCCAAGTCCTGAGAAAGGTCTTACTCAGCAATGGTAGTGAGCAGAAGTTAAACGCTACACTTAAAACCTTGCAGCCATTTTCCCTAAGTGCATTGTTAATCACTCTTGTGTTGCTGTTTGCATTCCAAGGGCAGCAGATAATTAATCAGCCTTTGATTATCTTACTGCTTGCTATACCTATACTGATTCAAGTCTATTTCAACTCGCTTCTAGCATATTGGCTGAACAAGAAATTCAAGGTTGCATATTGCGTGGCTGGCCCTTCTGCATTAATCGGCGCATCAAACTTTTTTGAACTAGCTGTAGCAACTGCAATTGCATTGTTTGGTTTTAACTCAGGCGCAGCATTAGCAACTGTGGTTGGTGTGCTGATTGAGGTGCCTGTGATGTTATCGATCGTTGCAATCGTCAATCGCAGCAAGCATTGGTATGAGCATGGTTAACTGGGTTTAAACAATTTAATAATTATTTGGAGGATCGAAGATGTCTGAAAAAATCTATAACGTACTATTTTTGTGCACGGGCAACTCTGCTCGAAGTATCATGGCTGAAAAGCTATTAGATAATTGGGGTAAAGGTAAATTTAAGGGTTATAGCGCTGGTAGCTTTCCTAATGGAAAAGTTAATCCATTTGCAATTAAGCTACTTGAGAGTAAGAAGTTATCTACTGAAGGATTGCGTAGCAAAAGCTGGGATGAATTTGCGGCTGATGGAGCTCCTCATCTAGATTTCGTGTTTACTGTATGTGACAACGTTGCAGGTGAAGTCTGCCCGTATTGGCCAGGCCAACCTATGACTGCTCATTGGGGCGTTGAGGATCCGGCTGCGGCTGAAGGAAGTGATGATGAGAAGCTTGCTGCGTTCCTTAAAGTATCAATGTATCTAGAAAATCGGATTAAGCTATTTGTTTCACTGCCACTAACCAAATCAGACAATATGAAAATCAAAGAAGAAATTGATGCCATTGGTAAGCTTAGCGATTAAATATTTCTTACATTATTAAATTCTGGTAGACGGTAAATTGTTGTGATGAAGAATTTTGAATATGCAAAATCTTTATGTCATTTGATAGGCTCCATTGATAAATATTTCCAGCATTAAAGAATGTACAATAATAGCCTTCAATCGCTTCCTTACGACGAACAATTAACGTCAGCAAGCCGTCTACGTTTAGTTTGGAATGCGCTAATAGCTTGCTCATAGCATCTCTGTCATCATTAGATGGGGTCGGTTAGTCTTCTGCGTGCGTGTGCCACTCCCCCAGATAAAGCAAGCCAGCTTTTGCCTGTTTTTTAATCGGGGGAGTTTAAAGCACTTAAAGCAATGAATGGTGTGAATGACGAAAATGTATTGCTCTCAACATCCGAATCAGTAGTGCAATTTGATGAAGCTATAACCTCACCCGAACAATTGAAATTTGCCGTAAAAGGAGCTGGCTATGGTGTGGGTTCATCTGATAATCCGCACTTAGCTCTAGGCAAGGACTGTTGCGGATAAGTTATTTTATAAGATCACAAGGAGTGAATCGTAATGATCATGAATAGCCCATTACTGCCAGCGTTGAAAGACCCAGTCTGTGGAATGAAGGTAACAGATCAATCTCTTAATGTATTCGACTACAAAAGTAAGTCAGTTTACTTCTGTAGCGCTGGATGCAAAGCTAAGTTTGCAGCTGATCCAGCTAAGTTTTTCGTTGATGATTCAAGCTTAGCCATCCCCAACTCAGAAACAAAACCTATTTCCTCAGAAGCCATCCCCACTGGCACTATTTATACCTGCCCGATGCACCCAGAGGGTCGACAAGACCATGCTGGCGCTTGTCCTAAATGTGGCATGGCGTTAGAGCCAGAAATGCCAAGTTTGGAAGAAGGCAAGAGTCCCGAGTTGTCAGACTTTAAACGGCGTTTTATTTGGACGCTTCCGCTTACTGTTATGGTTACACTCTTGGCTATGCTCGGTCATCGATTGCAATGGTTTGAAATGGCCACGCAAAGTTGGATTGAACTTGTATTGTCGCTACCTATCGTGTTGTGGGGTGGCTGGCCATTCTTCGAACGTGGCGTTCAATCGGTAATCAATCGCAGCCCAAATATGTGGACGTTAATTGGATTAGGCACTTCGGCGGCTTTTATTTATAGCGTTGTCGCTACAGTTGTGCCTCATGTATTTCCTGCATCTTTCATGGCGATGGGACGTGTATCCGTCTACTTTGAAGCTGCAGCTGTGATTATTTCATTAACGCTACTCGGTCAAATTCTCGAGCTTAAAGCACGTTCACAAACTTCCGCTTCTATTAAATCTTTGCTTGGTTTGTCACCTAAAACGGCTCGAAGGATTAATGCAGACGGACTAGAAGAAGATGTTCCTCTCACCCACGTCCATATAGGTGATCTGCTACGCATACGCCCAGGCGAAAAAGTTCCTGTCGATGGTGTGGTGACAGATGGCGGTAGCGCGGTAGATGAGTCCATGCTCACTGGTGAACCTATGCCCGTTACAAAAGGGATTGGCGATAAGCTGATTGGCGCCACGCTTAATACCAATGGTGCAATAGTGATGCGCACAGAAAAAGTAGGTTCGCAAACAGTATTAGCCAGTATCGTGCAGATGGTTCTCCAGGCCCAACGCTCTAAAGCACCCATGCAACGTATGGCAGATAAAGTAGCTGGCTATTTTGTAGTCACTGTCGTTAGCATCGCTCTGATTACGTTCTTTGTTTGGGGCTTCTTTGGGCCAGAGCCAAGTTGGGTGTTTGGCCTAATCAATGCTGTAGCGGTGCTCATCATCGCTTGCCCTTGTGCGCTGGGTTTAGCAACACCGATGTCCATCATGGTCGCTACTGGTAAAGCCGCAACGCAAGGCGTGTTATTCCGCGACGCGGCCGCTATCGAAAGTTTCCGCAAAGTAGATACATTAATCGTAGACAAAACTGGCACGCTAACAGAAGGCAAGCCACGTTTTAATCTCGCTGTGGCATCGTCAAGTTATACTGAAGACGAATTGCTACGCTTAGCCGCCAGTCTTGACCAAGGTAGTGAGCATCCATTAGCTGAAGCCATAGTGAAAGGAGCACGCGAACGAAATATGACGTTCTATAAGGTTGATGGTTTTGAATCCAGCACAGGCGTTGGTGTAAGTGGTAGCGTCAATGGCCAGCAATTGGCCTTAGGTAATACTGCTCTGATGACTCAACTCAATGTTCAGATAGAGTCATTAAAATTACAGGCTGAAGAATTACGTGCAACAGGTGCCAGCGTCATGTATTTGGCAGTTAATACTCAGCTAGCAGGACTGCTATCAGTCTCCGATCCAATCAAAGAAAGTACGGCAGAAGCTTTAGCCACTTTAAAATCATCTGGCATGCGCGTCATTATGGCGACAGGGGATGGTCTGCTCACAGCAAAGTCTGTAGCTGCTAAGTTAGGGATTGACGAATTTTATGGAGAAGTTAAACCCGCAGATAAATTAGCACTAGTTGATAAGCTGCAACGCGAAGGTCGTATCGTTGCGATGGCGGGAGATGGTATCAATGATGCTCCTGCACTTGCCAAAGCTGATGTAGGTGTTGCAATGGGTACAGGCACGGATGTAGCGATGAATAGCGCGCAAGTGACCCTCGTTAAGGGCGACTTGCGCGGCATTGCACAAGCTCGTGCTATTTCTGAAGAGACTATTGCCAACATGAAACAAAATCTGGGCTTTGCATTCATTTATAACGCATTAGGCGTTCCATTAGCTGCTGGTGTACTTTATCCATTTACTGGCTGGTTGCTATCGCCCATGATTGCAGCATTTGCGATGAGCTTGAGCTCAGTGTCTGTGATTACAAACGCTTTGCGATTGAGAGCGCAAGAGTAAAACAATCTTTTATCAAAATAGCACTTGACCTTACCCTAACAGGAAGGTAGATAATGATTTTAGTAATAAAGAATTATAAGGAAAACATGATGCAAAACGACTTATACAATATTGGACAAGCTGCGATTGCCTCAGGTATCTCTGCTAAGATGATTCGTCGTTATGAAGAGATTGGTTTAATACCTAAGGCATCGCGAACGTTTTCTGATTATCGTGTTTACAACGATAAAAATCTGAATATGCTTAGATTTATTAAACATGCACGAGATTTAGGATTTTCGGGTAAACAGATTAGTAGTTTACTGAATTTATGGACGGATCAAGCGCGATTGAGTAGTGAAGTGAAATTGCTAGCAACTGAACATATTCAATTGCTAGATCAAAAGCTCAAAGAATTGAACGCTATGAAGTCTGAATTGACCCGTTTAGTGAGTTGTTGCCATGGCGATGAACGCCCCGATTGCCCGATTTTAGATAATTTAGCTCAAGATAAATGACTGGCTATTAATAGCAAAAGTATTTTTAAAAACACTTGACCTTACCTCTGTAGGAAGCTTCATGATGCGAAATATAAAGTTTAGGAAGTTGTAAGGAAAATGTTTCACGGCTCTACCAACCATTAATATGAACTATAAGCTGAAAAATTTTGCCCTATATCATATAGAAATATAATTAGATAATAACGAATTTAAACACTAAAAAATGAAACGTTGGATTAAATTACTTGTAACGATAGCACTTACTATCAGTATTCCCCTTCAGGGTTTTGCTGCGGTAAGTATGCCTACTTGCGATATGTCCCAAGAGTCCATGAAGACCAATATAATGATGGCTAGTAGTCACACCAACGTTGGCATGAAGATGGATTACTTAGGAAGACATTACACCTTATAAACCAAATAGTCAATAAAAAACCAGCACTTAGGCTGGTTTTTTGGATGTTCTAGGAATCCCTAAAACATGATATTGGTAGGGCGTGCGGGGATCTAACCCACGACAAACGGATTAAAAGAACGCAGGTCTAGTTATAGCCCTATATAAATCAGTCACTTGCAACGCTCGCAACTTAGCAAGTTAACTATAAGTAGTCAAATTTAGCCACAAATAGCCTCAATTAGTTACGTTTTAGCTACGTCTAATCTGTATATGTTAATTTCAGTTTCAATTTCAATTAATAACGGCCAGATATCTGGCTACGATTACAGCACCTCCACCCATTTTAGTGGAGGTGGCGGAGGTAGCTTATATTTTTACTTAGTTTAGTCCGCTAAAGAGGATATATTGTAAATTAATTTGCAAATTACAATTTTATTACTATAATGGACTAATCTACTTAAATTGATTCATTATGACCACTATAGCGGATTTTTTAACAAATAATGAGATTGCTCAGGTAGTAGGAGAGCGTTTACGCGCTAAGCGACTTGAACAAAACTTAACTGCGGCATCGGTCTCAGAACGAAGCGGACTAAATGTAAAAACCATACTCGATATGGAGTCTGGAAAAGATGTGAAGCTATCTTCATTCATTAAAGTCTTACGAGTGATGAATCTTCTTGGTCTGCTAGAAGGTTTACTGCCAGATACTTTGCCATCCGGAGAGGCAATTTCAAGCCGTGGTACGATTCGTAAAAATGCTTATCGTAAAATCAAGAATTAATAATGGCTGTTAAAAAACAAAAAAAATCAGACAAAGATATTTCCTCAAAAGCTAAAGTTTCATTATGGGGAAGTGATGTTGGTGAAGTTATCCAGTATGAGAACGGTCGTATTGGATTTGCATATAGTAAAGAGTACGTTCAAACGGGCTATTCACTATCACCAAAGCAGTTGCCTTTAGAAGCTCGTACATTTGAATTCCCAGAGCTTCGTTCACTAGATGCTTTTTTAGGGTTGCCAGGCGTTTTTGCCGACTCATTACCAGACTCCTTTGGTAATCTAATCATTAGAAGTTATTTTGAATCAAAAGGTGAGCCAGAAAAAGCTTTAAGTCCAGTACAACGTCTTTTGTATGTAGGTAACAGAGCAATGGGTGCTTTGGAGTATTCACCGCATCTACAACGGAAAACTGTAGCAGATGAGCAGGCTTTAGAAATAAAAGAATTGGTTGAGTCTGCCAGAAAGTTGATTGAAGGTGACACCTCTGATGCAATACAAGAGATTATGAGAGTTGGGGGCTCTGCAGGGGGGGCACGCGCCAAAGCGTTAATACTATGGGACAAGAAAAATAATAAAGTGAGGTCAGGTTATGCCAGGCCACATAAAGAAGATGAGGCATGGTTAATTAAATTTGATGGAGTAGGTTCAGCTAATGCTTTGGATATGAAGGCTAAACCTTACAATCGTATCGAATACACTTATGCAAAAATTGCAAAATCGCTAGGTATTCATATGGCAGAGATTGACTACCAGCAGGATAAGTCGGGTTTATTTCATTTTATGACGAAACGATTTGACAGAACTGGTATAGAAAAACACCACATGCATAGCCTCGGAGGGATGACGCATGTCGATTTTAATCGACCTCAATCTTATAGCTATGAGGCTTGGTTCAGACTGATTCTTGAACTTAAGCTAGGTTATCTAGCCTTAGAGCAGGCATATAAAAGGATGATTTTCAATATCGTTGGCAGGAACCAAGATGATCATGTAAAAAACATTTCTTTTTTAATGAAAAGTGAGTCTAAAGAATGGGTGTTAGCGCCAGCTTATGACTTAACTTTTGCTGCAGGATCTGGATACACTCTACGTCATCAAATGACACTTGGCGGTTTATCAGATGGTTTTACTCGTAAGCTTATTGTGGATACTGGTGTTAATTTTGATATTAATAATCCGTCGCTCATTTTAGATGAAGCCATTGAAGAGTTTTCTAAATGGACAGTACTTGCAAATAATATAGGTGTTGAGCAAGAAAATATTAACACAGTGAATAAATCTTTGAGGTTGGCTCTATAAAAGCAAACTAATAGCCTAATTAAACATGACCGATAACCAAAATCCAGAACAAATAGCACGCGACAATATTGACGAGCTTCTGCGTCAAGCTGGCTGGGCTGTACAGCACTCCAAGCAATCGGAAAAGATGTCATGAATGATCATCTCTTCCCATTTGTCAGCAAGGGCTACAGTTCCCATCATCTCTTGCATTGCACGATGCTCAGGAAAATAAATATTACTATTTTCCATTAGTCAGTCCTATATCCGAATTTTTAGGTTGATCATTTGAAACCATGGCAAACAGTTTCTCCACTCGTTGTTTTTCCTCAGAATTTTGTGGGAGGAGATAAGCCATAATGATATATGTAAATACATTAACACACAGGGCAACTGCACCAGAAGTCATGCCAAACGCCCATGGCAAATTCCCATGATAGAAGACCTCCAGTATGACGGCCACCGTGAATCCAATTGACATACTAGTGATTGCGCCGTACTTGTTTCCTTGTTTCCAAAAAATTCCCATGAATTGTGGCACTGCTAATTGAATAATCCCTTGGTATGCCATGACACCTAATGAGAATAATGCAGGTAGCTCCAAACAGGCCAACCAAGAAGATAGTATTGTCAAAGCAAGCATTCCGATTTTGGATAATACTATCAGTTTGTTTGGTATCTAATTTAAAGTAATTACCTATCAAATCGTTCGCAATTTGAGCGCCAGTAGCTTGGATATTGCCGTCAATGTGACCCATGGTAGCAGCCAAAAGTATTGCTCCCGCTAAGCCCAGTAGCACCAGTCCGCCAGCTTCTTGAGTCACGATGAACCATACGTCATTTGGATTCCTGGCAACTTCTGGCAATGCGCCAGCTAACATCCCGAAGATTAACAATGACCCACAAAAAGCCAACGATAAAGGCACGGTGTTGACGGAAACGTCATTGCCCGTGCACGGCAATGTACGCGGTGCAGAGTATTACCATTAATCATTAAACGACCATTCACAATAAGGACTCATGATGTTACACCAACAGACCCTCACCACTTTAAAGACCCTTAAATTACCTGGCATGGCCATGGCATTTGA
>JAYVMU010000066.1:0-2986 GCA_043758775.1 Methylophilaceae bacterium
GAATGACCTGTGGAGGCTGTACAAGTAGGGTTACAAGCGCATTAAAGGCCGTTAATGGAGTAAGTGATGTCGCTGTTTCTTTACCAGACAGTCAAGCAACAGTGCAATATGATGAAAAGTTAACCTCACCTGAACAATTAAAATCAGCGGTAATAGAGGCTGGTTATGGTGTAGCTGTATCCAATACTGCACAGCAATCTCAAGGTAAAGGTTGTTGCGGATAATGGCTTTAATATCAGGAGTGAAACGTTATGACAGTGAGTAGCCCAGTATTGCAAGAGCTGAAAGATCCGGTTTGTGGAATGACCGTGACCGAACAATCTCCTAACGTATTCAATTACAAAGGTAAGCCAGTTTACTTCTGTAGCGCTGGCTGCAAGGCTAAGTTTGTGGCTGATCCAACGAAGTATTTAGTTTCACACTCCAGCGCAGACAGCATAGTTTTAGAAACAAAATCCACTCCATCCGAACCTACTTCCACAGGTACGATTTACACCTGCCCGATGCACCCAGAAGTTCGCCTTGATCACGCTGGGGTATGTCCTAAGTGTGGTATGGCATTAGAACCAGAAATGCCAACATTAGGGGATGACGAGAGCCCCGAGTTGTCAGACTTTAAGCGGCGTTTTATTTGGACGCTACCACTGACTATTATTGTTACATTCTTAGCTATGCTAGGTCACCGTTTACAATGGTTCGAAATGGCTACGCAAAGCTGGATAGAGCTCGTACTGTCATTACCTATCGTGCTGTGGGCTGGTTGGCCATTCTTTGAGCGTGGCGTTAAGTCAGTAATTAATCGTAGCCCGAATATGTGGACATTGATTGGTTTAGGTACTGCAGCAGCTTTTATTTACAGCGTTGTTGCCACGGTTATACCAAACGTATTCGCAGCATCATTTATGGCGATGGGTCGCATCGCCGTTTACTTTGAAGCCGCCGCAGTGATTATTTCATTAACATTACTAGGTCAAATTCTGGAGCTTAAAGCGCGTTCACAAACTTCAGCAGCAATAAAATCATTGCTTGGTTTATCCCCTAAAACCGCTCGCAGGATTAATGCTGATGGCATTGAAGAGGATGTACCTCTAACGCATGTACATGTGGGCGACCTGCTACGTATACGCCCAGGCGAAAAAGTCCCAGTTGATGGTGTGGTGACAGAAGGTGGTAGCGCAGTAGATGAATCTATGCTCACGGGGGAACCAATGCCAGTCACTAAAAGCATCGGTGATAAGCTCATTGGCGCAACACTTAATACCAATGGTGCAATGGTGATGCGCTCAGAAAAAGTAGGTTCACAAACCGTATTGGCCAGTATCGTGCAAATGGTTCTCCAAGCGCAGCGCTCTAAAGCACCCATGCAACGTATGGCAGACCAAGTGGCCGGCTATTTTGTAGTCACTGTCGTTAGCATCGCGCTGATCACGTTCTTTGTTTGGGGCTTCTTTGGGCCAGAGCCGAGTTGGGTATTTGGTTTAATTAACGCAGTGGCTGTACTCATCATTGCCTGTCCTTGTGCGCTAGGTTTAGCTACACCAATGTCCATCATGGTTGCAACTGGCAAAGCCGCAACGCAAGGCGTACTATTCCGCGATGCCGCTGCTATCGAAAACTTCCGTAAAGTAGATACATTAATTGTAGACAAGACTGGTACGCTAACAGAAGGAAAGCCGCGATTTAATCTCGCCGTAGCATCGTTAGGCTATACGGAAGAAGAAGTATTACGCTTAGCCGCCAGCCTTGACCAAGGTAGCGAGCATCCATTAGCTGATGCCATAGTGAAAGCAGCACGTGAACGAAATCTGACGCTCGATAAAGTTGATGGTTTTGAATCTAGCACGGGCATTGGTGTGCGTGGTAGTGTCAATGGCAAACAATTGGCTTTAGGTAACACCGCTCTCATGACTCAGCTCAATGTGCAAATCGAATCATTAAAACTAACAACAGAAGAATTACGTACTACAGGGGCTAGCGTTATGTATCTAGCCGTTGATGGTAAACAAGCAGGTTTGCTATCGGTATCCGATCCAATCAAAGAAAGCACAGCCGAAGCATTAGCTACTTTAAAATTAGCAGGTATGCGAGTGGTGATGGCGACAGGTGATGGTTTACTTACAGCGAAATCAGTTGCAGCCAAACTGGGGATTGATGAATTTTATGGCGAGGTTAAACCTGCCGATAAATTAGCACTGGTAGATAAATTGCAGCGCGAAGGTCGCATAGTTGCAATGGCTGGAGACGGCATCAACGATGCACCTGCGCTTGCCAAAGCAGATGTGGGTGTAGCGATGGGTACTGGCACTGATGTAGCGATGAATAGTGCGCAAGTCACTCTGGTGAAAGGTGACTTACGTGGTATCGCTCAAGCACGTGCAATTTCTGAGCAAACCATTGCCAACATGAAGCAAAATCTGGGCTTTGCATTCGTTTATAACGCATTAGGCGTTCCATTGGCTGCTGGTGTGCTTTACCCGTTCACTGGCTGGTTGCTCTCGCCTATGATTGCTGCGCTAGCGATGAGTTTAAGTTCGGTGTCTGTGATTACCAACGCATTGCGCTTAAAAAAGACCTAAGTATTAATAGCTTAATTTCAAGTGCAAATTGAAATTGACTAAGATACCTAAATTACGTTAATATCCTATCCTCCAGTACAGGATATTAACGATGTCTATTCATTCCTCACACCCTGATATTATCAAGCGACTTAAGCGCGCTGAAGGTCATTTAAAAAGCATCATTACCATGCTTGAGGAGGAGCGTGGTTGCTTAGATATCGCCCAACAACTACAAGCCGTTGAGAGCGCTGTAGGTAATGCTAAAAAGGTTCTGGTGCATGATCATATTGATCATTGTCTTGAGCATGCCGTACGTGAAGGCACTCAAAGTGCCATTCTCTCAAGCAGGCGGCGCGCTGTTGTTTCATCTACTGTCACGTTTATATGAACGCACCAGCGTGATCATCACGACCAATTTAAGCTTCTCT
>JAYVMU010000067.1:0-31040 GCA_043758775.1 Methylophilaceae bacterium
AAAGTAGCGCAGCCGCCAAGCACAAAAGTGCTGCCAATCAAAGCAACTAACGTACGATGTTTCATTGCGTAGCGAATATTAGTGTTCATGTGCTTCTCCTTCATTTTCATCATGATGGTGGTCAGGCTCTGCTTCTGGTTGTGTAGACAACTTTTCATGAGAATGACTTGCTACCTCTGAACTACCATGATGGTGATGACTATGCCCAGCGCCTTCGCTGGCTGGCAGTGATAACACGCCAATACCGTGACGATAAACTACTTCACCACCTAGCCAGCCAGTCACTGCAATGGATTGAGAAAGCAATAAAAGTACAAATAGCATCGGCACCGATATCAACTCATTGACGCGATATTTCCATGCATCCCAGCTAGCTAGTAGGATTAAGCCTATCGCCGTTGGCACTGCCCATGAGCGGTGTAATAACATGGCAGCATGTCCTGCATCGTCATGATTGACCGAGTTATAAGCTAGCCACCCGAAAAACACGGCTGTAGCAGCACCGATAGCAGCTAGCCACAAAGTGAAGTGACCCGCGGCAGCAAGTTGTGTTGAGACCGGATGACTGCGGCGCGTATAAGCTGCGATACTGAATAGGAACGAGATAATGGTTAGTGCAATTGGGAAATGCACAACAATTGGATGAAAATTAGGAATCACCTGCCATGGTGGGGGTTGCGTTGTAGGGGCTGCCATAGATGGCATTGCCATCCCTGCGTGCTCAACTCCTTGCGCAGATGCGTGCTCATGTGGTTGAGATTCATCCTGCACTGCATCTTCATGGCCATGCTGCATTTCGTCCGGCTTTGCATCACCCATCATCGAGTGATCCATAGTTTTCATATCAGCACCACTGTGTTCATGCCCGGTCATCTTGTCGTGGCTCAGCCCTGGCATTTCGTCTTTCTTCATTGGCTGCATTGCTGGCTTGTTATCAGACATGGACTTCATGCTGCCATGATCCATGTCCATACCAGCCATTTTAGAATGATCCATACCTGCCATTGGCGCCATTGCATGGTCATGCTTCATTTGGCTATGATCCATGCCTTTCATACTGCCTTGGTTCATATCTGCCATGCCTGCCATATTGCTATGGTCCATACCCTCCATTGCAGGCATTTCCTTGTTGTCGGAAGCCATATTAGCCATCTGTTCCGGTGTCATTTTATGCTGCATGCCTACCATGGAGTGTCCGGTATGTCCGCCACCATTGGCAGGAACATTGATAGATTTCCAATCAGACAAGCTGTCATCGGATAGCGGTTTGTAATCATCGAAAGATGATTGATAGGTGTTAGTCTCTTGAGGGGTATCAGCGGCAAATGCTGAGCTGCATAGCCCTAAAGCAAGAGAAATAAACAACGATAAGTTGAATAGTTTCATCGAAATCTCATTTCAAAAATAAATGTAGCAAATCAGCATCAGACACATGGACTGATGCTGTGATATCCATCGATTTATTTAAGAAATAGGAGGTCTTTGAGACTGGGCGGTGATATGCGAATGATAGATGGGTTCAAACAAGCTGACTTCGATTGCTGGAACTTGCGATTGCATATTAGCTAATTGACTAGGCGGTAATACGGTAAAGCAAACCATACAGTGACCACATTTAGAACAGTGATCACTCATCGATTGTTTCTGATCATCGTGGTGTTTATGATAACCCGTCTGACTCATGTCATGAGCATCATGCTGATGACTTTCAGAAGTCACTGCGTGATTGACACACAATTGGTCAGCCACCATCATACCGCTAGCGTAAACAGTGTCGGTGAAAAACACTGTTAATAGCAGAATGATGAATATACGAAATAATCGTAGCTGTTTAAATTGCATGATTCTAGTTTATATTAACTAAAGTAAATTTCATAATCATTTGGCACTTTGGTTAGATAGATTTGTTCCCAATAATCTTTGTTTTGCATCTGGCTATGATAACTAATGTTTATGGTTTATCAATTCTAAAGTTAGATTGTAATCATCAAATTAATGCATAAATACCTTGATAACCAACATAAAGTCCAACCAACAAAATAAGCCCGCCTGAGAAGTAAGGTGTTTTTCGTGCGAATTCACCAAAGCCATTCCAGCGTTTTGAGACATGCTTAACACTTAAAGCTGCCAGCACACCAGACATCACCATGGTCAAGGCAAGGCCTATAGGCAACGAGCAATGAAGCATGATTAAGCAACTGTTAACTGCATTAACTCTCAGGCATATTTGATTAACTTCTGATGCAGCAAATAAAAATAGGCGAGCTTTCGCTCGCCTATTTTTATAGCGACCTAATTACTTCTTAACAGCGTCGCATGGCACAGATGCCATCTTTACTTTGTGCTCTTCCATCATTTGGCTCATCATGTCATCCATGAGTTTTTGCTGTTCCGCACCTTTAGCGGCCTGAGCTTGTTGAAGTTTTTGTTTAGCTTGTAGCCATTACAACTCTCCCCAAGTTAAATTGGTTTTTTTATGAGCATATCATAGTGCTTATATTTTCTTATTAATAAGCCCTGCTAGAAATAGAGTAAAAGGTTTAATGTTTTGGTCTACGCTAGCTGATTCAAGTGCCGCCATATAATCATTGCGCCGCTCAACGGGAACGATAGTCCATGGGTAACCCCCTGACGCTAGCATGACATTCATCAGGAAACGGCCCATGCGGCCATTACCATCAATGTACGGGTGAATATACACAAACATAAAGTGACCCAATACCACTCTGATCGCTGGCTCTTTTTCTTCCTTTAATAAATCAAAGAACGCCGGCATGAGTTCCCGTACAGCCTCGTAGCGAGGCGGGACGTGCATCGAACGACGAATATACACGGGCATATTTCTGTACCCCGCAAGATCAGCGGCTTTAATAAGCCCCGCTGTGACACTAGGCCCAAATAGTTCGCGATACCATGTCCCAAAGTCGTTTTCGACAACACCTCCTGAGTCTTTCTTGGCTAACACCTTAGCAATACTTTCTTTAACCGCTTGGAAAGATTGCCAATAACCTCGCGCAGCCAACGCGTCTCGATGATTGCGATCATTGGCTTCGCTCTCAGGATTCCAATTGCCTGAGCGAACCCGTTCAATCAGTTCGGTACTCACCCGATAACCTTCAATGGATAGGGAGTTATAGGCATCACTCACATAGGCTTCTTCAACCTGTTTCAGATACGTGGCGGAATCTGTTGGTATTCCGGGCGCAGCAGGAAAATTCTCTAATACCTGTTCCCGCATACTCGCCCACTGCATACGCAGTCGGTTCACATAGGGAGAAGTTTCACGTATCCCAAAAGTAATTTTTGGTTTGTCTGCAAAAGGATCGCTTTCATTAATCGTGTAACCGGCTGAACGCATGGTTCCAGAAATGGCATCAGCTATCTGGTCACGTCCAACATTCCGAAATGCGCCAGACAGCCTACCTGCCACGGTACTATTTCCACCTTCAAGCAATCGACGTAACAACTCAGACGCATCAGGTATCATCATTAATGCGGTACGCATTTCGATTGGATTGATTTCAAACTGTGCTGGTGAAATACTGGTAAGCGCAAACGGTAAATTCATGACACGCAAGCCATCTTTGATTTCAGTGTCAGCCAGAATAGGAAGCTCCAGCCGCACATCAAATAGCGATGTCCCAAAAATCAGCCCTGTAGGCTTATTACCGCCTTTAGGTGATCTGACCAATAATTGTTTCGGCACTGTCCAATTCCCAGTATGCACGGCTAAGGATTGTTCAGGACCAATACACCATTCCGTCCCGAAACGTTCGTTTAGGTAATCGGCACAGAAACCCCAGAAGGACGCATACCATCCGGTGCTTTCTCCAACTGGCTCATCAGGTCTTGCAGAGATATACCAACCCTTCATGACTTCTTGAATAAAGCCATTTTTGAGTAAGCGCTCGCGGTGAGTTCTTGTGAGATGTTGGGTACGTATGGCGACAATACCCTGATCCTGTAAAGATTTGAGTAGTGCTAAAGATTCAGCAAGTTTTTCTGAAGGGGTTGCCATGTCTGTACCAAATCTAGGTTAATCCGCTTTACGGTATTTAGGTTATTATGTTTTACATTATTTAGGTTATTGCGTCAATCTATATTTAGGTTATTCTGCAAAAAATAAAAGAATAACCTTTGAAATCTTACCTAATGTAGTTGGTACGATAAGTCTAACTCGATCTAAAATGTACCAAAAATGTAGCTAATTATGGCTACACTCCATACAATTTAGAGTGTTTGTAGCTACAATTTCGAATTTGCGTGTGCCGTAAAATTTTGATTATTAAACGATTTTAATTCCAGACCTCAACTACGAACCAAGGGGTCAGGAGTTCGAATATCTTCGGGCGCAGTCTATGAGATAGAGAGAAAAAATACCCAGTTCTCATTTTTATCAGAATTGGTGAGTCAACTACGACAATAAAAAAACCTCAACCCAGTGCCCACTGTCGTCGTCTTGGCCACCCCATTCCCCCCATGATTTTCTAGTTTTTCTGCCAGCTATATTTTTCACTAAAATCCTCTAAAATCCAAGTGACTCGCAATCTATTGCTTTTCAATACTATTGATTGATAAAGTTTGCTTTGCTGCCATAGTATGCTATAAATATTGCATGGCTTTTTATTATCAAAGAGGAACCAATTAAATGGCTGCTTTGCGTCCTGTGCTTATGATTATTGATGATGATCCACTCATTACTGATACTTTGCATTTTGTGTTGAGCAAACATTTTGAGGTATGTGTCGCAGACTCTCGGGCACAGGCCAATAGTTTATTACGTCAATTGGACTCGCCACCAGCGCTGGCTTTGGTGGATCTAGGTTTGCCACCTACACAACATAAGCCTGATGAAGGCTTTAAAATGATAGGTGAGCTTTTGGCGTATTCTCCTAGTATCAAAATACATGTGCTTTCAGGGCAGGGTGATGATGTCAACGTTAAGCATGCCTTGGCTTTGGGTGCGTTAGACTTTATTCACAAACCTTGCGATATAGAGTATTTAAAAGAGTTGTTACTCAACGCACTTAAAGTGCAACATGTTGAGCTTAGTACTGTCCATGAAGATAAGAAAAATGGTGGTATGTTGGGCGATAGCCTGCCTATGCAAACTTTGCTTACGCAAATCCACCAGTTCGCAGACTCTCCTTTCCCAGTATTGATTGAGGGTGAATCAGGTAGCGGTAAAGAGCTAGTCGCCAATAATTTCCACCAATTCAGTAAACGCAGTAAATATCCCTATCTTTCAGTCAACTGCGCAGCGATTTCACCCATGCTGGCGGAGTCCATTTTATTTGGCCATAGCAAAGGCGCATTTACTGGTGCGGCTAGCTCGCATAATGGCTACTTTGAAGACGTGGGCGAAGGCACGCTATTTTTAGACGAAATTGGTGAGTTACCTTTAGAGATGCAGGCAAAATTGCTACGTGTGCTTGAGAATGGTGAATATCAACGCGTAGGTGAAACACAAACGCGTAAGAGTCGTGCACGCATTGTGGCGGCGACTAATCGTGATTTGCGTGCTGAAGTGCGTGCAGGTCGATTTAGAGCAGATTTATATCATCGATTAAGCGTATTCGCCGTGCGTGTACCACCATTGCGTGATTTAGAAGGCGATACTTTAATTCTACTAGATCATTTCAACACTTTTTACACACGTGAAACCGGGCAAAAAACCTTTAGTCTAGAGCCAAAAGCTAAGCAACGCTGGTCGAGTTATCATTTTCCAGGCAATGTGCGCGAATTACGCAATATTATTATCCGCTTGATTGCTAAGTATGCTGGTCAATCTGTTAATGAAACGCAGTTAATGGCCGAGCTTGATTTATCGCGTCAAAGTGAAGTGCCAGAAGGTAATAATGTAGTGGGTGAAGGGAGTTTATCCAATCATGCTTATCAGCATTTACAAACGCAGGTTAATCTCAATTTAGACCAAGTACTAAAAACCTGGGAAAAAGCCTATATTGATGCTGCCATGAAAATAACACACGGCAATTTGAGCCAAGCTGCAAAATTGCTCGGTATTAATCGTACTACGCTGTATAGCCGTATACAGCTGCAAGAAGCTCACTAAAGGCTCTCGTGTATTACGCCCACTTTGGCCTTAAGCAGCCACCATTTAAAATAACACCTAATACTGAATTCTTTTATTTGGGTGGTAATCGCGGTGCAGTTTTAGATGCGCTGATTTATGCGGTAAAAAGTGGTGAAGGTATTATTAAGGTCGTTGGTGAGGTGGGCAGTGGCAAGACCATGCTGTGCCGCATGCTACAAGTTGCCTTGCCTGAATCAGTAGAAAGTATTTATCTCGCTAACCCCAGCGTAGCTCCCGAAGACATTTTGCATGCCATTGCATTTGAGCTGCAATTAGCGCTACCTGAAAACGCAGATCGTCTAAAGGTCATGCAAGTACTGCAAACGCATTTGTTAGAGCGCCATGCTGCGGGTAGGCAGGTAGTGATTTTTGTGGAAGAAGCACAAGGCATGCCTCTAGCGACTTTAGAAGAAATTCGCTTGTTATCTAATCTGGAAACTAAATATGATAAATTGTTGCAAATCGTGCTGTTTGGTCAGCCGGAGCTAGATGATAATTTAAATGAGACTCGTATACGACAATTGCGTGAGCGTATTACTCACAGCTTTTATTTAGAGCCGTTTGCTACTGCTGAAATTGGTGAGTATTTAATATTCCGTTTGCGTGCCGCAGGTTATTTTGGTCCGCATTTATTTACTAAAGCGGCTATTGAGCAAATCGCAGCCGTTGCTAAAGGCTTGGTGCGTCGTATCAATATTTTGGCAGATAAATCACTACTTGCCGCATTTGCAGATAATGTCTATCAAGTAACACCAAAATATGTGCAAGCTGCTATTAAAGATAGCGAATTTGGTGTGATGCGCAGGCAATTGTTCTTCACTAAACGCGTTATTGTCATTGCCCTAAGTGTTGTATTACTAATTGGTTTTATTATTGAGTACTTTGCTATTACTTGGGCGCAAAAGCAGGGACACACGTCACAGCAGAAAAATGCTGACCATTTAACTGTGACGGATTCCACACTTAATTCAGCTAGGGCCTCTCAAACTCAAGTTATGCCCGCAGCAGTAAATTCATCTATCGCTTTACTAGCAACACCTGCCACTCCGCCAGTGGATGACCTAGTCAGTCAACGCTTGGCTGCGACAGCAACTTGGCTAACCACTCAGCCAGCAAGTACTGCAACTATACAAATTTTTGGCTCAGCAGATGCCGCACGACTTAAAGCCCAATTAGAATCATTGAGTAAAGTTGTTGCGACAGATGATTTATACGTCTATCGCACAATGGTAAATCAACAGCCTTATTTGACAGTTGTATATGGCCACTTTTCTACTATTAGTCGGGCGGCGCAGGCCTTGCGTACCTTGCCTAATGACGTACAAAAATATCACCCACACTTGCGCACCATCGCTGGCATATTGCGAGAGACTAAACAAGTTTCGCAATCAAATAAAATTTAGTTTAGTTTTTTCTTAATTTTTCTAAAACTTTCAAGTGCTTAGTCTTGCAATTTAATCTTATTTGTGCGATAACCACAAAAGAACAAAAAATAGATGTTATAAACTGTGTTTAATAGTGCTTTTGTCATGTATGAATTGTTTTTTTGGATTCATTATTTAGGGGTTAACATTCCGTGCTGATTATGTTGAATAAGCAATTAAAAAATATAAAATTCATTGTGATATTGATGGCAACGGTATTATTAATCCAAGGCTGTGCGCATGGGTCAAAAGTAAAGCCGTCTAATGGCCATATTGACGGACAAAACCAGCCGCAAAAAAATACAGCTAACAGCAGTAATCAGGCCGCAGTAGGCACAACCATCCCAAAGCCTATTAAAAATATCCCTTATTTACCGCCACCGCAAGCTAAAGCAAAACCTCAGACTTACAGTGTAGTCGTCAATGAAGTGCCCGTAAAAGAGATCTTGTTTGCGCTCGCACGCGAGAGCAAACTCAATATTGATATTCATCCTTCCATTCAAGGCCGTGTGACCTTGAATGCAGTAGATCAAACCTTACCCGCAATTTTAGAGCGTATATCCAAGCAGGTTGATTTAACTTATAAAATGGAAGGTAATGTGCTGAGTATTACGCCAGACCAGCCTGTATTACGAACTTACAAGGTTGATTACGTTAACATTACCCGTGATACAGACAGCTCTATTAGTTCAGATGGGGCAATTGCAACCTCTGGGCAAACGACTTCTACAGGCGCAGGCGGTTCGTCTTCTACGACATCAAGCGGCAATGGTGAAAATAATGGCTCTAGTACTGTGGTGAAAAGTAAGTCAAAGAATCATTTGTGGGAATCACTCATTGAAAACATCAAACAGTTACTAGCTGAAACTGATAAGGAAGTTATTGTAACGCGTATAGGTAATCTGCCATCAGCGCCAGCAGTTAGCAGCGGTACAACTTCAACTGAAGCTCAGGCTGAGGTAAAAGCAGCGACAGTTGAGCGGGAGCAGCAAAAATCAGAATACAAAACTTTATTTGCCGCCAATGTCATCGCCAACCCTGAAACTGGTGTTATTAGCGTTCGTGCAACTAATAAGCAACATGAAAAAGTACAAGAATTTATCGATAAAGTAATGAGTAGTGCAAAACGCCAAGTGTTAATTGAGGCAACTATTGTTGAAGTACAACTAAATGATGGGTATCAGGCAGGTATTGATTGGAGTAGGCTTGGTAACCCAAATTCAACTAGCGGCTTTACGTTTAGCCAACGCCTAAATAATGGTAATTTTACACCTGGCGACTTACAAACTCGAGGTACAGGTTTAGGCTTGGTTGCAGGGTATTTTAATCCCACAAGTGCTTTAGGTAATATTGCGGCTTCGATTAACTTACTCAAACAGTTTGGCGATACTAAAGTGCTATCCAGCCCCAAATTAATGGTGCTAAATAATCAGACTGCCGTCTTAAAGGTAGTTGATAATCTCGTGTACTTTACAATACAAGCTCAGCAATCTCAGGCAGTTAACGGCGGCACATTGTCCACTGTTACAACAACGCCTAATACTGTGCCTGTAGGTATTGTGATGAGTGTTACACCGCAAATTAATGATACTGGCAACGTTAATATTAATGTCCGCCCTACAATATCAAGTTTAATTCGCTATGTACCAGATCCTAACCCTAATTTAGTCGCTATTAACAATCAAGGTATACCTGAAATTCAAGTACGAGAAATGGAATCGCTGTTACAGATAGCAAGTGGAAATACAGCAATTCTTGGAGGGTTGATGCAAGATGTGATTGTAAAGAATACAGATAAAGTACCAGGCTTGTCTGATATACCTGGTGTTGGCATTGCATTTACTGGAAAAAACGATTCAAACAAGAAAACTGAGTTAGTTATTTTCTTGCGCCCTACCGTGATTAGCAGCGCTAGTTTAGAAAGTGATGAATTAAAAACCTATAAGCAATATTTACCCGCTCAACAATTGCAGAACGTACTCGATGAGTCTTCTAATTAAAGCTCTAGATAAGGCTGAACAAGATCAGGCCAAACATGATAAGACGGCTAAAATAGAAACTAGCCAGCCTTCTGCCGAATGGTCTTTAGAGACTATTAACGAAAAGCCTATTAGTGAAAACCCTCAAGAAAACATCAGTAATTTAGATTCTGGAAATAATACATATGCTAACAAGCTAAAACTTGCAGAGCAGAATAGCAGTGAATTTGCTAAGTTAAGTGATAGTGCTGTTGATAATGCTAAAGATGATGAAGCTGACGAAATTAGCATTGCCGAATTTAGCGCACCACCTGCTTTAAGTGCCAATCAAGGTTATTCTGCTAGCAGTAAGCTTGGTATTAATCACAGTCGGACTAACAAAGCGCAGGATCAAGCAAGGTTAAACCAACACGAGCAAGCGGCGAATGTGTTTACTGCCAAAGAATTAAATAGTGCTAAAAGCGTTAAAAAAATTGCATTAATTGGTGTTGCAGGTTTGTTGGCGCTATTGCTCACTGGGGCAGGGTTATATAATTACTTATTTAATAAGCTGGTTTTACCAACTCAACCTAATCTGGTACAAACGCCACCACAAAATCCAGCTGTGATTACTCCCGTTGCTCCAACTCAGGTTAATCAGCCTGAGGTTAGCGAAGCTGACACTGATGAAGTTAGTATGCCAACAACTGCTTTGGCTGGTAGCACATTGGCAGCATCTGAAGAAACAAACCAAGCAGTAAAAAAGAAAAAAGCAGATACAGCAGAATCTACAGCTGCTATAAAGCAAGAATTTCTGAATTCAGAGGCTAATAGCCCTTCTCCTAAAAACACAAAAAGTGTGATTTCTTCGCCCAGCACGTCGGTGACGATTACTAAAAACAAGCCTGTGGCCGCTATTAATCCAAGTTTGCTCAATGCTTACCAAGCCTACACTGCAGGCGATGATACTAAGGCACAAAAGTTATATCTACAAGTATTGCAGAATGAAACACGCAATGTAGATGCCATGCTGGGCTTGGCGGCAATTGCACAATTACAAAATCGTACCGCTGACGCTGCGGACTGGTACAAAAAAGTGCTGGAGTTAGACCCTAAAAATGCAATTGCACAGGCTAGTTTAATTAGCACGCAGTTGGATGATGGCGGTCAGGGTGATGTAGTTACAAGTGAAAGTCGCTTAAAAAATCTATTGGCACAGCAACCAGAAAATGCCAGTTTACAAGCCGCATTAGGCGGCTTGTATGCAGACCAAAACCAATGGCCATCTGCCCAGCAAGCCTATTTTGAAGCACATCGGCTAGCACCTAGTAATGCAGATTACACTTTTAATTTGGCGGCAAGTTTAGATCAAATGGGTAAGCCGAAATTAGCATTGCCTTATTATAAGCGTACCTTAGAACTATTGCCGACAGCAGCCAATACTGGCATCAGTGAGGTGACAGTTAGAGCGCGAATTAAAGCAATTGAGTAAGTTTGAGCTGTTAATTTCCTCGTTAATCATCATAAAAATACAGAAACTAAAATTTAAATAATGGCTGAGCAAAGACGCAAATTACGCATAGGCGAGTTGATGGTGCAACAAGGGCTGATTAGTCAAGATCAGTTGCGCATTGCACTTATCGAGCAAGAAAAAAACGATATTCCGCTTGGACGGCAGATGGTGCGATTGGGCTTTGTGACAGAAGCGATGGTGCGTGATCTGGTTGCCAGCACTATCGGTCAGGAAAGTATCGATTTAAGTACAGTAATTGCCGATGAAGATGCTCTGGGTTTGGTGCCAGAAGAGTTTTCACGTCGCTATCGCTTACTGCCTATTGCTTATGAAGTCAATACGCAAAAAATGGTGGTGGCGATGGCCGATGTGTTTAACGTCGTCGCCCTCGATCAATTACGCGCGATGCTGGGTGAGGACCTTCTAATCAAGCCAGTACTAGCGGCTGAAGCACAATTAGAAGAATACACGGACCAATTTTACGGCTATGAGTTGACGGTTGATGGTATTCTGCACGAAATTGAGACAGGTGAGATTGATTATCCAAGTTTAGTGGCAGGAGGTAGTGAGTACACCCAGCCTGTGGTGCGGCTAGTGGGCGCACTACTGATTAATGCAGTTAAATTGGGTGTGTCCGATATTCACTTTGAGCCGGAGGCCGCTTTTTTGCGTATTCGGTATCGTATTGATGGCGTATTGCACCAAGTGCGTAGCTTGCATAAAAGCCATTGGGCTGGTATTGCGGTGCGGGTCAAAGTTATTAGTGGGATGGATATTGCTGAAACGCGCGCACCACAGGATGGGCGTATCAACATCAATTTATGTGGTCGGCAGATTGATTTTCGGGTATCAACGCATCCAACCATACACGGCGAGAATATTGTTTTACGGGTGCTAGATCGTGAAAAATCTATAGTGCCGCTAGATAATATGGGCTTACGCGAATCAACGTTAGCCGAGCTTAAAGTGATGATGACGCGTCCAGAAGGCATTCTAGTGGTCACAGGGCCAACGGGCAGTGGTAAAACCACCACTTTGTACTCATTGCTATCGCATCAAAACACCAATGAAGTGAATATCATGACGCTGGAAGACCCAGTGGAATACCCCGTGACGATGATGCGCCAGACTTCAATTGCAGAGGTCAACAAAATTGACTTTGCCAACGGCATACGTTCGATTATGCGGCAAGACCCGGATATTATTTTGGTGGGTGAAATCCGTGATGCCGACACCGCAACCATGGCCTTTCGTGCTGCCATGACAGGTCATCAGGTGTTTAGTACGCTACATACCAACTCTGCCTTAGGTGCATTTCCGCGATTACTGGATATTGGCGTTTCACCTGACATTATGGCGGGTAATATTATTGGCGTAGTTGCACAACGGTTAGTGCGTATTTTGTGTATTCGTTGTAAAGCGCCTTATGCACCAGCAGGCGAAGAGCGGAAAATACTGCAACTTGACGATGATGATGACAAGAAAGTTTACAGAAAAGTAGGTTGTCAGCATTGTAATCACACCGGCTATCGTGGCCGTATGGCAATCATCGAATTGCTGCGTATTGATAGCGAAATGGATGCGCTGATTGCAAGGCGTTCACCATTAGACGAATTGCGTAAACTAGCTTTGGATAAAGGTTTTGAGACTTTGGCAGATGATGGGGTTCGCAGAATCTTAGAGGGTTTTACTAGTTTAGAAGAGGTGATGCGCGTGATTGATCTTACCAGTCGTTTGAATAGCCTGCATTAATATTATTGAAACACCTCTATTTTGGCTACCTTTAACTACAAAGCAGTTGATAAAATGGGAAGGCCTGCGCAAGGGCAGATAGATGCTATCAATGAGGTGGATTTGGAAATTCGTCTTGAGCGGATGGGCTTGGATTTAATTACTTTTAATCCAGCACAGAAATCATCCACGACGTTTTCACGCAGTAAAGTGAGTAATTTAGATTTAGTAATGTTTTGCTTTCAGCTAGAGCAACTCACCAGCGCTGGCGTACCCTTACTCGAAGGCTTGCAAGATTTACGTGGCAGTATTGAGAATCCGTATTTTCAAAAAATTATGGGTGCGCTAGTGTCTGAGGTCGAAAGTGGTAAAGTACTTTCACAAGCACTTGCTGCCTATCCCGATGTGTTTGACGAGGTGTTTGTTAACTTAGTGGTAGCGGGTGAAAAAACCGGGCATTTATCCACGGTATTTGATAACTTGGCGACTACGCTGAAATGGCAAGATGAGCTATTTTCGCAAACCAAGCGATTGTTAGCTTACCCAATATTTGTCATGGTGGTGGTGTTTGGGGCAGTTGTATTTTTAATGGTGTATCTGGTGCCGCAAATGGTGTCATTTTTGCATAATATGGGGCAAGAGCTGCCGTTACGTACCAAGATACTGATTGCGATTTCTGACGCATTTGTAAATTATTGGTGGCTTATTATCTCACTACCCGTTTTGCTAGTGGTGGCGATAGCGGCCTATATTAAAAGTAGCGATAGTGCGCGTTATCAATTTGACTACATCAAATTGCATTTGCCATTAACTGGTGAGATTTTGCAAAAAATCATCATGGCGCGTTTTGCGCGTTATTTTGGCTTAATGTACCAAACGGGTATTCCTATTTTAGAAGCGATTAAAACTTGCGAAAAAATTGTGGCCAATCGTGTAGTGGCAGATGCCTTAAGCCGTGTTCATCAGCAGATTAACGCGGGTGATAGCATGAGTGAGAGTTTTCGCAATACGGGTTTGTTTCCGCCTTTAGTCGTGCGTATGATTAAGGTGGGTGAAAGTACTGGCGCGCTAGATAAGGCCTTATTAAACGTGAGTTATTTTTACGATAGAGATGTCAACGAGAAAATGCAAAAAATGCTTAAATTACTCGAGCCAGCATTAACTGTGGTGCTGGGTTTAATATTGGCATTTATTATGTCGTCGGTATTAGGCCCAGTTTACGATTCCTTCAGCAAACTTAAGATTTAGCTCAAATAAAACAGTATGTTAGCTAATACCATAAAAATTATCTTGTGTGCTTCTAGTACCAGTTTAACTGCTGGTATCTGGCATGGACACAAATTACACAATACACAAACCTTCCAAAATGATGAGCAAGGTCGTACTGAGTTTGCCGGATATTTGCACAAAAATACTGACACCAATATTTATTTGATTGCTAACTCCATTGACGAAGATTATCGCGTAGAAAGCTTGCCGCATACCAGCGGCAGAACTCGTGTTGAGATTTTAGAGCGTAAGCTTAATCAGTTTAGCCGTAGTGCGATTTATCGTACCGCGCACTTTATTAACCGCGCTGCAGATAAACGTAAAGATGATAGTTTTTTATTTGTAGCGCTTAATAACTCGGATTTCATTCAAGGTTGGATTAACGCCATTAATAGTGTGCAAGCGCCGCTCGTAGGTGTTTATATGCTACCTATGATTAGTCAAGTTATTGTGCGCCAGCTAAAATTGATGGCGCCGCATATCCTGTTGTGCGAGCAATTAACTACCGGTTTGCGTCAAAGTTATCTGCATAATGGCCGGTTACGTATGAGTCGTATGGTGCCAATGAAAGACATTGCACCGAATAAACTCAGTGCTTTTTATGCCATTGAAACTGATAAAACTCGGCTTTATTTAGTGAGCCAGCGCTTAATCACGCGCGAAACAACGCTGACTTTGGTACTGCCATCGCTAGATGATTATCAGGATATTTGTCAGCGTATTGGGCAGCAAAGTAGTACTGAATGTACGCCAGTGGACCTATATGGTTTTGCTAAGCCTTATATTGCCAACCCAGAAATACTTAAGTTAAATCCAGAGTTGTTACACATGCAGTTATTGGCTAATGGGCATGTGCCAGATAACTTGGCACCTGCTGCTATCATCAAAACGTATCAGCTTAATAATGTGCGTAAAGGCATTCAGATTGCTAGTGTAATGATGGTAGCGTTAGGATTATTAGTGGCAGGGTATTATTTTTATCAAAACTATCAAGTAAATGATGAAACTAAAATTGCCTTGGCAGAAACTTCAATCCAGCAACATTTGTATAACGATGTATCCAAAATTTCCCCAGTGACGCCGATTGCAAGCAGTGATCTAAGAGCGGCGGTAGAGTCGGCGCGTAGTGTCAATAATAATACCAAAACGCCTTATCGCTTAATGCAAGTATTGAGCAATGCCCTTGATCAGCAACCTGAGATTCAGCTAGCAAGACTACGTTGGGTGCTGAGCAATGATGCAAACTTTAAAGATGACGAAGCTAGTGCGGCGGTGACGCCAGGTAGTGAACAAGAGGCGCAGCCACCAATCACCAGCGATCCACTTACTTTATTAGAAATTGGCTTTGTAAACGCAGAAATCAAAGATTTTAATGGAGATTACCGCGCGGCTATTAATAGTGTTACGCATTTTATCAACCTATTAAAAGCTAATCCGACGGTTGCGCAAGTGATAGTGTTGCAAGAGCCTGTCAATGTAAGCTCATTTGCAAATTTACAAGGTAGTACGAAAGATGAAAATACGGCAGAGCGTCCACCAGCAGTATTTAAGCTTAAAGTGGTATTAAAGCCTGTGATTGCGACTGAAAATACACAAGCGATAGGCGGAACTGAATCGGCTAACGTTCAGTCGCCAGTGGGGTTGATACGATGAAGCTCACCCCACAGGATTGGCGCAAACTACAATATTCAATGCTGGTTTTAGGTCTAGTGTTAGTTATGCTGGCAGTATTACTCTGGCTTTCCAATAATTACTTGGTCAAAAAATGGCTAGCTTTACAAGTGCAAAAATCCCAACTTGGGCAAGCGCGTGCGAAATATCAAGCATCGGGTTTAGAAAAACAAACCATTATTGAAAATTTACCTAAATATCAGCAATTGATTAATCATGGTTTTGTTGGCGAAGAGCGACGTATTGAATGGGTGGAAGCGCTACGCCAGACGAATCTGCAATATAAGTTATTTAGTATTGATTACAGTATAGGGCAGCAGGAAGCCTATAAAGCTAGCTTTTTGCCGAATTTAGGCTCGTTTACATTACACCGCTCGGTAATGAAGTTAGACTTTCCTATGCTGCATGAGGGTGATATATTAAGCTTGGTAGATGGCTTACACGCTTACCAAACCACACCGTTTATCGTGCGTGATTGCACCATGACACGCCAGAGTAAAGTGGTCAATATCAAAACACTTACGCCTAATTTACGCGCAAAATGTGAACTGGATTGGCTTACCTTACGTGAGCCAACAATTGCACAGGTGACGCCATGAAAACGAATGCTATAAAAGCAATGACTGGCATGATGAGTCTCACTCTGCTAATTAATGCGCAATACATTTTTGCCGCAGAAAACTTTGGCCGTCTGTTTACCACCAGCGCTAATCGGGCAGAGCTTGATTATATAAGGCAAACGCAAAAGCTCAATAACGTAGTACCAATGCCTGTCAGCGACGAATCAAGTATACCTAGACTTGTTGTGTTACCTGATGCAATTTCTATGCAAGGTTATGTAAAAAGAACTGATGGCAAAAAAAGTACGGTTTGGGTCAATAATCAAGCCGTGCAAGAAAACGAAAGCTTACCTAATGTGCAGGTGGGTAAGCTACCTAAAAACGGTAATCAAGTGCCATTAAAGCTACCCGCTAATGGCAAAAACTTTAGCTTAAAAGCAGGGCAAGTGTACAGTCCTGCAGATAATAGTATCAGCGAAGCTAGACCATATACCGCTCAGGATGCAGTAACTCGTACTGGCAGGATTGGTGATGATGACATCACTAATAGTAACGAGAAATAAAATCTTTGTTATGCATGTTAACTTATCTCATTTGGTATTTAAAATACCCTGTTTTAAGAAACAACAAGGGTTTGTTGCTATCCTTATATTAGTGGTTGTGAGTTTAACCGCGGTCGGCTTTATTTTTAACTTGATGAATTTGTCTAGTTTTAAAGAAATGCATGTTAATAAAACGGGGCAAGCTTTAGTGCAAGCAAAAGAAGCGCTGATTGGATTTTCTGTTGGAAATGCTAGTATGCCAGGCGCTTTGCCTTGCCCAGACACAAATAATGATGGAATTTCCGATCCCTGCAGCGCAGGCACTTCAATAGGTCGATTGCCTTGGAAGACACTAGGTATGAGTGATATACGTGATGCTGATGGTGAATGCTTATGGTACGCACTTTCTCCAGTATTTCGTAATACATTAAGTGTATCTACTAGAGGCAATACACAGCCTGCATTAAATAGTGCAACTGCTGGTTCAATTACTGTGTTTAATGAACAAGGGGTTGCTTTACCAGTGCCAGTAAATAAAGTCATTGCGCTGATTATAGCGCCAAGTATTTCATTAAGTAGTCAGAGTCGCACTAATCTCGGTTCTACTGTTTGCGGTGGAAATAATACAGCATCTAATTACTTGGACTCATCGAACGGAATTAATAACGCTACAGGCAATAGAGTAGGTAATAATCTATCATTTATTATGGGTAAGTTAGGCAGTAGCTTTAATGATCAGCTTATTTATATAACCCAAGAGGATTTGTATAAGCCATTACGCAAAAGGATAGCTAAGGAAATCATGGGTAACTTTGGCGTAATTAAGGGGTTGTCTAAATACTATCAAGTTAATACACAATATCCCTGCCCAGCGACTACAGTAACTGGCATACAATACTGTCCAGCATCTGGAGGATATATTCCTTATTCAGACCCTCAAATGCAATACCCTTCATTAGGTACATGGCTCATCAAAAATGGCTGGTTTGGATTAACGAATTATTACCATTCAAATTCAACACCCACACAAAGTAGTTTCTCCGTTGGTGTTTTTTCTTTAACATCAACTTGTACGGCAAACAACGCTTCAGTGACGTGCAATTAAAATGAGACTGTCTAAATTAAATAATGGCTTTACCTTGGTGGAAATGGCCGTGGTATTGGTCATTATTGGTTTACTGATAGGCGGATTGTTAATCCCTTTATCTGCTCAATTAGACCAAAGAAGTTATTCTGAGACACGTAGAAATATGGATGAAGCCAAAGAGGCATTAATTGCTTATGGTATGTCACATAGTTATTTGCCTTGCCCTGCTATATCGTTCCAGAATGGTGCAGAAGATCGCAACGCATCTGGAAATTGTAATAAACGCGTAGGATTCTTACCTTGGGCAGAGTTAGGTTTGCCTCAGATTGATAGCTGGGGGCACTTATATAAGTATTCGGTTACATTAGCTTACGCAAATAAAAATTTAAAGATTAGTGTTACTCCCCTAACAGTCTCGGATATAACAATTCAAACGCGTAGCGCTGTTGGCGCAATAATCAACCTGAGCAACCTCAATGCCATACCTGCCGTTATTATGTCATTTGGTAAAAATGCGGGTGGCGCCACTAACAATGACGGCTCTGTTGTAGTAAACACATCTACTACAAATATAGATGAACGAAATAATGCAATTACTGTAGGGACAAATTTTATGTCTCGAGATATTAGTGAAAATTCAAGCATACCAGGAGGAGAGTTTGATGATCTTGTAATATGGTTATCGCCTAATGTATATCTTAACCGCATGGTTTCTGTAGGCCAGTTACCATAGTAAGAACAATATGAACGATAATCAGCTTCTCCGTTATAGCCGCCATATTCTTTTGCCACAAATTGGTTATGAAGGCCAAAATCAATTAGTTAATAGTCATGTTTTAATAGTGGGCGCAGGTGGTTTGGGTGCGCCAGCCGCTCTGTATCTAGCCGCTGGAGGCGTAGGTAAACTAACGATTTGTGACTTTGATGTGGTTGATTTAACTAATTTGCAACGGCAAATTATCCACACCACGCAATCGGTTGGTGTCAATAAAGCGGTTTCAGCGCAGTTAACTTTACAGGCAATTAACCCAGAAGTGACCGTTGAAACGGTGCAACAAAAATCGACTGATGAAGCTTTTACAGCGCTTATCAACAATGTGGATGTAGTGATTGATTGCTCGGATAATTTTGCTACGCGTTATGCATTAAATCGAATTTGCTTTAAGCTTAAAAAGCCATTGGTATCTGGTGCGGCGATTGGTTTTGAAGGCCAAATCACGGTGTATGATTTTAGAAATGAAGCCAGCCCATGCTATCACTGCTTGTTTCCTGATACGGGTGACAACTCTGAAACGCGTTGCGCTGATAATGGCGTCTTTGCACCACTGGTGGGCATGATAGGCACTACGCAAGCGGCAGAGGCAATGAAATTGCTACTCGGCATTGGTACCAGTTTGCAGGGGCGTTTGTTATTGCTAGATGCGCTTGCGATGGATTGGCGCGAGATCAAGTTAAAACGTGACGTTGCTTGCAAAGTGTGTGGCCGTTAATTATTTAACCACCCCACACTCTAGTTTTACTTACCAATACTATTTCCGCCAACTAACGACTTAACCGCGCCAACTAAATCACCTGGCATCATCACAATTTTGGCATTATCTGAGGCGGATATTTTTTGCAGTGCGGTAATATAGCGGTCGCCTAGCAGGAATGTCGCTGAGGTGTTGTTTTCTTTTACAGCTTCTGAAATAAACTTAATGGATTCTGCCGATGCTTTGGCTGCTACCATTTGAGCTTCAGCATCTTTACGCGCGGCTTCTAGCCTAGCTTCAGCGTTTAATATGAGTGATTGTTTTTCACCTTCGGCACGGGTTACTACCGCTACACGCTCACGTTCTGCACTGGCTTGTTGTTCCATGGCGTGTTGCATATTTTGTGAGGGTTTAATGTCTTGAATCTCAACGGATTTTACGGTTAAACCCCAATCCATTGCTTCATCTGCAATGGCATTTTTGAGTTCAGCCTTGATGCGATCACGTGAGGTAAGTGCATGGTTTAAATCCATGCCACCAATAATCGAGCGCAAATTCGTTTGTACCATATTACGCATCGCTTCACGAAAGTTTTCAATGCCATATACAGCACGCTCGATGTTGCTCACCTTAATAAAGGCAATGGCGTTGGCTAAAATTACGGCGTTATCACGGGTGATGACTTCTTGTTCTGGTATTTCTAGAATAATGTCTTTAGTTGTGACTTTGTAACTGATCTTACTAAATATAGGGTTAATCACGGTTAAGCCCGGCCTGAGTATGCCAGCAAATTTGCCCAAACGTTCTACTACCCATTCTTCGCCTTGCGGCACAATGCGCACCCCTTTAACAATGGCAACTATCACCATCAATATGAGTACGTAACCTAATTCTGCTGGCATAACATTTTCCTTAATTTTAAAATTGAGTTAGTTTTTCTTAATTCTTAATAAATTGCCTTCAACCGCTACAATACTGGCTTCAACGCCTACTTCAATGGTTTCATTTGATACAGCGGTCCATTCACGGCTACCCATCACGCCTTGTACAAAACTGATTTTGCCAGTCTGGGCAGGGCTGACGCTGGTCGTTACAATGCCTACGCGGCCAATCTCCTCGCCTTGTGCTTGACCAACACGCGAGTGCGTTTCAGTCTTTTTATAATTGCGCTTCCAAATAGTCAGTGAGCCAATCGATAATACGGCAAACATAACAAATTGTATGGCGGGTAACATATTAGGAAGGGCCAGCATGGCGGCAGCCACACAAAGTGCAGCAATGCCAAACCATAGCACGTAAAAAGTACCAGTTGCCATTTCTACACCAAGTAACGCTAAGCCGAGCACGACCCATACCCAAGTTGCATCCATTTTTTCTATGCCTTAATCGCTAGTACGATAGGCAATGTTAACATTATTTAGACGGTTAAAACTATGTGCCTCAACTAGCTAATATAAACAGTATAGTGTCAGCAGTTGAGAGCTATGTCATATCAATTAAATCTAAAAAAGTAGTAAACTTAACTAAGTTGATATTACAAACGGACTAGTAACAACAGGAGCTATTTGAATGGTGACTTCTCATAAACTTACCATCCCATGCGATCGCGCTGAGCGCTTACACTATATTCGTAAGTTATTCCCAGCCGCTAAAGGTGTAGCTTTATCAGATGACTGGCCTGGTGGCAGGTTAAGTGCACTTAAGCGTCTAAATCAAGTGGATGCTATCACTTACAGCCGTAATCGTGATTTTTTGAATGGCGCTGTCACACGGCTTTCGCCCTACCTAAGGCACGGTTGCATCACGTTGAAAGAGGTTATTGATAACGTGCAGCAACGTTTTAAGCCACAAGCCGAAAAACTGGTATTTGAGCTGGCGCGACGTGATTATTGGCGCCAGGTTTGGTATGTGCAAGGTAATAATATTTTAAGTGATTTGGAAGCGCCGAAAGTCGCACTTGGTCTTGAGCCATTACCCGATGAAGTAAGAGATGGCAAGACTGGCCTGCCCTGCATGGATAGCTTTATTCATGAACTTGTACATAATGGCTATATACACAATCATGCCCGTATGTGGTTTGCTGCCTATGTGCTGCATTGGTTAAAAGTGGATTGGCGCGCCGCTGCTGACTGGTATGAATCTTATTTGTTAGATGGTGATAAATCGTCTAACCATCTGTCATGGCAGTGGGTTGCCTCGACTAATAGCTCAAAACCTTATTATTTCAACAAAGAGAATCTGGCACGCTATACTGGTGAAAAATATTGTGCAACTTGCACAGTAAAATGCCCATTCGATAAAAGCTATGATGAGCTGCAAGCGCAATTATTTGGCAATATTTCACCTGCACCGGCTAAAATCTACTCAATCCAAGCACTGCCTAAGCAAGCAATATCAGGCACGCCGACTATCGCTATTTTTATACATGATGAAATGTTATCCCCCGCCCATCCGTTGCTAGTTCAGCCTTTCCCCAAGGTATTTGTATTTGATAATAGCTTGTATGGCGATTGGTCGATTAATCGCCTGCAATTTATGGCAGATTGCTTAAACGAGATGGAAGACGTGCAAGTTTGGAGAGGAGATGCTAGACAAGTGTTGCAAGAACGTGGCATTGGCCAAGTGATAACGCAAAACACACCTAACCTTGCGATTAAAGAGTTATTACAACCTTATACGCCTAAATGGCAGCCTGAGTCAGTGCTTGTCAATGCCAATTTTAGCGAGCAACGCTTAAAGCGCTTTTCACGCTATTGGGAAAAGGCCGGCCCTTTATTGTTGGATGATGCAGTGCAGCGTAGACCCTAATTTTTCTTGTAGCTAATTCGTGGTGAGATTACACTGCAACAATATTTAATGGAGAGTCTCATGATATTTTTGTTGGTTGGGGCAATTGTCTTAGTCTATTTTGTATTTATCTACAATGGGTTAGTTAGTATAAAAAACAATGTGGCTAAGGCATGGGCCAATATAGATGTACTGTTAAAACAGCGTCACGATGAGTTGCCAAAATTAATTGATACCTGCAAGCAATACATGCAGCATGAGCAAGGTACTTTAGAGAAAGTTATCCAAGCACGGGCAAACGTAGCCTCTGCGCAAGCTAGCCATGATTTAGGTGCTCTTGGTGTTGCCGAAGGAGCTTTGCGTGCTGGTTTAGGACATTTATTTGCTCTGGTAGAATCTTATCCAGAGTTAAAAGCTAACGAAAATTTTTTGCATTTGCAGGCACGTATTAGTGGTTTGGAAAATGCAATTGCTGATAGACGGGAATTTTATAACGACAGCGTAAATATCAACAATATACAAATTGAGCAATTTCCAGATCTTATTATTGCTAAATCCTGTAGTTTTCCAAGATTCAACTTACTGCATTTTGTAAGCGCTGAGTTGACAGACGTTAACATCACTCAGCGTTTTAAAAATCAATAAATTCTTAATAAAAAATGTATAGCGGTACGGGTAATGCTGCCTTTTTTCTGGTGTATTGCGCACTGTTTTTTGTTGGCTACATTTCACATAACCCTCCTGTTTTATTAGCCTGTTTAGTTCTAATTGCCATTATTAGCTTGTTCGCTTGGGCATTTAATTATCGGCGTGCGCGGGCTATTTCAGCTATTGCAGTGTCACGTATTGCATCAGCGGCGCAAGGTTATGTTGAATTGTGCGGTCGGGCAAGTAACGCGACAGAGAATCTGGTGATCAGTCCATTGAGTGGCGCAAAATGTATATGGTTTCATTGCAGCCTGTATGAAAAAGATGCCAATGATAATTGGTGCCTAATTAACAAGCAAATCAGCCATCAAACCATTCAAATTGATGATAGTACCGGTTCATGCCAAGTTGACCCTGATGATGCAGAGATAATAGGTGCTAGTTGTGAAGTGACTTATCATGGACCTTTAAAACAGGTGGAGCGGTTGCTATACGGTGGTGGGAATTTGTATGTGCTAGGTGAGTTCTCAACCATAGGCGGTGCAGCTAGTGTATTGAATCTTAAAGAGGATGTTGGTGCGTTATTGACTAGCTGGAAGCAAGATAAACAGACTTTATATAAACGGTTTGATTTGAATAGAAATGGTGAGATTGATTTGCAGGAATGGGAGCTTGCAAGAAGGGCCGCCACTCATGAAACACTGCAACAGCATAGAGAGACTCGAGCACAAAGTGGTGTGAATGTAGTAAGTGTACCTAGGAATAAAGAACTGTTTTTAATATCCAGTGTATCTCCACAATACATGAGGCGGAAGTTCATGTTTTGGGCGATGCTGTATTTGGGCATCGCATTATTGGCTGCCACAGTCCTGTTTTATACTCAATAAACTTTATCCATTCATTCTCTGTAAGCTCCACCAGGCCCGAAAAACTCGAGCATTAAAAAGCTTTCTAACCCTGCGGTGTCCTCTGGTCTAGCAGACTGAACTACCACTCTATCTAGCCTATGTGAGTCCCAATTAAAGTCACCACTATATTCCCTGCGGATAATCGTAATCATTTTTCTAATAATGGCTAGCTTAATATCTTGACCATCAGGCACATCAACACTGATGTTTTCAGATATTGCGCGACTTACGTTGTTGTCTTTCCAGCCTTTGAAGCTAAATTCAGCGTTATGCAAACCCATGCTCTTGATTTCAAAAATGCCATTACTACCGCCAAACTTGGTGTTTTCGGCAATTGCTCGGTTTCTTCTGCTATCTTCAGATTGTCCATTATCGGAGTTTGTTTCTTGGATGTCTTTACTGGTGTAGCCCTGTTTACGAAGTTGATATTCTTTTTGGCGTTTAATATAAGCCTGCATATCTTCGCCTGGTAAAGGTTCTGGTGCTGCTTCTGGTGTTGGTTTAGGTATTTTTTTAGGAATCACAACAGGCAGCACTTTAAATGTATCCGGATTTTTTTGTGGTGAAGGCTTGGTTGCCGCAATCACGCGTGGGATTGGTGTTGGTTTTATGGGTTTGCTTACTGCTTTCTTGACTGGCTTGGCGATTTCAGCAGGTGGTTCAATTGGCGGCGGAGGCTCACTCGCTTTAGTCGGTGGATTTAAGCTTATGGTTAAGGGTTGCGGTGTAGCAACTGGTTTGCCAGTAGGAAAAAGTTTGGGTGCTAAGGTAATGAGCAACAGCAAATGCACCAGTAACGAAATAACTAGCGCAATGCTAGTGTTGCGGCTAATGCGGATTTGCAGCACAGCATCACCCCGTTTATTTGACGCAAAGCCACGCTGCTCAAAAAAAGCGGTGCTGACATCTAACGGTGGTGTTTGAATTAAATCGTGTTGATTCTGCAAAAAGGATTTCTCTATTATGAGCAAAGCCACAAACTAAATTGACATTTTAGCAGGTGACAATATTGAATAACTTATTTAAATTAATTATCTCAACTACTTAACCAAAATTTACAATGTAAGGTCTTTATTAACTTAATATGATTAGTCGCGTTATAGGTTAAATAATTGCAAAAAATAGCATCATAAAATCTCAACGCTTAGCATTGTTGCCTAGCCACTGAATTAATTGATGCCTATGTTAAAATGAAGCCTATGACCAATAACATTACCCTGACAGCTACAGTGCAAAATACAACACAACCAAAAGAACTTGCTAAATCATTTGACCCTAAAACCATAGAAAGCCATTGGTATGATTTTTGGGAGAGTCGCGGGTATTATGCGGCTGGCCTGGATGCCACCAAACAAGACAACTTCTGCATTTTATTACCTCCGCCTAACGTCACGGGTACCTTGCATATGGGGCATGGGTTTAACCAAACGTTGATGGATGCGCTCACGCGCTATCATCGTATGAGTGGTGCTAATACACTATGGCAGCCGGGTACAGATCACGCTGGTATCGCTACACAAATCGTGGTTGAACGCCAATTGGATGCTCAGGGTGTGAGCCGTCACGATTTAGGTCGTGAAAAATTTCTGGAAAAAGTCTGGGAGTGGAAAGAATATTCAGGCGGTACGATTACCCAGCAAATGCGCAGGCTTGGTACATCGCCAGACTGGAGCCGTGAGCGCTTCACGATGGATCCAGCATTAAACAAAACCGTGACTGAAACCTTTGTGCGCTTATACAACGAAGGTTTGATTTATCGCGGTAAACGTTTGGTGAATTGGGATGTAAAACTCGGCACAGCCGTGTCTGACTTGGAAGTGGTGCAGGAAGAAGAAGACGGCTTTATGTGGCACATCAACTATCCGCTGGCAGATGGTTCAGGTCATTTAACTGTTGCCACCACCCGACCAGAAACCATGCTGGGCGACGTAGCCGTGATGGTGCACCCGGAAGATGAGCGTTATCAGCATCTTATCGGTCAAAACGTAAAATTGCCTTTATGCAACCGTGAAATCCCGATTATCGCGGATGATTATGTTGATAAAGAGTTTGGTACGGGCGTGGTTAAAGTTACGCCAGCGCATGATTTTAATGACTATGCGGTTGGACAGCGTCATGGTCTAAATATGTATAACGTAATTACATTAGATGGCAACATCATTGATAATAATGTTCCAGCTGGTGGTGGCCTTGAATTTAATTACCGTTCTGAAACAGCTCCTGGCGTCAGGATTGGCGGAGTGCACAGTAATAATCCTTTAGCTATAGATTTAGGCATACCTAAAAGCTATCAAGGGAAAGATCGTTTTGTAGCACGTAAGCTAATTGTTGCAGATTTAGAAACACAAAACTATTTAGTCAAAGCCGAAAAACACAAACTCAAAGTGCCGCGTGGCGATCGTACCGGCGTGGTGATTGAGCCTATGCTCACAGACCAATGGTTTGTGGCGATGAGTAAGCCTGCTGCCGATGGTAAGAGCATCACGCAAAAAGCTTTAGACGTTGTAGCGAATGGCGAAATCAAGTTTTATCCAGAAAACTGGGTGAACACCTATAACCAATGGTTGAATAACATTCAAGATTGGTGTATCTCACGTCAATTATGGTGGGGTCATCAAATCCCGGCTTGGTATTCCGATGCAGGTAAGGTTTATGTGGCACACGATGAAGCCGAGGCGAAATCTCTCGCTGCAAAAGATGGTTACGCAGGTAATTTGAAACGTGACGATGACGTATTGGATACGTGGTACTCGTCAGCCTTATGGCCCTTCTCTACACTAGACTGGACTGGCGATGCTGAGAAAGATGCCACTAATGTTGCCTTGCAGCAGTACTTGCCTTCCAGCGTGCTAGTGACTGGCTTCGATATCATCTTCTTCTGGGTGGCGCGTATGGTCATGATGACCACGCACATCACTGGAAAAATCCCATTTAAGCATGTGTATGTGCATGGTTTGATTCGTGATGCCGAAGGCCAGAAGATGAGCAAATCTAAGGGCAACGTGCTTGACCCGATTGATTTGATTGATGGCATTGGCTTGGATGAATTGATTAAAAAGCGCACCACAGGCTTGATGAATCCTAAGCAGGCCGAGCAGATTGAAAAGCGTACCAAAAAAGAATTTCCCGAAGGTATTGCCGCATTTGGTACCGATGCGTTGCGTTTTACGTTTGCCTCATTAGCTTCACCCGGGCGCGATATCAAGTTTGATTTACAGCGCTGCGAAGGCTATCGCAATTTCTGTAACAAGCTATGGAACGCCACGCGTTTTGTGTTGATGAACACCGAAGGCCAAGATTGTGGCTTGGAAGAATGCAGCACGCTATCTAAACAAGACGCAGAAGGATATTTAAGCTTCTCGCAAGCTGACCGTTGGATAGTCAGTCAGTTGCAACGTACCGAAGCAGAAATTGAAAAAGCCTTTGCTGACTATCGTTTTGATCTGGCTGCAAAAGCTATGTATGAATTTGTGTGGGATCAATACTGCGATTGGTATTTAGAATTAGCCAAAGTACAGGTGCAATATGGCACCGACGCAGAACAACGCGCAACGCGCCGTACCTTGCTGCGTGTATTAGAAACAATATTACGTTTAGTACACCCGATGATGCCGTTTATTACGGAAGAGATTTGGGCAACTATTGGCCCAATGTCAGGTAAGTCTGGTCCAAGTATCATGCTGGAAGCCTATCCAAAAGCACAGCTAAACAAGTTGGATGAAAAGGCTGAAGCGTGGGTAGCATTGCTCAAAACAGCGGTTGATGCATGCCGTAGTTTACGTGGCGAGATGAACGTATCGCCAGCGACCAAGGTGCCATTAATCGCCGTCGGTGATGCAACTCAATTGGCACTGTATGCACCATACTTAAAAGCATTGGCTAAACTGGCAGAAGTAGAAATAGTCAGTGAGTTGCCCGATGACGATGCGCCAGTGGCTTTAGCGGGTGATTTTAAGCTCATGCTTAAAATTGAGATTGATGTTGTGGCCGAGAAAGAGCGCCTGAGTAAGGAAATTTCACGTATACAGGCTGAAATAACCAAAGCAGAAAGTAAGCTTAATAATGAGAGTTTTGTAGTGCGCGCACCAGCCGCTGTGGTGGAGCAGGAGAAAGCACGTGTGGCAGAGTTTGGTGGTGCTTTAGAAAAATTACAGGTGCAATTAGCAAAATTGAAATAGGTTTTAATTACTTTAAACAAAAATGGCCTCATTTGAGGCCATTTTTATTGGTGTCTTATTGATTAATCACTACGTTTACGAATATAAAAAACAAATTCTTTTTTTGGTTGCGCGGCTTCTGTTTCTTCTAGTAATGCCAACTCATGTCCTGTTTGTCTACAAAATGCTTGAAAGTCTTTTACTGAACCCGCATCCGTTGCGGTAATTTTAAGCACTGTTGCCGCTGCCATATCACTCAAACCTTTTTTACAACGCAAAATAGGTAATGGGCAGTTTAAACCACGCGCATCAATTTCTTTGTCAAATTCCATCAATTATTACCCAAAGTTCTAAAGTTAGGTTTTAGTGACAAACGGATAACCCGCTCTGCCCCAAGCAATAACGCCACCCATTAGATTATATACATGGGTAGAGCCCTTGCTACTGACAAAAGCCGCTGCATGCGCCGAACGTACGCCACTGTGGCAATAAAACACAATGGGTAAGTTGCTATTCAGAGATTCATATTGAGCAGGCAGCAGTGAGAGTTGTACGTGTATTGCGCCAGCGATAATGCCTCTTACTACTTCATCATCGTTACGCACATCGACCAGCAAAATTTTTTGCTTGGTGATAAGTTCGTATAAATCAGCGACTTCGATATCGGTATAGCTTGTCATCAAAAAACCTTGTCATGGAATGGCTTTATTATAAGACAAGCCTGCATTAGGCATCGTATATTTTTTTACTTGAATTTTAAGTGTGTGCTCTAGATTAAGAGGGAATGTGGTGACGGGACGAGAATCGAACCTGTGACACGCGAACTTTCAATACAACTCAACTTGGCGCCTATGGTAGCGTGATATGAAAAAATTTAAAATACTTTTAAGTCACGATCCTACTTCAGGCAAAGAACTGAACTGTTTTGCCTAAACTATCTACATATAATTTATTATTTTTGTTTAGTAAAGTCGAACTATAACAACTACTTTCATGGTGTCGAGCGACCGAACCAAACTGAACCGATGTCTTAAAATAAAAGCCACAGAAGGCAATTCAGGGCGGCTAGTCAAACGTTTAATGACCGCTTATGAGTTACTTGGCAGATATCTATCAAAAATCCTTACAGTTAATTTGAATTATTGTTACAATAATTCAAATGAGTACATTGAATAAACATTCACGTGGTGGTGCAAGGCCTGGCGCTGGTAGAAAAGCTGGCTCTGCGCAACTAGCTGAGCCGACTGCAGTGATTCGCGTCCCGGAAAGCCAAGCAACAGTCATAAAAGACTTCATCAGCGTCTATAAGCGTAAACACATTAAAACGCAGCTAGATTCAGTGACTGAATTTAGCTTTCCACTTATGGATGCAGTGCCTATCCCCTTATCTTTGTACTCTTCAAAGGTATCTGCAGGCTTTCCTAGTTCAGCTGAAGCACACGTTGAGAGACGATTAGACCCAAGTGAATTTTTGATAGACCAAAAAGACGCTACCTTCTTCGTCACGATTCAAGGCTACTCAATGATTGATGCAGGGTTGCTACCAGGTGACAAAGCCGTTGTAGACCGCTCAAAAACTCCATCTGTAGGTGATATTGTAATGGCAATGTTGGATGGCGAATTCACCATTAAAACACTAAGTCGTCACAAATCGGGTGCCCCAAGACTATTGCCAGCTAACTCGACAGGCGCTTATTCACCTATTGAGATTACTGAAGAAATGAATTTTCAAATCTGGGGTGTAGTCACTGGCTCATTCCGTCGTTTTAAATAATCAAGATTGATATTCTTTAATGATGTTTTATTAGGAAGGCAATTTATGCGTTTTATTGGCAATGTTCTATGGTTTGTACTAGGGGGCGCACTGATGGGTTTAGCGTGGTGGCTCGCAGGATTGTTAGCCTACCTCTCTATTATTTGTATCCCATGGGGTAAAGCTTGTTTTGTAATAGGTAAATTTACTTTCTTTCCTTTTGGCAAAGAGGCTGTCAGTCGCCGTTATATCAATAATAAGGATGATATTGGTACAGGTATGTTAGGTACGATTGGAAATATAATTTGGTTTGTTTTTGCAGGTATTTGGTTGGCTATTGGTCATTTATTGTCTGCTGTAGCATGTTTTATTACGATTATTGGAATTCCATTTGGTATCCAGCATCTGAAACTCGCAGGGATTGCAATGGCACCAATAGGCAAGACAATCGTTGATAAATAGATTCGACGTGCTGAAAATGAAGGGGCTTCATCAAATTAATGGCAGTTTTTTTGCATCCATTTATCTTTTAGCTTACTTTCTTCAATCGTCTGCCACTGCATGTTAAGGTAAGCCAAGGCGCTAAGTCACTTTTAAAAATTACAGTAAGGTCAAAGCAATATGATGGCGAGTTTTCTGGTGCGGGATGGGGTAGGTAACACCGCGCCCCAATCGCTTGATTATGGATTGCCGAGAGATCAAGATGGGCAAGTTTTTTGCCCAACTCAACGTCGAGACTACCACTTTGCAGATTTCTAAGCTGCTTCTTGTGGCTTCTCAACCACAAGTGTTGAATTGCACTCAGAATTGACCCACCTAGCGATATAAATTGCACTAGAAATTGACCCACGTACCGACACCGATACTATTCTGCTCAACCTATGAGCAGGAGAATGGGAGTGATCACCGTGGAACTATTAAGTGTAATTAGACGCTGGCATTTGCGTGATCAAATGTCGATTCGTGAGATTGCTAAAAGGACTGGCTTATCTCGCAACACCATCAAGAAATACCTGCGCAACGACATCGTTACCCCTCAATATATGGGACAAGGACGTGTCAGTAAATTAAGTCCCTATCTAGCCAAGCTGCAGCAATGGCTTAAAACCGAATCCAATCGCGGGCGTAAGGAACGACGCAGTGTAAAGCAGCTCTATCATGACTTAGTAAAGCTAGGTTATCTTGGCTCTTATGACCGCGTAGCGGCCTATGCGAAGCAGTGGCGACTGCAGCAACAGCTATTGGCAGGCACCATCGGTCGAGGTGCGTTCATTCCACTGACATTTGCGCCTGGTGAGGCATTTCAGTTCGACTGGAGTGAAGACTGGGCCGTCATCGGCAATGAACGTACGAAACTACAAGTTGCCCATTTCAAACTCGCATACAGTCGTGCCTTTTACTTGCGGGCTTACCTACTGCAAACCCATGAGATGTTATTCGATGCACATCATCACTTAGTTAAAATG
>JAYVMU010000068.1:0-3348 GCA_043758775.1 Methylophilaceae bacterium
TTATGAAGCATTTGGTCAAAGTTCACATTCATCACAACACAGCGAATTAGCAATGCTGGTACTGGAATATATGACGCCCCATGATAAAGCGCGGCTACCACTATTTAACGGCGCATCTGATCGTTATGTAAAACAAGTATTACCCGCCATCTTGGAGAAATTAGCTAGTGAAGATATAGATCACAACACGCTGGTGACCAAATTCCACATCATGAATTGCGCCGCTCAATTAGGCTATTTAACCTGTTCATCACTTGTTTTTCAAGTCCCCGTCAAACTACACTGCGTTAGCTTGGTAGGTATGGATTTGCGTGGTGCGCACCTGGCTATGGCTAGTTTACGTGGGACTGATTTACGAGGCGTTAATTTAAAGGAGGCTGATTTAAGTAATGCTCATTTATTAGGAACTAATTTAAGTGGAACTGATTTAAGCCGGTCTAACTTATTTGATACTAATTTATGCATGAGTAATTTAAGCGAAGCTAATTTAAGCAACGCAAATTTAAGGGCAACTAATTTATTCCAAAGTGACTTGAGACGAACTGATTTGAGCGGAGCTGATTTACGATGTGCCGATTTACAGGTTGCTGATTTAAGCCAAACTAATTTAAGCAAAGCAAATTTACGTGGAGCTAATTTACGTAAGGCTAATTTAACTGGAGCAAATTTAAGCAGAGCTGACTTACGCGGAGCTGATTTAAGGGGAGCTAATTTAAGCGGAGCTAACAAAACCGGAGCTTATTTATGCGATGCTGATTTAAGTGGAACTGATCTAAGCGAAGCTGATCGATTTATGTTACTTAAAATAGCCAAGGCAACGGCTAAAAAATAGTATTAATGATCAATATATAGACGGAGTTGGGCAACCGATGGAACTAGTCGCAAACGCTCGTCATTCGCACCGAAGGCGCTAATTTTCACTCAAAAGTTTGAAGTAACTGGTTGAAATAAGTCTGCCCACGACTCGTCGCTTTCGTCATTGCCGCGAAGGCGGCAATCCAGTGCGCGCGAGCGCTTTCAGTGCTGGGCAATGGAGATATAAGGAATTGAATTGGTGTTGAAGGCACTGGCGTGCCAATGGGTCCCCCGCCTGCGCGGAGGATGACGTGCATTGTGCCACTGGCTACTAGCGTTCGCAGGAATGACGATAGCCTGGTTCACGGGGTTATTCATCGTTAGATATTTCTGAGAACTTGGGGGGTAACGATTAGCGCGCAGGCGGAGAATACAATAGCGCATCAGTGCCTGCTACCCTCATCAAGTTGACGAGCAAGGCAGACTCTGCCAACCACTAAATCACTACAAAAGCTATCACGCTCCAACTGGGGTATACCCCGGTTTTCCTGGCATGTCTTCTTGTGCAAAATTGCGCCCAGCAATTAAAAATTAAAAGATATTGACCACATTCTTAGTAAAGAAAAATCATGTTAGCCCCACTAAAACACCCAATCTCGGTAGCACATGCTGACTCACAAAAATCATGTACTGTCGATAAACGGCTTCATTTCTTAGACCCCGATTTTTTTAAACCAATCCCCACAGAGAGCGGTCTCAGCTGTACCTACCCCGATGAATTTTATGAAGCATTTAGCTACAACTCGGGTTCATCGCAACACAGTGAATTAGCGATGTTAGTACTGGAATATATGACGTCACACGATAAAGCGCGACTACCGCTATTTGTCGGCGCATCTGATCGTTATGTAAAACAGGTATTACCCACCATTCAAGAAAAATTAGCTACCAAAGATACGGATGACGAAACTCTGGCGACTAAATTTCACATCATTAATTGTGCGCGCCGGTTTGGCTATTTAACTCGTTCTTCCGGTGTTTTTCGTGGCAGTGTCATTCTAAACCACGTCAATTTAAGCGGAATGGATTTGCGTGATGCGTACCTGCCCAGGGCTAGCTTACACGCCGCTAATTTAAATGGAGCTAATTTAAGAGGCGCTAATTTATTCAGTGCTAATTTATTCGAGACTAATTTGCGCGAGATAAATTTAAGTCTGGCAAATTTATGCCGAATTAATTTAAGTAGAGCTGATTTAAGCGGAGCTAATTTAAGCGGAGCTGATTTAAGAAAAGCTAATTTACGAAGTACAAATTTAAGTGGAACTGATATAACCGGAGCTGATTTAAGGGGAGCTGATTTAAACAGCGCAGTTTTAAGTGCCACTATTTTACGCAAAGCTGATTTAAGGGGAGCTGATTTTAGCAAAACTAATTTACTGGGTATAGATTTAGCCAAAGTTGGCGTACGACAATGGACTAATTTAAACGAGGCTCAGTTAATCGAAATTGATGGAGAAATCGTTGAAATACCAGAACAAACGACTAAACGTAGCATCTACGATAAGCGAGCCGCTGCGATGCGTTGATTATCCAGTAGTTAGATAGAACTCCCAAAAAATAAGCACCTTTTAATACCCTCACCGACTTGCTGCGCAAGACAGCAACTACCCACCACTAAATCACTGCAAAGCTATCACGTTCCGGGTGGGGTATACCCCGGTTTTCCATACAGATCTTCTTATGCAGAATTGCGCCTGTCAATTAAAAATTTGACAGAGTTCAATCACAACCTCATTAAGGAAAGCCATGTTATTCCCACTAAAAAACTCAACCTCGGTAGCACATGCTGACTCACAAAAATTAACTACAGTCATTACACAACCTACTTTCTTAGACCCGGATTTTTTTAAACCAATCCCCGCAGAAAGCGGTCTAAGCTGTACCTATCCCGATGAATTTTATGAAGCATTTAGTCAAAGTTCACGTTCATCGCAACTGAGCGAATTAGCGATGCTGGTATTGGAATATATGACGCTGCAGGATAAAGCGCGACTACCGCTATTTGAAGGTGCATCTGACCGTTATGTAAAACAAGTATTGCCCGCTATTCATGAAATGTTAGCCAATAAAGATGAAGACGACGACACTCTGGCGACTAAGATTCACATCATGAATTGTGCCAGTCAATTAGGCTACTTAACAAGTTCATCCGAAGTATTTAAAGGTAAGGTCATACTGCACCTCGTCAGTTTGAGTGGAATGGATTTAAGTAATGCGTACTTACCAAACGCTGATTTTGGCGGGGCAGATTTAAGTGGAGTTAATTTACAGGGAGCTGATTTAAGCATGGCGCTGTTGACTTGGGTTAATTTAAGCGGCGCTAATTTAAGTGGGACTAATTTAAGTAGAACTAAATTTAGTGGTACTAATTTTAGCGGTGCGAATCTAAGCAAGGCAAATTTAAGCGCTGCTGATTTAAATTGGGCAAATTTAAGCGACACTAATTTGAGCGGTGCGAACTTAAGTGGCGCTGATTTAATCGCAGCTTATTTA
>JAYVMU010000069.1:0-22098 GCA_043758775.1 Methylophilaceae bacterium
TTCTTCCAGGCCATAATCAGAGGTACTCGTCTGTGTTTAAGTGATATGCCATTTTATGCTATTTGGACTAAATCTAGTGATTCGTGCAAAGGTCTCTAACTATTTACAAGAAAGATTCTTTTGCCTAAATATCTACTAGGGCTCGTGTTTACACTTTTACCATTTAACGCGCTTGCTGCATCACCCATTCAGGGACCACCAGATAGGCTGCCACAACAGGAAATCCCCAAAGATCTTGATATTACTAAGCCCCAGACTTTAAAAATTACGCCTATAGACGTACCAAAAGTAGATCAGTCTTCATCTACGCTAAGAACGATGACGCCTTCAAAGTTTGAGATTGTAGGTTTGCAAGTATTACCAAGTACAGAGATGCAAGCATTGCTCGATCCCATGCTTGGCAAAAAACTTACATTGGCTCAGATTGTGGAGGGTGTCACCAAGGTGACAGCTTATCTTCAGGCTAAGGGTTATGTGTTGTCATATGCTTATTTACCCGCCCAGGACTTTAAAAACCGCATTGTTAAAGTAGCAATCGTGGAAGGTTATTTAAGTGAAATTAATATTCAAGGTAACGCAGGTAGCGCAGAGAAAATGATTAGAGAGATTGGCCAAAAGCTGCTGAATGAACGTCCATTAACCAGAGGGACATTTGAATATTACTCTCAGGTATTCGCACAATTAAATGGTATACAGGTTGCTATATCAGCACAGCCTTCGCCCAGTTTTGAGGCGGGTACACCATTAAACATCGTGGTTAACAGAAAGGCCATAGATGCCACTGTAGGTATTGTTCCTGGTTTAAGTGGGTTAGACCAAGTTTTAACCATGACGACTAATAGCCTTACCTCGCTTGCAGAGCAAATCACCTTGACCGTTATTCCTAGCTCTGAAAACAAGTATATTGGGTTGAATTATGTTCAACCAGTAGGCACTGAAGGTGCCAAATTATTAATGCAGGCTTCGTATAATAATAACCAGCAGAATAATAGCTTATTTGATCAGCTAGGCTTGAAATATGAAGCAAGCAATCAGCGATTGGGCGTTTTTTATAGTACCCCTTTCATTTTTGCGGCGACTAAACAACTAACGGGCTCAATAGGTCTCTATGGCGATGATCGTAGTGATGTTTATAGTAGTAAATTAAACGGGCAAAGTGTCAATATTCAGACGGACTCACGAGTACTAGCTACCGAGTTAAACGGTTTTCTGGGCGTAAAAGATTATCAAATGCAAGGGTCCTTGGGTGTTTTTAAAGGTTTAGAGACTCTAGGAGCAAACCAGGTCAATGGTGGTATTTTGGATCTGGATTTTATAAGATTTCGCGGTCAGGCCAGTGTGAGCTATCTCCAGACATCTGGGTTTGGTTGGTCTGCTTCAACAGTCGCCCAATATTCGAATGATGTTCTGCCTGTATCTGAAAAAATCGCATTTGGCGGCAGATTTTTCGGACAAGGCTATCCGCTTGGGGAAGCTTCTGGTGATGGCGGCTATGCTGCAATGCTGGAAGCTAATTATAATTTCAATTTAAACGTGCAGTACTTGAGCTATATACAGCCATATGTTTTTACTGATACAGCCAGAACATATTTAAACAATATCGGAAGTCAAAGCCGGTCACTTGCATCTGTTGGAGTGGGATTGCGCGTCTCTAATCGTAAAAATTATAACTTGGATGTAAACGTGGCTAAACCTGTTGGTGAGGAACCCATTAATCAGAATAATCGTTTACCTAGAATCAATTTTTCGTATTACTTTGCATTTTAAGTTTGGGATAACTATCTAAAACAAGATAGTTATCCCAATAATACAATCAGTTGCCCAATGTGTAAGTCCTCGTCATCTGAAAGCTATATGGTTCTGATGAGTAAAAGTAACGCATCAAAATCTCTTGCCGTCGTCAGTGGATTCATAATGGCGGTGCGTAACCATAGTTTATGATGATGTTCAACTTGCGTGATATGAAACGCGCCACTCTGGACGATTTTTTGTCGAATTTTTGCTTGTGCCTGGTTTGATTCAATCAGATTTAAGTCTTGTTCGTTGATATGCATTGCAACGTACCTAAAACATACAATGTTGGTTTGTGGTGGCATGAGTAATTCAAAATCATTTTGTGCAAGGATTTTCTCAGCGAAAAGCTGCGTTTTCGCAAATACATTGTCTATCAAGCTACCCAAGCCTTCAGTGCCGTACAGTGAAAATGCCGCCCACAATTTCAAACCCATCATGCGTTTGGTGCATTCTAGAGTGCGGTAGCTGTTGTTATATTCTTGCTCATCACCCTCTGCAAATAAATAAGAAGCTTCCTGTGCAAAAGCCGCATAGCTATTGTGCGCATCTTTAAACAACACCGCGGATACAGCCGCTGGCATATAGAGTAATTTGTGCCCATCCCATATTACAGAGTCAGCTAGCTCTATGCCAGTGAGTTTATGTTTGTGCTGTGTTGAGAGTAAAGCAGATGCACCATGTGCGCCATCCACGTGTAGCCATAATTGATGCGCTTGGCAATATTCCCCTACGGTCAATAAGGGATCTACACTCCCAGTAGCTGTGCAGCCCGCTGTGGCGACAACTGCAATGATAGTCTCATTATTTTTAATGCAATTTTGATGAGACTTTTTAAGTGCATCAATGTCCATGCCACCATTTTCATCGCAAGTAATCTTAATCACGGCATCTGTGCCTAGGCCCATAATGCCCGCTGCGCGGCTAATAGAATAATGCGTATGCTCGGATGCCAAAATGCGTAATTTGGATTGCGCTATTCCGTTATGCCAAATGTTGGCTTCGGTATACTTTCTTCCCGCAACCTGTCTTGCAGCCAGCAGTGCGGTAAGGTTGGCTTGCGCCCCCCCGGAGGTTAAAAATCCATGGCTTTTACCACTTGCAGTTTTCCAACCCACGAGTTCACATAGCCAGCTAATGACTTGGCGTTCCAGCATGGTGGCACTTGGCCCTGCTTCATATACGGCCATCGCCTGGTTGGTGAGTGTAGCGACTAAATCACACAGGGCGGCAATGGGCAGGGGCGGTGCGACTTGATGTCCCATGTTGCGCGGGTGATGAATGGCAAGGCTATTGTTGAGTATGGTGGATTCTAGTTGTTGTAACAAACCATCAGCATCTAGAGTGGGTTGAGTTGGCAAAGGCTGCTGCCACTTCATATTTTCAGTGACGGGTTCGTGCCAATTCATCACAGGGCATTTGCGTTCGGTTTGCTGATGGAGATGATGACTCAATAAATCAATGAGTTTATGTCCAATTAGGCGAAATTTCTCGCTATCAAATGCCCAGCCAATGCTAGCTTCGTTATTGTCAATATCTTTAATCATAAATTTTGTTTTATCTTGTACGGAACCAGCCGGTGAGGCTTATACGCTGACGTTTAGCGGGTAATACTTCATGCCAAAAGCGGTCTGATGAAAATACAACCATTTTGCCACCAGTTGGTTCAATATCAAGATGACTTTTGTTTCCCAAGTTGTCATCCAAATACAGCCTTAGCTGCCCACCATCTTGCGTTTGCCAATCATCGTTTAAATATAAAATGGTGCTTATTTTGCGTTGGCTACTTGTGTTTGATTCATTATTTTTTTGTTGGAATTGATCTAAATGTTTGCTATAGCCAGTACTCACAGGATAAATAGCAAAGTGCGTTTCAAAATCAAATAGGCCCAAAAATAGCTCTTGATTAAGTAACACACGCAAAGATTCCATATGTTGTGAGTAGCTTGTTTCATCTTCAGTAGTTAACCAATACGTAAAATCGCCACGTAGCAGACTTAAAGATTCAGTGTCTGAATTTTTACCGGTGCTAGCTCGGTGCATAAGCCCCAATTTTTCTAAAGAATATGCTTCATTACGTAGTTCTGTAATTAAATCAATAGGTAAGGCTTGATTAATAATTGCATAACCATGTGCAACTAATGCTGTGATTAAATTATCTGAATCGTTAGTATTCATCAAACACATTATAAGTGAGCTTAATTATTTAGCTGCACATAATTACTAGATTAAGTTGCCTCGGCTTGTCATCGCTTAAGCTCTTAGCCGCGTTACTAATTCTGATAAACTAATGGTCTAAATTTAGCTGGTTATATAGTTAGGATAATTTTTAAAATGCGTCAAATTCATGCAGTACAAAGCTTATTAGGTATAAGTTTATTTGCGCTATTAGCTACAACTGCAGCTATTGCTGCGCCGTTTGCTTATATTACCAATCAAGGTGCTAATACGGTATCGGTGATTGATTTAGCGGCTAATCAGGTTGTTGATACTATTGCTGTTAGCAAAAGCCCAGCAGGCGTAGTGGTCGATGGTAAGCATCAGCGTGCGTATATCTCTAATGTTGATGGTCGTTCGGTATCGGTTATTAATACAGCTACGCGTAAAGTGGTTGATGAAATTAAGTTTGATATTGAGCCTGTGGGCTTGGCGCTTACGCTTGATGGTGCTCAATTGTACGTTGCCGATTGGTATAGTGATCGCATTTGGGTAGTAGACACAAAAAATCCAAAAAAACGTGAGAGTATTGCCATAGGCAAAGCGCCAGCGAGTATGGTTTTTAATAAATCCGGTGATAAGCTTTATGTTGCTAATCGCGATAGTGACGAAGTTGGTATTATTGACACACACACTAACAAAGTGCTGGCTAAAATTGCAGTAGGTAAACATCCGTTTGGCATGGCATTAAGCGGGGATGGAAAATCACTCTATGTGGTCAATGTGGTTAGTAATGACGTGTCAGTGATTGATACACAAGCCAATGTTGTCACTGCGAAAATTCGCGTGGGTGAGCACCCTTATTGTGCGGCTAGCAACCCAGATGGCACTAGGCTTTATGTCACAAATACTTGGGAGGATACCGTTTCAGTAATTGATACCAAATTGCAAAAAGTTATTGCAACTATTAATGTAGGTGGCTCGCCAGAAGGAATTAATTACGATGTTAAGCATGATCGTGTGTACGTGGCGAGTTGGATGGATAATGAAGTGACAGTGATTGATGCAAAAACCAATCTTAAGATACAAAGCATTGCCACTGGGGCGCAAAGCCGCGCGCTAGGCGAGTTTATTGATCAGTAGCTATAGAAAATTATACCTATGAAAAATTCAGTTTTAAAAACTGTGCATTTAATAGCACTTACTCTGACGTTGTTAGCGTTAGCTATAGGCAATACATATGCTTGTGGACCCACACCGCAAAAAGTAGTCAAAGAAATCACCATTAAAGCGGATACTGCAACGGTATGGCATGTGGTTAAGCAGTTTGATGCAATTGCACAGTGGCATCCAGATGTAAAAACCAGCGTGCAATTACAAAAACTGGATGATGAAGGCACAACAGCTAATTTTAGATTAATCACTTTGAAAAGTGGGTTAGAACTGGAAGAAAAACGCCGTGAAACTCCAGATGCGGACATGAAGCTAGATTATCAAATGTCGCAAGGTGATTTCCCTGTAAGCAATTATCGTGGCGTTATGCAGGTAAGGACTGGGGCTGAGGCAGGTGAAACTATCGTCAGCTGGACAGGGCGCTTTAACAATAAAGCCAACACGCTGGATGCGCCAGCAGGGCAAGACAATCCGGCAGCAATCCATGCTGTAGAAGCGTTTTATGATGATGGTTTGGCTGGTTTAAAAGCGATGATTGAGAGCGGTAGTAAAAAATAGATTTATTTGCAATCACGCAATTCATATAGCTTAACTCATATCTAGCCCTGCAATTTCATTGCTTCGTTTGACCTAATACGTTAAAATTCGCGCCTGCTTTGATTTATAAGCGGCAATAGGCGGTTAGCTCAGTTGGTTAGAGCGCTTGGTCGACATCCAAGAGGTCAGCAGTTCGAATCTGCTACTGCCTACCAAGAGTTACGCGCACAGCGTACTTAATTTTAGATAAAGCCGTTTAAGTAAAGCGGCTTTTATTGTTTTTACAGGTTTGGAAATAATATGCCAGTGATTCGTTTACCAGATGGTTCAGCGCGCGCGTTTGATGCGCCAGTGACTGTGGCTGATGTCGCGCTGAACATCGGAGCTGGTTTAGCTAAAGCGGCATTAGCTGGTAAAGTAGACGGTGTTTTAGTCGATACTTCCTATTTGATTAGTCAAGATGCCGAACTGGCGATTATCACTGATAAAAGCCCAGAGGGCTTAGAAGTTATACGTCATTCAACTGCACATTTATTGGCTTATGCAGTTAAAACATTATTCCCTGATGCACAGGTCACCATTGGTCCTGTCATCGAAAATGGCTTTTTCTATGATTTTTCATACAAGCGCCCATTCACCCCTGATGATTTAATCGCTATTGAAGCGAAAATGATTGAACTTGCTAAAAAAGATGAGCAAGTGATGCGTAAAGTTTTGCCGCGCGATGAGGCTGTCGCGTATTTCGCCAGTATTGGCGAGGCTTACAAAGCTGAAATCATCGGCAGCATTCCAGCAGGTGAAGATGTTTCATTGTATTCTGAGGGCGCGTTTACTGATTTGTGTCGCGGCCCGCATGTGCCATCAACGGGCAAACTCAAAGCTTTTAAATTGATGAAGTTAGCTGGTGCGTACTGGCGTGGCGATAGCGATAATGAGATGTTGCAACGCATTTATGGTACAGCTTGGGCGAAAAAAGAAGATTTAGAGGCGTATTTGCTCCAGCTTGAAGAGGCGGAAAAGCGCGATCATCGCAAGCTGGGCAAGCAGTTGGATTACTTTCATATGCAAGACGATGCCCCAGGTATGGTATTTTGGCATCCGCGTGGCTGGAGTATCTGGCAAGAGGTTGAGCAGTACATGCGTCAAATGTTTAAAGATTTTGGCTATCAAGAAGTGCGTACACCGACTATATTAGATAAAACCTTGTGGGAAAAATCGGGTCACTGGCAAAACTACCACGACAACATGTTTGTTACCAAGTCAGAAAGTCGTGATTATGCAGTAAAGCCCATGAATTGCCCGGGGCACATTCAGATATTTAATAACGGTTTGCATAGCTACCGCGATTTGCCATTGCGCTTAGCAGAGTTTGGCTCATGCCATCGTAATGAGCCATCTGGTTCGTTGCATGGCTTAATGCGTGTGCGTGGTTTTACGCAAGATGATGCGCACATTTTCTGTACTGAGGATCAGGTCAAAGATGAAGTGGCTGACTTTATTAAAATGCTTTACAAAGCCTATGGTGATTTTGGCTTTAACGACGTTTTGGTTAAGCTTTCTACTCGCCCTGAAAAACGTATAGGTTCTGATAAGGACTGGGATAGAGCAGAAACTTCACTTGCCGATGCACTTAAGCTAAATAATTTGGACTTTGACTACCAGCCAGGTGAGGGCGCATTTTATGGCCCTAAAATTGAGTTTACTCTTAAAGACTCATTAGGCCGTTTATGGCAGTGCGGTACAATACAACTTGATCCTAATTTGCCAGAACGTCTAGGCGCAGAATATGTGGCCGAAGATAACTCACGCAAACGCCCAATTATGTTGCATCGTGCAATTGTTGGCTCAATGGAGCGTTTTATCGGTATTTTGATAGAAAACTATGCTGGTGCTATGCCAGTCTGGTTGGCGCCCGTGCAGGCGATGGTGTTGAATATTTCCGACAACCAAACAGACTATGCGCGCCAAGTAGTTGAAGAATTGAAGAAAAATGGTATTAGAAGCGATTCGGACTTGAGAAATGAGAAGATTACCTATAAAATACGCGAACATAGCTTGCAGAAAATGCCTTATTTGCTTGTAGCGGGTGAGCGAGAAATGCAAAGCGGACAAGTAGCCGTGCGTACCAGAAGAGGCGAAGACCTAGGTTCTATGTCGATTGCAGCGTTTATTGAACGTTTAAAGACAGAGATTAAAACCAAGGTTTAGTGCCATAGGTAGCGCGGCTTTATTATTGTTAAAATAGCCGATTTTAAAAGGCTGATTAGGGGTTTAACATAGCACAAGACAAAGAAACACGAATTAATGGCGATATTACCGCGCCGCAAGTTCGATTGGTGGGCGTAGAGGGTGAACCACTAGGCATCGTGAGTTTAAGTGAAGCTTTTGCAAAAGCAGAAGAAGCTGATATTGATTTAGTTGAAATTGCGCCGCAGGCTGCGCCGCCAGTATGCCGTTTGATGGATTACGGTAAATTTAAATATGCCGAAAGTAAGCGTCAGCATGAAGTTAAGCTTAAACAAAAGCAAGTACAGGTAAAAGAAATTAAATTCCGTCCAGGTACTGATGACGGTGATTACAATATTAAAGTACGTAATATCACGCGATTTTTGCAAGAAGGCGATAAAGCAAAGATTACTTTGCGCTTTAGAGGTCGTGAAATTACGCATCAGGAATTAGGTTTGGCGTTACTTAAACGCGTAGAGGCAGATTTAAAAGAGCATGCGGTTGTTGAACAGTTCCCTAAAATGGAAGGTCGACAAATGGTCATGATTCTAGGGCCTCATAAGAAAGTAAAATAACACTTTAATCTTTAAAGTGGCTTTGTAAGAAGTAGTAAGTAGCACCAAGTTGTAGCGACGCGGCTAACGGCATGCCCGATCGCTCTTTTTATAGTTCCTTTAGGAGAAAAAAATGCCAAAAATGAAGACCAAGAGTAGCGCCAAAAAGCGCTTCAAATTCTTGGGAAATGGTAAAGTAAAGCGTACACATTCGCACCTTCGCCATATCCTTACCAAGAAAACCACTAAGCAAAAGCGTAAGTTACGCGGTACTGCTATCATTTCACCAACCGATGTCAAACGCGTTCGCGCGATGATGCCGACTCGATAAGGAGATAGACATGCCTAGAGTCAAACGTGGTGTCATAGCTCGTGCAAGACACAAAAAAGTATTAGACGCTGCCAAGGGTTACCGTGGCCGTCGCAAGAACGTTTACCGCGTTGCTAAACAAGCGGTAATGAAAGCTGGTCAATATGCTTACCGTGATCGTCGTCAAAAGAAACGTCAATTCCGCACATTGTGGATTGCGCGTATCAATGCGGGCTCACGTGAATTTGGTTTGACCTACAGCCGTTTCATGAATGGCTTGAAAAAAGCTGCGATTGAAGTGGATCGTAAAGTGCTTGCTGATTTAGCAGTATTTGATAAACCAGCATTTGCTAAATTCGTTGAATTAGCAAAATCAGGTTTAGCTGCTGCTTAATTTAGTGTCGTAAAAGCAACCATAAAAAGAGGCTTTGGCCTCTTTTTTGTTGGGCAGCTTTCAATGAAATGCTTTCGAGCATTGATTGAAATTTCAAGGACTTATCACTATTTCATCAGTTATAATAACGCTATTAAAAAATAAGCCATACAAAATAATCCGATGCAAAATTTACAAGAACTTATCCCGCAAGCACAGGCAGATTTTGCCGCGAGTACAACAATAAATGACCTAGAAAACGCGAAAGCTAAATATTTAGGTAAAAGCGGTGCATTAACTGAAGCGATGAAGGGCTTAGGTAAACTTAGCGCTGAAGAGCGGCCAGCTGCAGGTGCTGCCATCAATGTGGTTAAACAAACTATTGAAGAGGCTTTAAAAAATCGTCGCGAAGCTATTCTAAAAGCTGAACAAGATAAGCAACTAGCCAGCGAAGCATTGGATGTGACTTTGCCAGCACGTGCTCAAGCACAAGGTGGTTTGCATCCTGTTACGCTGACTTTGCAACGCGTAGAAACGTTATTTCATTCTATTGGCTTTAGTGTAGCCACAGGCCCTGAAATTGAAACCGATTTTTATAATTTTACTGCGCTGAATATCCCTGAAAATCACCCAGCACGGGCTATGCATGACACGTTTTATGTGGATAGCCAAGATGGCAAGCATGAACAGGTGTTACGTACCCATACATCGCCTGTACAAGTGCATTACATGGAAGATGCACTTAAAAATAATACGCCTTTTCCATTGAAGATCATTGCGCCCGGTCGCGTATACCGTGTGGATTCTGATGCAACCCATTCACCTATGTTTCATCAAGCAGAAGGCTTGTGGGTGGATGAGGATGTTAGTTTTGCTAATCTTAAAGGCGTGGTGCAGGATTTTCTACAGCGCTTTTTCGAGCGTGACGACCTAACCGTACGTTTTAGACCTTCATTTTTCCCTTTCACTGAGCCTTCAGCTGAGATGGATATGAGTTGGAATGGTGGTTGGTTGGAAATTGGCGGTTGCGGTATGGTGCATCCAGAAGTATTAAAACATGTGGGTATTGATAGTGAAAAATACCGTGGCTTTGCTTTTGGTTTGGGCATAGAACGCCTGACTATGTTGCGTTATGGTGTGAATGATTTACGCCACTTTTTTAATAATGATTTGCGCTTTTTGCAGCAATTCACGAAATAGACGAATTTAGAGACATGAAATTAGTGATAATTGAATTGAAGAGCACAAATGCAATTTTCTGAAAATTGGTTACGTACTTTCGTTAACCCAACACTTAATACTGAAGAATTAAGCTATGCCCTAACAATGGCTGGCTTGGAGGTAGAAGACTTACAGCCAGTAGGCGCGGTGTTTTCAAAGGTGGTGATAGGCAAGATCTTGTCTGCTGACAAACATCCTGATGCAGACCGTTTGCAAGTATGTAAAGTCGATGTGGGTTTGGCCGAGCCTTTGCAAATCGTTTGCGGTGCGGCAAATGCACGGGCAGGGTTGTTTGCACCGTGCGCGCTAGTGGGTGCAGAATTGCCTGGTATCAGCATTAAGCAAGCCAAGGTGCGTGGCGTTGAGTCATCTGGCATGATGTGTTCTGCTAAGGAATTAGGGTTGGTTGCTGAAGCCACTGGTATATTAGAATTGCCAGAAACTGTCACTATAGGTCAGGATATTCGAGAGTATTTAGCACTGAATGATCAGTTGATTACCTTAAAACTCACGCCTAACCGTAGTGATTGTTTGAGTATTTTGGGCATTGCACGCGATGTAGCGGCGATTACAGGCGCGCCGCTAACGGTGCCTACGATAACGCCTCTTGCTACTAATGTTGCTAATACAAAAAATGTGAAAGTGACTGCGAGTGAGGCTTGTCCTTACTATTGTGGACGTTTAATTACAGGTGTAAACGCACAAAGTAAAACCTCGGCTTGGATGATACGTTGTTTAGAGCGTAGTGGTATTCGTAGCATTAGTGCAATTGTGGATATTACCAATTACGTATTGCTTGAATTAGGCCAGCCACTGCATGCGTTTGATGCAGATAAACTACAAGGCGATATTGAAGTACGTTTTGCCCATGCAGAAGAGTCTATTACTCTGCTTAATGAGCAAATTGTTGAACTAGCTACAGATGATTTAGTTATTGCAGACAATAACGGTGCGATTGCGTTGGCTGGCATTATGGGTGGCGCGACTACCGCAGTTAGCGACAGCACCAGTAATATTTTCTTAGAGAGTGCATTCTTCACGCCTGATACTATCGCTGGTAAAGCGCGTAGATTAGGGCTAAGCACAGACTCATCTTACCGTTTTGAGCGTGGTGTGGATTATGGTAACACTTTGCAGGCATTGGAGCGTGCAAGTGCCTTGGTGCTAGAGATTTGTGGTGGTACAGCCATTCAAGTAATCCAAGTACAAGGCTCAACACCAGTACGTAAAGGAGTGGATTTACGCTTAACTAAATTGGTTTCGTTACTCGGTATAGCATTAAGTAATCAGCAAGTCACGACGATTTTAACGCAACTTGGCTTTGCATATACCGAGAAAAATGATGTATTTACAGTGACGCCGCCTAGCTATCGCTTTGATATTGAGATTGAAGAAGATTTAATCGAAGAAATTGCACGTTTGCATGGCTATGAGCATATCCCCGCGATAACACCGCAAGCCTCGCTCAATATGTTGCCTGCATCTGAAAGTCGTCTAAGTGATACCGCCTTACGCAATCAATTAGTGGCAGATGGTTATCAGGAAGTCATCACTTATAGCTTCGTTGATGAAAGCTGGGAGCGTGATTTATTGGGTAACAAAGCCCCAGTTAAACTGAAGAATCCAATCGCCAGTAATATGAGCGTGATGCGCTCTGGCTTATGGGGTGGTTTGCTGGATGCTTTGGTCTATAACTTGAATCGCAAGCAAAGCCGCGCGCAGTTGTTTGAAGTAGGTACCAGCTATGCAGTTAGCAAAGACAATAAGCAAAGTAATGGCTATACCGAATCACAACGTGTTTCAGGTCTGTTTTATGGCGCTGTAAGGCCTGAGCAATGGGCGGAAGAAGGGCGTGATGTTGATTTTTATGATGTCAAAGCGACAGTGAACAAGCTTACACAGAACAATGTAGAGTATCAAGTTGCCGAAGCCAATGCGCAGCATCCAGCATTACATCCTGGTCAATCTGCGCAAGTGTTGTTAAATGGAAAGGTAATTGGCTGGCTAGGTAAATTGCATCCAAAATGGCAACATCATTATGATTTGCCAAGAAGTACGATTTTGTTTGAATTGGATGTTGCGTCTTTGTTAAACAAACTATTACCTAGTTATACAGAGGTTACCAAAACCTTACCGATACGCCGCGATTTGGCTGTCATTGTAGCGGATGATTTGGCTGTTCAAACTATATTAGATGGCATTAAAAAAGCACAAATTCCATTAATTACCGAAGTCGCTTTGTTTGATATTTATAAAGGAAAAGGTATCGAGCTTGGTAAAAAAAGTCTTGCATTTCTTGTACTTATACAAGATACTCATAAAACGCTAGTAGATAATGATGCAGATGCCGCAATGGCAAAACTGCTTGATGTAATGACAAAACAATACGGTGCCACTTTAAGAAGCTAAGTTTACTAGCCTTGGGAAAAGGCACCGAAAAATGCTTAATAAATAGGCTGTCTAATAAATACAAGAAGATTTAGGGAGTAGTAGTATGACGTTAACTAAAGCAGATTTAGCCGATTTGTTGTTTGAACAAGTGGGTTTAAATAAGCGTGAGGCTAAGGACATGGTAGAAGCGTTTTTTGAAGAAGTCCGTGTAGCACTTGAGGTTGGTGATAGTGTGAAATTGTCAGGTTTTGGTAATTTCGAATTGCGTAAAAAGTCTGAGCGCCCGGGCCGTAACCCGAAAACAGGCGAAGAAATCCCGATTACCGCGCGTCGCGTGGTGACTTTTCATGCTAGCCAGAAATTGAAGAGTAAGGTAGAAGAGAACTACGCTAATAAGTAAAATTTGTAGGTAAGAATTTGTTAATTTAAACATACAAAATCACCAGTATTTAGGCTAAATATAATAAAAATGCATGAACATATTCCTATAACGCAGTTGCCACCTATCCCCGCAAAGCGCTACTTTACAATTGGTGAAGTAAGTGAGTTGTGTGGTGTTAAGCCCCATGTGCTGCGTTATTGGGAGCAAGAATTTACCCAGCTTAAACCAGTTAAACGCAGAGGCAACCGCCGCTATTACCAGCACCACGAAGTATTACTTATTCGTAAAATTAGAGAGTTACTATACGAACAAGGTTTTACTATCAGTGGTGCACGCAATCGCTTGGATGGTGCTGAGTCTAGAGATGGTGATAATCGTAGCGCAGAAGCATCTACCATAGTACGTGTATCTGCCACCGAAGCTGCGCTAAAGCAGCAGAACCAGTTAAACGTTGCCGCGATTCGTAAAGAGTTAGCTGAAATTTTAGGTTTACTTACACCTCTCGCTTCTTAAGAACACCACTCTCCCGTAGCATTTTCTGCAAATATCTGGTATTTTCGCGCTTTGCGAGGTGATTTTTCGACCAGTATATCTACGATAACAATCATTTTGAGTAAAAGAGCTGTTTCGTACTAAATTTTATGCGCTTATTTGTAATGGGAAGTTTTGTGTAGGCCCATTGTCAGATTCAATTGCGCTATAATGCGCGGCGTGTGAGTTGTATAGCGAGCTCAAAAATTTGGTAAAGCTCAATCTTTCCAAGTCAAATAATCCGGAATATAGTGCAGCTGGTAGTGTGCTTGTCTGGTAGGTAATTAAGATTACTAGCTGTGCGATATATCAATCAATAGGTTATGCCAATTTTTTAATTTTTTATTGGAATAACAAGGTTTTCTAAATATACAGCGTGTGGCGCAGTCCGGTAGCGCACTAGTCTGGGGGACTAGGGGCCGCAGGTTCAAATCCTGTCACGCTGACCATTCTACAAGGCTCGCAGGGATGCGAGCTTTTTATTTTGGCACATAGATTAGAGGTTGGCTCATAGATTTACTGCATTGGCCTCACTATAGTTGCCTTACGGCGATAAACTCTTTCAGTAATACGGCTGTCCGCATGGGCTAAAAGCTCAGCAGCATGTTGCAAACTATTTGCGTCACTCGCAACTTTAGCTCGCAAGTCGTGCTCAGTAAAATGCTCAATGACTTTAGTCTCTTTAAGCACGCGCACAAAAAATCTTTGCCACATACTCTTCCAGCCAGGTGGACTTCCAGTTTCTTCATTGAAGTAACCTTCGCCGCGGCGATTGCAAAATAGGAATGGCGATATATGGACTGGTCTAACGGCCGTGGCTTCCGCAACGGCCGCGCGCAAGGCTGGCGTCCAAGAGTAGATCGTACGCTTACCGGTACTGCCTGCCGTCTTATGGCGCTGGTTATGGATGCCGTCTTCTTTAAAATGGCGTGCGGGCTCCAAGCGTAACAAGTCGCCACGTCCCATGCCCGTAAGTAGTTTGAGGCGTATGTAGGCTTGAATTACGGCTACTCCGCCTTGCTTCGAAGGCGAGGGTAATGCCAGACACTCTACGATCTCCCAGTCTTCTACATAGCGATCGCGAGGCTTCTCCCCTTCCAAGCGTACTTCGCCTTTAAACGGGTGTCGATCAATCGCACCCCATTTTACAGCCATGGTATACACATGGGATAGCAGTTTGACTTCTCGATGAGCCGCGACCTTGTGCGTGCGTCCGTCGACGTATTTATAGATGATCTGCGGGTGGAGTGGTAATAAGGGCATGTCGCCAAACACACTTCGCAAACGCTTGATAAGGAGGATATACCCTTGCTGAGTGGCCACGGCTTTTAAAGGTACGACCTCCAGTAAATAGCGATCGAGCAGGGCGCCTATAGTTTTACCCTGTTTAATCTCAGCGCGGGCGGCATAGGCTTTGAAAGCTTCGGGTAATGATTTACCCAATAAAAAATATTTCTTGCCATCCCATTCAGCCTCAAGGCCAACGGGCACGCGAAAATAATAGGCGCCGTGGTGGAATACCCAGCGCGCAGGCAAGCCTTTATTTTCTTTTAGCCTAGCTTTAGGCATTCAGCATATCCCAGTTTGGCTCTACGCTTTTAGTCTTCTTAGTTAAAGACCCGCCGCCAAGCAAGTTCTCAACATGCGCCTGGCTTACGACAATCGATCCGTCTGGACGCATACGATGCTCAATACCCATGCTGGTAAGCACGGCGGATTGAGCTGCATGCCGACGTTTTTTAGTAAGTTCGTATAGCTGGTCGTCATCCATGATCATAATATACCTATTTATTTAACACCTTAAATTTTGGTATAGGGGTAAGAGGTTTTACTTTAAGTACATCCATCTCCTTAAAGCGCAATGGTTGGATCATATCTAAATACTTTAACAGTGAGGCGAGTAAAAAGCGTATATCTACCACCGGGTCTTTATTAAAATGAGTTGCTTGGCCAGCTGCTTTCGCACACGCTTCAGCAATTAATTTAATGGTTTCATGATTCATAATTGTTCCTTATATCCATTAATCTTAGTTAAAATCGCGCGTCAAGTAACTCCGCTTTTTCAGCTAATAGCTTCTCTGCCAAATCATTCATTGCTCCTAGATTTGTAAGTAGTTCGTCTCTTTCTTTTTTTTTAGTATTTCTACTTCGGCTTTAAGTGCGTCACGTTCTAATTTGCATTGCTGGTATAGTTCGTAATAGTCATAGCTCATAGTGTTTTCCTTTTCATTGCGTCTAAAAGTAGTTGTTGCACGGTGCCTTTGCCTTCCAGCCTATCCTTAATCTGCTCGTCCACCGTATCCCGAGCCAATATGTAATGTACAAACACTGGTCTGTCATACCCTGATTGCTTTTGCCTGGTAGGCCCTATGCGCTCCAAGATCTGCGCATGCAGTTCTAAATTCCAATCAATCGAAAAGTACGCCACGATGTTGCCGCCGTCTTGCAAGTTAAGACCGTGCCCAGCGCTAGCGGGATGGGCGAATAGCACAGGTATCTTGCCTGCATTCCAATCGCGAATAGTCTGCGGACTGTCATCAAGCACGCGGCCCCTAGGGATTGCTCTTTGTAATCGGGCAAGATCGCTTTTGAAGTGGTACGCCACGAGGACTGGCATGCCGGCAGCTTCCTCGATAATGGACTCTAGGGCTTGTAGCTTGCCGTTGTGAACTTCTACCCATTGCTTAGGGCCAGTAGTATCCTCGTCTGCGTTTGGCGTTAAGTACGCTGCGCCATTAGCAATTTGATGACACTTAGAAGCTTTAGCGCCTGCGTTAAAAGCTTCAATCTCGTTGCCGGAAATACTGGCAAACATCTCTTTCTCCATATCTCGGTAGATCTGCCGAGCGCGTGCTGGCAATTCCACGTAAACCGTGTTCTCAATTGGCGCTTGAATATCAAAATAATCACGCGCGTCAATCGATAAACAAATATCGCTAAGCTTCTCTTGGATCTGTTCTTGCGCAAAGGGCATTGGTCTTATCTGTGAATAGCCGTCGCCACCGGGTATGGCTTGAAACCATCTTTGAGTAAACGCATTGAACGAGCGACCTAAGCGCACGCCCTGATCGATAAACCAAGTTTGCCCCCACAAGTCTACTAAGCCGTTAGGGCTAGGCGTGCCTGTCAAGTTGATCCAGCGATTGACTTTGGTATGCGCAATCGCGGCCAAAGCGCGAGCGCGCAGGCTACCTTGTCTTAAGCGAAAGCCTTTAAGCTTGGTGCTCTCATCCGATACCACAGTGCCAAACGGCCAAACACCGTCTAGCGTTTCAAGTAGCCATGGGATATTCTCATAATTGATGGTGAAGACCGACGCATTCGTATTGCGAAGCGCAGCCTTGCGCTCAGCCGCGGATCCAAGGATTGGCTGCACTTGGATATTGCGCAAGTGACTCCACTTGCCTGCCTCATCCGGCCATGTGCTTTGGGCTACGCGCTTAGGTGCAAGTACAAGGGCTGGGCGCGACTCGTGGCCACACATATACATGAGCTCAAGGGATGATAGCGTAGCTACTGTTTTGCCGGTACCCATGCCCGCAAACGTAGCGCAACGGGCAATGTCAAGGTGCTGATCAATAATCATCTTTTGATAGATGCGCGGGGTGAAGGGTACGGTCATTTTTTCAACTTGTGTATTGTGACGTTACCCTCAACGATTTTCAGCCCGTTGGGAGTTTGGGTTATTTGCTTAGCAGGAGTAGCCGAGATAAAAGAGGACATTCCGCCGCCATTTACACGTATAAAATCCACCTCGACTTTTGCGGAATTAATCATCACTTGGGATAGATCGCTGACGGCCTGGGCCACCTCGACTTTAAGCGTGCCTGCTTTTACTTGTCTAATTGTGTCCATCATTTCGGACCTAAGATCATCGATATTCATACTGTTTTCTTCCTATTGATTTGTTGAGTGAGTCGACCTTTAATATGGATAAGGTCAAATATTTCTTCGGGGTAGTTATGCAGGGTGTACTTTTTCATGTGATCAACCCGGCTAACCAAAGCCATATTTGCAATACTGATGCACTCTTTATTTGCATTCCTAAACGTTAAAATGTGAGTTGAAGGTATAGGGCATCCGTGCATCCGTTCCCAAATAACGACGTGCAACCCGCGCCAATCTTTAGGCGGATAGCCTGTGTCAGTCATTTTTATTTGCAAATAACCATCCTTGGTTTTGCGAGTGGAGCCAACAGGTAAATAGTTAAAAGGTTTACTACCTGGTTTAAATCGTGTTGCTTCTGTGCCAGGGGCAGACCAACCCGTGACCCCTTTATTGAAGGGACTGTGGCCTTTGCTAAATCTTGATTTAGCCCCCACGTTGTCACCGCGACGAAGTCTGCAAGCTGCGGGGCTACTTTTAAAATTTTCAGATTTTTTAAGACCTAGCGTACCCGCACGAACATAAATAGCATCCACGCTAACTTTTAACAAGAGTGCTACTTGAGCAGCTGTAATTTCAGGGTAAAGACGGTTCATCTCTGCGTCCATCTCCGACGACCATTTAACTTTTTTAGCAATTTTATTAAGGCTTTTTGTCACTTTTGAAACTCCTGATTTTAACCAAGGCTAAATTCTCGTACCAACCAGTCGGCCTCGGCTTTGCTGTCTATCACGAACACCAAGGCGCCAGCTTCACGTAGTCTGCGGTGTTCAAGTATCTGAGCCATATCAGGCGTTTCGCCTGGCGCTTTTACTTCAACGAAAACTACTTGGCCATTGAGTATAATCAACCGATCCGGTGCACTACGCCGCCCGATCCATTTCAGCTTACGGGCAACGCCTCGCGCGGCTTCTATGGCCTTAACCAAGTGCTTTTCAATGTCGGCTTCACGCATGCGGAAAGGCGCCCGTCAATAGCACATGCTTACCCTCGGAATATAAATACTCCGTCCACTTTACCCACTGCGATTGCATCCGAAGGTTGGTAGGGTATAACTCTTTGGCGCGATCTATTAATTGTTTTCTACTCATAATCAGTCCTTTCTATAACGTAAGGCTTCAAATCCCGCTGCGGCTAAGGGCAGGCCTTTAGCCCATGGGGGGTTGGTTGCCATCAACTGCGCCAAGTGCTCGGCGTTGAATTGAGGTTCGTCGGGTGCTTCGGTAATGTCTTCATCGTGTACCGTCAGCACAATCTCATAGCCCGCGTCTTCAATCCGCGGGAAGTTATGTACGAGCACATCTCGCGCTACGGCTTGCGTAATATTCTCGGCAATCTTGCCGCCGTAGGTAGATAGGCGCGACCACTTGCGACTATATTGATTAATGCCCATGTAAGTAATTTGCCCTTGGCGGCCGTTACGTTCACCGTCACAACTTGGGCATGTCTGCTCTTTGCCCTCTATCTCAAGCTTGCCACTACCTTCGCAGACCGTGCACTTGCCGCCAAGCTGGGGCGCTGGGTAGCAAAGGCTACGGCCAGAAGGCAACACGATACGAAGCCAAGCGCCTGTCTTAATCAGCTTAACGCGGCGGCAAACTACGGCTTGCCCTGGCGTACTGATCGCCAAGCGTGCAGCGTCTTCCAGCTCGCGCCACCAAGCTGCAATCTCGGGATGCGCGTAGCGCCACATACGTTTAAAAGAGTCGCACACGACAAAAGCATCCTCGCTTAAACCAAAGCGAATTTTGCTACTTGCTGCGCTAAGAATAGCCCAAGACGATACTTCGGGCATTCCGTTGGCCATGCGTAACGCATGTTTTTTATTCTCCGATTTATAAAGCCATGTTAAAAAACCTTTGGCTTCGGCTACGATGACTTTAGGGATTGCTTCCAGTGCCGCGTCGGCCATGGCTTCAAGGTCTAAGTTATATGCGGCCGCGAACGTTAAGAACGCGCCCACGCCACCTTGATAGCCTAGCGCTAGCTCTTGCACCTTACCGACTTGCCGTTGATCATTGTCCACGGTCGTTGGGCTAACGCCGAAACTCTTGGCGTAGGCGAGCTTATATAGATCGTATCCGTCCCCGGTGTCATATTGTTTAAACGCATTAAGCTTCCACTGCTCGCCTGCTAGCCAAGCCAAGATGCGGCCTTCGATATTAGATAAGTCAGCAACGACTAGCTTTTTACCTTCGGGCGCGATAATGCTGCCGCGAATCGCACTGCTAGTAAGCTGCATCACGTTATCAAAAAATAGGTCTTCGCTATCGGCTTTTAACATAGCGATGCCGTGCTCAATGACTTTATTTTTAAGGTTAGGGCGTGGCATGTTATGCGGCTGAAAAGTGCGCCCTGCATAGCGCCCTGTGCGCAAGGCGCCGCAGAATTGTAGTGTGCCGCGAAGCCTGTGATCGGTGGAGACGGCGCGCGTCAGCGTCTTATATTTGCTCGTGCTGCTAGTGCTGGCTTGCAGGCGGATTGATAATAATTCGCGCAACATATCGGGTAAATTTTCATCCAACATGCGACGCTCTAATGTACTGGCTTTCATATCAGGCAAATCCACGCCGTGCTCTTCCAGTAAATACTTAAGCAATACGTCGCGCTGGGTTGCTGATCTAACGCCAGTTTCGGCTTCGGCATCGTAATTCGTAATGTCTTGCGTACGTTGCGCAAGCTTAGCTTGAGCGCGATCGACAGCACGAATGGCCGCGCGAGCTAAGTCAACATCCACCATAAAGCCGCGCTGATTGACTTTCTGATCCAGGTGCCATAGGTCAAGCTCAAAGCCTGCGTAATTCCACTTAGGCAACTTCTTATCAATGACGCGCATGGCCTCTACGTCCATGCGAGCGTACTCAATAAAAGCGGCCCATTCAGTCGGGTGCGTTTCGCTCGTTGCCCTGCGAATCTTGCTACCTTTCGGGCGAGGCTTGCAGAATAAATGCACAAGCTCTTTGCCTTGCTTCACTTTGGCTTGATCCTCGGGCAGTCCTAAAATCTCACTTAAGGTGCCTAAACTACCCGGCAATGAATGCGCCATGGCCTTCACCATGGTATCGCGCCAGCGAGCAATAGGAGTGAGGTAGCCCGAATGGAGTAGGACAGTGCGATCGAAAGGCACGTTGTGAGCCGTGAGAAGCACGCTATCCTCGTCTAAGGCATCCGACAATAGATCAGGCATCAAACCACCTTGAGTGGCATCCCACACTTGCACTTGGCCCTCGTCTAGTGCATACGCCCATAACATGATCTCAGCGTCAGCGGCATAGACGTGCGTACCATCGCGGATAGGCGTTTCGCTATATGTTTCAAGGTCGATGTATAGGTTAGTCATTTTTTTTATCCGGTTGTTTTGGTAGAAAGCCGCCCAAATCTAAGGACGTATGCCCCCTGGCGTGCCTTGGTTTCAAGCGGCTTTCTACCAAAACCCTCTCTCGCGAGAGGTATTGGGTTAGTTGATAAGTTCGATTAATCCGCGGTCTTTCTTAATGCTAGACTGCGTGACTTCTAGCATGGCCAGCGCCGTTTGTTGCGCGCCTGTCAATACAGTCTCGGGATTTTTAGTATTGATCGGCGGCTCGCATTGCACTGACACTTCAACTTCACTGTCCACGGAATCCGCAATTGTGATCACGATAAGGGCCATGGTTATACCAATCCCATTTCATCATCCGCTACGGCCAAGTCTTCAAAACCCTCATTAGACATAGAGCCTCCGGCGAAGGCGTCCCCGTCTTTAAAGAACTGGATTTTATGCAATGTGGCATTGATACGTTTGCCGTAGTTATTGTCTTGCGCCCAAAACTCTACGATTGCGTTGACGTAGCACCCCGCATAAGGACGGCCGTCCTCTTCGGTTAATTCTGTCTTGGCGTCGCGATCTACTACTAGAGGACGTACCTTGCCGCGGGCGCTGATATAAAGATTGCCGGCATAGCCGTCATAGTTGCTTTTGAGATCGCCGTCATGCAAAGCAATCTTATCGGTAGCGCGAAGAGTTTTGAGCATAGCGACAGTCTTGGCGCCCCATTTTTCGTTTGCTACTCGCTCAATCTCAGCATTGATTGCCTCAACTTGAGGATCCGCTGGATCTATTAAAAAAGCTGCCGAAAACGCTGGCTTGCCCTCTCCGTTGACGGTTTTTGCTTCAAATAAAACAGGAAATGCTAGTCGTACGTTAGAAATCAACATGGTTATTACTCCTTAAAAAATTGTGGATACCTACGTTTAATACGCTCGGTTACGGTTTCAATCGCTACTTGCCGAGCGAGCGGATTCTCGGGCGTGATTGGTGTTTGCTGCGCTTTAATTAAAGCATCCGCCGCGTCTTGCGGTAGTGTGGGGGTAGGTATCATATCATCCCCTCTAGCGCCTCTTCATCGGCAAACTCTTCTTGCCGCACAACGACCGCTGGACGTTTGTCGCTAACTGGCGCAACTGTCAAACCGCCTTCGCTTTGCGTAATAAATGGTGCAATGCGCTTCCAGCACTTAGGTTTTTCTTTGAGCAGATCCTCGGCTTTGGTTGGGCTGATCAGTTTCATGGGGTACATTTCATCAAC
>JAYVMU010000070.1:0-61239 GCA_043758775.1 Methylophilaceae bacterium
CACTTAGTCGTGAATATCAAATTGAGCACTTTTTAAACAAAAATGCAGCCAATTTAATATGGCTTTAGTAAAAGCGCTTCGTGCAAAGGTCTCTATTAATACACAGGGGAATCATATGGCGGGGGAACGCAAGCAACAAATTTTAGAAACATTAGCCAAGATGCTAGAAAATCCTAAGCGCGAGAAAATCACCACAGCCGCGCTCGCAGCGAAATTAGAAGTATCTGAAGCGGCGTTATACCGCCACTTTGCTAACAAAGCACAGATGTTTGAAGGCCTGATTGAATTTATCGAAGCTTCTATTTTTGGCGTGATTAACAAAATCACAACAGACGAAACTGACGGCACTAAACAAACTCATTTGATCTCCAGCATGCTACTTAGGTTTGCCGAAAAAAATCCAGGCATGACGCGGGTGCTCATTGGCGATGCATTAATCAATGAGGACGAAAAACTACAAATTCGTATCAACCAACTTTATGTCCGTATAGAAGCCTCAATTAAACAAAGCCTACGCATTGCGGAAACACAAACAGGCAAAAAAAATGATCCAGAAGCGCATGCGAATCTAATCGTCTGTTTTATCATGGGTAGATGGCAACAGTACGTGAAGAGCGGATTTAAACGGAAGCCGCTGGAGTTTGTGCAAGCACAACTTAGTTTATTGACAAGTATTTAATTACCGTCAAGAACATATCGAACATGCGCTTTCAAGGAAAAATCTCTCAATGAGACGACGATAAAGGGTTTGGTTTTATACTGCCAAATGGTGGAGAAAAAGAAGTGTTTTTACATATATCTGCCTTCTCTAATCGAAAAAACAGACCCTCAATTAATGATTTAGTCACTTACGCCATAGACCAAGATGAATTTGGTCGATTAAAAGCAAATAAGGTGAGTTATGTTGTCCCATCTAAATTAGAAAAATCCTTTGCGTCCACGCATAAGTTGAGCCCACTATTTATTGGTTGTACGCTGATATTTGCAGCGTTTGTTTTTGAAAGAACAATTAATGGTTTCTTACCTCATTTATTTCCATTAATATTTATTGGAGCAAACTTAATTGCCTTTCTTTATTACTATGTTGATAAAACTGCTGCAATCAAACAACAATGGCGTACGCAAGAATCAACGCTGCATTTTATTAGCTTAATAGGCGGATGGGGAGGCGCGTATATAGCTCAAAAGATGTTTCACCATAAAAATAAAAAAGCTTCCTTTTTATTCACTTACAAACTAACGATATTGATTAACTGTACTGCAACCATTTTATTTGCCACGCCAAATTCATTAAACTTGATGATGACTAAATTTAATACTTTATTTATTTAATGAAGTTTAAACACTCACTTTAATAAAAAAGCTACTTGCATTTCTGCCAGTAGCTTTTTTAACTATCTTTAACGATCCATGTCTTTAGTTACCTATCGTGTCCGTGGTCATCGCCATGTCCTTCATGCCCACGATCACCGCCTTGACCTCGGCCACGGTCATCACCGCGTCCGCGATCATCATTACGCCTGTTATCGCCATAATCTCGGCGATCATAGCGTCGACCATCATCACCATGTGCATGATATTCACGATAGCGTGGTGCATAGGTGTCGTTATACCAGCTATCATTTACAAAGTAGACTGGGCGTCCGCACGCATTGTAACGACCACAAAATCTTGACCAGTGTTTCATGTGACCTGGTGGGACGTGCAAATAAATAGGCTGCGCTTGTGCATATACTGGCTGCGCTTGAATCACAACGGGGTTTGAATAAACAACACGCGGTGCGGGGTATGTGTTGCCAATGTCAAGTTGACCATAAAAACCTGGCTGGCCAATGCTCACTGATACACCCACTTCAGCGTACGCATTAGCTACTGAAAGTGAAAGTAAGCTAGCTAATAAAATTCCAATACGTTTCATATGTATCCTTTTTTTGAAAATATGCTCAATAGTCAAGCGTCCGCTACTTAACGTTTTATTAGTTAAATAAGTTTACAGCTAAGTTTAATCGGGTGATTATAATGCAAATTGAACCTTGCCTCATCAGCCGATAGCTAAAAGTACTGCCAGAGGATTCCTACATCAGATTAGACAGAAGCTATGTATTGGCTACGATATGCATTTGACAACTTTATTGAATAAGCTGTTGTTTGATTGCTGCAAGTCGCGCAGAAAATATAGCGTCTTTTATTTTTTCAGGCTCGTTATACTGCTTAGCTACCGCACCAGCATCTACGCTCATCACGGCCGCTAGCAAACTTAACATCAAATCAGCCTCTGGCGTAGGACAATTGTCCAAGCCTGTTCTGCCGCGGCTATCAGACTCACACGCTTTTAGAAATCCCTTAAATCTGTCTGGCTGACGAATCGCATCTAGCTCCATCAAAAAACTGAGCAAAGTGTCAGCCCGCATCTTGCTAGCCTGATGTAATTTACCATGAAATCTAGCGACAATATGCGCAAGTTCTTTGCAGTCATTAGGCACGCGTAACCGTTTATTCACCTCTTTAAGTAAATTAACGCTACGCTCTTCATGCCCAATATGACGTGGCAAAATATCAGCTGGTGTGGTGCCTTTGCCAAGATCATGCATCAGCGCGGCGTAACGCACAGGTAGTGAAAAACTTTGGCTGGCGGCATAATCAATCACCAGCATGACATGTATACCGGTATCAATTTCAGGATGATGTGTTGCTGGTTGCGGCACACCCCATAATCGATCCAGCTCCGGCAGAATTTTTTTAAGCGCGCCACAATCGCGAAGTACGCCAAACATTCGGCTAGGCTTAGTTTCCATTAGGCCGTTGGACAGTTCTTGCCAGACACGTTCTGCTACCAAAGCATTGACCTCGCCGTTACTCACCATATCGCACATCAGTGTATTAGTTTCTGTAGCGACGTTAAAATTGGTGTACCGGGCAGCAAAGCGCGCGGTGCGCAGTATACGCACTGGGTCTTCGCTAAAGGCGTCACTGACATGACGTAAGACACCAGCTTGCAAGTCCGCAATACCATGGTAAGGGTCAATTAAGTTACCTTGTGCATCTTTGGCAATCGCATTCATTGTCAGGTCGCGACGGGCTAAATCTTGCTCTAACGTAACATCAGGCGCAGCATGCACAGCAAAACCTTTGTAACCACTGGCAGTTTTGCGCTCGGTGCGAGCTAGCGCGTATTCTTCATGAGTTTTTGGATGTAAAAATACGGGAAAATCTTTGCCAACTGGCTGATAGCCTAACGCTAACATTTCATCCACGGTACTACCGACCACGACAAAATCACGATCCTTAACAGGTAATCCTAATAACTCATCGCGGACAGCGCCACCTACGCTATATATTTGCATGGGTGTAAATGTTATCTACCCGCAACACCGCGAAATCGATCATAAGCGGCACGAGGTGATGTGTTTGTCAGGTATTCTAGCACTACAGCCTCTAAGGCTGTAGGTAGCAAATTAAAAACTTCTGGAAAACCATGCCTGCATACATTGTCAACTTGCATCGATTTAATATTGTCACGCGTCATCAATTTAATAGGCATTAAACCCAGTATAAAGCCTTGCAGCATTGATAGTGAGTCATTCAGACCAATAATTATGCGTTTTTTTCCTAGTACATCGGCTACTTTTTGCACAAGCTGGCGCAAGGTATAGACGTTAGGGCCACCTAATTCGTAAGTTTTGCCATACGTAGCAGTGTTTTGCAAGCTACCAACAAAAGTGCTTGCTACATCCTCCACCCAAATCGGCTGAAATTTAGCATCAGGTTTAGCGACTGCAACAATTGGCATGAGTTTAACCAACGTCGCGAATAAATTAAGAAAATTATCACCACGGCCAAAGATAACCGACGGACGGAAAATCGTAATATGCAGCTTTTCAGCGTATTCTAAAACAGCAGCTTCACCCGCTGCTTTTGAACGTAAATAGGCACTCGGCGCCCTTGCCCCAGCTTGCAACGCACTCATGTGTACTAAGCGTAGAATGCCTAATTCATCACATATTTGCACTACGCGGCGCGGCAGTTGATGATGAATGCGCTCGAAACCAAACTCACGATCATCATGCAAAATACCGACCAAGTTTATGACGATGTCACTCCCTTTTAGGGCGTTAGATAATTCACTATCCTGCATGATATTGCATTCGACCACCTCTACATTAGGCAGTAATATCAAGTGCTTAGATGATTCTCGACGACGAGTCAGCACTTTAACTTGATAGCCTGCAGCATCTAGCTTACTAACTAGCGCACTGCCAACAAACCCCGAACCACCCAGCACACATACTTTTTTTGTTTGCACATTATTTACTTGCATCACTTACTCATTTACTTGGTTGAATTTAAGTTAACTTTAATTAGGGAGCGGTGCACTATTTTTATCTGTTGCCTTGTCTAATGCTTTTTCTGCCGGCTTATCGGCTGGCATATCTGGCGTAGATGACTTATCATCACTATTCATACCAGTAGCACTACTGTTTACATCGCCAGCATTGCCGTTATTGGCTGGCACGTTACCTAAACGCTGTTTTAAGCTAATCGTTTTTAAGCCTAAACGATAGGCATAAAAATTAGCATTAGCCATCACTTTTTGCACGTAAGTACGAGTTTCAGAAAATGGAATGCTCTCCGCATAAATTGCGCCTTCCAATGGCTGAGTGGCCAGCCACTTTTTAGCGCGACTAGGCCCTGCATTATAAGCCGCAGTTGCCATTAACGCTTTTCCACCCATTAAATCTAGGGTGTAACGCAGATAATAGGTACCAAGCTGGATATTCGTATTTAAATCGTGAATCATACTATTATTGTAGCTATCCCAACCCGCGCGCTTGGCAATCCATTTAGCAGTAGTCGGCATTAACTGCATAAGACCAGCAGCACCTACGCCAGATTTTGCATAATGCATAAAACGGCTTTCTTGCCGCGTAATGCCATACACCCAAGCTTCATCAAGCCCTTGATTATTGGCTGAGGTTTTCATTAAATCACGATATGGTGTCGGGTAACGTAATTCGTAATCGTGCAAAGTAGTGGTTTTATCGGCGGTAATAATCGCTAGATCATGCCATTGTTTGCGGTTTGCGTACTCGGCAGCCGCTAGCATTTGTTTATCATCAAAATCACGTGTGCCCCATGCCCACTCGGCTTTTGCATCCCAGCGCATCTCTAACCGCTGAAACGCCTCACTACGTGCAAACGCGGGCATGCTAGCAATCGCGTTAATTTCATTATCACTCGCTTTGTAAAAATCTGGTGGATTACTCATTAAATCACCAAGCTCATCTTGGGCTAGCCAGCCATAGTAATGGCGTTCCTTGGAGAGTACAGCAAACAACTTATTAGCTTCTACCGTCTGACGATTTTCCTTCAATGCACGCGCTTTCCAGTAACGCCATGCCGCTTCGTCTTGCTGGTCAGGCTGCATTAGATTCACGGCAGCAAGTACACTTTGCCAATCATTTTGACGCAAAGCTATACGCACGTACCAAGCCAACTGCTCTCTATCTAGGCTCACATCATCTGTATCAATAGTCGCTTTCTTATACCAAGCTAAAGCATCTGGCTCTAATCTACGTGCAGCTAATAGTGCGAGTCTGCCATAAAAATAATTGCGGTCTGCCGCTGTCAATGTATCCTCTATTTTTTTATAAGCAGATAAAGCCAAAGCTGAGTTGGTTTGTGCGAGTCGATCTAGCGCATATAGATTCAACTCGCGCCCATACCGATTATTTAATGGGATTATCTTCTTACTTAAAGCCAAAGAAGCGTTGTCATAAACACGGTCTAACAGCTTGTAATTAGCGCTATTAACAACTGTTGTAATGCGTCCAATAATGCCTTTTGCTAAAGTGTTTTTACCTGCTTGCAGGGCGAGTCTAAAACGTGCCCAGATATCTGCTTCAGTCAGCACACCTGCTTGCTGCATATCATCGAACAACTGATTACAGTTTGTTGGTTGTTCGGTAGCCACCATCCATAAGGACTTGGCCTGCTCCAACGCGGCAAGGTCTTTGGTTAAACGATCATTCGATTGCCAGCGACCATCTGCGGCGTAACAACTTACCGCTATATCGTCTCGCTGAAAATTAGGTAGTTCCCTAAAGAATGTGACCCAATCTTGGCGTTTACCTAAGGCTTTTAGCCATTCTCCACGCAAGCGATCGGCAAAAGGATAATTACTATACTTCTCAAGAAAAGCAATAACGGTCGCGTTATTCACTTGGTCTAGCTGCAATAGCATTAACCAGTAATCGGCATAAGGTGCAAGTATGTAATGTTCATCTTGCAATAGCTGCAAATTGGTAGACAAAGCAACGACATCTTTTTTATCATAGGCACGGCGCGCGGCGACAAAATCATTATCACCACTATCCATACCAAAAGAGAAGGCGAGTGCATTTAACGGCAAGCAAATGACGCCAACTAATAGCAAAACTTTTATGAGAAAAGATTTGAATTGCATCGCTAAACTTAAGTGAGTTATTTCTGAATACTGTTGCATGATTTTATCGTTAAAAGCGGATAACGCGCTCAACTAAATACAGTAGCAACGCCAATAGTAGCAGTAAGCCTGCGTATTTTAATATTTGTTTAATTAGTTGCAGATAGCGCGGATTACGGGTAATAAAATAGCTTGCTAACAACACCAGCACTGCGATAAATACCAATATAAAAGTTAAACGTATAATTGGCATATAAACTCTTGAAATATTTTATGTGAGATAAGGCATCAACTGCGGTGAGAATTGTCCCGCTTGTTCAGAAAAGCCATTTGGTGCTTCTTCAGCATGCTCAAAACTTGCAAATTCCCAAGCCGCCGTATCTTCTAGTAACGCGCAGATTAATTGGTTATTCAGTGCATGCCCTGACTTATAAGCAGTAAACGCGCCTAACAATGGATGTCCAAGCATATATAAATCACCAATCGCATCCAGCACTTTATGTTTGGCAAACTCATCTTCGTAACGCAGACCGCCTGTATTCAGAATACGGTATTCATCAAGCACAATTGCGTTATCTAGGCTGCCACCACGAGCGAGTCCGTTGGCGCGTAGATATTCCACTTCGTGCATAAAACCAAAGGTACGGGCACGGCTAATTTCTTTGATATAGCTATTATCAGCAAAATCAATTTTGACATTTTTACCCGTATTCTCAAAAACCGGATGCGGAAAATCAATGGTGAAATCAATTTTAAAGCCATGATACGGCTCAAAACGCACCCATTTATCTTCATGTACGACTTCTATGGTTTTTTTAATGCGGATAAATTTCTTCGCCACAGGCTGTTCCACAATACCTGCAGATTGTAATAAGTAAATGAATGGCACAGAGCTGCCATCCATAATCGGCACTTCTGAGGCATTGAGGTCGATAATAATATTATCCACCCCTAGGCCAGCCAAAGCAGACATAAGATGCTCCACTGTGGCGACACGCGCACCATTGCACTCTAGGGCAGAGCACATACGGGTATCACGCACAGCGCTAGCTTGTACCTTTATTTCGGGCGACTTGGGCAAATCAACTCGACGAAATAATATACCAGCATCGGCTACAGCTGGGCGTAAAGTCATGGTGACTTTTTCGCCATTATGCAAACCGACACCAGTGGCACTAATCTCTTTCTTAAGTGTTCTTTGTTTGAGCACCTATGTCTTCCTCATATTCAACACTACTTTTCTTACAACTATATAAACTAAAATAGTTGGCGTAAATACTTACATTTCAATGCGTGCATTGTTAATTAGCATCATGCATATCATTGAAATGATAGCACATTGACCACCACACTTTCAGCTTAAAGCGTCACAGTTAGTCTGCTTGCTTACGCAGAAACGCCGGGATGTCATATTCTTCTACCCCAGACATTTTCATCGCTTCTACTTGGGCACGGCGACCACCAGAGCTAAATACGGCCGGCTCTTCTTCAGCCGCCATAGCACCGCCTGCATACACCGGCATATTGGTTGTACCATCGCGTACACTCGTCATCACTTGCAACACCGGTTTTTGTTGTTTACGCACTGCACTATTCAGGCCAGTCGCTACCATCGTCACGCGTAGCTCATCACCCATACTTTCATCAAACACGTTACCTACTATCACCGTTGCATCTTCCGCAGTGAAGGCTTTAATCGTGTTCATCACATCGTAATATTCTTTCATTTTAAAAGAAATACTTGAAGTAATATTCACTAAAACGCCACGTGCATTGGCTAAGTTGACATCTTCTAACAGCGGGCTGGCAACAGCCTGCTCAGCCGCGATACGTGCACGATCAACACCAGTCGCAGTTGCAGAACCCATCATGGCCATGCCCATTTCACTCATCACCGTGCGCACATCAGCAAAGTCGACGTTAACCATGCCTGGAATATTAATCACTTCGGCAATGCCAGAAACTGCATTGTGCAATACATCATTAGCCGCACGGAATGCTTCTAAAAATGGTACATCTTCACCTAATACTTCCATCAATTTTTCATTAGGGATAATGATTAAAGAATCTACATGCTGTGACAACTCTTCTAAACCATCAGTTGCAACCTTGGTGCGCTTACCTTCAAATGAAAAGGGCTTAGTAACAACAGCAACCGTTAAAATACCCATTTCCTTTGCTACTTCAGCGATGATAGGGGCAGCACCTGTACCTGTACCACCACCCATACCCGCTGTAATAAACAACATATCAGCACCTTCGATAGCCTCTGCAATACGATCACGATCCTCAATCGCCGCTTTGCGTCCGATTTCAGGCTTCGCCCCTGCACCTAGGCCCTTAGTAATATCCGTACCAATTTGTAACACCGTTTTAGCACTACTCTTTTTCAAGGCTTGCATGTCGGTATTAGCGCAAATAAATTCTACGCCGCTCACGTTTTTTACAATCATGTGCTCAACCGCATTACCACCGCAACCACCTACGCCGATTACCTTAATGACTGCTTCTTGTGAATCTTTATCCATAATTTCAAACATATTGTATCCTCCTAATTTGCCTTTACGATTGAACTGGCTCTATTGCTAGAACTCGCTCTGCCCTTATTACTTAACGCCCTAAAACTAACTACTTAACACCAACCCTAGTACGACTAAAAATTACCTTGAAACCAACTCTTCATTTTTTCCAAAATCCTCGCAAATGAACCAGACTCCATTTGTCCATTAATTTGTCGCTCTAACTGCTGCTTGCCCATCAGCACCAAACCCACACCTGTAGCATACCGTGGGTTACTGACCACTTCAGATAATCCGCCCACATAACGTGGCATACCCAAACGCACTGGCATATGGAATATCTCTTCACCTAATTCCACCATGCCACGCATCATGGCTGAACCGCCTGTAATCACGATGCCAGAAGCAATCATTTCTTCCATGCCGCTGCGACGTAGCTCTTGCAGCACAAATTCGTATAACTCCACCACACGCGGCTCAATCACCTCGGCCAAAGTCTGTACGGATAACTGGCGTGGCTCACGACCATCCACACCCATAACTTCTACCGTTTCACGCGCATCCGCTAGCTGGCGCAATGCACAACCATGCTTGATTTTGATATCTTCAGCCGATTGTGTTGGCGTACGGAAAGCCACCGCCACATCATTAGTTATTTGGTCACCGGCAATTGGTATCACTGCCGTATGGCGAATAGCGCCTTGTTTGAATACAGCAATATCCGTAGTACCACCACCAATATCAACCAAGCACACGCCCAACTCTTTTTCATCTTCTGTCAGCACCGCCATGCTTGATGCCAACGGCTGTAGAATCAAATCACTCACCTCTAGGCCACAGCGCTTGATGCACTTCACAATATTCTGTGCAGCAGCTACCGCTCCCGTAACAATATGCACTTTCACTTCCAGCTTCATGCCACTCATACCCAATGGTTCACGTACATCCTCTTGACCATCAATAACAAACTCTTGTGTGAGGATATGCAACACTTGTTGATCTGATGGCAGCGCAATGGCACGGGCAGTTTCAACCACACGATCTACGTCCATCTGGCTGACTTCAGCATCTTTAATTTTCACCATGCCGTGTGAATTGATGCTCTTAATATGGCTACCCGCAATACCAGTAAACACATTATTAATTTTGCAATCTGCCATCAGTTCAGCTTCTTCAATCGCGCGCTGTATGGATTGCATAGTGGAATCTATATTAATCACCACGCCTTTTTTGAGTCCACGTGATACGTGCTGCCCCAAGCCAATGACTTTGAGCGACCCTTCAGGCTGTAGCTCCGCCACTATCGCCACGATTTTTGATGTACCTATATCCAATCCTACGATGAGGTTTTTATCTTCTTTAACTTTACTCATGGCTGTTTTCCCTGTTCATGACTCTTCAACTCAGCTGTTTTAGCTGACTGCTCTTTTATTGCTGGTACGGTTACTTTTTTCACCACACTAACCTTGACTATCTGCCCCACTGGCCTTCTGACGGCAAAGCCATTGGGATAGCGTAAATCGGCGTAGGTAACTTTGCCATTTAAGCGCGCTAAGGTACTGGCATAGGCCCCAACAAATTTGCCTAAACGCTCTTGCATATGCTCACGGCCCATATTAATCAACAAGCCTTTATCCGTTTTAATTTCCCAAGCGCGACGTGGTGACAGCGCCACTTGTGTTACTTTTAATTGTGCTGCACCCAATATCTGGCTGTATGTCGCATAGCTTTTCGCTACTTCCAGCACACCATCTGCTGGACCATAAAACACAGGCAAATCACTATCGGATGCTGCATGAAATAACTCACCATGCGTATTCACCAAAGCAATATCTCCCCAGCGACCCAAAGCCTGATGCTCTTCAATCACTACCTCCAATTTATCTGGCCAGCGACGGCGCACACTGACCTTGCGCGCCCAAGGCAGCTTTTCAAATGCATCACGGGCTTTAATCAAATCCAATGTGAAAAAATTCCCATTTAAGTGTTTCGCCACAATCAACTTAATTTGCTCACGATTGACGTGGCTTAATTGCCCCTCTACCTTTACCTCACGCAGTGGAAATATGGGCAAATGCACTATGACAAAGAGCAATGCGTACAGCATCAACACCACTGATAACGCGAATAGAAAATTCGCGGTCCAGTTGAGTAGCTGCGGCCTATTCCACATACTTAATTAGCACCTTTAGCCGGTTCAAGCGTCATGCTTAAAACCTGCAACACCAACTCATCAAAGCTAATGCCTACTGCTTTCGCCGCCATAGGCACTAAGCTATGGTCTGTCATACCAGGTGATGTATTGAGTTCCAAGAAGTAATGTTTACCTGCCTCATCCATTAAAAAGTCCACGCGACCCCAGCCGCGACAACCCACCGCCCTGAATGCCTGTACAGCTTCCACCTGAATTTGTGCTTCTTTTTCTGCCGACAAGCCGCATGGGCAAAGATACTGCGTGTCATCACGCAAATACTTCGCCTCATAATCATAAAACTCGTTTGCCGGTACGATACGAATAATTGGTAAAGCTCTATCGCCCAAAATACCAACGGTATATTCACCACCACCAACAAATTTTTCCGCAATTACCAACGGGTCGGCTTTAGCCGCTAGTTCATAGGCGGCTTTTAAGCCGCCTTTTTGTTTGACCTTGCTAATACCAATGCTAGAACCTTCATTAGCGGGCTTCACAAACAAAGGCAAACCTAGTTCTTGTTCAATCACAGCGAAATCACTACTTTCATTGACTATTGCAAAATCAGGTGTCACTACACCTAAAGCACGCCATAACAATTTGGTACGCCATTTATCCATGCCCACGCTCGAAGCCATCACGCCACTACCGGTGTAAGGGATGCCGAATAACTCCAGCGCACCTTGTATCGTGCCATCTTCACCAAAACGACCATGTAAGGCGATAAATACACGGTCATAATGCTCTATGTCATGCAACGGCTGTTCAGCTGAATCAAATGCATGCGCATCGACGCCAGAACGCTTTAATGCGGCTAACACAGCGTTACCACTTTTAAGCGATACTTCACGCTCACCTGATTTACCACCTAATAACACGGCTACTTTTCCAAATTTTTTCATCATGATTTCGCTAATACCTACTTAATCTCTTGTGCCAATAACTCTGACTTCTTGTTGCAACTCAATACCAAACTGTTGTTTCACTATGTCTCGCATATGGGCAATTAATTGCTCAATATCTGCTGCCGAGGCACCGCCCAGATTCACAATAAAATTGGCATGCTTGGTTGACACCTGTGCACCGCCGATTTGATAGCCTTTTAAACCGCAAGCCTCAATTAACCGCGCTGCATGGTCGCCTGCCGGATTTCTAAAAGTTGATCCTGCGTTAGGTAAACTAAGCGGCTGGCTAGCCAAGCGCTTAGCTAATAATTCTTTAATTTTATGTGCGGATTCATCCGCATTACCTGCTTTCAATTCAAACCAGGCACCGACAAACCACTCATCTACGCCCAATATTTCCGCTCCCAACTCAACATGACGATAGCTTGTTTTAAATACACCTTTCTCACGAATTTGCACTTCGCCACAACGATTAATCGTCTTTACTTTTGCCACCACATCCCATGTTTCTGCGCCGTAACAACCCGCATTCATTGCTAATGCACCACCTACCGTACCCGGAATGCCCGCCATAAACTCGCCACCCTGCCTGGCGTGTTTTGCAGAAAATTTAGCCACCTTGGCACAAGTGACACCGGCATCGGCATACACGGCTTCACCATCCAGTTTTAGTGTATTGAGCACGTTATGCATCAATATCACCGTGCCGCGCACACCGCCGTCACGTACTAACAAATTAGAACCAAGCCCAATAAAACAAACCGGCTCATCAACTTTTAAGCTTTGTAAAAATGAACTTAAATCGTCCAAGCTTGATGCGATATAGAAACGCTCGGCAGCGCCGCCCACACGCCAGCTGTTATATCGAGCGAGTGGCTCGTTTAACAAAAGTTGACCTGATAATGTGGAGTGCATTTGTAACATTAGCTGGCTAACTCCTTGGTTTTAAATGCCACTTGGCCAATCGAGCCAGCACCCATCACAATCACTACATCACCATCTGTTGCCACATCCAGAATTGCTTCTGGCAGTTCAGCTGTCGTTTCAAGAAATAATGGTTCCACTTTGCCTACCACACGAATTGCTCTGGCCAATGAACGGCCATCAGCCGCGACAATTGGTGCTTCTCCTGCGGAATAGACTTCTGTCAGTAACACCGCATCCGCACTTGATAACACACGCACAAAGTCTTCAAAACAATCACGCGTTCTTGTATAACGATGTGGTTGAAACGCCATGACCAAACGCCTGTTAGGAAAAGCACCACGTGCCGCAGCAATGACTGCCTGCATTTCAACTGGGTGGTGCCCATAGTCATCTATGAGAGTAAATGTGCCACCTGTCTTAGCTGTCACTTCGCCATAACGCTCAAAACGACGCCCCACACCCTTAAACTCTTTTAAAGCTTTAATAATTGCAACATCTGGTACATTGAGCTCACTGGCAATAGCAATCGCCGCTAAGGCATTAAGCACGTAGTGATTGCCTGGTAAATTTAACGTGACATCAAAAGTAGTCGTTACACCATTAATACGCAGCACAGTGAAGTGCATTTTTCCGTCATCAGCGCGAACATTAGTTGCACGCACTTGCGCTTCTTCTGAAAAACCATAGCCTGTAATAGGTTTAGATACTTGGGGCAGAATCGCACGTATATTGGCATCATCTACACACACAACTGCCCGTCCCCAAAATGGTAGCTGCTGTAAAAACTCAACAAATGCCCCTTTTAATTTTTCGAAGTTATGCTCGTAGGTATCCATGTGATCGGCATCGATATTAGTCACCACGGCCATGACAGGCGTGAGATGCAGAAAAGAAGCATCAGACTCATCAGCTTCTGCCACAATATATTCACCCGTGCCTAAACGCGCATTGGCACTTGCGGCTTCTAATTTGCCACCGATGACAAAAGTAGGGTCCATTCCTGCCTCTGCCAAAATACTGGCAATCAGACTAGTCGTGGTAGTTTTGCCATGTGTGCCAGCAACGGCAATGCCTTGCCTAAAGCGCATCAATTCAGCCAACATAATGGCGCGCGGCACTACCGGGATATTTCTTGCACGCGCCGCTTTAATTTCTGGATTTTCTTCATTCACCGCGGATGACACGACCACAACATCAGCATCTTGCACGTTGTCGGCCGCATGACCTTGATGCACTCTTGCACCAAATCCCAGCAAACGTTGTGTGGTGGCGTTACTGGCTAAATCAGAACCCGATACTTTAAAGTTCAGATTAATCAGCACCTCGGCAATGCCGCTCATGCCCGAGCCACCGATGCCGACAAAATGTATATTTTTTATCTTATGTTTCATCATCTTTGCTCCGCAGACTTTATATGTCTCATAATGCCAACTCCATACAAATATTAGCGACGCTATTGGTCGCCTCTGGCTTACCCAAACTGCGTGCTTTTACTGCCATTACTAAACATTTTTCACGATTAAAATCTTGCAGAATCTTTAATAAAACGGTTTCTGTTAATGCACTTTGTTGCACTAACAATGCAGCACCTGCATCAGCCAAATACACGGCATTTGTCGTTTGGTGGTCATCCACTGCAAACGGAAATGGCACTAATACGCTAGCGACACCAGCTGCAGATAACTCCGCAACAGTCAGTGCGCCTGCGCGACAAACCACTAGATCCGCCCATGCATACATCGCCGCCATATCGTTAATAAATGCTTTGGTTTCTGCATTAACACCAGCCATCTGATAGTTAGCCTGCAACTTTGCTAGATGCTTTTCACCTGATTGATGAATCACTTGTGGACGTTGCTCTTCTGGCAGTAAAGCCAAGGCTTTTGGCACGACCTCATTCAAAGCCTGAGCCCCCAAACTACCGCCCACTATGAGCAATCGGATTGCACCCGTGCGGCCATTAAATCTTGCTTGTGGATTTTCCAATACCGTAATGTCTGCACGCACTGGGTTACCTACTAATTCTGCCTTACCTGTAAAAGCCGCCGGGAATGCCACCAACACTCTTTTGGCAAATTTGGCCAATACCCTATTCGTTAAGCCCGCAACCGAGTTTTGCTCGTGTATGACCAATGGCTTACGTAACAACCATGCCATCAAGCCGCCAGGGAAAGCAGCAAAGCCACCCATACCTAACACCACATTAGGCTGATATTTTTTAATTGCCTTAAAGCCTTGTGCAAAGGCTTTTAACAACTGAAATGGCAATAACGCAAGGCGCAATAAACCTTTGCCACGTACACCTTTCATGTTAATAACTGCTACGTCATAGGGTTTACCTGCAATCAAACGATTTTCCATCCCACCTGCAGTAACCAGCCACACCACATTCCAGCCACGTGCTTGCAGCTCATCTGCTACTGCCATTGCTGGATAGACATGACCACCTGTGCCGCCTGCCATCACCATCAGTGTTTTATTTAATTGACTCATGTCGGCAAGCTCTTTTGCAAACGACGGCTTTCCCAGTCGATTCTGAGCAGAACCGCCATGGCGATACAGTTGGCCAAAATGCCACTACCACCGAATGAAAGTAGCGGCAGAGTTAAACCTTTAGTTGGTAACAGACCCATGTTGACGCCCATGTTGATAAAGCCTTGTGCACCCAACCACACCCCTAAACCTTGCGCTAATAAACCTGAAAAATAGCGCTCGTTTTCAATGGCAGTTTTACCTATGCTAAATGCACGGACGACCAGCCAGCTGAATAAGCCAATGACTGTTACTACCCCAACAAAACCAAGCTCTTCGGCAATCACGGCTAATAAAAAGTCGGTATGCGCTTCTGGCAGATATAATAATTTTTCAACACTAGCACCCAAACCTACACCAAACCATTCACCACGGCCAAAGGCGATAAGCGCATGTGACAGTTGATAGCCTTTGCCGTAAGGGTCAGCCCATGGGTCCATAAAACCGATCACCCGCTGCATGCGGTAAGGCGAGCTCCAAATGAGTAACACCACACCGATGGGTACGGCGGTGAGAATGCCCGCAAAGATTTTTGCGTTAATACCACCTAGCCACAAAATTGCAATCGCAATGGCCGCAATCACAGCAAACGCACCAAAATCTGGCTCATGCAGCAATAACCCACCAACCAATATCATAACGGCGACCATAGGCAGGAAGCCTTTGACAAAACTATCCATTTTCGCCGCTTTACGCACTGCGTAATCGGCTACATACATGGCTGTAAATAACTTCATAAATTCTGAAGGCTGCAAATTGATCACGACTAATGACAACCAACGGCGGCTACCATTCACGTTGCGACCAATACCTGGCACTAATACCAGCACCAGCAAAACCAGGCCGATTAAGAATAGATAAGGCGCCATTTTTTGCCACCACTGCATGGGGATTTGAAATGTCACGAAAGCCGCTACGACGCCTATCACCAGAAACACCGCTTGGCGAATCAGGAAATAAGTGGCTTGGTGGCCTGTTGCTTTATCGGCTTCTGCCAGGGCGATTGACGCTGAATACACCATGACCAGGCTAATACCCAACATAATCAGCGTGACCCACAGTAAAGCCTGATCATAAGTGGGCGCGTTGATGCGATCACGATTACTAAAAAAGGTGCTCATCATGTGATGCTTGCCAGCGTTTATCGTCATATCGCCGCCTCCAGTCTTGTAACTGAAGATACAAAAACCTCAGCACGGTGCACATAATTCTTGAACATATCAAAGCTTGCACAAGCAGGTGATAACAGCACGGCGTCACCTGCACGAGCCACCTTGTACGCAATATTCACCGCCTCTGGTAAGTCTGCGGCTAAATAACGTGGGATAGTGGTAGCTGTTAATGCTTGCTCAATTAACGCTGCATCACGACCGATAAGTACTACTGCACGGGCATTGGTTTGCACAACATGGAGTAAAGGTGAAAAATCTTGCCCCTTACCTTCACCGCCGGCAATGAGTACTACCTTTTGCGGCAAGCCATTTTTAGTCATGCCCGCGATTGCGGCACAAGTAGCGCCGACATTCGTGCCTTTTGAATCATCATAGAAATCAATGTTACTGATATTTGCCACCCATTCCACACGGTGCGGCAACCCTTTAAAGCTCCTTAAGGTATTGACCAAGGGTACAAAATCAAGATCGACAGCACGGCACAAAGCTAACGCTGCTAAGGCATTTGCCGCGTTATGCAGACCACTTAATTTCATTTCAGCTAGCGGCAATAAAGGTGTGATGCCTTGTGCTAAATAAGTGATGCCAGCTTGATTTAACAAACCAAAATCTTCTTTATTAACGGGTGAATTTAAACCAAAACTGACTGTTGTTGAGGCTGAGCTTGCCATTGCTGCTGAATAACTATCCTCACGATTAATCACTTTCATTTGGGCATGAGCAAAAATCCGCTGTTTTGCCGCAGCGTAATCAGCAAAACTTGCATATCTATCCATGTGATCTTCAGTCACATTCAGCACCACCGCAGCGGCGATATTTAAGCTATGGGTAGTTTCCAGTTGAAAGCTGGAAAGCTCCAACACGACAACATCTGGTGCTTGCATAGTCAATACATCTAGTACTGGCAAACCAATATTGCCCGCCACTATCGTCCGCAAACCTGCCGCTTTGCACATTTCACCAACTAAAGTGGTGACTGTAGTTTTGCCGTTAGCACCAGTGATGGCGATGATTTTTGTTGTCCTGTATTCAGGGTGACATGCTATAGCTTGCGCAAACAATTCCACATCCCCTACAACTGGAATATCACGTGCAATAACTGCTTGAATTTCCGGTGTGCTTAAGGGTACGCCCGGGCTTGTTACAATTAAATCTGCACCATCAAATATCGTAGACTGAAACTCGCCTGTGTGCACTTTCACCTGTGGTAATTCAGCTTTTAGCACTTCAATACCAGGAGGCATTTCACGCGTATCAGCAACAGACAAGATGGCGCCTTGGCGCGCAAGCCAACGCAGCGCCGAAAGACCGGTATCACCAAGCCCGAGCACTAATACCTGTTTGTCTTTTAATTCAAGTTTCATTTATCTAATCTTCAAGCTAGCTATACCAACCAGCACCAACATCATGGTAATAATCCAAAACCGCACCACTACTTGCGTTTCTTTCCAGCCTTTTTGTTCATAGTGATGATGCAAGGGCGCCATTAAGAATATGCGGCGGCCTTCGCCATAACGTTTTTTAGTGTATTTAAAATAAGTCACTTGCGCCGCAACTGATAAGGTTTCCATCACAAATACGCCACCCATAATGAACAGGACGATTTCCTGGCGTACAATCACCGCCACCGTACCCAGTGCCGCACCCAGCGCCAAAGCGCCCACATCACCCATAAACACTTCCGCAGGATAAGCGTTAAACCATAAGAAACCTAAGCCAGCGCCAGCCAATGCTGTACAAAACACCGCTAACTCGCCTGCACCTGGCACATAAGGAATACCCAAATATTTTGCAAACACTAAATTACCCGCCACGTAGGCAAAAATACCCAATGCGCTACTCACAAGGACCACTGGCAGTATGGCTAACCCGTCTAAACCATCAGTTAAATTAATAGCATTGCTTGTGCCTACAACCACCAAGTAGCTGAGTAAAATGAAACTCACCGCACCCATTGGCAGCGATAAACTTTTGAAGAAAGGGAATATCAGCGTGGTTTCTGCTGGTGTGGTATGTGTGTACCAAATATAAAGTGCTGCACCAAAGCCCACCACGGTTTGCCAAAAATACTTTTCTTTAGCCGATAAACCTTTAGGGTTGCGGTACACCACTTTGCGCCAGTCATCGATAAAACCAATAATGCCAAAACCTAGTGTAGTTATGAGCACGGTCCAAACAAAACGATTATGCAAATCGCCCCACAACAAAGTAGAAACTGCGATGGATATTAGTATTAATGCGCCACCCATAGTTGGTGTGCCTGCTTTAATAAGATGTGTTTGCGGACCATCATCACGCACAGATTGACCTACTTTATACTCAGTTAATTTACGAATCAGCCATGGTCCTACCATAAATGAAATAGTCAGCGCCGTCAGCGTCGCCAATACCGCACGCAAGGTAATGTAGGTAAACACATTAAAACCGTGAATATCGTGCGCTAAATAATGTGCGAGCTCTAGTAACATTTAATGCACCTCCACTGATTGCTTTTGATTAAATAGCATTTTTTCTTGTGTGATTAAATTCACTACACGCTCCATCTTCATAAAGCGCGAGCCCTTGACTAACACGATGGTTTGCTCATTGATTACTGGCTTAAGCGCCTCTACTAAAGCCTCAACAGAATTGAAATTTTTTGCCTGCGCTTTATTTACATCTTGTCCATATGCTTTATTAGCCTCTAGGCTCATGTCACCCAAAGTGTAAAAAAACTGCACTCCAGATTTTTTAGCATAAGCCCCAATCTCGGCATGCAATTTGACGGCATCGTCACCCAACTCGCCCATGTCGCCCATCACCATGACTGTTCTTCCAGCTTGTGCAACCAACACATCAATGGCCACGCGCATAGAATCTGGATTTGCGTTATAGGTATCATCAATCACTAGCGCACCATTAATACCAGCACGACGCGTTAATCGCCCCGATACACCAGAAAACTCTGTTAAGCCTTTCGCTACATGGCTAAGACTGATATTCAGCGCATAAGCTACCGCACTTGCTGCCAGCGCGTTACGCACGTTGTGCGCGCCCAGCACATTTAAATCAAACGTAACATTGCCTGCTGGGGTTTTGAGATTGATTTGCACCATGCCGTTTTGCTCAACACTGCTAGCAGAGATACCTGCCGTATTGGTTAAGCCAAACGTCACGACTTTTATGCCTTTATTGAGGCACTTTATAGAGCTAGCCCAATAATCCGCATAAGCATCATCGGCATTGATAATGGCAATGCCAGCTTCATTTAGCCCGGCAAATATTTCGCCTTTGGCCGCAGCGATTGCCTCCTGCGAACCTAACTCGCCTATATGCGCAGTGCCTGCGTTGTTGACCAAGGCGATATCAGGCATGGCTAAACGAGTTAAGTAATCCAGCTCGCCTGTATGGTTCATGCCCATTTCAATCACCGCGAACTGATGGTTCGCATTGAGCTTGAGCAATGTCAGCGGCATGCCAATGTCGTTATTAAAATTGCCTTTAGTAGTTAGTACAGCTCCAGCATTGGCTGTGGCAGCACCTAAAATGGCTGCTGTCATTTCTTTCACAGTGGTTTTGCCGTTACTGCCAGTGATGGCGATGAGCGGCAAAGTAAATTTTTGACGCCAATAGCTCGCTAGCTGACCCAATGCTAGGCGCGTATCTTTTACCAGCAAGCCTGATTTAACATTTAAAGTCACCGTATTATCTGAAACCAGTACCGCAGCTGCACCCTGCGCTAAAGCCTGCACCGCATACTGATTGCCATCAAAAATTTCACCTGTAATCGCAACAAATAACTGGCCTTGTTCAATAGAACGACTATCAGTACCGACGCTAGTGAACTCAATATCTTCACCAATCAATTGTGCATCCAGCACGCTTAACAATTCAGATAGCCGCATCATTGAAGGCTCTCCTCGTACAATTCCAAGGCCATTTCTGCCTGCTCAACATCACTAAAATGATGTTTTACTCCACTGATTTCTTGATAATCCTCATGGCCTTTGCCTGCAATCAACACCACGTCACCCGCCTTGGCTGACAGCACACCAATTGCAATCGCGCTGGCACGGTCCGTTTCAATGATGTAGTGGCGTGTAATATTTTGGACAATTTGTTTAATGATTTCTTCAGCATTCTCATCACGCGGGTTATCCGATGTCACTATCACCGCATCAGCAATCTCCGTGGCAATTTTTCCCATCACGTTGCGTTTGCCAGTATCGCGATTGCCGCCACAGCCAAATATGCAGATAAGCTTGTTTGTCGCCTGTTCTTTCAAAGTAGTGAGTACTTTTTCTAGTGCATCTGGTGTGTGCGCATAGTCAACCACCACTAGCGGCAAAGCATGGCCGCCTAAAGTTTGCATACGTCCAGGCACCGCGCGAATTTGGCTGATGGCCTTTACTGCATCAGTCAAACTGACTTTTGAAGCCAGCAAAGTCGCTAATACAGCAAGCAGGTTATAAGCATTAAAGCGCCCGATCACTGGCGCACTAAGGGTAGCATTGCCTTGAGGTGTAGCAACTTGCATGCTGATGCCGCCGTTATTCAGCTCTAAATCAGTACAATTAATCTCTCCACTCTCTAAACCATAAGTCAGCACATTTTTACCGCTAGCTTCAAGCTCAATGACCAATTCACGGCCAAAGTCATCATCACTATTAATGACCGCACAACTCAAGCTATCCCAAGTAAATAGCTTGCTCTTGGCCGCGCCGTAAGTCGCCATATCACTGTGATAATCCAGATGATCACGACTTAAATTAGTGAATACGGCCACATCAAAATGCACGCCGTTTACTCGGCCTTGATCCAGACCATGCGAGGACACTTCCATCGCGACGACTTCTGCATCTTGTTCAAGATAACCCGCCAACATGTCGTGTAATAAAATTGCGTCAGGCGTAGTGTTAATGGCTGGGCTTAAGGCAGTGATAAAGCCGTTGCCTAAGGTGCCAATGACTGCAGTCTTGCGATTAAGCACGTTAAAAGCTTGTGCAATCCATTGGCTGACAGAAGTCTTGCCGTTGGTACCGGTGATACCTACAGTCCATAGTTTTTGTGAGGGGTGCTCGTAAAACTCATCTGCGACATTGCCGGCCTGATGACGCAAATCTGTCACCGCCACATGCGGCACATTCCAGCGCTCATTCCATTTAAAGTCAGAAACCTCAAACATTACACCAGCTGCACCGTTACTAATGGCTTGAGCAATATAATCGCGGCCATCGGCCTTGTCACCTGGATAAGCCAGGAACAAACTACCAACATCCACTTGACGGCTATCTGCGGTAATTGCATAAAATTTTTGCTTAAACGCAGTTTTTAACGAGGGTAAGGAAGTTAAATTAGACATTAGGTACCTTCCTTCACTGCTGACTCATCATCAGGAGGAATCACCACATTGTTATTCGGCGCATCCTGCGGGATAGCCAACATGCGCAAGGCATCTGCCATTACTTTACTAAATACCGGTGCGGCAACTGAGCCGCCGTAATATGAACCATTACTTGGTTGATCGATCATCACGGCCATAATCAAACGCGGATTAGACGCTGGTGCCATACCAATAAACGAAGCAACATATTTGTCTTTTTCATAGCCATGTGGCCCAAGTTTATGTGCTGTACCGGTTTTACCCGCTACTCGATAACCTGGGATTTGCGCCTTTATGGCAGTGCCACCTGGTTGCACTACAGTTTCAAGCATATCTTTCATCTCATTGGCTATTTTTGCTGAATATACTTGATGCCCAATTGGATCATCATTCAGCTTAAGTAGCGAAACAGGCATTAGCACGCCATCATTGGCGAACATGGTATAAGCACGTGCCATCTGTAATAAAGTCACACTAATACCATGGCCAAACGCCATGGTTGCTTGCTCGATTGGTCGCCAAGTTTTGTAATTGCGCAATATCCCTGAAGCCTCCCCAGGAAAACCAACATGCGTCGGCGCACCAAACCCCGCTTGATTAAAATATCCCCATAAAAACTCTGGCTTTAAAGTAAGCGCCATTTTTGCCGCACCTACGTTAGATGATTTTTGTATCACCTGTGATACCGTGATTAAACCTTCCGGGTGAGAATCATGTATCGTCGCTGGGCCTATCGTTAAGGTACCAGGTGATGTTTGAATCAGACTTTCTGGAGTAAAGTTACCCGATTCAAGCGCGGCCGAAACACTGACTGGCTTCATGGTAGAACCAGGCTCATAAGTGTCGGTAATGGCACGGTTACGCGTTTTTCCTGCAATGTTTACTGGGCTATTAGGGTTGTAGGTCGGCAAATTAGCCATGGCTAAAACTTCACCAGTTTTAGCATCCAGTACAATCGCTGAGCCTGCAAGTGCCTTATTGTCTTCCACCGCTTTAGCTAACTCGCGGTACGTCAAATACTGAATTCTACGGTCAATCGACAACACTAGGTCATGGCCATCTTGCGGCACTTTAACCGCCTCTAAATCTTCAACTATATGACCTTGCCTATCCTTAATCACGCGACGGCTACCTGATTTACCAGACAGCCATGCGTTTTGTGCCAATTCAAAACCTTCTTGTCCTTTGTCGTCCACACCAGTAAAACCTACCAAATGTGCTGTGACATCCCCAGCAGGGTAATACCGCTTGTATTCACGCTGCATATAAACCCCAGGAATACCTAAGCTCATCACTTTTGCTGCTAAATCCGGCGGTAAACGACGCTTCAGATATACAAATTCACGCTGCGTATTTACCAGCTTCGCATCAATATCTTTAGGTTTCATTTGCAGCAAGGCTGCTAATTTCACAGTTTTTGCTGCATCAATTTCAGCATCCGCCGGGCTTGCCCAAATAGACTCTACTGGACTACTAATCGCGAGCAATTCATCATTTCTGTCTACAATTTTTCCGCGATAAGCCGGTAAGATAATCGTTCTGCTGTAACGTGCGTCACCCTCTTTTTGTAGAAAAGTTTTATGTAAACTTTGCAAATACACACTACGCGCTAACAACGCAGCAAAGCTTAACAATATTACAATCAACAACACGCGTCGGCGCCATGCAGGCAGCTTGACGATGTCTTGTTGCTTGAGCGGCTTAGTTGAAATAAATGCCATTACTTTGCCGCCTCATCTGCAGCTTCTGTTTGTGACTCTACCTCAGACTCTACTTTTGCAGCCGCCGGTACATCAGGTGACACGACTTGGATACGTGCAGCATCTGGCACTTGCATCTGTAATTTGCTTGCTGCAATATCTTCTATACGTGAATGCATAGACCAAGTGCTTTGCTCAAGTTGTAGCTGCCCATATTCCACATTCATTTTTTTTGCAAACTCCTCTTCTTGCTCTAATTCAAAATACAATTTCCGCGATCTATCCTGCGAGTTCACTACCCCAAGTGCGGTAAAAATTAGTACAAAATACAAAATAAGGTTAATGCGTGTCATAGTGTATGCGTCCGCTCTGCCACACGTAAAACCGCACTACGGGAACGCGGATTGCGTTTAACTTCTGCCGCACTCGGCTTAATCGTGCGACCCACCGCCATCATGCGTGGTTGTGGCAAATCTTTCGCCAGCACCGGGAAGTTAGACGGTAGATCATCACGATTTTGTTCATCACGGATAAAGTGTTTCACAATGCGATCTTCTAGCGAATGAAAGCTAATCACTGCCAATCTGCCTCCAGGCGCAAGCGCATTGAGGCAGATTGGCAGAATTACCGATAATTCCTCAAGCTCCTGATTGACGAAAATCCGTAAAGCTTGAAAGGTGCGCGTTGCGGGATCCTGCCCAGGCTCGACCTTGGGGATTGCATCTGCCACGATCTTGGCAAGCTGTTTAGTAGTGGTGATGGCATTCCCATCTGTGCGCTGCGTAATAATCGACCTTGCAACCTGCTTAGCAAACCGTTCTTCACCATAATTTTTTATAACCTCCGCTAAATGCTGCTCTGTGATTGTGGACAACACTTCGGCTGCTGTTTTGCCACGACTTTGATCCATGCGCATATCCAGCGGCGCATCAAACCTAAAACTAAAACCACGACTACCATCATCAATTTGCGGCGATGAAATGCCCAAATCTAACAAAACGCCATCTACATGGCGAATTTTCAGGTCATTCAATACTTGAGATAAGGCCGAAAAGTGCTGATGCACTATTTGAAATCTAGCATCGGTAATTAAAGAGCCAGATTGAAATGCTGTTAAATCACGATCCATTGCTATCAAGCGGCCGTTTACACCTAGCGTCTCTAAAATGAGTCGACTATGGCCGCCACGCCCAAATGTGCCATCCACGTAAACACCATTGGGCTGAATATTAAGTGCATCTACCGCCTCATTTAATAACACCGTTACATGCTGCGGCACACTTTCAAGCGGCGTTTCTTTTAGAGGCAATGATGCTGGCTGTATTTTTGGCGGCGCCGAAGTCGCGCCTTTTATCACAGCGAAAATCCCTCTAGTTCAGCTGGAATAACCATGTCATCACTACCAATAGCACGCTCCAGCTGGGCATGCCAGGCATCTACATTCCATAGCTCAAAATGACTACCCTGCCCTACGAGCATGATTTGCTTATCAAGATTAGCAAACTGACGCAATGCAGATGACACCAATAAGCGTCCAGCGCCATCTAATTCAACGTCTTCTGCATAACCTACAAGCAAACGCTGCAAACCACTAGATTGTTTATCAAAACTTGATAAGCTCATTAACTTGGATTGAATCGGCTCCCAGGCTTGTTGCGGGTAAAGTAGCAAGCAGCGATGAGGATGTGCGGTTAATACTAAACCGCTCGATGGCTGAACTTGATCTGCTGTCTGCACAGATTCTTGCGATGACATACACAAGGCGTCACGATGCTTGGTTGGCACAGCCACCCGACTTTTAGCATCTAAACTGAGCAATGCAGCACCGCGAAACATACATCCCCTTTAAGTCAGTAGCAATTTAATAAACGCTAATTAAAACTATAAAAATTATTTTTATGCTGAAAATTTAACCAAACACTCAACCACTTAAACAGTGGGGAATTGCTAATCGCCCTTAGTTTCGATAAACAATTCCCCACAAAACAACACTTTTCAACACTTATGCCCACTATAGATAAAAAAAAAGTGCATTGCAAGCACTTTTTTAGTATTTTTTCTTTATAGCTCAATGACTTAGCACATTTTTGTGATAAAATAAAGTCCTTAGAAATTAGATACATACGATATTTTGTGAAAGTGAACTATCAGACAAGTGATGGAGGTGGTTGAATTGCAGCAAAGGCTGTCAAGAGTCTAAAATCAGAGGCAGAAATTAAAGTCATACAATTAGCCGCAGCATCAAGCTAGAATTAAAAATGAAGCTGGCCGATAAGCCGGGTTCTGTGTACACATTGCTGTGGTGACAGTCATTCATCTAGGCGCACAATTACTCATACGCTCAAGCAACCTACCCGCTGGCAGCGCGAGCAACGCCTATTACCAGCCTATTTGGTCTTGCTGCAGATGGAGGTTACCGCGTTTCACCGTAACTTAATACGCTCGTCTCTGTGGCCCTATTCCTCACCTTATACCAGCCTACTTACGTAGACTAGCTTTCGGCGTACGGCCGTTAGCCGTCATCCCGCTCTTTGCAGCCCGGACTTTCCTCCCCGCACCTTCCGATACGCGGCGACTGTCTAGCCAGCTTCATCTGCATTTTAACACGTGACAGTATTGGGCTTGCATCCATTCACCAATAATCTTGCTATGATTACTACTATGAATAAAACATTAGATAAAATACAACTAAGCAGCATTTTCATCATGTTTGGGCTATTAGTGGCAACACTGTTACTGCATTTGGTTACTCCTGCATTTATAGGCATGCTCATTTACCTACTCACAAAGCACTTAGGTGCTGCGCTCAATAGACATCTATCAGCCCGGAAAGCCAGAATCGCAGCGGGATTACTTATGATGGTCGGTATTATCACAGTAATTACCTTACTGGCTTTATTTTTATCACAGGTGTTAGGTAGCAAAGATAATTTAAGTGGGCTCACTAGTAAAATTGTAGGGATACTTAGCGATTTGCGCGACAAGCTACCACCTGCCCTAGTTAATTACATCCCTGAAAGTGTCTTAGAGTTTAAAGAGTCTCTGACACAACTTTTAACAAAACATAGTCAAGAGCTGGGTAAAGTAGGTGGAGAAAGCTTACATACACTAGCTCACACTATTATTGCCATCGCAATTGCCGTGATGATATCGGTGCATCGCTTTTCACCAAAAACACAAGCCAAGCCACTCATTTTTGCGCTACGTAGCAGATTAGAGAGTTTAGGCAAAGCATTTGAAAACGTAGTATTCGCGCAAGTTAAAATATCAGCGATTAACACCACACTCACCGCTATATTTTTATTTATTGTTCTACCCCTAGCTGGCGTACATTTGCCATATAGTAAAACTCTAGTACTCATCACTTTTATTGCAGGCCTGTTGCCTGTTATAGGCAATTTAATTTCCAACACGATGATAGTCTTGGTCGCGTTAGGCCTATCATTTAACGTTGCTATCGCTGCTCTGGTGTTTCTGATACTGATTCATAAATTAGAATACTTCATCAATGCCCGCATTATTGGCACTAGAATTAATGCAAAAGCATGGGAGCTTTTACTGGCGATGCTGCTAATGGAATCAATGTTTGGCGCAGGCGGTTTATTGTTAGCGCCGATTATTTATGCTTATATCAAATCCGAGCTTCAACAAGTACAACTCATATAAGTCGCATTGTCATAAAAATTTAATATTCCGCTATTTAAGTTTACTATAAGCTCATTTTCTTAAAGTTATTAATATAAAGCTAAGTTTACTATGTCAAACGCATCTATTAAAGAACGTATTGCTCGCTACAATCAAGGTCGTGATCCTGAGATTTTAGCGCTTAAATACCAAGTAATGGCTGATAATGTATTTAGCTTTTATCGTGGCACTTGCCATTTATTTTATGAAGATTTAGCCAAATATAAAGATGAACATCTTAACCAGACACCCAACATCTGGATTTGCGGCGACCTACATTTAGAAAATTTTGGCTGTTACAAGGGCAGCAATCGCCTCACCTATTTTGATTTAAACGATTTCGATGAAGCCATACTTGCGCCATGCACATGGGAAATTACCAGATTTTTAGTCAGCGTAATCATTGGCGCGGAAAGTCTTAAATTAAGCCACAAACAAGCGCTATGCTTGTGTGACACGTTTTTAGATAGCTATATTATCGCCTTAAAACAAGGCTCTGCCTATTGGACAGAGCGTGCCACGGCAACAGGTATGATACGCCAATTGCTGACAAGCCTTAAAGCGCGCTCGCGTGAAGTTTTTATTAACAGTCGCACCGAAATAAAAAAAGGTAAACGCCAGCTCGTATTAAACAATGGCCGGGCTTTAACTGCATCAAATGAAGCCATCACAAAAATAAAAGCATTTATGCAGGATTTTGCACAAAAGCAAACCAATCCAGGATTCTTCAAAGTCGTCGACATTGCTCGACGCATAGCTGGCACGGGCAGTCTGGGTATGGAGCGCTACGCTATTTTAGTTGAAGGTAACGCTAAAAAAAACAGAGGTAACAATTATTTACTCGATCTTAAACTTTGTGCCACATCTGCCGCGCAACCTTATGTCAATAAAATCAAACAACCCCATTGGAATTCTGAAGCAGAGCGTGTCGTCACCATCCAGCGCCGTATGCAAGCAGTATCGCCCGCTTTTTTAAGTGCCATCAAAATCGATGACAAATCCTATGTACTAAAAGAATTATTGCCTACCCAAGACAGATTAAGCTTAACTCAAGCCAAAGGCAAAATGAAACCACTGCAAGATGTAATCAAAAGTATGGGTGAAATAGCTGCTTGGTCGCTATTGCGTAGTAGCGGCCGTCAAAACGCTGCCGTTGCAGATGATTTAATTAGATTTGCCGAAGAACCACACAAATGGCGTAAAGATTTAATTGAATATGTAGAAAAATATGCGATGCAAGTTCGGCGGGACTGGCAGGAATACAAAGCCAAATGACTCACGAAAGCCCCGCAAACTGACAGCCGCACGGATGTTTCAGCGAACGATTTGCACCGTATGGTTCAACTAAGTTAGAGAAATGAATCCAGTAATAAAAGAATGCCTTCTTTTCTTTGGTATTGACGTATTTTCGGTACTAGAGTCCTGAAATGCTCAGTTTGACAGTGCATGTCTAAAGCAGCCTGATCTGGCCACTCTTCGATAAATGTAAAATGCCCAGGGTCTTGCTGGTCTACATAAAGCTCATAAGCCTTGCAAAACTCTTCTTTTCTCGTCTTCTCTACCAATTCTCGGTAAAGCGGCAGAACTTCATGGATGAATTCAGGTTTGATAAAATCCTGCGCAAGAACTTTAAGCATGAGAAATTTCTCCTTATATATTTGTGATAACTAACATTTGATATATAGAACCTGCTTTAGCACTTCCCGCTTGATGAATTGATTAACGAACCCATCATAATAATGAGTGTTTAGGGCTGACTAAACTAAAAATTAACGACTGTGTTCTCTGCTTCTGTATTACCTGACAACATACGCCAGTTCACGCACTGTCCAGCTCTTAGTGGTACGAGCAAGTCATTAGGAAAAGGCAGGCTTGCAGGCACCTGCCAGCTTTCTTGCACCAATGTAATTTGCTCAGTATTGCGTGGTAAGCCATAAAAATCTGCGCCATAGAAACTGGCGAAAGCTTCTAGTTTATCCAGCGCATTAACCGCTTCAAACACTTCTGCATATAGTTCCATCGCGGTATGCGCGGTGTACATACCAGCACAGCCACAAGCGGCTTCTTTAGTATGTTTGGCATGTGGCGCACTATCAGTGCCTAAAAAGAATTTCGGCGAACCTGAGATTGCAGCTCGCACTAAAGCTAAGCGATGCTCTTCGCGTTTTAATATCGGTAAGCAGTAATGGTGAGGCTGTATGCCGCCTTTGAACATCTCGTTGCGGTTCATCAATAAATGATGTGCAGTGATAGTAGCGGCAACATTGGCTGGTGCGCTGGCGACAAAATCTGCAGCGTCTTTAGTCGTGATATGTTCAAACACAATCTTAAGTGCTGGATAATTTTTAAGCAGCGTATGCATATTGCGCTCGATAAACACTTTTTCGCGATCAAACACATCAATGTTGGCGTCAGTCACCTCCGCATGCACCTGTAGTGGTAAACCATACTTTTCCATCGCTGCTAGAGCCTTAGTGCAGGCTGCAAGACTCGTTACACCAGAGTCACTATTGGTGGTCGCTCCTGCTGGATAAAGCTTAACACCATGCACGATGCCACTCGCTTTGGCTTTGGCGATTTCTTCTGTTGTCGTGTTATCAGTGAGATATAACGTCATCAAAGGCTCAAACTTTGCGCCCTGTGGCAGCGCTTGCAAAATACGCTCACGATAGGCAATCGCCAACTCGGTAGTGGTCACTGGCGGACGTAAATTGGGCATGACAATGGCGCGGGAAAATTGCCGTGCTGTATCTGGCAATACGGCTTTAAGCACGTCACCATCGCGTAAATGTAAATGCCAGTCATCTGGTCGGGTAATAGTTATTTTGTTCATTGTTTAAATTCCAACTTGTTTCTGTAACTTTTAACTGTCTGCGCTTATTTTTTTAGTTGAACTGTCGTTTTAATTGCTAGCGCCAATTCGTATACCCAGTTCTTTTTTGCACCTGTGATGTCGACCGCTAAGCTAACCGCCTGTTTCAGTGGCAAATCGGCTAATAATAGGCGCAATATACGTTCTGCCTCAATATCGGCAGCATTATCACCAGTACCTTCAGGGGCTTCAACCAGCAGCACAAATTCACCACGTTGCTGATTCGTATCGTTTGTCAGCCATTGTTTTGCCTCGCTTAGCAAGCAATGGTGGAACGTTTCAAAGGTTTTAGTGATTTCACGCGCAATGGTTATGCGGCGTGATTCACCCAACACCAAACTTAAATCTTCCACACACTCAATAATTCTATGCGGGGCTTCGTAAAATACCAATGTACTAGTTTGACTTTTAACAGATTCTAAAAATTTACGCCGCTGCGAACCACTAGCAGGTAAAAAGCCGATAAAGTGAAAGCCATTATTAGTGATGCCAGAGGCTGATAAAGCAGCAATTACAGCGCTTGCCCCTGGAATCGGTACAATTTTAATACCCGATTTTTGTAGTACATTGACGACGATCGCGCCAGGGTCACTCACGGCGGGCGTACCGGCATCGGTCACTAATGCGATATTTTCACCCGCTTGCAGGCGAAGTAATAACGCCTCTGCAGATTGCTGCTCATTGTGCTGATGCACGGAGATAAGCTTTTTACTGATGCCATAATGTCCGAGCAAACCGGAAGTATGGCGTGTATCTTCTGCCGCAATTGCGTCTACACTTTTTAAGGTTTCCAACGCGCGCAAAGTAATGTCAGCTAAATTGCCAATTGGTGTCGCAACCACATATAATACGCCCTGATGACTTTGACTCAACGCTTAAATTTCCTTATTGTTTTGTTTGCCATATTCGGCGCAAACATAATCGCCAACCCATCCGCACAGGCAACTGAAGCTGCTGGTAAGCCTATTGTGCCAAGCAAAAAAACGCCTGAAGCAGCGTTTAGCGATGGTTTAAATTGCCTTAAAGCTTCCAATGTCGCCTGCGCACAAATGACTTTAATCTATATTCCTAGCCAATCAGCCAATGCAAAAGTGCTGTCAGGCGGCCTTGCTGTTTTGCAAGATAATGATGATTTGGCTTTTCGGCTGTTATTACCTTTAGAAGCTGATACTACATTGCAGCCAGCAGCACGTGCTAGTTTACATGCAAGCTTGAGCTTAGCCTATGAAAAACTACCCGATAGTCAGCGTGCAGTCGAACAAAGAGTATTAGAAGAACAAGCACTGATCGCCAGTAATACCAACCCAGCGGCTGTTATGCAAACACAGACAAAATTATGGGCGCTTATTAGTAATTTAGATAAGGCCCAATTAATTGCACTACGTGGAGCAAGCACTGAAACTAGCCTGCAAGGCTGGGTGGATTTAGCGCTAGCACATCTGGCTGAATCTTCTGCAACAGCCATTGCTGATTGGCAAAAAGCTTATCCAGACCATAGTGCAAACGCATTCGCTTTAAACTTGTTACAAACTACCCCAATAGCCAAAAAAAACTTAACCCACCAGTCGCTAAAAGGCAGCGTGGCTTTATTATTACCACAAAAGGATGACAGGCAAGCTACAACCGTACTAGCCCTACAACGTGGATTCACTGCCAGCGCTGCCATCGACAGCAATACAATTGAAATCCACGCATATACTGTGACCAGCCAAGATATTACAGACACTTATGACTTGGCTATCAATGACGGCGCCAACTATATAATAATCGCAAACCAAGCCAATGCTATGGTCGCTCATCCATTCACCGTACCAACCTTAATGCTTAATGCGCCTAGCCAAGCATTAACTAGCAAAAATCTCTATATTATGCCGCAACTACTTAATGATGAAGCGCTGTTGCTGGCCAATACTGCACATGAATTCGGCATGCAAAACGTGCTGATAGTGGCCCAAGACTCAACCATGTCAGAGCGTATGTCTGCCGCTTTTAACGAAACCTGGCAACAAATAAGTGGTCAAACTGCCAAGTCCATTAAAATATCTGATGACAGCAACTTACTTGATGTAAAAGGACAAATTAGCACACAACAAGCCGATATGGTTTTAATGACAGGCGACGCGTCTTTTGCGCGCAAAATTAGACCTTATTTAGATATTGCGACACCAACATTTAGCTTTTCACCCATTTATGAAGGTGCTCAGAATCCTTTGCTTGACGCATCACTTAATGCAATTCGCTTTACAGATATGCCGTGGCTACTCAAACCAGCGAAATTTAGCGCTTACCAAACGCCAGCAACAGAAATAGCACAAGATGCCATATCGCAACGCTGGTTTGCACTAGGTGCTGATGCCTATAGAATATTGACTATACTGAATGAAGAACCAATAACACCCGCTAGTTTTAACGGTCTAACTGGCACAATCCATATTGGCAAACAAGGCGAGATCACCCGTGAACCGTCACTTGGTAGCTTTACTAATAATGGCGTAGTGCTTGAAAAATGAGCACAAGGCATAAATGAATAATTTAGGCACTGCAGCTGAAACAATCGCGGCAGATTATTTATTGAAGCAAGGCTTGTCACTCATTACACGAAACTACAGCTGCCGTTTTGGTGAAATTGATTTAATTATGCAGGATAGCAAAACAACAGTATTTGTTGAGGTGCGTTTGCGTAGCAACAGCACGTTTGGCGGGGCAGGCATGAGTATTACTAAATCTAAACAAGAAAAACTAAGCCGCACAGCCGAACATTATTTACAACAACATGGTAATGTAGCCTGTAGGTTTGATGCAATTTTAATGAACAAAGCCAACGTAGCGCATATCGAATGGATTAAAAACGCGTTTTGAATCCTAGGGGTTTGTTTAAACCTAGAGTTTAATCTAAAAAAATAGCGCCATCTTCTTGAACAATTTTGATTTAAAAGGACTATTTATGAATTCTACAACCAAACTCTTTTCCACTGTCATCTTAGCTACAGCACTCAGCACTCAATTAGCTGCCTGTATACCTGTCATTATCGGCGGTGCAGCGGCTGGTGGCACTATGGCGGCCGACAGGCGCACAGCGGGCATTTATGTAGAAGACGCAAATATCGAACTTAAAGCCAGCAAAAGTATCGGGGATGCGCTAGGCGAGGAAGCGCACGTCAATATCACCAGCTATAACCGTATTGTATTACTCACAGGTGAAGTACCTAGTGATGCAGATAAAGAGCGCGCTGAAACCATGGCTAAAGAAATTACTAATGTGCGCTCTGTGACTAACGAATTGGTTGTCATGCCAAAAACCAGCGTGAGCTCACGTGGCAACGATACCTATTTAACATCCAAAGTAAAAGCCAAGTTTGTAGCTGACGGCCGCTTTCCAGCCAATGTAGTTAAAGTAGTGAGTGAAAACTCTGTAGTATATTTAATGGGGCTTGTAAGCCATGCCGAAGCACAGTTTGCAACAGAAATTGCTAGTAACACCGATGGCGTCACTAAAGTAGTCAAAGTATTTGAATATACTAACTAGGTAACACTTATGCAATGCTGTGCGCAGCATAAGTCTCAACAATACGCATTATGCAACTGATATAATGCAATTTAATTTAGTTTGAAAAACAAAGAATATGACACAAAAACCACACACCAATATTGCCGATGAAATCATCATCGAAGGCTTAACTCGTGCTGGCAAGCCCTTTCGTCCCAGTGACTGGGTAGATCGGATGTGCAGTACCTTTGCTACTTTTGGCGTAGATAAGAAACTGAAATACTCGCCCTATTTAAAACCACGTGTAACCAATGGTGTGCGTTGCTTAGCGGTAGATTTAAAATTGAAAATCGTGAATCCAGAAGGCTTCACACAGCTGATGCAATTTGCAGAAGAGAATCAACTGAATATTTTAGATGCTACTGGCAATATCATCCCTGTACCAAGCTAAACCTCACTCAAGCTATGTAAAATGATGTGGGTGAAGTAGCGCAATCTTCTCTGGAATTGATTTTTCTAATTATTTTTCTGAGAAATTAACTTTTCTAAGTAGTCTTTAGTTACTTTACCGCGTTTAGTCTTTACCAACTTACCCTGCGGATTGTAAATAAAGCTAGTTGGCAGCACATCAGCCGGTCCAATTTGGCTGGTTACCGATTCGTCGCCAAGGATGATTGGGTATGACATCAACATATCATCGACATAAGCGGCAACTTCTTTAGCGTCTTTATAGTCTAGTGCAACACCTATCACCATCACATCTTTATTTTTACGGCTATCGTACAAATTAACTAAATCCGGCACCTCTTCCAAGCATGCTGGACACCAAGTTGCCCAATAATTCACAATCACCCATTTACCTTTGTAATCAGATAACTGGTGCTTTTTCCCCGCTATATCTTTTAAAACAAAGTTGTGTGTTAAGTGTTGACTACTAGTTACATACTCGACAGCCCTAGCTTCTAAATAAACGCTACTTGTTAGCCAAACCAAGCCAATAAAAATAATCTTCTTTAACACCATTGTTCACACTCCATACATTTTTCTTCATATTTTTTAACGACCTTCAATACACAAGCTAGATGACCGCGCGACAAATTCTGCCCTAAATCTAATATTTTATGTATGATTACTTAAAATAATTATTTAATATCAATTTTATGTCACTTAACCTGCCAACGTTGGACATCAATCCGGTACTGTTGGCAGAAATTCGTCCGAATAAAATCATAGAATTTATTGAGCGCATCCCATTTAACAATGTTTTTTCTGCTGCCACAGTGCTGCTGGAAGAAATGCAAATTCTTAATCGTCAAAAAGTCAGTGCGGATAACAGAACAAAAGCGCTAGAACTGTACCGCCCAGCCCTTATTCGCATTACCAATGAACTTAGCGATTACTATATTAACAACATTGTTATTCCTATGCCCTCAAAAGCAAAATCTTGTGCGAGTGCTGCGGAATTACTTTGGTTAGAGCTAGGCTATGGCTATAAATTAGCTTGGCAGGATATACAAAATAAACGCTTAAACCTTAATGCAAGCAAAACTTCAGCACTTGTATTACAGAGAGCAATCAATAGCCTAAATCAACTTTCACTCGTTTACTATCATGTTTACTTTACGCCACCAGCAAGCGTCTGGTCTGATTTGCATCAGCTTTACTTCAGCGCTGCACAACAAAATCTCGATACAATTGAAGTGCCTGAGCCCCTAAGCGGGAACAGCGTTAGCACAGTAAATTTAGCCTACATGCACGCTTTGTTGGTCGCGCTGGCAGATCCGCAACATTTGGCAAAAGCAGATATTCAGCGCGCTTCTAACTACCTAAATAACTTGGCCGAACTTGGTTTAATACGCGGCATTGGGCCTTTAGAAAGCATTTCTGGCGTATTTTTAATCAAACTAGATAGCAGTCAGCCGCCGATACCTTTCGTTAAAAGAAAATCTGCACCTAATGCAAACAATGATGTTTTGTTGATTACATTAAATATTGCAAGAAAAATGCACCAGCATTTACAAATGCTTAAGGAAGGCAAATTACCAGTAGATGAAAGTTTACCAGCAGATGCAGTGGACTCACATTACGAAGATTTGCTTACTTATTTAATTAAGCACTTAGGCGCTACACCCAAACGATTATTTTCTCGCGCAAAAAAAGATAATAAAGTACAACTAGTGTTTGGTGTTACTGATATCTGTCAACTACTTGATACTACAAATACAAGCGCTATTAAAGTATCCATCTGGCAAGTACAAAATACTAGTGCTACTGGCTTTGCATTAAAAAAATTTCAATCCGGTGAAGTCACTATCAAAGTAGGAGACTTTGTTGCGATGAAAGAAACTGTCACTTCTGGCTGGTCTATTGCGGTACTGCGCTGGATAATCGCTGACCAAAAAAATCAACTTGATATAGGATTGCAATTACTAGCACCTAGTATCAAAGCCATTAGTATTAAATCAGCTAAGCTAGCCAGTTTTGAAAGTGCACTAATGTTGCCTGAAATTAGTCAGTTAAAACTACCTATGACCATAGCTACTTCGCGTGGCATCTATAGTCCAGCATCCGTATTTGATGTCATGCAAAATGGGATAGCAAAGCAAGTAATGGCGACCAAGTTGCTTGAACGAACTGCTAGTTTTGAACGTTTTCAATTTAGCTTGATATAACAATCTTTATATTGATTTACTTTAGTACTTGATATTCATTAGCGTAGACTTCATAATGTACTCATACTAATAAAGTGTTTTAGTGGTGTTTAGTTAACTGATTCAGCAACTTCCACAATATCTAAGCTAAAACTTTAAGCATAATCAGATTAAATACAAACGCAATAATCCCAATCAATTTTCTAAGTTAGCTAAACAACTAGCTGGCTTAAATATTAGCTAATATAAATTAATATAGAGGTGACTCATGAGCGAACATATTACCCATACTAGCGATGCAGCTTTTGAACAAGAAGTACTGCAATCGCAAATTCCTGTATTAGTCGACTACTGGGCAGAATGGTGCGGGCCATGTAAAATGATTGCACCAATCCTAGATGACATCTCTAAAGAATATGCTGGTCGACTGAAAATTGCAAAACTTAATATTGATGACAATCAACAAACACCTCCTAAATATGGTATTCGTGGCATCCCAACTTTAATGTTATTCAAAAATGGCAATGTTGAAGCCACTAAAGTAGGTGCGCTATCCAAATCACAACTAACTGCTTTTATTGATAGTAATATTTAAACTTGTTGTATTAAACAGTTTGTTTTAGATTTTGTTTTAAAAGTTAATTACATAATTAAAATTGCCTACCTTTAAAACAAAATCTAAAACACCAAGTTTCACCCACCTAAACTATTTTCCTAGCAACCAGTTTTTAAGAAACCCTTAAATCCTTCACACAACAGCCCACCAGCGAGTTAGTCCATGCACTTATCCGACCTAAAACATCTTCCAGTAACTGAATTAGTAGAAATGGCGATTGCCGACGAAATTGAAAATGCAAGTCGAATGCGCAAGCAAGATTTAATTTTTGCCATTCTTAAGCACAAAGCAAAGAAAGGTGACAGTATTTTTGGTGACGGCACTTTAGAAGTGCTACAAGATGGCTTTGGATTCTTGCGCTCACCAGACACTTCATATTTGGCTGGGCCAGATGATATTTACGTGTCACCTTCGCAGATTCGCCGCTTTAATTTACACACTGGCGACAGTATTCAAGGTGAAATTCGCACACCAAAAGATGGTGAGCGTTATTTTGCCTTAGTTAAAGTGGATGTAGTGAATGGTGATGCGCCGGAAAACACGAAACATAAAATTCTGTTTGAGAACTTAACGCCACTATTTCCTACAATTCCACTGACTTTAGAGCGTGATATACGCGGTGAAGAAAACATTACTGGTCGTGTGATTGATATGATTGCGCCGATTGGCCGTGGCCAACGTGGCTTGCTGGTAGCTAGCCCAAAAAGCGGTAAAACCGTCATGATGCAGCACATTGCGCATGCAATTACCTCCAACCATCCAGACGTAATTTTAATCGTCTTACTAATTGATGAGCGCCCGGAAGAAGTGACAGAAATGACACGTTCCGTTAAAGGTGAGGTCGTTGCTTCTACATTTGATGAGCCGGCAACACGTCACGTGCAAGTAGCCGAAATGGTGCTAGAAAAAGCTAAACGATTAGTAGAACACAAAAAAGACGTAGTAATTTTACTCGACTCCATCACCCGCTTAGCACGCGCTTATAATACAGTTATCCCATCATCTGGCAAAGTGTTAACGGGTGGTGTAGACGCCAATGCGCTACAGCGTCCTAAGCGTTTTTTTGGTGCAGCTCGCAATATTGAAGAAGGCGGCTCATTGACCATTATCGCTACTGCACTGGTAGACACTGGCTCACGTATGGATGATGTGATTTACGAAGAGTTTAAAGGTACTGGCAATATGGAAATCCATCTTGACCGCCGTATGGCAGAAAAACGTACTTACCCTGCAATTAACGTGAATAAATCAGGCACACGCCGCGAAGAATTGCTCATCCCAAAAGACGTACTACAGAAAATTTGGGTATTACGTAAATTGCTTTACCCGATGGATGATCTGGACGCGATGGAATTCTTGTTGGATAAAATTAAAGCCACTAAAAATAATGCTGACTTTTTCGACAGCATGCGCCGCGGCTAATTCGATTTAAGTTACTTGAAACTAAAATTTTTACCGCCATTTAACCTTATGTTAAAGAATTAATTGTTGATTAATTAATCGAATCTATTCATAATACGCGGTTTACTGCAACTGCTTCAATTTAGAGAGAAAAGCATGAAAGCTGATATTCACCCAAATTATCCAGAAATTGACGTTACTTGTAGCTGTGGCAACAAGTTTAAAACACGCTCAACTCATGGTCGCGCTATGAGCATTGAAGTTTGTTCACAATGCCATCCTTTTTATACAGGTAAACAAAAGATTTTGGACACGGCTGGCCGCGTTGAGAAGTTCAAACAAAAATATGGTATGTAAATTACTGTATATTTAAAATCTGACCAGCTTAACAAAAGCTATAAAAGATTGATAAAAAGGCAGCTAAGCTGCCTTTTTTGTTATCTGTCATTTTTTAAATCCCGTCACATTTAACTCAGCCTTCATTTAAAGTAGGCTAAAATTTGGCTTTAATGATGAAGAGTTATTCATGCGCTTTGACTTAGACCACGATTGGCAGGGCAATATGGCGGCCCCGCGCGCGCACGTAGGGCATCGCGCTAAAGTCCATCTGCTACTTGCACTATGCGCCATTTGGCTGTGCATGGGCTTAGTAGGTCATGCCCCGTGGAAACCAGATGAATCACAAAGCATCAGTATCATTCAAGATATTCTTAATCAAGGGCATATTTTAGCGCCCTTGGCCGCGTCGCAAAACTCACTAGAAGAACCACCACTTTATTACTGGTCTGCTGCAGCTCTAGCCAAAATACTTTATCCCCTACTCTCTATCCATAACGCAGCGCGTATTATTACTGGGATTTGGATGGCAGCTACTTTGCTCTTAGTCGGCATGGCTGGGCGTGAACTATGGGGGCATGGTGTCGGTAGACAAACCACGTTCGTATTTATCGGCTCTATAGGTCTAGTGATTAGCGCACACACTTTAATGCCAGCGGTATCCGCACTTACGGCCGTTGCTATGGGTTTTTATGCCTTAGCGTTAGCAAGGCGCAGACCGCTCAGAGCTAGCCTACTATTGGGCTTTGGTATTGGTATTGGTTTTCTAAGTGCAGGCTTGCTTCCACCTCTAATTATTAGTTTAAGCGCAATTAGCTTACCCGTGCTATTTAAACATTGGCGCAGTAAAAGCTATGCTGTTGTTTTAGGTTTGGCGCTAATTGTAGCAGCGCCCTGGCTGATTATATGGCCAGCACTTTGTTGGTATCTATCGCCTGATAATTTAGCAGGTTGGTGGGATTATAGTATTGAGCAATTTGGCCACCATTACCAACTCTATTTTTTACGTACTCTCGCCTGGTATGCTTGGCCAGCTTTACCATTGGCAATATGGGGTTTATGGCGTTATCGTCTGCAACTGTTATCTAAACCAAAATTCCAGCTTATTCTGACCTTTTTTAGCGTTACCTTACTGGTCATTGGTTTTGGTGCTGATGACCGTGAAATCTATGTTTTACCGCTTTTGTTACCCCTGACCATCTTAGCTGGTGGTAGTGTAGAAACGCTCAAGCGCGGTGCGGCTAGTGCACTTAATTGGTTTGGACTCATGTTGTTTGGCTTGCTCGGTCTTATCATCTGGCTGGGCTGGTTTGCCATGATGACTGGCAGTCCAGCTAGACTACAAGCCCGTATGCAATTTTTATCTGGAACACAATTAACCGAGTTTAATACCTTTGCTTTCATCATTGCCGTGATAGTGACTCTAGCGTGGGCTTCTGCAATTTTTAAATCGCAACATACCAATCGCTCATCAGTGACTAATTGGGCCATCGGCATGACGATGACGTGGACGCTACTCATGACACTTTGGCTACCGTGGATAAATGCTGCCAAAAGCTACAAACAGGTCATGATCAGCTTGAAAAATTCACTTCCGGCAGACTATGCCTGTATTAATAGCCGTAACGTAGGTGAGGGACAACGGGATTTATTGGATTACTATACGGGCATTACTGCATTACCGCTTGAAACTGTACAACGCTTAGACTGTGATTTATATCTCATTCAGGATACGCGTGGCGACACAAAAATAGAACCTGGGCAGGATTGGAAACTCATTTGGCAAGGGAAACGTGCCAGCGAAAGACGCGAGAGCTTTAGATTATTTCAGCATATCTAAAGCCAGAATCAGCAGCTTAAATTAAACTACGCCTAAATATGCCATAGCCTGCGTTTTGATAAGACAATAAACTGGCTTATCCAACGTAATATTCAAGTCGTGTAACGCCCTTAATGTTATCTCCGCAACCACTATAAATCCTATATCTACTGTCACTAGCACGCGATGATCAACTTCGCGAATCGCAGTTACGACCCCTAAAAGCTGGTTTTGAATGGTTAGCCCATCCAGTTTTTTAATAGATAAAGCGATATTAGAAGCTGGTATAGACACAGCAACATCAGCACCAATTACACTATTTAATAACGGCACAAATAAGTGATTGCCGTTAAGCGAGGCAATCGTGTAACCAAACACGTTATTATGTTCAATCACTTTTGCCTGAATGACATTATCAAAGCCTAAGGAATGCGCTAAGGATAATACCTCTGGATGTTGCATTAACTCATAAAAATTCCCGCTTGCCAAAATGTGCCCGCCTTCAATCATGGCAATGCTTTGCGTGAGTTGCAACACTTCATTAATTGAGTGGCTGACATATATCATGGGGACTTTTATTTCTTCATTCACGCGCTTTAAAAATGGCAATATTTGATTTTTAAGTCGTGTATCGAGCGCGGCCAGTGGCTCATCACATAATAGCAATCTCGGTGAACTAAGTAATGCACGTCCCAAAGTAACGCGTTGCTTTTCACCACCGGAAAGCTGATGTGGACGTTGCTTTAATAAATGTTCAATATCTAGTAAATCTACTATCTGCTTCAAACCAAACTTTTGTTTTTGTCTAGTTAGTAAATGCAGGCCATAAGTTAAATTATGCTGTATGGTGAGATGCGGAAATAAGCGGCTTTCTTGGAAAACCAGACCAATTCTGCGCTGATGCATGGGAATATTAACACCAATAGCACTATCAAACAGACACTCGCCATCAACCACGACCCGACCATGATCAGGTTTAATTAAGCCAGCCAAAATACTTAACAGCGTACTTTTTCCAGAGCCTGATGGTCCAAATAATCCTGTTACTCTGGCCTCAAGACTCAGGTTTGCATTCAAGGCGAAGTTGTCACGCTTTAAGTTAACATTTAACTCAATCATCTTTTTGCCGACCATCTATTCATTCCGCATGCCTCTACTGCTCATTTTTAGAATCTCGTCCTAGTGATCTCATGGCTTTTCTTTGCAAAATTGCGCTACTCATTAAAGCACCTAATGCAATCACCATGCTCAATATGACTAAACGCATTGCAGGAAAATCACTTTCCGGGGTTTGAATATAGGTATAGATTGCCAATGGCAAGGTACGTGTTTCGCCTTCAATATTACCGACGAAAGTAATGGTGGCGCCAAACTCGCCCAAGCTACGACTGAATGAAAGTATCAATCCAGTTAGAATGCCAGGAGAAGCCAGTGGCAAAGTGATAGTAAAAAAGACTCGAAGCGGATGTGCGCCTAGTGATTGCGCGGCGACTTCCAACTTGGCATCTACCTGGCTGATGGCCAGCTTTGTAGCGCTCACCATTAAAGGAAAAGCCATCACCGCCGACGCCACGGCCGCGCCTAGCCAAGTGAAGGCAATGCTGATACCCCAATGTTCATTGAGGTATTTTCCAATCAAACCTTGATTGCCCAATAAAACTAATAACAGGAATCCAGGCACAACGGGCGGCAAAACCAAAGGCATATGCACCAAGGCATCTACTAGCGATTTACCAAAAAATGTTTTTCTGACTAATAACCACGCCACTAATATGCCTGGCATAACAATCACCAACGTACTGCAGAATGCTACCTTGATAGATAAATACAGCGCAGCAATTTCTGCTGGTGTAAAATTTAATAGTTCAGTCAATATGCTTACCTGGCAATTGGTGTAAAGCCATACTGCGTAAATATCGCTCTTGCTTTTGCAGATTTAAGATATTCATAAAATCCTTTGGCTTCTTCTTTTGCACCCTGTACTAAAGCAAGCGGATACACAATAGGCTCGTGACTTTCATCTGGTAGTGCCGCCACAATTTCTACTTTACTTGAAGCCTTTGCATCAGTTTCGTACACAATACCAGCTTCACATTCTCCCCGCTCGACAAATGCCAGCGTGGCGCGCACATCTTGTGTACCCACAATGCGTGACTTAATGGAATCCCACCAGTTTAATGCAATAAGCGATTGTTTAGCATATACGCCCGCAGGCACAGACGCAATCTCACCCGTACATAATCTACCACTAAACGCATTGGCAAAATTAAATCTTTTGTCTGTTTGTACTTTAAAAGCTCTACCTTTAGGTGCAATGATAACCAATCGATTACTTAATAAATTAACGCGCGAGCTTACCTCAATGCGTTTTTTGTCTTGTAAATAGTTCATCCATTTGTTATCTGCCGACATAAAAATATCTGCAGGTGCGCCGCTATCGATTTGTTTGGCCAAACTTGATGAAGCCGAAAAAGAGCTTTGAATTTTTACTGATTGCTCGCTTTCATAGGCTTTAGCGATATCACCTATTGCGTTAGTTAAACTAGCCGCCGCAAACACAGTTACTTTAGGCTCTGCTGCTGCACTGCCTATTAGTCCTAAAGACAAGCAGATAAGAGCATTCAGCATTATTGTTAGTTTGATTTTGTTAAAATAAGTTTTAGTCATGTCTTTCCTAGCCTAGTACTGTTTATATTTAAGTAATACTTTATATATTAAAAATCAAATTGGGCGCGCATTGTTAAGGCATCTTCATGATCTAAATTATAATTTACCCCGTTTACACGTACGGTAATGGGGGTGTCATAGTTAGTTCTGATTAAATTAGCAATCAAACGCACATTGGGATTTAATATCCAGTTGGCGCCTAAAGTCCAAGACTCCGCTCTATTGGTTGCTACTAACAAGCCATCGGTAGTAGAAGTAGGGGTAATTAACAATATACCCGTGCCTGCTGTGTTACCTGCCGCGAAATCAGAACCGTCAAAATTGTCGTAGCGCAAGCCAATTTGCAATGCCCCCAGCCAGATCCACCGTCTTTATAATCCGCTTTAGGCTTAAGTCAACCGAACACACTTTCTTTATACATATCGGCAAAACTTTCACCTGTTACATTCCATGCCGCACTGGCATACCAATCTGAAATTTGACGGCTGAAATCGTCAGCATCAAATTTAACTTTAATATACTCGCTTTGTATTTTAACAGGTACATAAGCTAAGGCAGTTTCTACCCCAGCACGTGTTCTGTTTACGTCACTGTTGAAACCATTAGCAACTGCAGTGCCGCAAGCGACAGTTGAACAAGTAGTTTGAAAAAAACTTAAACCACGTGCATCAGTGATACCAGTTAGTACAGTGCTAGCTTGACGGCGTGAACCCTGATTACCATTAGCATAAAACCCACCCAAGTGCACCACACTGTTTCGCCAGGACATTAATTCTGACAAATTGCCAGTCAGTCGTACAGTAGCATCCTTACCATCACTGATAGCATTATTCTCATCCGTTGTGCCGCTACCATTGATATACGCTAAGCTGTAATTGAAACCTCGAGTTGGTGAACCATAAACCATTACGCCACGGTCATAAGTGCTACCCAGCAGGACATCCGCCATTGAACGTTCTTGGAAATCAGTAAAATTTGTACTCATAGCACGCTCTAAGCCATAATTTGGCTTAAATTGGTCTAAACGAAACTTAGCTGCTCGGAATTTATTAATATCAATATAACCGTAAGTCAGTGTCGTGCTACCACCGGAGTACTCGCCTTCTACCCTTGCTACATAATCTCTATGAAATGTGAGTGTACCGCCCAGTCGTGCACGGCGTAAACTAAAGGTATTCACAGCGTCTGCATCTGGCGAAAAATTGCGGTAATCAGCCTGCACACGACCATTAATAGCCATTTTTCAATTACCAGTACCATCTTCTAGCATCACGCCATCTTTAAATGCTGCGTAAACAGGACCGCCTTTGCTGCTACCTTTTTCTTCAGTTTTTGCGATTTTAGATTGGCTCAGCTGATTTTCAAAGCCAACCAATTCTTTGGTTACCAATTCAAGTTGCTTGTCTTGTTCTGCACGCTGCTGCATCAGCTCTATTTTCACTTCCAGCTCTTTTATACGCGTTAAAGCCACATTTTTTTCAGCATATGCGGTCGATGCAAAGATAGATGCAAGCGCTAGCGACACTAACGACAGCGAAAATTTCTGATAACCCATTACTATTCCCTTGAAATTCTAATAAAAAAAACAAATACAATATTTAATTGTACAATTAGTTATATCCAAACAGGAATAGCGATTAATGTCAATAAAACTTGTGCTAAGTACAAGAATTAATCATTAAAATCAGGGGAGTAAATTAAATTGAGATTGAATCTGAGTCAACGGCTAGAGCTAGCTTAAGGCTTGCAGCAATGCCATTAAGTTCCCTCTCTGTGGCAGCATTAGTTTTAGTGACTAGGGTACGATAAGATGCTAATACAAATAAACCCAACTCTGTTACTTGTGCACCACCGCCGTTGCTACCTCCTGGTGATGTTTTCACGAGCGGCTCTTGAAAGCTTTGATTCATCAAATCCACCAACTCCCAAGCCCGCCTATATGACATGTGCATCGATTTAGCAGCAGCAGAAATCGAACCATATGTTTGAATAGCATCCAACAAGTCCGCTTTACCAGGTCCCATAACGGTCAAATTGTCATGTGTGATACGAATTTTAAGCAATGGAGACACGCTAGTAAATAAACTAAAGTTTGAGATGTGCTTTAATCGCGCCAATGACGTTAGCATCTAATCCAAGACCAGCATTATCCGTCACATGCTGGGCAATTTGCTTACGCATAGCCAACGCCCAGTTACGATTAAGATGTCTGGCAATATCTTTTTCAGCTTGTATCTGATCTGGATATGACCTAAAGAATTCGCCAATTTGATTGGCCATAGTGATGAGTTGCTCTGTTTTCATAAATGCTTTTCTTGAACTTTACTCTTGGGTTGCGTTAAATATCATGATGCTTAATACGTTCAGGGTAAGTATAAACCACGTATTGATTGCGCCTTAAAAATCCGACTAAGGTCACGCCGTATTGCTGCGCCATCCGCACCGCCAAGCCAGTAGGCGCAGAAATAGCTATTAGTACATTTAAACCTGCACTAGCAACTTTTTGTACCATCTCGTAACTAGCGCGGCTAGTAGTCAATACAAAACCCTGTTCTTCCAATTGCGCCCGTGCCATAGCACCAACCAGCTTATCCATTGCATTATGGCGCCCAACATCTTCACGCACTAATTTTGCTTCGCCAGCCTGATTAATCCAAGCACATGCATGGGTAGCACCCGTAGCAATTTGCAATTTTTGTTGTGCTGCAATTGACTGGTAAGCAGCGTGAATGCTCTTGCTTTTAACTACGTTGCCTTTAGTCTTTGGCAATAATGGCTGAGTCGGTATGCGCAAAGCTTGCGCCAAACTTTCAGCTCCGCATAAGCCACAACCTGTACGTCCCACTAAGCTACGACGGCGTTCTTTTAAGCCGTTAAACCGTTCTGCAGATATTTCACAATGCAGTTCTATACCGTTTTCTTGCAGCTTCACTTCAATATCATACAACTCATGGTAGCTTTGCAATATACCTTCAGATAAGGAAAATCCAAGTGCAAAGTCTTCTAAATCTTGCGGCGTTGCTAGCATCACCGCATGCGAGATGCCATTGTAAATCAGGGCAATTGGCACCTCTTCCGCTAAACAATCATCTACTTGCGATAACTGGCTGTCTTGCCATCTAGCCACATTAAAGTAGCTAGATGGCGCATCCGTTACCACGAGCCTACTTTCATCAAGCAGTGGTACTATTTTATGATCCACCAAGTTAAACTTACCTACACTGCCTCATTATCCAAGCTCGCTACAAGGCCAATTTGCTCATCACTAAATTGTTGATAATTTCGTTGCCAGTCAGAAAGCTGAACAACTTTTGTGACCTGCACTGCTGTCACCTTAAACTCCGGACAGTTAGTCGCCCAGTCTGAGTTATTAGTAGTAATTACATTAGTGCCAGATTCAGGATGATGAAAAGTCGTGTAAATCATGCCTGGTTGCACGCGTTCAGTTATAGTTGCACGCAATACCGTTTCACCTGCACGGCTGGTGATGCCAATCCAGTCGCCTTCTACAATATCGCGCTCCTCGGCATCATGCGGGTGAATTTCCGCCAAGTCCTCTGCATGCCAGGCAGTGTTTTCTGTCCGACGCGTTTGTGCACCCACGTTATATTGTGACAAAATACGACCTGTTGTCAAAATAAGTGGATATTTCTTGGTGACTTTTTCCGTTGTTGGGACGTACTCAGTAATAAAAAACTTACCTTTACCTCGTACAAATTCATCAACATGCATCGTTGGCGTGCCCGCTGGATGCTCATCATCACATGGCCATTGCACGCTACCTAATTCATCCAGTTTTTTAAAGCTTATACCTTTGAATGTAGGTGTTAGTGCAGCGATTTCATCCAGAATATCAGCTGCATGCGTATAATGCATTGGATAGCCTAGTGCCGCCGAGAGTTTAGCGGTGATTTCCCAATCTTCCATACCAACTTCGCCATTACCATTTTTTGGCGTCATCACACGACGTACAGGTGAAACACGACGCTCGGCATTGGTAAACGTACCGCTCTTTTCTAAAAATGATGCGCCAGGGAAAAACACATGCGCATACATCGCTGTTTCATTTAAGAATAAATCTTGCACAATCACGCACTCCATCGCTTCTAAAGCGTGTGTGACATGCTGCGTATCAGGGTCTGATTGCACGATATCTTCACCTACACAATACAAGGCCTTAAAGCTTCCCTCATTAGCTAAGCTCAGCATATTCGGAATACGCAAACCCGGTTCAGCACTTAGTGGACGACCCCAAGCAGCTTCGAATAAGGCACGAGTAGCATCATCCGACACATGGCGATAACCTGGAAATTCATTTGGCATAGAACCCATATCACATGAGCCTTGAACATTATTTTGTCCACGCAATGGATTGAGCCCTACGCCTTCGCGGCCCACATTTCCTGTCGCCATCGCTAAGTTAGCAATACCCATTACCATAGTTGTACCCTGATAATGCTCAGTTACACCTAAACCATAATAAATTGCGGCATTACCACCTGTTGCGTACAATCTTGCCGCAGCGCGCAACGTTTCCGCTGGAACTCCCAACTGCGACTCTAATGCCTCTGGTGAGTTTTCCGCTTTTGCCACAAAATCACGCCAGATGACAAAAGAATCCCACTCACAACGTTCTTTAACAAACGCTTCATTCACTAAACCCTCAGTCACGACAACGTGAGCCATCGCAGAAATTATGGCCACGTTAGTGCCTGGGCGTAATTTAAGATGATAATCGGCCTGCACATGCGGTGACGATACTAAATCAATCGCGCGCGGGTCGACAATAATGAGTTTTGCGCCTTCACGTAAGCGACGTTTCATTTGTGAGGCAAACACAGGGTGAGCGTCGGTGGGATTTGCACCTATCACCATAATCACGTCGGATTCCATGACAGAATCAAAAGTTTGCGTGCCGGCTGATTCACCAACCGTTTGTTTTAAACCATAACCTGTAGGTGAATGGCAAACGCGTGCACAGGTATCTACGTTATTAGTGCCGAACACAGCGCGTACTAATTTTTGTGTGACATAGACCTCTTCATTGGTACAGCGTGATGACGTAATACCCCCCGCTGCGTCTTTGCCGTATTTGTTTTGAATGCGCTTAATCTCGCTTGCAGCATAGTTAATGGCTTCATCCCAGCCCACCACTTGCCACGCATCATGGATACTTTTACGGATCATAGGTGTCGTAATACGATCCTTATGTGTTGCATAACCCCATGCAAAGCGGCCTTTAACGCAAGAGTGGCCATGATTTGCACCACCGTTTTTGTTAGGAACCATGCGGATGACTTCTTCACCCTTCATTTCTGCATTAAAACTGCAACCTACGCCACAATAGGCACAAGTAGTAGTGACTGAGTGTTCTGGTATACCGTGGTCAATCACAGTTTTTTCCATTAGCGACGCTGTCGGGCATGCCTGTACACAAGCACCACAAGATACGCATTCAGAGTCCATAAAATTTTCAATGCCTGATGCTACCTTTGAGTCAAAACCACGCCCTGAAATAGTCAGCGCATAGGTACCCTGAATGTCTTCACACGCGCGTACACAGCGGCTACAGACAATGCATCTGGCTGGATCAAAGGTGAAGTACGGATTACTTTCATCCTTCTCGGCCTTGAGGTGGTTTTCACCTTCATAGCCATAACGCACTTCGCGCAAGCCTACCGCACCTGCCACATCCTGCAACTCGCAATCGCCATTGGCAGCACAAGTCAAGCAATCTAGCGGGTGATCTGAAATGTATAACTCCATCGTACCACGACGAATATCAGCTAATTTTGGTGTTTGGGTGTGTACTTTTAAACCTTCAGCCACTGGCGTGGTGCAAGACGCTGGGTAACCGCGACGACCCTCAATTTCCACCACGCATAAGCGACATGATCCAAAAGGGTCCAGACTGTCAGTTGCGCATAGTTTAGGCACAGTAATACCAGCAATCATACTTGCACGCATAATCGACGTACCTTCTGGCACGGTGACATCACGATCATCAATATTAAGTGTAATCAGCTTTTCTGACTGGCTGGCGGGGGTACCGTAATCGGTTTGGTCATCAAAGCTAGTTCGGCTTCGATCGCTGGGTTGTGTATATTTAATATCATCCATCATGCACTCCTTACCGCCGCAGCGGCAGCCTTTATAGGCTAATTAACTTAAATTTTTAGCTTAACTTCTATTCTCAAAATCAGCCGCAAAATGATTCATTGCACTCAATACAGGATATGGCGTCATGCCACCTAATGCACAAAGCGAGCCATTGAGCATGGTGTCACTTAAATCACGCACTAACTTAATATTCTGTTTTGTGTCTTTCCCCGCAATGATTTTATCCATCACTTCAGCGCCTCTTACCGCGCCAATACGGCACGGTGTGCATTTTCCACAAGATTCAATGGCACAAAACTCAAATGCATAGCGCGCCATTTTTGCCATATCCACGGTGTCGTCAAACGCCACAATGCCGCCATGACCTAATACCGCCCATATTTGACTAAATGCTTCATAATCTAGCGGTGTATCAAATTGGCTTTCTGGCAAAAACGCACCTAACGGTCCGCCTACTTGTACCGCTCGAATTGTCTTGCCATTGGCTGAGCCGCCGCCAAAATCATAAAGTAGCTCGCGCAAGGTGGCGCCAAAAGCCAGCTCAACCAAACCGCCATGCTTAATATTACCCGCTAACTGTATCGGCAAAGTACCACGTGAACGACCCATGCCGTAATCCGCATAATATTGCGCACCTTTATCTAAAATAATCGGCACAGTCGCTAACGATATGACATTATTGACCACAGTTGGTTTACCAAATAATCCTTCAATCGCAGGTAGTGGTGGTTTAAAACGTACAAGACCGCGCTTGCCCTCCAGGCTTTCTAGTAAAGAGGTTTCTTCGCCGCACACATAAGCACCTGCGGCGCGGCGCACTTCTAAATGAAACACCTTACCTGAAGCGCAAATATTATCACCCAAATAGCCAGCGCTGTAAGCACTCGCTATTGCTGTATTTAAGATGTCCAGTGCGTGAGGATATTCCGAGCGCAAATAAATATAGCCTTGCGTAGCGCCCACTGCAATGCCCGCAATCGTCATGCCTTCTATCAGCACAAACGGGTCATCTTCCATAATCATGCGGTCTGAAAACGTACCAGAATCACCTTCATCAGCATTGCATACGATATATTTCTGCTCACTTTGCGCGCCTAACACTGTATTCCACTTAATACCCGTTGGAAAGCCCGCACCACCACGGCCACGCAAACCTGAATCAGTTACAACTTTTATAATTTCTGCGCTACCTAGCTTGAGCGCATTTTGTAAGCCTTTATAACCATCATGTGCAAGATAATCATCCAGCGAAACAGGATCTGTAATACCCACACGAGCAAAAGTCAAACGTTGTTGCTTTTTAAAATAAGGGATTTCTTCGGTTAAACCAAGTTTTAATGCATGCTCACCCGCATGCAGAAAATCCGCATCAAACAAGCCAGCAACATCTTCAGGTTGCACGGGTGCATAAGCCACACGGCCTTTATCTGTAGGCACCTCCACCATAGGCTCCAGCCAAAACATACCACGCGAGCCATTACGTACTAAATTGATGGCAACGCCACGTTTGGCCGCTTCCGCAGCAATAGCCTTGGCTATGCGCTCTGCACCTAGTGATAGCGCACTAGAATCACGCGGCACATAAACAGTAATGCTCATTCTGCTTCTCCTTCAGCCAGCGTCCGCGCTTCAGCAATAATTTGATTGATTTTTTTTGCATCTACACGCCCATATATCTCATCATCTATCATGACAGCGGGAGAACATGCACAGTTCCCCAAGCAATACACCGGCTCTAAAGTCACTGCACCATCTGCTGTCGTTTGATGATAATCAATACCTAAATGTGCCTTTACATGCTGCTCAAGTTTTTCAGAGCCCATAGACTGGCAAGACTCTGCACGGCAGATTTGTAAGACATGCCGACCCACAGGCTCGGTACGGAAATGATGGTAAAAAGTCACTACGCCATGCACTTCAGCCACCGATAAATTTAGCTCTCTGCTTATCTCGGCATAGCAATTTTGTGGCACATAGCCAAGGTCATCTTGTATGGCATGCAGCAAAGGCAAAAGCGCGCCTGGTGTATTTTTGTGCGCCAGAATATGCTGCCCAATTAATTGTTGTTCATTTAGTTGTAAATCTTGTGCTGTCACGCCAAACTCCCGAGCGATTGCTAGTAAACTATAGAGTTGAAATTTAACAATTTAAGTGTTAATCAACATCGACTATAATATACTTAATTGTTAACACATTAAATGTCCAATAACGACATAACTTCATCAATCTGCAGGTACATTAAAAATGTCGGCAAATTCTAATGCCACTCTACACCCAGTCTTAATCGACCAATTTGGTCGCGCGGTCGATTACATTCGCTTATCTATCACCGACAGATGCGATTTTCGTTGCGTATACTGTATGGGTGAAGATATGACGTTTTTACCACGCGATGAAGTATTAAGCCTTGAAGAATGTGCGCGCTTAGTGCGCATATTTGTGGGGCTAGGCGTGAGCAAAGTTCGCATTACTGGCGGCGAACCACTAGTGCGCAAAAATGCATTATGGCTGTTTGAAGAAGTTGGTCTACTACCAGGTTTAAAAGAGTTAGTGCTTACTACTAACGGCAGTCAGTTAGAAAAACAGGCTGACGATTTAAAGCAAGCTGGCGTTAAACGCATCAATATTAGTTTAGATAGCTTAAACGCCACGCGTTTTAAAAAAATCACCCGTACAGGCGAGTTAACTAAAGTGCTAGCAGGCATACAGGCCGCTAAGCAAGCGGGATTTGATAACATCAAACTCAATACCGTGCTCATGCGCGGCTTTAATGATGATGAAACCGTGAGCTTGGTAGACTTTGCCGTGGCACAAGAAATTGATATTTCATTTATTGAGGAAATGCCGCTAGGTGAAGTTGACCATGCACGTGATAGCACTTTTGTCAGCAATGACGACACACTAAGATTATTGCAAAGTAAGTACACACTGATTGCCAGTACTGAAAGCACAGGCGGGCCTGCCAAATACTGGCGTGTAGCCAATAGCAAAACAAAGATCGGCTTTATTTCACCGCATTCACATAATTTTTGCGAGAACTGCAATCGTGTGCGCATCACCTGTAAAGGCGAGCTTTATTTATGCCTAGGGCAAGAAGATAAAGTCGAACTGATGCCGCTGTTACGTGATAACCCATACAACGACGAACCGCTAATCATGGCTATTTTAGATAGTATGGCGATTAAACCTAAAGGTCATGATTTTGATTTGCGCCTTGCCGCACCAGCAGTCATTCGATTTATGTCACATACGGGCGGTTAAGTCTTGTGTGACTTATCAAACAAATCTGGCAATCAAGCATAATTCTTCGATGGGACAATCTGAAAAAATCACGGGGGTTATTTTAGCAGGTGGACGCGGCACACGTATGGGCGGTGTTGATAAAGGATTGGTACTTTTACAACAACAGCCACTTGTTCAGCACGTTATTAATCGTTTAGCACCACAAGTAGATGAAATCATCATCAACGCCAACCGTGAAATTGCACAATACCAGACATTAGGTCTTACGGTACTGCAAGATGATATACCTGATTTTTCTGGGCCTTTAGCTGGCGTACATCTAGGCCTGACGCACAGCAAGTACGATTATGTACTAACCGTCCCGTGTGACTCGCCACATTTACCAGTCGATTTAGCACAGCGGTTCATGCAAGCTCTAATTGAAAATAAGGCCGATATTGTCGTAGCAAGCAGTAACGGCAATACGCATCCCGTATTTTGTTTATGTAAAAAAACCGTACTCGTAAGTTTAGATAATTATTTGACGCAAGGTGGTCGTAAAGTGAGCGCCTGGCAAAAAAGTTTAGCTTATACCGAGGTCGACTTCACTGATGGTAATAATGCTTTTACTAATTTAAATACAATAGAAGAACTAAGTATTTTAGAAGCACAATTAAATGATGAATAAATCATCGCATGAGTAAGCAATTGGTTAACAAATTACCTATTCTGAGTTTCTGCGCATATGCCAGCAATAGCGGCAAAACCACTCTACTGACACAACTTATCCCAGCATTAATGGTGCGCGGCCTGCGCGTATCCGTCATCAAACACGCACACCACAGCTTTGATATTGATTACCCAGGCAAAGATAGCTACAAGTTGCGTGAGGCAGGTGCAGCACAAACCATGATTGCCTCTAACACGCGCTGGGCATTGATAACCGAACATCGCAATACCATTGAACCAGACCTCGGCACACTGCTTGCGCAGCTGGACACAAGCCTAGCTGATTTAGTATTAGTCGAAGGCTTTCGCCATGAAGCCATTCCTAAAATTGAAGTGTTCCGCGCCAGTTTAGCGCAACCTTTATTAGCCGAACATGACAGCTCGATTATTGCGATTGCCAGTGACACAGCGCTGACTACGCATTTGCCCGTACTCGATTTGAACAATATTAAAAAAATTGCCGATTTTGTCACAAAATTTGCTATACAGCCCCATTCTTAAACATACGCAGCACAATCGTTAAGCCTACCATTTATGACTAAAAAATCACTATCTGACATCGTACTAGACCCTAGCTGTATGGATGATTACGATCCAAACTCCATGCCAGTCAATAAAGCGCGTTCATTTATCCGTCAGTTTTTATCACCCGTTGCTGCGGTTGAGGTTCTAAGCTTACGTGATACTTTAGGCCGTGTATTAGCGACCGACATTTTATCGCCCTGCAATGTGCCCAATCACGATAACTCGGCAATGGACGGCTATGCTTATGACATTGAGAGCATCCCAGCCGATGATCAGGCTTCACCTAAAGTGCTGAAGGTAATAGGTACAGCATTTGCGGGCAACGCGTTTAACGACAACATAGGCCTAGACGAATGCGTACGCATCATGACGGGCGCAGTACTACCTAAAGGCGCCAACACTGTGATTATGCAGGAGCGCGTCAGCATTACAAACGACACTATCACGTTACATGACACACAAAAGCATGGTGCTAATGTGCGTTATGCAGGTGAAGATTTAAAGCTAAATCAAATCGTGTTAGCCGCTGGACATCTTATGCGACCGGCAGATTTAGGCTTAATTGCTTCATTAGGCATTGGTGAATTGAGCGTATTTCGCAAACTCAAAGTAGCATTTTTTAGCACCGGAGACGAACTTACCCAGATTGGTCAGCCATTGGCTGCAGGACAAATTTATGACAGCAACCGTTACACTATTTACGGCATGTTAACCCGACTAGGTGTTGAGATAATTGATATGGGCGTAGTACGCGACGAGCCAGCATTACTTGAAAACGTCCTGCTGGACGCAGCAAATCAGGCGGACGTCATCATTAGCACAGGTGGTGTATCGGTAGGTGAAGCAGATTATATGAAGGACTTGCTCGCTAAGCATGGTCAAGTGCTGTTTTGGAAAATCGCCATGAAACCAGGCAGACCGCTAGCTTTTGGCAAGGTAAGCTCAACCAAAAATACCGCACATTACTTTGGTTTGCCTGGCAATCCAGTATCCACTATGGTGACTTTTTATCAGTTCGTCCGTGAAGCCATATTGATACTCATGGGACAAAATAACCCTAGAGCATTACCGTTACTCAATGCCGTATGCACGAAAGATATTAAGAAATTTACCGGACGCACTGAGTTTCAACGTGGCGTGTTATATATGGCAGAGGATGGCAATTGGAAAGTCAAACCAACTGATAATCAAAGCTCTGGTGTATTACGTAGCATGAGTGAAGCTAATTGCTTTATTGTGCTGGACGATACAGTAGGCAATATTGCTGCGGGTGCAACTGTGCCTGTGCAAATTTTGGAAGGGTTTATTTAAAACATCTCAAACACAACTATAGCTGCACTCAATTGGTTTTGTGGCTGTCTACACCCAGTATCAATGTTAATTCAATTAGTTACTAAACTTGTTGTATAATTTTTCCCTTTATTAATTATCCGTAATTGGCACTAGATAAAAACTTTAGATTAAATTATTTTGGACATCGCTATTCAACAACCCGCCTACCACAACAGTGCACTTAGTGAGAACACATTGATTTGGGCGATAATCTGTTCACTATTACTGCATATCCTCATTGTTTTTATTGTGCCCAATATTAAATTTGAGGCCGCAAAAAAACCTGAAGTATTAAATATTGAACTAGCACCCCCTGCTCAACCGAAGCCAGCGCCAATGCCTATCGTAGAACCGATCAAACCCGCAGAGCCAGTTAAACCAAAACCCATTGAAAAAACACCGGTAAAACCTTTACCAAAGCCAATTACCCAAGCTAGTCCGGTTGTCGAACCGCCCACACATGAACCTCTGCATGAAAACCCGCCGCCAGTGATTACCGCCAGTCCCAAAGCCGAGGCTATTCCAACATTCACTGCACCGGCTCCCACTATAGAGCTACCAAAGTCGGCAGGCCCAACTGAAGCGGATTTAAGCGCCGCAAGAGGTCAATATGCCGATACGTTGCGTCGTGAAGTGGCGAAAGACAAAAAGTACCCTAACATCGCAGCTAGCCGAGGTTATCAAGGCGATGTGGTGCTGAATGTGAAATTAGATAGCAACGGCAATGTACTATCGGCCACCGTGCATACTAGTAGTAGTTTCGAATCGCTAGATAAAGAGGCAATAGCAAAAATACTTAGAATTTCTCCATTTCCATTGCCGCCAGAAGCTTTACGTGGGCGTACTTTTAACGTGACCGTGCCGATTTCGTTCAAATTAGAATAAGCTTCTTCATCGTCTATGCGCAAACCAAAATCACTTAAAGATTTGCTTTTAGTACATGAGCTAATTTTTATTGTGCTCATCATATTGGCAGTAACGGCGGGCGGCTTTGGTATCTCTTTATGGGATAAATCCTCGCAAGAGTCACAGCGTATTAACCTGCTTATTCAAGAAATCCAGCAAACACGCGGAGATTTATATCGCCAGATGAAAGAACTGTTTGATGCTTTCTTTTTAGATGATAAAGACGCAATTGCAGAATATGACCAATACACGAAATCTATTGAACAACATTTCACATCACTTAAAGAACTTGCTGTTGGTGAAGAGGAATTAAATGCAATCAAAGACTTGCAAAGAAATTACAGAGTTTTTGTAACGGATACTCCCATATTATTTTATAGCTACCAAGCCTCGCCCGATGCTCATCAAAAAAAATTACTGTATAAAGACATGGAAACAGGCATTTTCAGAAGTTATGAAACAGTATCTGCGCGTACTGAAAAATTACTCATGCTTAAACAAGGTGAGCTGAGCGCAAAGTTGCATGATTCTAAAAGAACCGCCATTGCCCTGCTCGCCATACCTATTGTGCTAGCAATTTTGCTATTGTTTTTTTCGCGGATGTTTCTTAAACGCTCAATTGTGCGTCCAATAGATGACATACTTTATGCAACCACCGAAATTAGCCTAGGTCATTTAGATCACAAAGCACCAGAAACTGGCGCAGCCGAGCTTGTCACGCTATCCAGCGCCATTAACAAAATGGCGGCAGATTTAAGCTTGAGCCAAGATGCGCTGATACGTACCGAAAAACAAGCCGCCATGGGCCTGTTAGTACCAATGTTAGCGCACAATATTCGCAATCCATTAGCTAGCATACGCGCTACTGCACAGGTAGCAGATAGCCCAGAGCAAGACTCCGAAACACGTGAAGCGCTACAAGGCATTATGAGTACGGTAGACAGACTAGAACGCTGGACAGGCTCACTACTGGCCTATTTACACCCAATTAAGCCCCAGTTAAAAGCAACGCAGTTAAGTCAGATTTTGCAAGGCGCACTTGCGCCATTACGTCAGAGGATTCGTGAGAAATCACTGGTAGTTAATTTACCGCAAATATTAATACACCACGACACCATACTCACTGACGAGCATCTGCTAGAACAAGCTTTGTATAACTTACTCCTCAATGCGATTGATGCTTCACCTAAAGCTAAAAAAATTGAAGTGGATATTAGCTTTGATAACGACCAGCTATCTATTGTCATTGCGGATAAAGGCGCAGGCATGCCATTTACACCTGATCCGCATGCAATCAGCCCAGGCCCTAGCACCAAAAGGTTTGGCACTGGCTTAGGCATACCTTTCGCCTTTAAGGCATGTGAAGTGCTCGGCGGTAATTTGCAGTTTAAGCACAACTCGGGTGGTGGCACCCGCATCATCCTGACCTTGCCACGGCATGGTTTAACATCAGCCACCTCTTAAGCTAAATCACTAAACCTTAAATTCACCGGCCTTGCTTTAATATTGCTTGCTTAAACCGCATTTTTTCACAACAATGTTAAAAACCACATGACAACTATTATGCTTAATCAAACCGTACCCAATTTCACCCTGCCAGCTACCAGCGGCAAGCTATTCCAATTGTCAGATTACATAGGTAAAAATCTCGTTATTTATTTTTACCCTAAAGATTCCACACCTGGATGTACCACGCAGGGCATGCAATTTCGTGATGCTTATGCTGATTTTGTAGCGCATAACACAGAGATTATTGGTATCTCACGTGACAGTCTAAAATCCCATGAAAACTTTAAAGCCAAATTTAATTTTCCGTTTGAATTACTAGCAGATACCGAAGAACTTGCCTGTAGCCTTTTTGGCGTAATAAAAATGAAAAATATGTATGGTAAACAAGTACGAGGCATAGAACGCAGCACCTTTATCATTAACGCTGCTGGCTTGTTGGTGCACGAAATCCGTGGCGTTAAAGTAGATGGTCATGCGCAGGCTGTACTTGAATTAATAAAAGCTTTATAAATTAACCCCATTATTTAAACCTAGTAATTAATTTTTCCAATCTAACTCTATAAGGCGTAAGCATGGCGAAGAAACAAACTAAGCAAACCAAACTTTTTGTACTAGATACCAATGTATTAATGCATGATCCCTCGAGTTTGTTTAGATTTGAAGAACATGATATTTATCTCCCAATGGTCACCTTGGAAGAGCTAGACAACAACAAAAAAGGTCTGACTGAAGTTGCACGTAATGCACGTCAAACCAGTCGTAATCTAGAAGAAATCGTCGGCACAGATTTAGTCAACTTAGAGCAAGGTTGCCCACTTGCAATCAAAGGCAATAAACACGTTACAGGTAAATTATTCCTGCAAACTACCCAAGTAAGTGTCGAACTACCTGGCTTAGCCGGTAGCAAAGCCGATAATCAAATCTTGGGTGTAGTGTTAGATCTGCATAAGCATTACCCGAACCGCCAAGTTGTTCTAGTCAGTAAAGATATCAATATCCGCATCAAAGCCCGTGCGCTTGGCTTAAGTGCAGAAGACTATTTCAATGACAAAGTATTAGAAGATAGCGATCTTTTATACTCAGGTATGAAGGAGTTACCCGCTAATTTTTGGGATACACACAGCAAAGAATTGGAATCATGGCAAGAAGCAGGCCGTATGTTTTATCGCATTACTGGCCCGTTATGCAAAACTTTCTTAAACAATGAATTTGTATTTTATGAATTTGAAAAACCTTTTCACGCACTAGTTAAAAGCGTAGAAGGCAACACCGCGGTACTAGAAGTTATACAAGACTTTACCGTGCCTAAACATAATGTATGGGGTATTGTGGCGCGTAACCGTGAACAAAATTTTGCACTTAATTTGTTGATGGACCCTGAAGTAGACTTCGTCACGCTACTTGGCCAGGCAGGTACCGGAAAAACTTTGCTCACTCTAGCTGCCGCACTTACGCAAGTGTTAGATACTAAAGTTTATTCTGAAATCATCATGACCCGTGTCACCGTGCCAGTGGGCGAAGACATTGGCTTTCTACCAGGTACCGAAGAAGAAAAAATGGCGCCGTGGATGGGTGCTTTAGAAGACAACCTAGACGTACTCAACAAAACGGATGATGATGCCGGTGAATGGGGGCGAGCCGCTACACAAGATTTAATCAGGACACGCATTAAAGTGAAGTCACTCAACTTTATGCGCGGTCGTACTTTCCTGCATAAATTCTTAATCATTGATGAGGCGCAAAACCTTACGCCTAAACAAATGAAAACCTTGATTACACGGGCTGGCCCAGGTACAAAAGTGGTCTGTTTAGGTAATATCGCACAAATCGATACGCCTTACTTAACGGAAGGTAGTTCCGGCCTAACCTATGTAGTAGATAGATTTAAGGGCTGGGAACATAATGGTCACATCACCTTGTTGCGTGGTGAACGCTCAAGGCTTGCAGATTTTGCAGCTGAAATACTTTAATGGGTTTCAAAAAACCATTACGGCACTGGCCTTTAAATGGAATAGTTAATTGCCAGTAATTAGTACAAATACTCGTTTTAAAAATCTGCCGTATAAGCATACGCCATGAGTAGAGGATTTTATATCTTACTCATCGCGCAGTTTTTATCTGCGTTAGCTGACAATGCCATGTTAATTGCGGCAATAGCGATTTTGCAAAAAATGAGCGCACCAGACTGGCATCAGCCGTTACTGTTACAGTTTTTTGTCATTTCTTATATTTTACTCGCCCCTTTTGTTGGCTCGATTGCCGATTCTATGCCCAAGGGACGGGTGATGTTTATCTCTAATGGCATTAAATTTATAGGTAGTATTTCTATGATGCTAGGCATGCTACCGGTCTATGCTTATGGCATTGTAGGTATAGGTGCTGCTGCATATTCGCCTGCTAAATATGGCATCTTGACTGAAATGTTACCGCCAGATGCCCTAATTAAAGCCAACGGCTGGATTGAAGGCTCAACAGTAGCCGCCATTATCTTAGGCGCTATAGGTGGTGCATTTGCACAAAAAGACGCCATGCTGGCTATGATGATTATTTCTGTACTTTATTTATTAGCTGCAATATTCAATTACTTTATTCCCAAGCTACCCGTCGATCATAAGGCGTTAAATAATAGCCCTTGGTACATGGTGAAAGACTTTTATCTTTCATTTGTGACATTGTGGCGCGACCCTAAAGGTCAGGTTTCTTTAGCTGTCACCACCTTATTCTGGGGAGTTGGTGCAACTTTACGGCTGGTTGTCATTGCTTGGGCCGCCTATGCGCTGCATTTTAACCTTGAAAAGTCTACACAACTCATGGCCTATGTTGTATTCGGCGTAGCCGTTGGTTCTGTATTTGCGGCTAAATATATCCGCTTAGAAAACTCTATTAAAGTGTTACCAGCGGGTGTTGCGATGGGCATTCTAGTATTGGTAATGCAATTTGTTACAGAGTGGCACCTTGCGGCCGCACTGCTATTTTTTATTGGCGCACTAAGTGGGTTTTTTCTTGTGCCGCTCAATGCCTTGCTGCAGCATCGTGGTCATCTTTTGATTGGCGCTGGACATTCTATTGCAGTACAGAACTTTAATGAAAACTTAGGCATTCTATTACTTAGCGGCGCATATACTTTAATGACTAAAGCGGAGTTCTCCATGAATACCATTATTATGATTTTTGGTTTATTTATCAGTCTTTCGATGAGCGGTATCAATCGCTATTACCGCAAACAGATAGGTGCAGTCCAATAAGCTTAGATACTGCATCACTAACTAAAAAGGGCAGAATCATCTGCCCTTTTTAACATCAGTCATTGCCAGTTAAACTTAGTGTAATTTAACTTGTGGTTCGCTTCTACGGGTGATAATTCTTGCGATATTTTGCAACAACACCGTAATGAAACCATGCAGTGTCATTAAGTGCATCTGATATAGCGATTGATACATCAATCGGGCTATCAGCCCCTCAATATACATACTGCTGCCTGAGAGCGCACCCATCAGATTACCAACTGTACTATAACGCCCTAAATTAACTAAAGAGCCGTAATCGCGATAATTATAGATAGGTAAAGTTGTTTTACCAGCTACGCGATATTTAATAGTTTTAACTAACA
>JAYVMU010000071.1:0-2612 GCA_043758775.1 Methylophilaceae bacterium
TTCTTCAAGCTCTACTTTCTTAATAAAGTTGCTTTTAGCAGCTTTAACCAAATCTTTAATTTCTTGATTATCAAATAACATCGTATGAATTCTTTTTACCTCAAAAAGAAAAAATTCAGTCTTTTACTACAATCGCTAAAAAAATGCTTGGCAAAAAGTTTAAGAATATTGAACAAATTCAAACCCTAGAAAAACTCCGCGATAACTTGCTTCTCAAGTTAATGAGTGGTGAAGTGCGTGTTAATTTAGCCTAAAATCATTAAATATATTAAAAATAAATTGATTATATGAATAATTTGTGCATAATTACATTTTATTTTTAATATTTAAGTCATTATGATACTTGAATTTAGAGTGAGTAATTTTAGGTCTATCCGAGATGAGGTGCTCATCAGTTTTGTGGCTTCTAAAGATAAAAAGCTGGCAGAACAAAACCTGATGGCTACAGGGTTAACGGGTATTTCTCACGCCTTAAAATCTTTAGCCATCTACGGTGCAAATGCGAGCGGTAAATCTACCCTGCTATCTGCCTTGGCTTATATGCGCTCTGTGGTTGCCGAATCTGCCACCATGTTGCAACTTGGTCAAACGTTTAATATTCAGCCATTCAAGCTTGATGCTGCGTTTATTAACAAGCCTTCATTTTTTGAAATCACCTTTTTGTTTGGCGGTGTTAGGCATCAGTACGGTTTTGAAATTACCCCTGAACGAATTGTTGATGAGTGGTTGCTTGTTTACAAAACGGCTAAACCACAGCAATGGTTTAGACGCGTTTTTGATGAAAATTTGGGCGTATATGAGTATGAGTTTAGCAGCCATTTGAGCGGCCCACGCAAGGTATGGCAAGAATCTACAAGACCCAACGCACTGTTTCTATCGACTGCCGCGCAACTTAATAGCGAGCTGTTAGGCCCTTTATTCCGCTGGCTTGCAGAGCAGATTGTTTATTTTAATGCTGGGTTTAGCCCAACACCTGACTATACCACGTCACTTTTGCAAACCGACCAAGGTCGTCAATCGGTGAGAGATTTTTTGGCTTCAGCCGATATTAGCATTGAGGAGATTACGAGTGTTGCTCAAAAAGGCATTACACAAAACGTGATGTTTGGCCCAGAAGGGGCAAAAGTGTCTACTGAAGAAAAAGAAATAGTGACACCAAAGTTTATCCATAAAACCGCGAGTGGGTCAGCTACTTTTGAGTTGCATGAAGAGTCCGGTGGTACGCAAAGGCTGTATATGCTTGCTGCTCCCATTTTTGATGTGTTAAATCAAGGCAAAATTTTGATTGTGGATGAGCTGGATAGTAGCTTGCATGCAATCTTAGTCAGAAGTTTGATCAAGCTCTTTCATCATCAAGACAGTAACCCTAAAGGTGCGCAATTATTATTTACAACACATGACACGTCTTTGCTAGATAAATCTTTATTCAGAAAAGACCAAGTTTGGTTTATTGAAAAAAATAAAGATCAAGCTTCTACTTTATCTTCACTGGCGGATTTTAGCCCTCGTGACACAGAAGCATGGGAAAAGGGCTACTTAATAGGTCGATATGGCGCAATTCCATTTATTGATGGTGATTTGTCTTTCACCCAGTCTAACGAGTCGCCTTAAATGGGCCAAGATAGCCAACCAAAACATCGTCAAGCCTCACAATTGGCGCGTAAAAAGGGTCAGCGTGCATCCTATGACAGAATCTTAATAGTGACTGAGGGTTCAAAAACAGAGCCAAACTATTTTAAAGAAATTAAAGTGGCTAACAAGCTTCACACCGCCAATGTTCAGGTCGAACCGAGCGCATTTGGCACAGAGCCTATGCAAATTGTTGAGTACGCTGAAAGCTTATTTTTAAATGGCGATGAGTCAAAAAGTATTCAGCCAAGAGCTTTTGAAGAGGTGTATGTTGTGTTTGACAGAGATGACCATCCCACCTATCACAACGCGCTTGCGAAAACTGATGCACTTAATCTTAAATACCAAAACGACAATAAGCAAAAAGTAGCGTTCATATCAATTGCATCTGTGCCTTGTTTTGAGCTTTGGCTATTACTGCATTTTGAGGAGGTTCATGCCCCAATGCATCGTAATGCGGTTTATGATCGACTGAAAATTTATCTTCCAAATTATGAAAAGGGAAATAAAGGTCATTATGCTTCAACACTGATGCATATTGAGCTGGCCATGTGAGTGCACTGCAGTTAGCAAGGTTAAATGATGTACATGACGGTATACAGTCATATACATCAGTACAAGAGTTAGTGGGAAAACTCAGGGGATTAAATTAACTACTAAAAATAACTTAATAGTTCAAATTGTCTGAAATGATGCAGGTATTTCCATTTTGGAAACAATTACCGAGGATTGCTCGTTAGTTGAGCGCTTTAGTTTGATTGATAGGCTCTAGAAAAAATAGATACTTTTTCTAGATATGGTTGGCATTAAAAAGATTGTAAAATTGAGGTAAATCAAATAAATATAAGCTTTATCTTGTTTGGAAGGGGTGCTGGGATCAATCCAGAAAAACTTAAAAAATATTGAGTGGGAATCACCAGCTGGCAAACCAAAATGAAAAAAATCACAGAATCAGACATCGAATTATTAGCTATAGAGCGTTT
>JAYVMU010000072.1:0-2251 GCA_043758775.1 Methylophilaceae bacterium
GCGCAAGACTTGGCAGAGAATAAAAAGAACATCGACGCTTGCGTGGTAAGTTGTCTGAAGTACAACTATCTGTTTCAGTTACAAGTGCATAAGTACATCGGGGTGGCATGATGTTTTTCTCAACAAAAGAATATGGCCACGAAATTGGTTTGTCTTGCTGCTTTCGTCAGTGGCGTGCGCACTCTCATTGCAATCAATTACACGGCTATGCCCTTGCTGTAAAGTTCATGTTTACGGCTACAGAACTTGACCGTTGCGGCTGGGTTGTAGACTTTGGAGGGCTAAAGTCTCTTAAGCAAATGCTGGTAGACACGTTTGACCACAAGCTGCTGGTCGCCGAAGACGACCCTTGGAAAGACACAATTTGCGCTATGGCGGGTTTGGGCATTGCCTCTGTGGTCGTAGTAGATGCCTGCGGCTGTGAAAAGTTTGCAGAACTAATTTATCAGTGTGCAGCGCAATGGCTAAAAGATGCAGGCTTTTCTCCGCGAGTGCATCTTGTGTCTGTTGAAGTCAAAGAACACGGTGCTAATTCCGCAATTTATATGGGGCCAAAATGAACAGTGCTGCCCAACAAGACCAACTGGTAGGTGTTGCCAAAATTATACACGAAAAGATAATAGAGAACCTATTATATCAGCTGATTGGAGAAACTCCCAGACAGGGGTTGCAAGACACGCCTAAACGTGTTGTGCAGGCATGGAAGGAGTGGACCAGTGGGTATAGCCTAGATGCTAAAGACATACTTAAGGTTTTTGAGGATGGCGCAGAAGGATGTGACCAGATGGTTGTGCGAAAGAACATCCCTATTTACAGCCATTGCGAGCATCATCTTGCGGCCATTATTGGCAGATGCACTATTGCCTATATACCAGACGGCAAAGTTGTAGGCTTGTCGAAAATGGATCGCATTGCGGATATGTTTGCGCGAAGGCTACAAGTACAAGAGCGCATGACAAACCAGATAGCGGATGCCATGCACGACAATTTGAACCCCAAAGGCGTCGGCGTGTGGATAAGTGCGCGCCACCTTTGTGTGGAGTCTAGAGGCGTTAAAAACCAAGACTCTGAAACTGTAACTGTCGCGCTGCGTGGCGCATTTCTAGATCAAAGTGAAACAAGGGCGGAGTTTCTGGCTTTGGCACGCGCGTAAGCCCGCATTGCAGCCTTTGGCGCTTGCGGGCCATACTAGCCGCTGCCCCCATGCGTTTGCGGGGCGCTAGCCGCTGTTTAATGGCCCCTTGCGCCCCCTTGCGCAACCCCACTACCTTACCAATAGGCAACCCAAAATGACTAAAGTATTACTGTCTAGTGGTGGCATGGATTCATTTTTATTGGCCATGCTGCCAGACCTTGAAGGGGCAACCCACTTGTTTGTCAATGTTGGGCAAACATACCGAAACAAAGAGAGAGTTGCAGCTAAACGCATTGCAGGCTATGCTAAAGCAACTTTTGTAGAAATAGAAACTATTAACATGGCCGCTTACGAACACAGCAGCGGCATCATACCGTTCCGTAATGCCGAGATGATACTTTGTGCCGCGCAAGTGGGCACGCACATTTATATGGGCATTATAGAAGATGAAATAAACAGCGATAAAAGCGTGGAGTTTTGCAGGGCAATAGAAACTGTACTAAACGTTAGCCATCAAAAACAATACTGGACAGAAGGCAAAAAATTCGCTGTACTAACTCCATTTCGTTTCAGTAGCAAAACAGAACTGGTAAAAAGTTATCTAAACCAAGGTAATTCTCTTGACTTTTTGCTAGAGTCTGTATCTTGTTACGACGCTGGGGATAAACACTGTGGGCATTGTTCCAGCTGCTTTAAGAGATGGGTTGCGCTTAGCAACGCAACAATGCGCAACGACTACAAGGCTTGGGGGTTCGTAGAAAACCCGGCAACTTGGAAAACTTCAGACCAATGGCTTGCTGCTGCGCAAGGGTACAGCCACAAGCGTTCTGGGGAAATTTTTACTGCGTTGGGTTACAGCAGCAAGGGGGTGTGACATCAATCTCTATCTTGCAGCCTGCTACACCAATAACTATCTAGCGGGCCAGCCGCGCAATGCAGAGTTAAACGATTGCGAGAAGCAAATTTTCGCCACTATACCGCACATACTTGAAAGCTTTCACTATGTGCTAAAGCAACAGTATGTAGACGCCATGCGTGCCAACAAGGCGCAAGTGTTTCTTGACTCTGGCGCATTCTCCGCAAAATCTCTTGGTGTAGACATTGATATTAACCACT
>JAYVMU010000073.1:0-15810 GCA_043758775.1 Methylophilaceae bacterium
TATCTTTGTTAATAATGAAGCGCTCATGCCGCCCCTTGGAAATTAAATCTACCCCATCATGCGCCTCAACATTAAATACCAGCTTTCTACCATTTATAGGTGATTGTTTACTTTGATACAGAATTTACTGATTTATCAGATCATATGGGACCCATACGCCTAATTTCTGCTGGCTTTGTGGCTGAAAATGGAAGCGAGTTTTACTTTGAGTTGACTGATAGCTACGCAACCGAAGACTGCAGTTACTTTGTCTTGGAAAACGTGCTTCCACATTTAAATAGTGCCAAACACGGCATGACTTCAGCTCAAGCATCATTAAAACTGAAAACTTGGTGTGAAGCCTTGGGTGAGGCTGTTCAACTTGCATCTGATGCACCGGCATATGATTTCGAGTTGATTTCTCTACTCTTGAGAAATCACAATACAACTCTAGAAAATGCTGATACCAAATGCTTCCAACTGGACGCGTACTTGGTTGAAAACAATATTGATCGTTACTTTGAATACCAACCAATGACTATTCGTCACCATTCACTTTGGGATGCTAGAGCATTAGCTTTAGCCTTTAAATCATGATGAATATATTCTTTGACACCGAGTTCACTCACCTGCCTGGCCTGCTAGATCTAGTGCCCCCAGGTCTCGTAAGCATAGGGTGCGTCTCTCAAAATGACACGAAGTTTTATGCTGAAAATGCTAACTTCCAAGTTGAGCTATGTTCTAATTTCACCACGGAAGTGGTGTTGCCATTCCTAGAAGGTGGCGATGTCAGCATGCCATATCAAATGGTTTCAAAACAACTGAAAGAGTACATAGAAAACTTTGAGTCTGAAGTGACGATGTGGTGTGACTCGCCATACCACGATTGGCCGTTCATTGAGCATATGTTTGACCATTGGGGCTGGCCAAGCAATCTGGCTAAGAAGCCTTCCTGGCATACGAAGGATTTGGACTTCATTACTGGAGTTGAGCAAGCTTTTAATACTTTTGTGCCAAAGCTGCGCAGGCATCATGCGCTCGATGATGCTATCGCAAACAGGTATGGTTTCCTTGCTCAAAAGATGTGTAAAAATTTACAGACCTGATTCTGTAGTCAAATAAAATATTATAGGCTGATGAAAAATAACATAATTCCGTATAAATTTACAATAATTTAGATTACACTGAATTAACTCAATAATTATTTGATATATAACAATATTCCGTATATATTATTATATATGGAAAAAATACTGAAAAATTTAGAAAAAGATTTTGTATTTCAAGAGATCCAAGAAGACCAACGTCTCCAGTACATTAATTCAAAATCAAATTTTGAATCCTACTTGCAAGCCATCGCCGAAGCAAAATTGGTAAGGGGTGGTATGTTTTGGAAAACGCAAGATAGTCGGGAATACTTAATTCGCACTGCTGCTAACAACTCACAAACTAGCTTAGGTTTACGCACGCCCGAAACTGAAGCAATCTATGAAAAGTTCAAAGAGAGCAAAGCCAAGGCTGAAGCTTATGTGGCTCATTTCAAGCGCGTCATGGAAACAAATCAAAGGTTGAATCGTGCGCTATATGTAGGCCGCACGCCTCAGATTGTTGTAGACCTCTTGAACACCATTAGAGTGCACGGGCTGGACGATTATTTTACCGTGGTAGGCACGCACGCCATGTACGCTTATGAGTCCGCAGCTGGTGTGCGCATCAACAGCTCTGATGCGTTAGCAACTAAGGATGTAGATTTTCTTTTTGATACCAGAAAACGGGTAAACTTCATCACTGACATCAGGCGCCTTGATTCATCCATGCTAGGGATTCTCCAAAAAGTTGATCCAAGTTTTAAAATGCATCAGGATCAAAAGCACACGGCCGTCAACAAAGATGGATTTGAAGTAGACATTATTCGCCGAGAAGCCATCCGGAATCCAGATGCGCACCCCATGCGCATTACTGCTCATGAAGAAGACTTCTGGGTGGTGCAGGCTCAGCGTGCCGGCCTTCTTTTGGATAGCCAACCTTTCTCAGCAATTGTAGTGTCCCCGCGTGGCGATATGGCAAAAATGAAGACAATCAATCCAAATACCTTTGTTAAATTCAAACGATGGATGTCTGAGTTGCCTGATCGTGAGGTTTTAAAAAAACCGCGAGATAGGATGCAGGCAGACATAGTAGAGGATCTTGTTGAGGAGTATTTTCCTCAGTTGGCGACTAGAAATGTGTAGTAATTTCGAACCAATCCAACCGTATCGTTCAAACTGGGTAAATGATCACTTCGGATGTGACTTACCACCTGCTGAATGGCGTCCAGAAGCTTATCCAACCTACGCTGCCCCTTTATACTTATGAATGGGAACACGTCGGTATCACGTCTTGCAGAATTCGGACTGGTTCCTTTTTGGGCAGCCAATAAGAAACGGTTTGGGACTCATACATACAACGCGAGATCTGAAACAGTGGCAGTAAAACCGAGCTTTCAGAATGCTTGGGAAAAATCGCACTTTGGAATCGTCCTAGTGGAAAGCTTTTTTGAGCCAAAATGGATAGATAAAACTACTTGCATTAGGTTGTCTGAAAGTTCCCTTAAAGTATCAAGCCCATAGGAAAATGGTCTCTTATGAGTCATCATAAAGTTGTAAACCCAGCGAGCCAGCATATTCTTGCCTAGCCGACTCCTATCTGAAATTTTTAGCATGGTCCAGTTGTCTGAAGCATACATTTTGGCTATCTCTGCTCCCAACTTTACGTTAACCATTCCAGTTGTTTTATCGAATACGGCACGATCGACAAGACCTCCAAAATATTGATATTCGTTAGTATTTATTTCTATTCGCGCAGAGTTAAGCTTCTTAAGTGACATGATTAAAGATTCAACCTGATTGCCGCCTCTTTCCCAGCCCACCATACTCACTAAATCCACTAACTTTATTTCCAACTCAACGCCTCCGACCTTAAATTTTTTTACCAGTGATTCATAAACCTGATAATCGATTTGGTCAAGTATGTATCCAGATAACAACATCCTACTATTACCAATTGTCGCTATTTGGACGTTACTTAAAAATGATTCATCACTTGGCTCAACTCTCTTTGCAGATGAAAACAAACCTGATCTAAGCAAATCATTACTCATAGCAGAGACATGCGAAGGTAAATTTAAATTGAAGCATGATCCAGCTCCTTTTTTAATTCTCTCTAAGTCTGTAGAGCTCGCTTTATTTTTTGCCTTGGATTTATATTTATCAAAAATGTTAAATTGGCCACTTTCAAATTTTGCGGCAATTTCTTTTTCTCGCTCTTTACTAGAGAGTATCTTTGATAGTTGATTCATCATTCACCCGCCGTTTCTGACAGATGATTAGTTAACCAGTCTTCTCCATCAGCTTCAGTTGCACCAATATCAATTGGCAACTCAAACGCAAAACAGTCACTTATGTTCTCAGTAATAACCCATAAGCCATCCTGCCGCTCGATAACTAGCTCAAATCCCAGTCGTTGGGCAACAGGCTACTAGCCCCAAATAGTTAAGCATGACTAGTCTCAGCTTTCGCTGCTGCTATCTTTTCAGCTTTAGTTTTTGGACCCCTGCGCTTTGGAGGTTCTTTTGATGATATTCGGTCTAAATATTCAGCAACATCATCAATGCGAGCAACACGTTTACCAACTTGTAGAAAAGTGTGTATAGGAAATTTGCAATCAGAGATTAAGTTACGGCAATACTGCTCATCGTATCCAAGCAATTGTGCTAAATCTGAAACTTGTAAATTGAATTTTCCGTTAAATCGGAATAAAAGTATCTGTAAGGTTTGACTAGGCATGACGCTGCGTCTCCATATCTAAGTTATGAAGTCGCAACATTTGTGGTGGATGTTGCAGCTAGAATTTAAATTCTAGATAATTGAAGGATTGCACTCCAATGGCCGCGGATTTTAACCTTCATCTACGTTAGATAAAGTAAGAGCAAGGCGACTCTTTGAAGGCACACAATCACTTGCGCACAACTCTATCTCTAGAGCGCTGAGACGTTACCTCAACTGGTAAAGTGATCTGATCACTGTCCGGCTTCTAGCGCCTGCTTATAAAGCACCGGGGGCGCGCCTGTTTAAAGCCAACATTCTTTAAACAAACGTGGTTTGCCATCGTAATGTCAGTTTATGCAAAAACTGATGATGGACCTTACGCAACTACTACCTTAGAGAAAATTATAATCTTCTTTTAAGCTCTGTCAATTCAAATTACTAAAGCTTGATAACGTTTGGGAACATTTGATAACAAAAAGGCAAAAAAAATAGTGATATCCAATTATAATTTCTTATAACCTTCTATCACTATTCATTTTAGTATCAATAATTTAGATACATAATTTGGTAGGGCGTGCGGGGATCGAACCCACGACAAACGGATTAAAAGTCCATACTAAGTATTTAGTACCGCCCTGCCTTACATAGCTATTTTAGTTCCGCAAATGTTCGCAGCTGGTATGTTTTGCATCTAGCAAACAGGCGGTATTATCCATATTTGCGGAACAAATCATTTCTTGTGTTATTGATAAACAAATTCCCTACAGGAGCGGACTGTTAATCCGAAATATGAGTGGAATATTGTGAAGTAAAGTAAAATAAACATACAAAATTCAAAAATTTATATAATTTTAACTCGACTATCTTTCACAATATTTCACTTTATTGTGGACAGTTTGTGGTACTTTAATTAATATAATTTTAACCAATTACGACGAAATCTAACACCGTTGCTAATTTAACTATTTTTTCAAAAATGGAGTTTAAGTTATGTTTATAAATTAGATCATTTCCTAGTTTGAGTAGAAAAGCCAATTATTATTAAAAGCTTTTCATTTGTTAGGTCAATTTATTAAATGAACTCAAAATAAGAAACCTATACCAAGTCTCAGAATTCCGCGGACAGTCTTTATTTAATTGCAACCATTTGAATACTCAAGGTTAATTTAAAACAGCTAATTAGCAGCTTTTAAGTTGTTGGTGATTGATTTAATCTTCTGAGTATATAAAAAAGTATTGCTCCTACGCACATAATACTTGCAGCTACCATAAGGCCTTGTGAGTAGCTATTAGTTTTCGAAGCGTTATATCCAATTAAACCTGGTCCAATTATCTGTGCCAAACCGTATGCAATCGTCATTTTCCCCATCATCTTTGCAGGTTTCGTTGGGAAATATCGTCCAGCCATAGTGAGTGTTATGCTAACAATTCCCATACATGTACCTCCAAATAAAATCGCGCTTGTCATTACGCCAAACATATTAGTCATGATTACAGGAAGTAATATTCCGATAATTTGAATAACAACAGCGATTAAAAGTGAATTAAGCTCACCAATTCTACGCACTATTAAATCCCAAAAAATACAGGATGGTGCAGCAGCTAAACCTATAACAAGAAACACGTACTCACCTCTGCCCTCAAGACCGGGCATAGAGTTTACAATTGCAACTATGAAAGTTGCAGTAATCACATATCCAAAACCAGCACAAAAATAAGCTGCCATAAATAGTTTAAGAAACAATTTGTCAGGCGGGTTATCTAACATTAACGTGCCTGATCTAGAAATAATTGATTTATTTGGGGGAGGTAGCCAACTGAGTGCAGGGATTAATAATACAAGACCCAAAACGGACAAAACATACCATTGTTCCGTATATTTTAACCATGGGGTTGTTACTATAATAACGAGTGAGCAAACAACAATGCCTAAGCCTACTCCTGAAAAATGAATGCCAAGTTCGTTTCGGTGATCAGAACGAATCAACCAATTCAGAATAAGTCCACTTCCAAGCATTAAACCTGCAGCGCTACTTAGACCCGCCATAAATCGTGATAGCGCCCAAATCATATAGTGATCTGATGCACCCATCATGAATGTGCTTAATACGGCAACAATCATTCCAATTCTATAAAGTCTGTCTTTTAAAAAGAGATCATTTATGTATGTAGCGATTATTGCACCACATAAGTACCCAGAATAGTTAATAGCTGCCAGCAAGCCTGCTTCAGTTAGCCCAAGGCCTGCCTGTTCATGCATCAACGGAAGTAGGGGTGTATAGGCAAATCTTGCTATACCCATTGTGAGAATTAGACTAAAAATACCCGCAGAGAGAACTTTGATTCTTAAAATTTGATTTCTTGAAAAATTCATTTTTTTAAATGGATAGATTTAATCGTAAGTGATCAACTCCCACTTTCCCTAATAATCTAAATTTAAAAGAAATCACTTAGCAGGGGCTTTAGTTGCTATAAGTGAAATACTAAAACAATAAATAAAGCCGATTCAATAATGTGAAGAACATTACATTTCTAAGCAAATTTTACCAAAATGTTTATTAGTTTCTTGATACTTAAATGCATCTACAATGTTTTCCAATTGAAATATCTTATCAATGATAGGTCGCATCTTATTTACATTGATAGCTTTCACCATATCTTGTTGCTGAGAGCGATTACCTACAATTAATCCTTGCAATCTTAGTTGCTTAATGAGCGCAGTCACAATTGATACTTCTCCACCTAAGCCAGTTAGGATGCCGATCACTGAAATATGTGCTCCAACACGAGCAGCAGCCATGGACTGATTCAGCGTTGCTGGCCCTCCTACTTCAACAATATGATCTACTCCAAGGCCACCTGTCATTTCGTGCGCAATTTCGCCCCAGTTATTGTTTTTACGGTAATTGATAACATAATCGGCACCTAAAGCTTTTAATCTATCCAACTTTTCGTCACTGGACGATGTTGCAATTACATTCGCGCCTGCCATTTTGGCGAATTGTAGTGCAAATATTGACACTCCTCCCGTACCCTATACTAAAACATTATCGCCTGGTTTCAAGGCGTCGTCAGACATTAAAGCCCGCCATGCAGTTAATGCTGCAGTGGTAAGAGTTGAAGCTTCAGTATGGCTCCAGCCTATGGGTGCTAATGTAAATGCATTCACTGAAGCCGTTACTATTTCGCGTGCATATCCATCTACACCATCCCCCGGGGTAGTAGCAAATCCTTCTACAACAGGCTTTCCGGATAGCCATGTAGGATAAAAAGTACTTACAACATTATCCCCTACAGAAAATTCTGTCACGCCATCACCCACAGCTGTTACAACTCCTGCGCCGTCAGCCATTGGAATCCTTGGTTCATTAGGACCCCACATACCACTTACAACTGCTAAGTCATGATAATTGAGTGAGTTGGCGTGAAGTCGAACCGTGATTTCTCCAGTATTCGGATCTTTGGCATCGCGCTTACCTATAACTACTTTATCGTAACCACCGCCGGTACCAAGAATAATTGCTTTGTTTGTCATAACTAAATCTTTCTTTATAAGGTCATTTTTCTATTAATTAATTTTAATTGTAATCTAGGCGTTACTAAAAAATTTACATCTATTAATTTAGTTGTTAATTTTATAGATAAAGAAAAAATAACACTTGCCGCAAATAGATTGTACACATTGTAATTATTTACAATGCAATTAGTTTGAAATACAAATTATGCAAAATGAACGCGTAACAAATGATTTTAATGAACATTCGATATTGAATTTGGATGAGCAGATGTGCTTTGCGCTCTATTCGGCATCTCTTGCGATGACGAAAATTTATAAGCCGTTATTAGCACCGTTTGGACTTACGTATCCTCAGTACCTTGTTTTGCTTGTTTTGTGGCAAAAAGATTCGATTACAGTAAATGCGCTAGGTGAAAGATTATTTTTGGATTCGGGTACATTAACACCCTTACTTAAACGACTTGAAAAACTAGCCTTTATTACACGTAAACGTGAGGCAATTGATGGTCGCCAAGTAATCATTGCGCTAACGCCATTAGGTCAGTCATTACGCACTGATGTAATTCATATCCCTGCCAGTGTATCTTGCAATACTGGATGTACCTTGCCAGAAATTAAAGCGCTTAATCAACAGCTTATCGCATTAAGAGCGCATTTAAATTCCAATTTAAACGCGGTTAAAGCCGCTCGTTAACTCATCATTTTTAACCACTTAAAATCCAACAATCAATAAAGGAATTAGCATGCATTTAAATACTTATGGCTTAAAACCGATTGACTTCAATACAATCGGTCTAGATCAACAAGCAGGTTTTACCCGTCGTGACTTTATGATGACTAGCTTAGCGATGGGTTTTGCACTTGCTTCTAACCCCGTGTTGGCGCAAGCGATTAGTACGGACACTTCTGGCATTAAAGCTGACGAGGTAAAGGTACCCGTGGCAGATGGTGAAATTGCAGCATATCAAGCGATGCCAGCCAAAGGCAAAAATTTCCCTGTAATTTTAGTCATTCAAGAAATTTTTGGTGTGCATGAGCATATTAAAGACATGTGTGTTGGCTTGATTCATATCGTAAGGAATGAGTTGTACTGGGTTTGCTATGTTTTCACTGACTTGAGCATTGGCTTGCGCGAAGCCAGTGATACTTAATGAAGCAAGAACAGCTAACTTGATAGCGTTGAGCGTTAATTTGGTACGTACTAAATTCATGGCTGCTTGATTGATTGTAGACTTCATTGTGCGGATACTCCGTTAGCGGCTTGTGACGTGGCGTTAGCTGATGGTGATAAAGACTGAGGGGCGTTAATAATAGGTGCAGCAACTGCTGCGCCTTTTTCTTCTCTGTCGACCACATAGCCTGTGACCTTAAATCCATAAGGATTAGCATCAAGGTCTCTTTGTAATGTGAGTAGTGAAGGTTTTTCGTAAACATAGGTCATCGAGGCAATGTATTTACCTGCTATTTCAGTGTCGTAGCCACGCTCGCGCGTGGTACGTTCATACCGAATGATGGCAGTTCCCTGCGCGCCTGGCGGCAATGTCGTTGAAACGATGTGAATACGACGTTCTGTGTAATTACCGAGTTGTTTATCAAGCGCATTATCGTGACCAAACATGGCGCGATAGTTTTTGAGTACATCGCCAGCAGATAAAGCCAAAGTACGCTCATAGTCACTTTGTAACAGCATCCAGTTATAGCGTTCACGCGTGTTCACATACTCTTCGACCCAATGCCTATCGGCTGCTTCATTCAAACTAGCTGGTTTGTAACCTGTGGTATCTACCAATTGCGCTTCACCTGTCACTTTATCGACTAAAAAAGTCATGGGGACGACTTTATAAAAGGGCAGCATAAATACCAAACCAGTGATCGCTAACACGGCCAATAATGTCATTATTTTAGTTATATTCCATGCTCTAACCTCAGACTGATGCAGCGCAATGGCAGTGGAGGCTTCCCAATTGAGGGCTTGTTGGTGAATGTCTTTTTTGTTATTGAATAGCATGCTATTTACCTAGTGAGGAGTTTGATAAAAGTTGTTTTAGTATTTTCATGGTGCTGGTTATCTATTCCGATAACGCGAAGCGATTGCATGTGCTGAATGTTGTACGGCACGATTGATGCCACGACCAGCCAGTTGTGTGCTTTTTTCTAAACCGCTAGCTAGTCCGCCGCCGCTATTATTTTCTATTTTTCCGCCTACACCGCCCCCACCTTTACTGCCACCCCGTATAGCGGCATAAGTCATTTTTGCTATTTGTGCTGTAGCCAAGGCAAGACCTAAACCACTGGCATTATCACCACCACCTACTAGGCTATTGGCAATGTTGTCGAGCTTGGTAAACAAGTAGGCAAATAGACACATCACCACCATCAGACTGAATATTGCTTTGAGTGCGGCAGCTTGTTTTGCACCAACGAATGCGGCTGATTGATCTGTATTAAACCCTAGGTTAACGATGTAACCGTTGACAATCACAAACACCAATCCCAAAAATATCATCATGAATAGTTGCAAAAGTAAGATGTAAACAATCTTGTTTTTCCAACCATCAAAGAAATTCTTGCTGGGTTCAAATGCTAATGCACCAATGAATAATGGGCCTACCGCCAACACTAAACTGAGTGTGAGCAGGTTCGTGAAAAAAATAATGCCAACCGCACCAAACAAAATAAGGACACAAATTAAATACAAATTGGCCACGATGCTGAGTGCAATACCACTTGCCACATCAAGAATATTTAGTTTCATTCTCGCTGCGACAAGGTCATTGAAAGGCGTTAGCAGTTGGTTAAAATTGCAATCTAGCGCATTGAACATAGCCGCATCACCTGTACCAGTAACAGGGCAAGCACCGCCGCCAGCTGTCGAAACAGCAACAGAACTCATTAAGTTTGCGCTGACGGTTTTGACTGTACCGATGACTTCAGCCTGATAGATGCCCGCACCACAAGCGATGAATAAAATCATGGCCATTTTGGCTGAGCGCCATACAATGGTGCTGATTGGCTCACGCACTTCACCACGCATAACGGCAAAACCTACAAATAGGTAGTACAGCGTTAAGGCAGATAAGGCTATTGCAGCCACATAAACGCTTAATTGTGCTGATACTTGATTTACAAAGTGGTCTATGTAAGAGAAAAATGTACCGCCGATGTAGTTAAACATGGCGTACCCTTATTTGTTGTTGTGCAAATTGCACTTGATTTTTTATATCAATACTTATATAATTACCTGTATGAAACCAATTAAATGTGTGGGAAGTAGCCTTGATGACCTGCGTGATTTTCCGCAAGAGGCGCGTAGTCAGTGTGGTTTTGAACTGCGTCGTGTTCAAGATGGACTGATGCCTACAGACTTTAAACCCATGCCAAGTATAGGTAAGGGTGTTTATGAAATTCGTGTCCATGAGCTTGGTGAGTTTCGTGTCATTTATATTGCCAAACACGAAGACTTTATCTATGTGTTGCATAGCTTTCAAAAGAAAACACAAGCAACGCGCAAAGAAGATATTGATTTGGCAATTAAACGTAATAAATCCATTGGAGAATAAACCATGAAAATAACTGACCCTGATTTGACTATCACTGAATCTAGCGGCAATGTGTTCGCCGATTTGGGCTTTAACGATGCTGAAGCAACTATTTTGGCGATGCGCGCGCAATTGATGTGTGATATTGCAAAACAAATAGACAAGCATCAGTGGACACAAAGCGAAGCTGCGAAACGTTTTGGCGTATCCCAAGCCCGCGTTTCTGACTTGGTGCGCGGTAAGTTTGATAAATTTAGTTTGGATACTCTTATACAGCTTGCTACCCGCGCTGGACATAGCGTACGTATTGAGTTGGCGGAGGCCGCATAACTCTATGGTGTGTTTGGTGTTTATCCGCACTCTGCTACCTAACTGAGTCGATTGAAAAATGAGGTTGAATATGAGTAAAATTGAAGATCCAGAATTGACGCAATTTTGTGAAGACTTAATTACCTCTGCCAAACAAATGAAGGCAGGTAATGTGCGCGTAGCGTTGTCGCCAATTGCTAATATCCGCAATAAAATGTACTTAAGCCAAAGCAAATTTTCTGATTTATTAGGCGTATCTGTACGCACCTTGCAAGATTGGGAGCAAGGTCGCGCCAAGCCATCTGGTGCAGCTAAAACGCTACTTAAAATAGCGGAACTTAACCCAGAAGCCCTCATAGCGGTCGCTTGATTAAAATAAGATTCCATTTTTTATCTAAAATTGCACTTAGCTGAAATTAGCTATTGGTTGAGGTGCAGTAATGGGCTTTCCTCTATCCTCTAGCGTGGCATTTGCTTGTAATTCATGTAAAGCCTGCAAGGCATTGACGCAGTTGGGTGTTAGGCTGCGCTCACTAGGGTTTTCGCTGCACCAATCACTTATTTTTTTATAGAGTGCTGGCTCTTTCAATAACGCCTGCACTGTGTAAGTCTTTTGCGAGTCAATTTCGTCATGCGCAGAACACGCCGTTAATAAAACTGCTATAAGCGTAATAAGCGTTAGTTTCATGATGCAAATTCCCTTATTGATAGCTTGGTTAATCCCAATGGGTAATCGGTTCTGGCGCAGAAATAGGATTGCCTCTATCCTCAATCGTGGCTTTTACTTGTGCATCTTGTTTAGCCTGTTGCAATAACTTGTTTTGTATTTCAGCCAACTGTGTGCTCAGTTGCAGTTGCACCACAGTGTTTTGAATTTTGGCTTGCTCGCCTGCCATACGTGCTTGTAGTTCGGCAATGGCTTTAGGGTCGTCTGTATTACTGATCTGATCAATTAAGCCCTGTATCTGCGCTTGCTCAGTAGTGGCGGTATCGTAGGCTTTTTCGTAATTGTCACGGTCTATGTAGTGTTTTTTAACTTCTGATTGACACAGGGTGAGAAACTCACCCATTTGCCCGCTACAAACATCCATGGATTGAACGGGTCGCATCATTTGGCTATACACTTTTTGTGCATCAGCGGGCAAATACTGGCGTAACTTAGGGTCGTTTAATACCGTACCAAAGCCACGCTTACCTGTCATTGACTGATATTGTGCAAGCTGTTGTGCGTATTGCTCTTTCATGGCTTGTAGCTGTTTACCCCACTGCACTATATTCTCGAGCGTATTAGCAAGATTCGCCACATCAATAACAGGGATGCCGCCTGCATTAGCAGGCGTAATACTGGCTTGTAAGCTGGCCACAATGGCTAGCGCAATAATGAATGCTTTAATGCTTGATTTTGAGTGGTGTTTTTTCATGACATTTATCCTTTTATGTCCTATATCGGTTATTTTTCATATCAACAATTAAATCAATCAACCCAATGACCGCAGGTTTGAGTGCTGCTTTGACCATTACCGCCAGTGAAACCACTTAGGAAGCCTCCGCCATCGTTTGAATTGCCACCCATGAAGTTATTAAATGGCCAGTAAGTTTGTGACTGCGTCACCACATAATGCGCACCATTGTGCAGGTCGGTATATTCATGACCTTCATAGTCAGAACAGTACGCAGGCTTAGTGCCTTGAATGCAGCCTTGCAAGCCATTGGTATAGGCTATTAGCGTCGCATTCAGTGAGGCAGCATCACAACGACCTGCGCCATTAGCAATCGCATTGACTAGGCTTTTCATTTGTGATGTTTCTGATGAAACAGGACATAGATTTAAAAAGTTGATGCGGCCTTGTATGGTGTCGCTGAAATCATCAAAATCAATACTGAAATATTAACTCAGTGATGGTGAACATTCGCCTGGTGGCGAACCTGTGGAAAGGCAAAGAATAGCTTCACAGGCTAATTTAACCTTGCCTGTGAGTTCGCCACCATCAGCATGAGCAATACTCATTGCAAATGTGGTTAGCAAGATGGCGGGTAATCTCAAATGGTGGCGTATTGTCATAATGAAACTCCTTGTTAATAAAAATACTATTGGACTATTCGCCCTTTATTGGCTTTGGTCATGGCTTTACGCTGGGTTAATCGATTTAAGTAAATTGGCATCCAGTCTTGTACGGCATCACCCACTTCTGCACGAATTTCATCTAGCATTTCTACGTTATCTAATGAAGTACTGAGTACGTCTAACATTTCATTGAGGCTGCCAAGGTCTAAGGTGACGACTGTTGAGGTATGACCTTGCTTGACTAGAAACTGACGGCTCGTTTCACCAAGTGTGCGGATGGTGTGATATTCCATCTCGGTGACTTTGAAGCCTTCCACATAGTCGTGGTAATCGGCTTTGGGGTTAGGTAAAAATATTTGCGTAGCACATTGCTCCACCATGGCTGCGACGTGTGGTGTTTTAAGGATTTGTGCAGGGCTTTGTGTATCAAAGATACCGAATCCATTTTGTTTACGAATGGTAAATTGTTTGTTGACGGCAAAGTCTGTGAATTCTGACAGCTCTAAACGCTTCCAAAATTCAGCCATGACATAGATAAAACGGCGACCATCAATCAGGCTTTCTGTTAGATGTAGTAAGTACATAGTGACGGGCGCTAGGATGTCTTTATCTTCTAGAAAAGCCGTATCATCAAAACCAAATAGACGGCCTTGACTCAAGTCTATTTGGTCTTCCACGTTATCCAGTACCCAGCCATAGCTACCGCCTCTGCACCATTTTTGTAGGTAGTCATACACACTATTTTGTTTGGTGTTGGGGAGTTGCTGGTTAATCGCGTATAGGCCGCGTTTGCTACGCTCAAAGGTCATCATCACGCGTACTGCACGCTCTACTTCATGACTATCAGTGGCATTGAGTGGATAAGGCACGAGACTTTGCACCAGTTTTACTAAAAAGCTAATATTGTGTTCAGTCGCCTCTAGTTGAAATGGATTAAAGCCCGTAGGAACACCCTTTTTAAGTACGCGATAATTGCCACCTAATGCGCGAATGACAATCTCAGCGCCACGATCTTTATCAAAAAATACAATCGTGGGTTGGTATTTCAAAGTCATCAGTAGTAAGAACAACTCAAGCACGGTTTTACCTGAACCTGTCATACCAATAATCGTGGTATTGCCAGGTGCTTTTTTATCAGTGGAATCGTCGCTTTCGTCAGTGCCATGAAAATTAAAATAATACGGCGCACCATTCGGTGTTTTAAGAATGGTGACGGCTTCACCCCATGGATTGTTATTGCGCTTACCCGTGCCAAAGCCGTGCATCGCGGCTAAACCTGCAAAGTTGCGTGAGGTGAGATGTGCTTCACGTGGCCTTAAATGCCAGTGCGCAGGTTGCTGGGCAAACCATGCGGCATCAGCCACTAAATCCAACAGTGCCGTTTGGTAACCATCATGACTGAGTGCCGAGCGCGCTTCTGCCATATTGCGTGTCGCTTCATCCATACTATCGCCCAATACGGTCAGTGAATAATGGTACTCTCCAAGTACAAACTGCCCATCAACCAGCTGATCAATGGCGAGGTCTAAGGCCTTAATTTGTGAAGCTGCGCCATCTTCAGTCGAAACCAGTTGATTGCGCTGTTTTTCTAATTTGTCTTTGGCACTGGGTTTGTCTAATATCGAAAAACTTTGCGTCTCGATGTATTCATACGGTGTGTACAGTAAGCTATTCATGCAGCCCGCGTCCGTGTTAGCTGGGTAATCTTTTAAATCCAGCATCGCGGCGAAGCGCTTTTGATTTGGTGCACGAACTTCTATTTTCTCCTCAACGAAGAATAGACGTGAAGTTTGCAGCACGTCACGGATACGGTAATCCTTGACGGGAATTTTTTCCCAAACAGCGTTAAGCAGGTAACCATAAAATGCGAGCTGGTTAGAATAGGTAATGTTGTTTTCTTGATAAGTGGTGAGCCGCTCTACATTGTATTTCTTTAGGGTGGCTTGAATGCGAGTGGCGAGTTCTTCAATTTTACGCAGCGCGTACCTATCAGCTTCCTCAATGGCACGTAGTGATTTTTCTTGAAGATCAGCGACGCGACCAAAAAGGTTCTTCTTAACCGCGCCATAGGGTCTATACACCAACGTGAGATAGGTTTCGTTGCCCATCATGTTGTAACCATCAAAACTAGCGTAATAGCGTTTCGCCAAGGTATTCGCAAATGGATTTTGGTATTCGGTACTGAATTTGCCTGAGTACTGGCGACGCACACGATGTGACCAAATAGCAACTTCTCCTAGACCAATTAGCAGCTGATTAAATGCTTCATGGAAAATATCTAAATCAATGGCATCCCGTGTTTCAAAGGCAATGCCGTCTAAACGCCATGTGGTGATGTATGCACCGTCCAAGGTTTTGACCACCGCATCGCTCATTGCACTGCTATAGCGTAAATATTCGCTAGCACTGATTTCGTTGTTGGCGATTTTCTGATGTTTTGCAGTCATGGTTTCGTTATCGTTTTCTGTAAGTTTTTTTTATAAGCTTTTAATATATAAAGAGACCTTTGCACGAATCACTAGATTTAGTCCAAATAGCATAAAATGGCATATCACTTAAACACAGACGAGTACCTCTGATTATGGCCTGGAAGAA
>JAYVMU010000074.1:0-3873 GCA_043758775.1 Methylophilaceae bacterium
GATAAGTCACCTTCTTGATTAATTAACCAAAAACCATGGCTAACAAAGGGGACATTTCTAAATGGCAGAAAAGGGGACATTTCTATTTAGCGTTGACACTTAGAAATGTTTTAGGTTGGGTCATGGTTGCATGCCATCGTTCACTGCCGCACAGGCAGCTTAGAAAAACTGCGCGAATTAACAAAGCAACCCGGCTACGTTCACTGCCGCACAGGCAGCTTAGAAATTGGGTGTCGATACATCACATAAACGGTAGAAGTTCACTGCCGCACAGGCAGCTTAGAAATATTTCACCCAATGTCGCGTGACAAGTTTCTTGTTCACTGCCGCACAGGCAGCTTAGAAAATTTATATTTTAATCTTTTGCTGCGAAAGTCTGTTCACTGCCGCACAGGCAGCTTAGAAAGTTGGAATAATCAAACGCAAACACCGTCGGTAGTTCACTGCCGCACAGGCAGCTTAGAAAGATTTGAGCCACACAACCTCGCACAAATCATTGTTCACTGCCGCACAGGCAGCTTAGAAATTGCGCATCTAATCCGTACACCTGGTCAACTGGTTCACTGCCGCACAGGCAGCTTAGAAATGATAGAAATTAAAGCGCCTATCGATAGTATCGTTCACTGCCGCACAGGCAGCTTAGAAAAGTAGCCGCGACCGGTTGGCTTATTCGAGTTAGTTCACTGCCGCACAGGCAGCTTAGAAAGTTGATCGCATTGCTGCGCAGGACAGCTAGCTGTTCACTGCCGCACAGGCAGCTTAGAAAGTTAGCTGCTGCCGTTAATTCCGCGCCGGTTCGTTCACTGCCGCACAGGCAGCTTAGAAACGATATTGTCAGGATAGAAGCTAAGGCTGCATGTTCACTGCCGCACAGGCAGCTTAGAAATGAGGGATTTGCGATAACGTGTTAAACGTAAGGTTCACTGCCGCACAGGCAGCTTAGAAAATAAAAAGGCATTTGTCGGCACCGGAAACAAGGTTCACTGCCGCACAGGCAGCTTAGAAAAAACTGGATGCCTGAATCAACCACATTTTGCTGTTCACTGCCGCACAGGCAGCTTAGAAAAGTTTTTTTATCATGACTTCCGGCGCTCGTATGTTCACTGCCGCACAGGCAGCTTAGAAAAGTTATTCGTCAGATTTTGACGGTTTCTTTTTGTTCACTGCCGCACAGGCAGCTTAGAAAGTATATCTATCTATAAATTTTAACCGTTGTAGGTTCACTGCCGCACAGGCAGCTTAGAAATATCGTTTATGGCAAACAATGGTTTTCTTCAAGTTCACTGCCGCACAGGCAGCTTAGAAAATGGAGCAACACCAACGCAGGTTGGCGCATGGGTTCACTGCCGCACAGGCAGCTTAGAAAGGATGTCCCAGCTGAATAAATAAAGCTTATATGTTCACTGCCGCACAGGCAGCTTAGAAATGGTTTCGGAGGAAGTGGAAGAGGGCGAGAACGTTCACTGCCGCACAGGCAGCTTAGAAACATAATAGCTAATGTTCCATCCACACCAAAGAGTTCACTGCCGCACAGGCAGCTTAGAAATAAATCTTTCGGCTTAATCCCGGCAGGAATTGGTTCACTGCCGCACAGGCAGCTTAGAAAAATTATATATTATGGAGTTACATGTCAAAACTGTTCACTGCCGCACAGGCAGCTTAGAAATTGGATTTGTAAAGCCAACGAAGCCGACATTGGTTCACTGCCGCACAGGCAGCTTAGAAAAGCAGGATCAAATCGCCAAGGGTCTGACATTCGTTCACTGCCGCACAGGCAGCTTAGAAAAATCCCGCATTTCAACAATAGACTTAATTGATGTTCACTGCCGCACAGGCAGCTTAGAAAATGGAACTAACTACTGCGCTTACAACTATAAGGTTCACTGCCGCACAGGCAGCTTAGAAAAAAAAATGTACCAGTTAAAACTGATCCGATTAGTTCACTGCCGCACAGGCAGCTTAGAAATTACATTGAGTGTTTTATCCAGCGAATTTGTTGTTCACTGCCGCACAGGCAGCTTAGAAATTGGCAATACCTTCTACGCGGTCAACCCGGACGTTCACTGCCGCACAGGCAGCTTAGAAATTTCTTGCGTACAGTACAAGGTTTGCGTGGTAGTTCACTGCCGCACAGGCAGCTTAGAAAAGCTCACTCAATTACGTCAACAAGAATCAATGGTTCACTGCCGCACAGGCAGCTTAGAAATGTTGCATATTACTTCCTTGGCTTTGTGGCTGGTTCACTGCCGCACAGGCAGCTTAGAAATTGTTCATTAAACAGAAATTGATGCAAGTAACGTTCACTGCCGCACAGGCAGCTTAGAAAAAAAATAACACTTGTATATGCGCTATTTACAAGTTCACTGCCGCACAGGCAGCTTAGAAATTACATAGTTTCCAATGCTGATATTTGTGACAGTTCACTGCCGCACAGGCAGCTTAGAAAGTCTGCGTTCAATATTTCCTTGATGTCTGCGGGTTCACTGCCGCACAGGCAGCTTAGAAATTAAAAATTCTGCTTTATCGTGTGCGCTCATTGTTCACTGCCGCACAGGCAGCTTAGAAATGACCGGATTACCGTGCCGGAGGGATAAATAGGTTCACTGCCGCACAGGCAGCTTAGAAAAGAAACAGTAATGTTGGTTGATACCTTAGCCAGTTCACTGCCGCACAGGCAGCTTAGAAACACATTCCCAGCCGTGACGTATCACATGCTTAGTTCACTGCCGCACAGGCAGCTTAGAAAAGTTTCAGCTACTTGACCCACTGATGTTGCGGGTTCACTGCCGCACAGGCAGCTTAGAAATGACAGCCAACGCGAAAACTGAGCCTTATCTAGTTCACTGCCGCACAGGCAGCTTAGAAAGAAATGGCCACCGCGATGAAATCCGCTCAAAAGTTCACTGCCGCACAGGCAGCTTAGAAATGGAATGCGCGCCTGATCGCAAGTGCACAATTGTTCACTGCCGCACAGGCAGCTTAGAAATAATGTCATTGCATCAGCAACCAAAGCGACAGGTTCACTGCCGCACAGGCAGCTTAGAAATGAGCAGCAACTACAGCATCAGTGGCAGTGTTGTTCACTGCCGCACAGGCAGCTTAGAAAGCGACTCAGCAGGAAAGCGTAACCGTTGGATAGTTCACTGCCGCACAGGCAGCTTAGAAATCAATAAGCTCCCAGTCTGGAGTAGCCTTTTTGTTCACTGCCGCACAGGCAGCTTAGAAAGTTTGGCACTGTAACGACAGTCGATCATCATTGTTCACTGCCGCACAGGCAGCTTAGAAAATTTTTCATCAGGATAAACATCCATGCTTGCCGTTCACTGCCGCACAGGCAGCTTAGAAATGAAGAATCTGTGAGAGCAGCAATTGTTTCGTGTTCACTGCCGCACAGGCAGCTTAGAAAATCGCGGAGGGTTTTTATTTCCGCTTGGATTAGTTCACTGCCGCACAGGCAGCTTAGAAACAATGCTTCGGGGAAAGTCGCGAAATGTGCTTGTTCACTGCCGCACAGGCAGCTTAGAAATGAAGAAGCGTGCGAGTGGGTACTAGATAAAGGTTCACTGCCGCACAGGCAGCTTAGAAAAGAAGTGCAAAAGTGGTACGAGTCGGCTAGTGGTTCACTGCCGCACAGGCAGCTTAGAAAACCCCCTGGCCCCTTTGCTAGCATCCTTGCCAGTTCACTGCCGCACAGGCAGCTTAGAAACGGCAGGCGGCCAAGTGAACGTAATTGCTGAGGTTCACTGCCGCACAGGCAGCTTAGAAAGCAATGAAAACTAGCCTGAATGTTTCATAAACTGGGCAATGAATCAGAACTTCGAGCGATATTCGTTAACTTAAAGGCATCCAGAATATTGATGACGTAACTCGCCC
>JAYVMU010000075.1:0-5628 GCA_043758775.1 Methylophilaceae bacterium
CTACTATCGCTGCGTCCCCTTATTTTGTGGATAAGTGGGCGAAATATGTGGATAAGTCGGCGATTATAGATGTATATACAACTAGTGTGACCCGGCAAAAAAAAGCGCGCCCCGCTGACCCAGCGAAACGCGCCCACTTTTGCATTCACCTTGTTAAATTACCATTTAGCATTGTCTCATCAAACTAAATGCAACCTTAACAAGTGCATATGAAGCAAATAACGTGTAGTTTATTTACCCCCCCTAATTGAAGCCTTTAACGCTTCGATTTGCTCGGCTAGATAAGCCTCTAGTTTTGACTCAAAAATAGCCGTGATAGTCGCATCAGCAACCACCAATTCGAGTATAATTTCAGCAACGCTTGCATTTCGTTGTGAAGCATACTCTTTAATTGCCTCAAATCGGAGGGGCGGCAAACTAATTGAATAGCTCTTATTGGCGTTGGGATTGACCGTGCGCGGCTTGCGCTTTTTCACGATTTTTTCAGGTGTTGCCAACGCTGTCTCTTCGGTAACTACCGTCTCGTTTTTAGCCATGATTTTTTATCGTTTCCTCTTCTAACATTTTTGTGGCTGCTGACAAAAAATTCATCGCTATACTGCTAACGAGTGGTGCGAGAATTTTTGCGGCTTCAGACTCTAATGAGTAAAGTGTCTCTGACGATGCCACCAACATGAGCCATATTTCGCGTTCTTTTTCTTGGCGCGTCATGTCGTTTAGTTCGACACTAGGATTTAAGTAGCCGTGCATATGGATACCTCCTAAGAAATAGTATCGCATATATAGATAAGTATGTCAAGCTAAAGGACTATTAGGAGCGTGCTATTTCATAAATATGGGAAACTTTTAAAATAACTTCCCAAAAAGCCTACCATAGCTTCCCAAAATAAGCATTTATTTATTTTGGTGGTCCGATACTCTCGGTCGCACATCACCGTTTGGGAAGACTGACCACGTCTTAGAATGTTCAATTTTGCTATATTGACGTGTGCGACGAGTGGTCATATTTTGCGTTTTGAATTTTAATAAACTGGGAATTGAATTGACAGATACATAGGGCACGATTTTGGTGGTACCAGTAAAATTGTCTTCATGACGTAAGCCAGCTTTAGGTATGCCTTTGGCTTTATCAATATGGGAAGCATCATGTTTTGTCGCGCTGTATCTTTTTGGTCCCATTGCCACGAATTTCACATACTCGGCTTCTACTTTTAATTCACCATAGGCTTCCCCTATTTTGAGCACGCCAGCGGCGACCACAGGAGCTAGCGCTGTACGTGATATGACAATACTATCAGTATCACCATACACCGCACTTGTAGCCCTTGCTAGGGTGTTTAAATGAATACGTGCATGTGCTGTTACCCAGCTAGCCCAGTGAACCATCATGTAAGGCGCTTGGATGTCGTCAATTTTTTCATAGAGACAGTCGCTAGGTATATTATCATCAGGACCAAAAAACGGTGTGGCATTGGCGGGTACTTCACCAAAAATTAATTTCTTGGCTACTGGCTTCATACCAAATTTACCATAGAGACTGTTACGCATATTTTTGGCAGCCATACCAATACTATCGACTATGCCATCTATTTTATGTTCGCGCTCTAATTTCTCACAGGTTGTTAAGAAGTCATCAAATATCATGCCAATGCTATCAAACGTGTAACCGTCGATAACATCAATGATATAGCCGAGTGAACGCGCATATTCAATGGTAATAGATGGAATGTAGCATTCAAAATTACCACAAGACCAGCGGTTATTCAAATCTGGTATGAATGGATACATTTCATCCAATGGCACATGCGCGACACAGTGATAGATGCCAGCCTTACCCGCACGGTAGACATCAGTAAAACATCCTGAGCCAATCGGTACACCTTGGCGCATAGCGTGCGCGTACATCGCATTGACATCTAAATGCAGCATATCATATTGCGGTGTAATAGTTGTCAAAAAGACAATGCCACCGGCATAGCTTTTGCGACCATACTCTTCGACTGCGGGACGCTGTCGCCAAAAGTAGCCAGACATATCATCAGGTAATGTACGTCGCCATGCTTTCATCGCCGTTGATGCACTAGTTAAAGCTAGATTGACTCCAAAATGTTCAAACACAATTTGGCAATATTTTTCATAAGCAAACATCAACCCCAAAACATCATAGTTCAAATATTCCATATCTAGCGGATTGTTAGGGTGAAAATAATTAACGCTACCATCGGGTAATTCCCATGGCCGTTCTTTTTTCGCATAGAGAGGAGCCAAAACTTTTGTTAAGGCACTTAATGATGTTTGAATGACCGTAAAACTATCTATCAATTTTACGATTTGTTTTTTATAGCGAAGGGTAATAAGGATAGGCCGCCCATCACCACGGATAATCATATCATACTTCAAGCCTGGATGTTCATCTTTATAATCGCGTATATGTTTCATCAGATATGCATAATCATAACCACTGCCATTATGCGCCACAACGGTATGACCACGCATTTTTTTAGATAAACAAAAATCTAAGAATTCTGCTTCATCGTTAAAATTATAAGCCGTGCTAGGGTTATCATAAAAGCGTGCTTGACCAATAACCCAGCTACCACCGAGTGTGTTTTCTCCTGGTAAGCCAGTTTCAATATCAAAAAAGACATGCTTTCCTAACTTTAATTCTTGTGGTGGTAATGGTGTGAGTAAATGAGTGTTACGCGACACTTTACTTGGCTGTTTTATTTCCATAGCAACGCCAGACCTGAGATATCGTTCATGTTTGTTTCCAATTCAGTATCAAATTTATCATAACCTTGACGCATGAGGGTATCTTTGTAGATGTTAGCGCGAATAGTTACCCAGCGTTTAGGTGCCCCCTCATAAAATTGTACGTTTCCTCGTACTCGTATCATTACTTGGCTGTCATCAGGTAAGGATGCAATCTTATCCCACAATCGTTCAGGATAACGAAAATTTTGGATGTTAAATGTACCCGCCTTTTGGTTCACATAAAATTTATTATTATAGGCACGCCGTGATATAACTTCTCCCGTCTTTATGTTCTCATATTGACCAGATGATTTTTTACCCGTCCTACGGTAGTCCGACTTTTTCTCTGACATGATGCCAACCTACCGATACAGCAGGATTGATAGGTGAATGCCTATCACGATTGCCATGAGTAAAACAATAAGCAGCACGCAGAGCCATAACCATGTAAAAAAGATGTTATCACGCACGATGTAATTCTTTATAATAAAAATAACCATATGCATCAGTATATTTAGTTTCTTTACCACTACATGAATTATATAAATTAGTAATTTCTTCGGGAGTGTCATGATAACTTAGATAACTACCTTGACTGATAACGACATAATACCAACCATGTGCACAACCAACACAGGTAATAATATCAACGGTTTGCGATTTGTCAAATATTTCATTCGGTATGGATGTTTCATGCGCACATGGCAAAACAAAGATACCCCGATTTTTCCGCATGAAAAAACCCTCCGCATGTGTCTCATCCCCACGACAAGACACATGCAAAGGGCTTTAGTGGGGTATTGGCTCCATATGCAAATTAAGTATCGCATACCTACATCTGTTTGTCAATGCGGACAAAAAATGGTATAATGAAAGCAGTTCATAGGAGGTATAGCCATGCCTGAAGGTGATGAACCACATGAGCCATCACTACCACAAACACCAAGCGAAGCGCCTGACCACCTTGCCGCCATTAACTCCAAACTTGACGGCATCGGTAGCAAATTTGACGAACACACCAAACGTCTTGACGACAATGATAGGAGATGGAGTGAATATGACGCCAGCCGAAAGCCCACTACCTCTGACTCAGGAGGCGGTAACGGGTCAACTCCTCCCAAGCCAACTCCTCCCAAGCCAACCGAAGAAGCGCCGCCAGCGCCGCCAGTCGTCAAACCCGATAAACCCCCAAGACAAGACCACTGGTACAGTCGAAAGCTCCGATAGTGTCCCCGCTGACATGCTACCAGAGAAAAAGCGTAGTAAAGCAGCAATTCAGCTTATTAAAGACATCAATGACTATTACACGAAACTCGGCGCATTGGTGTTTATGTTTGACCAGTTTGATGGCTTCGTTATCATGGACGGCGCGCCTAAACGTGCGGAGGAATTGGTAGACGTAGCGGTTAAGCATCCCCAATTTTTTAAGTCATTGCAAAATATGGTAAAAGGCGGCGACGTTGCCGCGCTCATTGGTGGTTATGCCAGTGTAGCTTTTGTGATTGCCCAGCACCATAATGTTGTACCACCGCTTGACCAGATACCCGCCTTGTTAGCATCTACGTTTGGGCGTAAACCTAAGCCACCTAAGTCTGTGACCGACTTTCCCCCACTTTACCCTAACGAAGCTGCATTAAAAGAACAGGCTTTTTACGACGAGCTACACAAACAAGATGCCACTAGCATTGATCCACGTGCAGCTATTCTCGAAGACGCAAACGAGTACGCAAATGGAGTGTACCCTGATGATGACCCAAGGTCAAGCATACGCCGCGCATGACCTAACTATTATGAGTGAAGTCCAATTTCTAGTTTGGTTTCACTCACAATGGTTACAGGGTGAACATATTGTTGTACTTGGTCCCACTGGTACAGGCAAAACACGCTTTACCTCTAGCATCTTAGACATACGGAGTTATGTTTGTGTGCTAGCGGTTAAGGCGCACGATGATACGTTAGAAGAATTTCGTAAGCGTGGCTACCCGGTTATCACGCATTGGCCCCCGGCGTATAATCAACCACATGTGGTACTATGGATTAAACCTAAGTCATTAGCGGCTACCAAGAGTCAGAGTATCGCAATTAGCGAAGCGCTAGAGCGTATGTATCTAGCGGGTAACTGGTGCATCTATTTTGACGAAGCGGGTTATATTGCGGGACATTTGAAGCTGGACCAGGAACTAGGCGTGCTCTTGAATCAAGGTAGGTCATCCGGTATATCGGTAGTATGCTCTATGACGCGACCACATAGCGTCGTGGGTAAAGTACCACTCGAAACACTCAATCAGACACGCCATCAATTCATTTTTCGCTATACCGATGACCGTGAAATTGAAAGCTGCGCGAAAATTGCTGGCATTTCTAAGCAAATTATGGTACAATATATGGGAGACCTCAAAACATACCCCGCTGGCTTCTCTGACTTCCTCTATTTTGGCAAATCTCACAAGATTTTAGTTAGGAGATAGTTGCATGCATGTGCATATCGGTGCATTGGATGTTATTAAAACATTCGTCGCTGTTATTCTAGCTGGCACTATCTGGCGCTTGGTAGCTGCCTATAACTCGCAGAATGCGCTTGGGCAAGCTATGAGCTTTATCTACTAATCGCAGTAGCTAATAGCTCCTCTTATTTTGGATGTGTCCCTATGCCTGCACCTACCGCAGTCGTGGCCAGTGATACCCCTACTGGTCAATCCAAAAAAGGAACCAATGGTCAGACAATGCCTATGGTTCCTTTTGCCCGTTCTTCTAAGTGGCACATCGAACAGTCCAATGTGCAAAGTGGTATCGCGCTCTCAGCACAGCAACAAATCTTTAACTTCCCGCTCGCGTCGTATGGTTATGCCAGCGCCGTACTCATCACCGCACAAG
>JAYVMU010000076.1:0-3068 GCA_043758775.1 Methylophilaceae bacterium
TTCAATAAGCGCGTCCGTATCACTCAATACCTCAGCAATTGCTTCTTGTTCTGCTTTTGTTGAGGGACATGGAAGCAACACATCACTAAGAACACGGCCATTAGTAAGTGCGCGTGTCGTATATGTGCTTTTTGAAATTATCTGCTTTCTAACTAAACTGGAAGAAAAACAATATTTCTTAAAATTATTATCTAATTCATCATTTTTAGGTCTTGCACGCAAAATGAAACCGCTGAAAACTGTATTTGGAGAATCATCTAGCAATGCCGAAGCAATACCAATTTCATCCACTGTTTCTGATGTCCTTGTAAAAAAAACATCCCCTTTTTTTACACCAAATGAATCCAATTCTTGTTTTGTTACTTCTACGCGGCCAGAGAGGCTTGAAGCATAAATTCCAGTATTCGCGTACACGTCCATATAATTAACAATAGGTGTACCATAACCAAAAAATTCTTTACTTTTATTTAACCCGTTTTTAAAAACGAAATACTTACCAAGTGGTTCTGATTTCCAATCCTCAGGAATCACCCCCATCTCAGTTTGCTTGTAATTAGCATTTAATTCCATGCAAACCCCATTTTGGCTAAATGTTGTTGCACTTTGCTTTCAAGGTCTGTGACATTTTTTGCCAATATTGGCATTGGGGTTTCGTAGCGCTCTGCCAGTTCTTTTACGCGCTGGGCAAGCGCTTGGCTGATGCTATCCATTTCGCCATGTATCAAGCTATCAACCACATTTAGCCATTTATTATCGACTACTAGGGTTTTAATTTCTGCTTCTGTAAGTTTTGGGTAGTGTTGATATGCTTTTAAATCTAGCTCGGCTTCAGCGTCTTTAATGGCTTTTTTAAGTTCAGCTTCTTTGGTGTTGAGGGTTAGCCATTGACTGAGTGCTTGGGCTTCAGCTTTAGCCTCTGCATCTTGCTGTTTTTCTTTTTGTATCTCTTTAAGCCTTGCGCTTATATTGGCTTTGTTTATTTTATCTAGCTCGCTGAATAAACCTTCATCACCGCCATGCTCTTCTTCTAGCTCTGTAAGTTGTGTGCTAATGCTTTCAAGCTCAGCGCTTAGCTCGTTAATGGCTTGTTGTTCTTTAGTAAAATAGGCATCTACTATAAGTCGTTTGGGGATTAAATCGCACGCCCAGCCTTTATCTTTTTCTTTACCTTTTTTGTCTTTTTCAATCACGCGGTAGGTTGGCGCTTGCCAGCGCTTGGTGGTTACTAAATCAGCGGCAATTAAGTAAGCGTCATCTTGCATGGTTTCTGCCCAATAGTTCATGAGGTGTTGGTACACGTCATATTGGTCTATGAGCTGTTTATTATCGTAATGGGCGAGTAGCTGCTCACCCAATGTGTGGATGAGTTGCTTGGGGTGAAAGCCTGATTGCAGTTGTTTAAGTTGTACACTGATGGCATGTTGCCATGTGGCAAAGTGCGCGTTCATTTGTGCAATAAAGCCTGCAAATTGTGGGTATTGGTAAATGGTGGTTTTAATGTCTTGTTTGGATATAGCTAAATTAATATAGTTGGGTCGGTTTGGTTTAAATAACGTATTTTGCAATTGTGGGCAAACCTCCCAATAAGCTTGCAGCGCATCAACATCATGGGTTGGAATGCCGCCTTTTAAGTGGCCTTCAATATCTTGCAGGTCTTCGGCTTGTTGGTTATCAATATAGCGTGGCAGGTTAAGATTAAATTCGTTTTTCTCAATTTCTTCTAAACTCACCATGCGGCTGTATTTGGGTAGCTCTAACTTTTTGTTAAATACATCGACTATTTTATGCAGATCTTGCTCACGCAGGCGATTTTTAGGACCATCTTTGGTAAAGCCTGCGCTGGCATCGAGCATAAAAATGCCTTTGCGCGCTTGCGCCTCGGCTTTATCAATCACCAAAATACATGCTGGTATACCTGTACCATAAAACAAGTTAGCAGGTAGGCCAATAATGCCTTTAATGTATCCACGGCGGATGAGGTTTTTACGAATATCACCTTCTGCATTGCCACGAAACAGCACGCCATGCGGCAAAATACATGCGCCTTTGCCTGTGCTTTTAAGTGAGCGGATGATGTGCAGTAAATAAGCGTAATCGCCTTGCTTGGCTGGTGGAATGCCATATTGGGTAAAACGCTCATGGGTATCATTCTCTGGGCTAAAACCTGTGCCCCAGCGTTTATCGCTAAAGGGCGGATTAGCTACTACAAAATCAAAGGTTTTTAGTTTGCCGTGGTCATCCACAAAGGCTGGGCTTGCCAGCGTGCTGTAACCACCCCTGATGTCTGCCGTGGGGTTGTTATGCAAAATCATGTTCATACGCGCCAAACCAGAGGTGGCGGTGTCTTTTTCTTGCCCGTAAAGCGTCACATCGGTAGTAGCTTCATCGGCCACTTTGAGAAGCAGCGATCCTGACCCGCAGGTTGGGTCATACACGGTGGTTTCATTGGTGGTGTTGGCTTCTTTAATGCCTATGATTTGCGCCATGATGCGGCTAACTTCGGCGGGCGTGTAAAACTGGCCTTTGCTTTTACCGCTCTCGGTAGCAAAGTGGCGCATCAGGTACTCATAAGCATCACCTAAAATATCATCGCCATCGGCACGGTTTTTACTAAAGTCTAGCGATTTATTTTCAAAAATACCAATCAGGTTAGTCAGTCTATCGACAATCTCTTGATCACTTCCCAATTTACTTGGGTCGTTAAAGTTTGGCATATCTGAAAGCTTGTTGGCATTAGCCAGTGGCGCAATAATCTTTTTATTGATTTGGTCACCAATATCAGGTTTGCCTTTAAGCGCCACCATGTCGGCAAAGCTAGCACCTTCTGGCACGGTAATTGGTGCGTAAGCAGTGTTTGCATATTTGTCACTCACGTATTTGATAAACAACATCACCAACACATAATCTTTGTATTGGCTGGCATCCATGCCGCCGCGAAGCTCGTCGCAGCTTGCCCATAGAGATGAATAGAGTTCAGACTTCTTGAGTGCCATATTGAAAGGTTCTTATTTTAGAGTGCAAAAACTCCATTATTGCGCAGTTTTTGAGTTTTGTAGAAGCCTTTGTTG
>JAYVMU010000077.1:0-43426 GCA_043758775.1 Methylophilaceae bacterium
CATCACCATCATGACGAAGCATTACCCAGTGAGTTAAGTACTATGGATGGCGCTGATATTGCGCACTTAATTGAGGATTTAGATGGTTATTTGTGTGAATTAGGCACCGCACAGATTCGGGATGGCTTGCATATTCTGGGTCAGGCTCCTGCAAATGACCAAATGGTGGACATGCTGTTATCGCTTACGCGGCTGCCCAATCAGGATGTGCCTGGCCTGCAGGAAGAGGTCGCAAAAGTATTCGGCTTGAAAATTGATATGCTGCTGGAAGATCGTGGCAGACGCATTAATGTAGTCACCAGCCTCGCTGAGATTGCTCAGCGTCCAATAGCGACGCGTTCTGACGCGATTGAAGCGATTGATGAGTTATGTGGCAAGCTATTAATGACGCTTCAGGCTGGCAATTTTAATGCGACAATGATTGATGGCGTAGTAGAAAGTTTGTTTGGGCATTTGCGTGAAGAAAGTGGTTTTTCCTCACGCGCATTATTACAACCTGTGACAAAACAAAAATCAGCTAGTTTAATGGGTGGCCTTAAACAGCCACTTAAAAAACGTGCACCTGCAATCGCTTCACCTTCAATACTGCAAGAAAATAATTGCTTTGAAGGTTTGTGTAAGGTTATGCAGTTTACCTGCAATACTTTAGTACCTAACCTCATTCGCACCACAGATGAAATTCATTACCTGCTGGTTGGTTTGTCAGGCGGTTATGTACCCGCAGGCCCTAGCGGTGCCCCTACACGGGGCATGGCGCATATATTGCCAACTGGTAGAAACTTTTATTCGGTTGACCCGCGCAGCGTGCCTTCACAATCAGCTTGGCGAGTCGGCCAGCAACTATCACATGAAGTATTGGCAAGGCATTTGAAAGAAACAGGAACGTATCCTGAAAGCGTAGCAATCAGCATTTGGGGCACGAGCGCCATGCGTACGCATGGCGATGATGTAGCGCAAATATTAGCGCTGATGGGTGTTAAGCCAGTGTGGCGTCCAGAAAATCGCCAGCTTATTGGTGTAGAAGTGATACCTCTTACAGTGCTTAAACGCCAGCGTATTGATGTCACTACGCGCATTAGTGGTTTTTTCCGTGATGCGTTTCCGCAACTGGTCAGTTTGATAGACGATGCTGTGCAAGCCGTGATTGCGCTAGATGAACCGCTCACTGAAAATTTTGTTAAAAAACATTATTTAGAAGAGTTAGCACAGTGGATAGGCAAAGGTTTAAGTGAAGAAGCGGCAAAAAGTCGCGCTAGCTTCCGTATATTTGGCGCAAAACCTGGCAGTTATGGTGCAGGAATTTTGCCGTTAATACAAGAAAAAAACTGGCAAGTCGATCAAGACTTTGCTGAAGCGTATATCAACTGGGGCGGCTATGCGTATACTCGCCATGTGCAAGGTGTAGATGAACGCGAAGCTTTTAAAGTGCGCTTATCGGGCGTGCAAGTTGCACTACATAATCAAGATAATCGTGAACATGATATTTTTGATAGCGATGATTATCTGCAATTCCATGGAGGCATGATTGCCACCATACGTGCATTGACTGGGCAACAGCCTCGCCATTATTTCGGTGATAGCCATAATCCAAATAAGGCACAAGTGCGCGATCTTAAAGAAGAAACCTTACGCGTATTTCGTTCTCGCGTCGTGAATCCAAAATGGCTAGATAGCATTCGTAAACACGGTTATAAAGGTGGGTTAGAGTTAACTGCAACGGTAGATTATTTGTTTGGTTACGATGCGACGGCCGAAGTGATGGAAGATTGGATGTATGAGCAAGTCGCCAGTGAATATGCGTTTGACCCAGTGATGCAAGAATTCTTACAAGAGGCGAATCCATGGGCGCAAAATGCTATTGCAGAAAGATTGTTAGAGGCGGCTGAGCGCGGCATGTGGTCTGCACCAAAAGCTGAATCGCTAGAATCGTTACGTGATTTGTTTTTGAGCAGCGAAACCATGTTGGAAGCACGCGGCGAAAGCCCACGAAGTGTATAAGATAGTTGAGTAACTTTTATGAATAGTGTCAGTTTCCCTTTTTCAGCGATAGTCGGCCAGTCAGAGCTCAAGACCGCCTTGTTACTTTGTGCGGTTGACGCTAGCTTAGGCGGCGTATTGATTCGCGGCGATAAAGGTACGGCTAAAAGCACGGCGGCACGTGCACTTGTCGACATTTTACCGCCGATAAAACGTACGCTAGGTTGTGCCTATAATTGCAGCCCCAATGCACCTTATGAGCAATGCGAAATTTGCAACGATGCAGCGCATGTGATTCAAGATTCGCCAGTGCCCTTTGTTACTTTGCCACTGGGAGCAACTGAAGATCGTGTGATTGGCACTTTAGATTTAGAGCGCGCGCTTAAAGGCGCTAAACGTATTTTTCAGCCTGGCCTGCTTGCCGCCGCGCACCGTGGCATACTTTATATTGATGAAGTGAATCTGCTACCTGACCATTTGGTTGATGTGTTATTAGATGCCGCGGCAATGGGTCAAAACTCTGTGCAGCGCGAGGGTTTGTCGGTTACCCATCCAGCGCGTTTTACCTTGATTGGTACGATGAATCTTGAAGAAGGTGATTTACGTCCACAATTATTAGACCGATTTGGACTTATGGTGGAAGTTAAGGCGCCACAAGATAAAGTGCAGCGTTCTGAGGTGGTGCGCAGACGTATTGCTTTTGAGGCCGAGCCGGCTTGCTATGCTGGGTCTTACCAAGCGCAACAAACTGAGTTTCGCAACCAGGTAGTGAATGCGCAAAGTCTGTTTGTAGACGTAGTGCTGGCAGATGATATTCTCGATTTAATCAGCCATTTATGTTGTGAATTTGAAGTGGCCAGTCTGCGTGCGGATATTGTGATGCACAAGGTTGCGCGTGCGCTTGCAGCGTTAGATGGACGAACAGCAGTGAATCTTACGGATGTCAAAAATGCGGCAGAATTTGTGTTGCCACATCGCCGCCGCCGTAAGCCATTTGAGCAGCCTGGGTTGGATAAAGAACGTCTTGATGAGCTAATGAATGAGGCGGTAGAGAGCCAGAATGCCGCGAATGTGAATCAAGCACCATCTAAACCTGAGCCGCCTAGACCTGAATCACAAGTGCCCGCTGAACAAGAGGGATCAAATCGAGCACTAACAGAGCAAAATAATGCAACTCAACCTGCTAGCGAGCAAATTGTCTCGTCCGCTTTAACACATCCATCACTCAAAATATCAGTTGCATTAAGTGCAAATAGCCATAGCAGTGCTGGCCGCAGAAGCCAGGTGAGTGAAGTTGCACGCGGACGCGTATTGCGTACTGTGCCGCATGAAAATCCTGATAGTCTTGCCATTGCCGCGACCTTAAAAAGTGCAACGATGCGTGATGCAACTGAATTTAGCGTGAAGCGTAGCGATTTGCATCAAAATATTCGTACTGGAAAAACTGCGAATCTTATTCTGTTTGTGGTCGATGCCTCAGGCTCTATGGCCGCGCAGCAACGTATGGAAGTCGTTAAAGGAGCAGTGTTAAGTTTATTGACCGATGCTTATCAGCAACGCGATGGAGTGGCTGTGATTTCGTTTCGTGGTGAACAAGCCAGTGTTTTGTTAGCGCCTACGCGCAGCGTGGAGCAAGCTGAGCTTGCATTGCGTGAATTGCCGACCGGTGGACGCACCCCGTTATCGCATGCTTTGCAATTAGCCTTAGACATGCTTGAGCAAACCGATACGCGCCATGCGCCGCCATTATTGATTGTGTTAAGTGATGGCAAGGCGAATGTGGCCTTGCAGGAAAATGGCGACCCGTGGCGCGAAACGCTGGCATTGGCGGGTTTAATCGCCGAACGTGCCATACCCGCTTTAGTGCTGGATACTGAGACTGGCTATTTGCGACTTGGTCGCGCCAATCAGCTAGCGCAAGCTATGGGCGCTGAGTATTTAACGTTAGAAGAGTTATCCGCTGAGAATCTCGCATTGACGATTTGCGCACGCATGGGGCGTGTATGATGCCATTAATTAATATTAAGGTAACAAATGTGGGCGCAACTCAAGTGTTAGGAAAACAAACGTGATTATTTGTATTGGTGCAGGCCCAGGTGACGTAGGTTATATGACGCAACGCGGTGCAGAGCTAATACGCTCCGCAGATGTTGTTGCAGGCTTTAATGCAGTCATCAATGTTGTGGAGAGTCTAATTCCCGCAAGTGCTGAAATTGTCTATATGGGCTATCGAGACCAAGTGGCACAATTAGAGCTAGTGGCAGCTGCACATCATGCAGGAAAACGCTGTGTGGTGGTTTTTATGGGCGATATTCACTTTAGCGGTTTTCAATATCTTGAGCGTGTAGAACGTGCTTGCGGTCACCCTTTAGAAACCTTGCCTGGTATTTCATCCGCACAGATTTTAGCGTCAAAATCTAAGGTTTGTTTTGATGAAACGACCTTTATTACGTTTCATCGTCGTGGGGATTTAACGCCATTTAAGCGGCATTTAGTCCATGTGTTGCAAGATGCGCGTAATGCGATTGTGATTCCATGCCCGTGGGATGCAGCACGTTCATTTATGCCGCCAGCTATTGCCGCCTATCTGCTAGAAAATGGTATTCCTGCTGACCACCCAACGGAAGTGTGGGAAAATCTCACCCGTGGCGATGCCGAATGGCACGGTACGCTAGCTGAATGTGTGAGCCAAGAATTTTCTGATATGAGCATTATGCTCATTCGCACACTTAATCCGATGGCGAGTCAAATAGAACCAGCGCCTGTATCTACTGCGACTGAAAGTGTGCAGGCTGAGTAAGCATGTCTATGAATGCCGCAAACAGTCTAATGCTTACCACCGATAACAAATTTGGCATTGTGATTGCAGGCCACGGCAGCCGTGACCCTGATGCTGTGCGCGAATTTGAGGCATTAGTTAAGCTTGTACAACAGCGTGCGCCTGAACATGTGATTCATCATGGCTACCTTGAGTTTTCTAGCCCAACCATTAGCGAAGCGATAGAGCAAAACATTGCGGCAGGCATGACACAAATTGCCTTAGTGCCAGGGGTTTTATTAGCCGCACGTCATGCTAAAAATGATATGCCTAGTGAATTATTAGCAATGGCAAGCAAACATCCAAAGATTGATTTTCATTTTGGTGCGCCTTTAAATTTACACCCGCAACTATTGCAGTTAGCCCAAGAGCGCATTATTGAAGCTGAATCGACTTCGCAACAAACTATACGCCGAGATGACACATGCTTGGTACTTGTCGGCCGTGGCACGACTGACCCTGATGCCAATGGTGAAGTGTCAAAACTTGCACGCATGCTTGAAGAAGGTATGGGTTTTGGCGGTGTGTATGTCTGTTATTCAGGCACAGCTAAACCATTGGTTTCAGATGGCTTACGTGCGGCAGCCATGCTAGGGTTTGCACGTATTATCGTGTTACCATTTTTTCTGTTTGATGGTGTGTTAGTTAAGCGTATCTACGCTGCGGCAGATGCATTGCGTGAGCGTGAGCCAGCGTTAGAAGTACTGAGCGCAGGATATTTTGGCGCACACCCTCATGTCGCAGATGTGATGATAGAGCGCGCACGCGAAGCGGTTGAAGGTCGTGCGGCGATGAATTGTACCTTGTGTAAATATCGCGTACAGATTGTTGGTTTTGAAGCGCAAGTAGGTGAGCCGCAACAGGCGCATCACATGCAAGTGAGTGGTTTATTAGAAAAAGAAGGCTTAATGAGTAACGCAGATAATAATAGCGAAACCAAACCAGCCTTTGCAGCTTATGTGCCCCACCCGATAGAGGCCGAAAGCTTCCGCATTATCGCTGAAGGTCTTGATTGGAGCAGTTTTCCTCCTGAACAGCTGACCGCTTTACAGCGTTTGGTACATACCAGCGGTGACTTTGAAGCAGTGAATGATTTGTATTTTTCTGCTGGTGCAATCGAGAATGGCATTCGTGCATTGTTGCGTTGCAGGCGCGTTGTGGTCGATGTGACCATGGTGCAATCTGGCCTCAAGCGAGCCTTAATTGAGCAGCTAGGTATAGAAACGTGGTGTGGCGTGCATGATAGAGAAACTTACCTGATGGCTGAGGCGGATGGTATTACGCGTTCAGCCGCAGGTATCCGCCGCGCATGGGAGAAGTTCGGGAACGATATTATTTTGGCGATTGGTGACGCGCCTACGGCAATTATGGAAGCGACTAGATTGATCCGCGAGCATGGTTGGCGTCCTCAACTAGTCATTGGTCTGCCAGTAGGTTTTGTTGGCACGCGAGAATGCAAAGATGAATTAAAACGTTGTTTACAAGTGCCACGTATTACCAATAGCGGCACACGTGGTGGCTCACCGTGGGCGGCGACTATTGTGAATGCGTTGATGATAGATGCCTTGAATCAATTAGCGACATTAGATACAAGCTTAGAGCAAGATGGAGCCAATAGAATTTAGCCTTGGCGTGCTAGCGCCTAACGGATTAAAGCGTGGGCGCACCACTGGCAGCTGTGCCACGGCTGCGGTTAAGGCAGCACTTCATCTATTGTTAGCTAATCAGCAACTGGCGCAGATGAAAGTCATGCTGCCAGATGGCACGCATTATTTAATCGTTCCCATACAAGCTTGTCGTTGGATAGATGCCAACACCACTCGGGCTGAAGTATTGAAAGATGGTGGCGATGATCCTGATAGTACGCATGGCTCAACCATCTATGCCGAAGTGCGGCGTAACGCTACAAAAGCATTGTGTTTTAAAGCGGGTAAGGGCGTGGGGATTGCCACCCAGCCCGGTTTACGTGTTGCCGTAGGTGAGCCTGCGATTAACCCGGTGCCTAGGTTGATGATGCGCCAAGCAGTTGAAGATGTATTGATTGAAACTGGAAATATAAATGATTTAGGGTTTGACCTGATTATTGGTTGTGAGCAGGGGGAGGAAATCGCTAAAAAGACCTTTAACCCCAGGCTGGGCATCCTAGGCGGCATTTCTATTTTAGGTACCAGCGGTATTGTTGAACCTTTATCTCTGGCATCTTGGATTGCTTCGATTGAAGTGTATGTGCGTGTGGCGTTAGGTGGTGGTGCAAAGAGTGTGGCGTACTTACCTGGTAAGATAGGTCGGCAGTTTGCTAAAGATGTATTGGGTTTACCATCGCAACGCGCGATACAAATTGCCAATTTTCTCGGTGAAGCACTTGATTTTACTCAGCAGGCACTGGCAGAAAATAATAGTCGGTTAGAAGTGCTTTGGCTGGCAGGGCATCCAGGTAAGCTTGCGAAAGTGTTGGATGGCATTTGGGATACACATTCTAGCAAAAGTAATATGGCCATGAATGCAGTGGCAAATGTAGCGGCAGAGCTTGCGTTTGAGCCAATGATTGTGGAAGAAATGAGACAAGCAAATACAGTAGAAGCCGTGATGGAACGTTTAAAAAATGAGCCTCGCGCACAGGCGTTTTGGATGGAAATCGAAAGTCGAATCAGCCAGCTTGCACACAGCCGTGTGCCGTTGGTAGACCGTGTTGAAGTGAGATTGTTTAACCTGAATGGTGACGCGCTAGGAAAAGATTATATGGCTCAAGAGAATAAAGTACAGAAGGCAATATGAGTGAATTAGTACACCCATTAAAAATGGGCAGTTTTACAGGGTTAGGCGTAGGCCCAGGCCCAGCAGGTTATTTGCCTTTGGCGGCTTTTGAAGCATTAAAGCAAGCAGATTTGATCTATGTGCCAAGAGCGCGCGGCGCAGAGCTTTCAGTGGCTTTGCAGTGCTTGGCGGGGATTGATGTGCCTGCACATAAGCTGGTTGAGATTGAGTTCAATATGGACCCAGACCGGAGCGTATTAAGCGAGCATTATAAGAATTTAGCAGAAAGTATCGCGGCGCATTTACATGCAGGTCAACACGTGGCTTATCTCACGATTGGCGACAGCATGACCTATTCAACTTACGGCTATATTTTGGCGGCACTCATTGAATCTGTGCAGAGACTGGTCTATAAAACCTATCCTGGCATTACCAGTTATGCGGCAGCGGCTTCAGCATTGGATTGGCCGCTGGGTGAGGGTAAAGAGCGCACTTTGATATTACCTTGCCCTGAAGCTAAAGAAACCTTGCGCACTGAGATTGAAACACATGACATTATCGTACTGATGAAAATTGGCGATAGGCTGACTTGGGTATTGGAACTATTGCGCGAAATGAACATTGCGCATCAATGTGTATTTGCTAAACGCATCGGCTTGTCAGGTGAAATTTTAGCCAGAGGCGTCCAAACCTTATCCGCCACCGATACTATGGGCTATTTGGCCACCATGCTAATTCGTAAAACACCAAGAGAAAGGCGTTAACAGCATGAAAGTTTATTTTATAGGCGCAGGGCCGGGCGCAACAGATTTAATTACTTTGCGCGGTGCTAACATTCTCGGGCGTGTGCCTATGGTGCTTTATGCAGGTTCATTAGTACCCGCAGCAATGCTGGAACATTGCCGCGCAGATGCTGAGATTTTTGATACAGCCGCGCTAGATCTAGAGCAACAGGAAACCTGCTATCGTCGCGCGGTGTTAGAAGGTTTTGATGTAGCACGTCTGCATTCGGGCGACCCTGCAATATATGGCGCAACGGCAGAACAAATGCGCCGTTTAGAGGCGCTTGGTATTGAATATGAAGTCGTGCCAGGCGTATCGTCATTTACGGCCGCCGCGGCCACAGTTCAGGCTGAGCTTACAAAGCCTGAACTGTCACAAACGATTATATTAACGCGTGTTTCAGGGCGAGCATCGGCAGTGCCAGAAGCCGAAGCGATTGAGAAACTTGCGCAACATCAAGCGACGATGTGTATCTTTTTATCTGGCCCGCATCTTAAAAAAATCGTGGCTGATTTACGCCTACATTACCCCGATGACACGCCTGTAAAATTGGTTTACAGAGCCACTTGGCCTGAAGAAAAGATTTATGAAGGTACTCTAGCCACCATTATTAAAGATACTAAGCGCGGTGAATGGAGCTTGACCACTATGATGCTGGTGGGCGCTACGCTTGGCAATGGTGCGCAAGTGGAATCGCGCTTGTATGACAAAGACTTTTCACACATTTTTAGAGTGGTTAGAAAACGTAAAAAGAAAGAAGTCGCCAAAAAATCAGAAAAAGACGATGCTTCAGATAGTCAGAAAGCGTTAACCGAATGAGTTTGGGTGACACTGATGAAGTGTCAAATTTAGGTCTATGGCTGGTTCGTTTTGAAGACGAGCCGCTTGCGGCTGCACTACAATCTCAGTTGGGTGGAAAAATCTATCGGCCATGGCTAGATAACGAGCAATCACAAAGAACGCAATTTAATCAATTTTACCGCGACCATACAAAGTGGATTTTTATTGCTGCGACGGGTATCGCTGTGCGCTTTTTAGATGGTCAAATAAAAAGTAAGCTTTCGGATCCTGCCGTGGTGGTGGTGGATAGTGCAGCGCGCTATGCTATTTCGCTATTGGCTGGGCATGAAGGAGGTGCGAATAAGCTCGCTTATCTTGTAGCTAATGCCATCGGAGCTATCCCCGTTGTAACTACTGCGACTGAAGCGTTGAAGTCTTTGGTAGTAGGCGTGGGTTGCCGTAAAGGCATCTCAGCAGAAAAAGTTAAAAATGCGATTGATGGTGCGTTAGGTGAGCGTAATTTGAGTGATGTACGTGAAATTGCCACGATTGATTTAAAAGCCAATGAGCCGGGGCTATTGGAATACTGCGCACAGTACGATATTCCATTGCGTGTATTTTCGAGTCAGGATGTTAAATATAGACCGTGGGTAACTGAGCCTTCAGATTGGGTGCAGCAAAACGCGGGCGTAGTTGGTGTGTGCGAGCCTTGTGCATTAATGGCATCGATACGTGGCAGTTTAGTGGTTTCAAAATTTCGCTTAGCAGGCGTGGCAGTAGCAATTGTTGAAGATAATCGAGGGTTTGTAGTATGAAGGGTGTTTTAAATTTAGTATCCGTAGGACCAGGTTTTAGTGAAATGATTATTCCGCGTGCGGAAAGGGTCTTGCGCGATAGCAATGTAATTGTTGGTTATGAGTTGTATTTAAGTTGGATAAGCCCTTGGCTGGAAGGCAAAGAAATTCACACTCCTCCACTCACGCAGGAGCGTCAAAGAGCCTTGCTGGCGATTGAAAAAGCTCGCAGTGGGGCAAAAGTAGCCTTAATCTCTAGCGGTGACATTGGCATTTATGCCATGGCTGCACTCGTGTTTGAAGAGTTGAGTGAAGATGAGCCTTTTGATATAAATGTGATTCCGGGCATTACTTCGGCAAATGCATGCGCTTCGCTGCTTGGTTCGCCGCTTTCACATGATTTTGCCACCTTGAGTCTGTCAGATCTGCTTTGCCCATGGGAATGGATTGAACAGCGCGCGCAACATATTGCTCAGGCTGATTTAGCCTGCGTGCTTTACAACGTGCAAAGTGCAGGCAGGCAGCAAGGTGTTTATCGCATCTTAAATATCATGCTTGAGTCCAAAGGCCCGCAAACGCTTTGTGGTGTGGTGAAAAATGCTTACCGGCCTGGCCAGCAAGTCAGTATTTATAGGCTGGACGAGTTATTGACCATGCAGTTTGACATGCTCACAACCATTGTCATCGGCAACCGCTTTACTGCGCGTAAGGGTAATTACATCTATACCCCGCGCGGATACAATGATTGGGTAGGTGATACTTTGCAAGCAGAGGCGGATGCGCTACCTTCAGGCGCAGCATGGGTGTTTTCTGGTACCAGTGATGGCAATGCACTAGCGCGTCAAATGATTGCAAATGATCACAAAGTGGTGGTTTCAACTGCGACTGAATACGGAGGTGAGTTAGCGATGCAAGATTGCCCCGGGGTGGCTGTTTGGGCTGGTCACCAAGGCATGGAGGCTCGTCGGCAGGCATTGGTAAAGCAACAAGCGCGGATCATAGTGGATGCGACGCATCCATTCGCAACGCTGATCTCGGAACAATTAATGACTTTATCTAGCCAGTTAGGTATTCCGTATATTCGTTATGAGCGACCAACTGCAACTATCCCTGAAGAGGTGCTAACCAGCGTTAAGTTTTGTAATTCTATGCAAGAGGCGGCGGAACTTTCTATTAGAATCGGCAAGCGTATATTTTTAGCAACAGGGTCTAAAGATTTAGCTATTTTTTTACAGACTAAAGATGCGGCAGAGCGGCAATGGTTTACACGCATTACCCCTGAACCCGAGCTGATTAAGCGCGCAATTGAGCTTGGTATGCTGAGAGCCCACATCTGTGCGATGCAAGGGCCATTTTCTGAGGCGATTAATGTTGCTTTATGGCAAGATTGGAAAATTGACTGCATCATTACTAAAGACTCTGGTGATGCAGGCGGTATGATGGTGAAAGTACAGGCTGCTAAAAAGCTAGGCGTGCCAATTATTGTGATTGCACGGCCAAATATGCAATATCCGCTGGTGGCTTCTACATTTGAATCAGTGTTGGATAAGTTAGCATGCAAGCCCTGATTCCGGTCACGGTGGTAACAGGTTTTTTAGGCTCAGGCAAAACAACCTTGCTCAGCAGTTTGTTAGAACGTCGTCAAACACGTAGATTGGCGATACTGATCAATGAGTTTGGCGAGGTGTCCATTGATGGCCCGTTAATTAGACAAGCTGCTGATGGGGATGACTTGGTGCAAATCCATGATTTTGCTTATGGTTTGATTGCATATGGTGATGATGAAAAGTTCATCCCAACTATGCAAGCCATTGCAAGACGTCGTGCTAATTTTGACCATGTATTGATTGAAACCTCTGGCTTGGCATTACCTACAGCAGTGATGGCGCTTTTGCAAGGCCCTGAGTTAGTTAAAGATTTTATCTTGGATGCGACATTGGCGGTGGTGGATACGCCTTTACTACTAACCGATAGTTTTGAGAGAAATCGTGCCGAATCGAATAGTCATTCGGTGGAAAATTCTGTCGCCAGTATGTTTGAGCAGCAACTTGAATTTGCCGATGTCGTGGTGCTGAATAAAATTGACGAACTTAATGAAGACCAATTGCTGGAAGCTGAAACGCGGATACGCGCTCGTGCACCGAATGTGCGGTTTTTAGAACTTGCCTACAAAGCACAGCTTAGTATCAGGTTGGCCTTGGGTTTGCGACTTCATCAACCCACTTTAATGAATAATAAGCATCGTTATACGGTATTGCCAACGATGCCAGAAGCTGGAAGCTCGCCACTTGCCAATCAGTCCTTATTAAATGGGCATAGTCATTCTGGCATGTCTAGCCATAGCCACGGACTTGCTACGCATAAACACTTTCATGAGCAAGATCCTGGCTGGCTGTCTTTTGTCGTTCGGACTACAGAGTTGCAAAACAGTGTAATTCTACAGAATGCTTTGGTGGAAATCGCCAAGTTAGAGCCAGTATTGCGCACAAAAGGGTTTATTCGTACTGAAAATACTGCGCAGGCAATGGTTGTGCAAGGGGTGCGTACACGCGTTACTGTAAATGAAAGTACAGAGTATAAAAACGAGGATGCTCAGCATAAAACTAAATCTGAACTCGTGTTTATTGGCTACCATTTGAACCGCAATCACATTGCAAAATTATTAGCGGATATGACTAATTCAGTCTGGCGCTAACCATGAAAGTAAAAGGAGTTAACGTTGAAAACGGACCAAGAGTCTCACAAACGCATGAGCGAAAAGCATAAACAGGGCTTTGAAAAGAAGAAAGCCGCTGCCCAGAAAGAAATGGGTTTGCTGATTGTTTACACAGGCACAGGTAAGGGAAAGTCCACCGCTGCGTTTGGTATGGGAATGCGTATCCTTGGGCATCAAATGAAGTTGGGCATTGTGCAGTTCATTAAGGGCGCGCTCCATAGTGCAGAACGTGAAATTTTGGGTGGTCATGCTAATTGTGATTTTCATGTGGTGGGTGAAGGCTACACTTGGGATACGCAAGATCGTGATGCAGATATGAAGACTGCGGCTCATGGCTGGGCTGAGGCGGTCAGAATGATAAAAGATTCCAGCTACGACATGGTTATTTTAGATGAGCTCAATATTGTGTTGAAATATCAGTATCTGGATATTGCCAAGGTACTTGAGGTTTTCAAGCAACGTCGTGAGATGCTGCATATTGTAGTGACAGGCCGCCACGCGCCTGAAGATTTAATCGCATTAGCAGATCTGGTCAGCGATATTCGCCCTGTCAAGCACCCGTACCAAGAGCAGGGTATCAAAGCGCAAAAAGGCGTAGAGTTTTAATGATGTTAAGTGCTCAAGCCGAGACCTGCTCCTGTCCAGCTATTCTCATCACTGCGCCCGGCTCTCATCATGGCAAAACCACAGTCACTGCGGGTATGGCACGTTTTTATGCACGTCAGGGTCTGCAAGTACGGGTATTTAAGGCAGGGCCAGACTTTCTTGACCCCATGATGCATGCGCAAGCGTCTGGCCAGCCAGTGTATCAGCTTGATTTATGGCTTGCGGGTGAGGATGAATGCAGGCGTTTACTCTATGAGGCAGCGCAGACCGCTGACCTTATTTTGATTGAAGGTGTAATGGGTTTGTTTGACGGCAAGCCTAGCAGTGCTGATCTGGCCGAGAAATTTGGGATACCTGTGCTGGCCGTGATTGATGCAAAAGGCGTGGCGCATACTCTGGGGGCAATTGGTTTGGGTTTGGCGAGCTACCGTAAGACCTTAAAGTTTGCAGGCCTGTTAGCCAATGCAATCGGCAGCCCACGCCATGCTGAAATGGTGGAGGAGGGTATTCCTGCCGGGTTGAAATATTTTGGCGGATTACCTAGGTCCAGCCAGTTCGCACTTCCTGAACGCCATTTAGGGTTGATGCAAGCACAAGAAGTGGTTGATATTGAATTAAAACTAAACGCAGCGGCTGATGCAATTGCGCTGACTGGGGTCTCGGAATTACCTAAACCTGTTGCGTTTTTAAGGCCGCAAGTTGAAGTACTTACTCATCTATTACAAGGCGTTAAAATTGGCATTGCACGAGATGCGGCTTTTTCTTTTATCTATCAAGCAAATCTAGATCTGCTTGAGCAGCTTGGCGCTGAACTTATTTTCTTCTCGCCACTGGTAGATCAGACGCTGCCCGAGGTACACAGCGTTTATTTACCTGGTGGCTATCCAGAGCTTCATCTGGATGTTTTGCAAGCTAATCATGCCATGCGCGAGGCGCTAATTCGTCATCACGCAGCACAAAAGCCGATTTATGCAGAATGTGGCGGCATGCTCTACCTGTTCGAATCACTGACTGATCAGCACGGCAAAAAGGCAATAATGACCGGCTTGTTAGCTGGGCATGCAGTGATGCAAAACCGCTTGCAAGGATTAGGTTATCAGACGGCGAATACACCATCTGGAGCGATACGTAGCCATACCTTTCATCATTCCATGTTAAATACCGCATTACAGACTGATTTATACGGTGAGCGTTTATATAATACCTCGGCGGGCGAGCCGATATTTCAGGTGAAAAGATTAGTCGCAAGTTATCTACATTGTTACTTTCCGTCTAATCCAACTGCAGTATCTGCATTGTTTAAACCATGATGTTTAAAGTACAATATTCAATTGATGATTAGCACCCCTCAGCCAGCTCCCACACTGCCGTTTTTACCTTTATTTATTGAGCTACAAGGGTTGCCATGCCTTGTTATTGGTGCTGGTGCCGTAGCAGCCCGTAAAGCAAAAGCATTATTAGATGCTGGCGCAATATTGACCGTTGTTGCCCCTGCAAGCAGTATTGCAATGCAAGAGTTAATGCAACGATTTACCATTACTTTGCATCAGCGTTTGTATGAGGCCACCGATCTGGCAAACTGTCGATTGGTGATTGCCGCCACGGACAATCCTGCGATTAATGCGCAAATTGCGGCGGATGCCAAGCTTCAAGGATTGCTGGTTAACGTAGTAGAACCTGGGCATTTGAGTAATGCGGTGATTCCAGCAGTGATCAATCGCTTGCCGTTGCAAGTGGCCATTTTTAGCGGCGGGGCGACGCCCGCGTTAGTGCGTAACCTGCAGCGGCAGTTGGAGGCTTTTATTCCAGCTCGCTTAGGTCTATTGGTATCGCTTGCTGGCAGCATGCGAAAACTCATTAAACACAGCATGTCAGACATGGCACAAAGACGGCAGTTTTGGCGCGCTTTTGTATCAGGTGCCATTTCAGAACAATCGCTGGCGGGAGATGTTCTTGGCGCCAGAACGTTAGCCGAACAAGCGCTGACAACCAGTGAACGTAAAGCTTGTATAGATGTTATCGCGGTAGGTCCTGGCGACCCGGAGCTACTGACCTTGCGTGCACTGCGGCTGTTACAGCAGCCGGATGTCGTTATTCATGACCAAGCTCTCAACCCCGAGATTCTCGAACGCATCCCACCAGAGGTTAAGCGTATCCCGGTATGTGTGCCGCCAGGCGAGTCACTATTGAAATTATCGATAGTGCATGACCTTCTACTGAAACTGGCTATGCAGCATCAACATGTGGCCTGTCTGCATAGTAGTTATCCGGATACGGTAGCGACCGAGCAGCAGCTAGTGGATATACTAATCAGAGCACATATTCATTATCGAACTGTGCCCGGCGTTTATCATCACCCAGCTAATCAGGATTAAAGTTTTTTATGTTATTGAATTTAAGCATAGTGTCTGTAGCCCTATTCACCTTGGCTGGCGTCTGCCTTGACTTGCGACTGGGAGAAGCCAGGCGCTGGCATCCGCTCGTTGGTTTTGGCTCAATGGCCATCTGGATTGAAAAGAAACTGAATGGCGGTCGTTTTCCCTTACTATCCGGAGCGGCTGCCTGGATGTTAGCCGTATTGCCCGCTGTGTTGCTGGCATATGCAGGGCTAAAATGGAGTGGTGAACATAGCGCATGGCTCAATGCCGGGTTACATGTGTGCTTGCTCTATTTCGCATTGGGGCTTCGCAGTTTGCGCGACCATGTATTACCGATTCAACAAGCACTACAAGATAATAATCTTAATAGTGCCCGTGCATTTACCGGGCGCATCGTCAGTCGAGATACCTCCGCTGCCGACAATGCCGAGCTTGCCAAAGCCGGCGTAGAGTCTTTGCTGGAAAATGGTAATGACGCCGTGTTTGGCACCATCTTCTGGTTTGTGGTTGCCGGTGGTAGCGGTGCGCTATTGTTCAGGCTTGCCAATACTCTGGATGCGATGTGGGGCTATAAAACCACGCGCTATCTGCGCTTTGGTAAGGTGGCGGCGCATTTTGATGATGCAATGAATTGGATACCAGCACGGCTCACAGCACTGTCTTATGCTTTATTAGGCAATACGCTTCAGGCCTTAAATTGCTGGCGCACGCAAGCGCCGCTATGGCCTAGCCCTAATGCAGGTCCGGTGATGGCGGCGGGGGCGGGGGCTTTGAATTTAGCGCTGGGTAAAGCCGCCACCTATGAAGGCGAAGTTGAGAACAGGCCGGCATTAGGCATGGGGCAGCAAGCAACCGCACAGGATATTGGCCGTGCATGGCAATTGATCTTACATAGCGCCGTTTTATGGCTTACGGTATTAGTTATCACTGCGGTTATTTTTCAGTTAAGGATGTGGAATGCTTGAACATGGCGGCAACCTGCATGACGCGATTACGCGCTTCAACCGGCCGCGCCATGATTGGTTGGACCTGTCCACGGGTATCAATCCCGTGTCTTATTCAGTCCCAGTGTTGCTCCACGATGCTTGGCATCGCCTACCAGAAACTAACGCTGAATTTATTACTGCCGCCCAGTCTTATTTTGGTGTCTCTCAACTATTAGCCGTGGCAGGTACGCAAGTCGCGATACAAGCCTTACCACGGCTACGCAACCACTCTAGGGTGATAGTCGCTGCTCCAGCCTATGCCGAGCACGCCTATCGCTGGGCGCAGGCTGGGCATGATGTACTTCAGGTGCCATTTGAGGCGCTTGATAGCCATGTGACCCAGTGCGATGTGATGGTGGTCTGTAATCCCAATAATCCAACTGGCATGACCTTTGGCGCAGAAATGCTAATGCGCTGGGCTGATAGCCTGGCATCACGAAATGGTTGGCTGATTGTCGATGAAGCGTTTATAGACATGACCCCTGCAGCAAGTGTGGCTGCTTGGTCTGATCATGCCAGCTTGATTGTATTACGTTCAATTGGAAAGTTTTTCGGACTAGCAGGGCTGCGACTTGGTTTTGTATTAGCAAACACACAGCGCTTATCAGCACTTGCTGAAATGATAGGCCCGTGGGCGGTAAGTGGCCCGGCACAAGAGATTGGCAAACTAGCGCTGGCCGATGTGTCATGGCAAGTTAATATGCGTAAGCGGCTATTGGCTGCAAGCACGCGCTTACATACACTACTGGCGCGCTATGGCATCAACGCCACGGGCACCGCATTATTTCAATGGTGGGCAGAACCTCAAGCACAGGCTTTTTGGCAACATATGGCAGAATTAGGGGTTTGGGTAAGGCTCTTCACAAATGATACCAACAGCATCCGCTTAGGCTTGCCACATACTGAGGAGGATTGGCTGCGTCTAGAAAACGCACTTGCCTCCTGGCACCTCAGAACCCCCACAGACGCATTTTGCGTGAATGGAGAAATCACGCATGAAGAAAATAATACAGCAATGAAGCAAAATCTAACGATAAAGTTTCCTTATTCAACGCTCATGGTGCAAGGCACGACTTCTGATGCGGGTAAAACGACCGTGGTTGCCGCGCTATGCAGGCTACTCGCGCGTCAAGGGGTCAGTGTCGTGCCATTCAAACCACAGAATATGTCCTTGAATAGCGCTGTTACTTTAGATGACGGAGAGATCGGCCGTGCTCAGGCACTGCAAGCGCTAGCAGCGGGGCTGAAGCCTCATACCGACATGAATCCCGTACTGTTAAAACCTTCCAGCGATACTGGCGCGCAAGTCATCATTCAAGGCAAAGCCCATGCCACCATGAATGCACGTGATTACCATCAATATAAAGCGGTGGCGATGGGCGCAGTGCTTGACTCATACCATCGACTGCAACAGCAGTATGACATCGTGCTAGTAGAGGGTGCAGGCAGCCCGGCAGAAGTCAATCTACGCGACCACGATATCGCGAATATGGGCTTTGCTGAAGCTGTTGATTGCCCGGTGATTCTCGTTTCGGATATTGACCGCGGCGGCGTATTTGCACACATTTTCGGCACTTTGGCCTGCCTGTCAGCAACGGAACAAGCCCGTATTATCGGCTTTGTCATCAACCGTTTTCGCGGCGATATTAGTATACTCAAACCGGGAATCGATTGGCTGGAAGCCAAAACAGGCAAGCCTGTACTCGCGGTGCTGCCGTTCCTCAAGGGACTTTATCTCGATGCGGAGGATGCTGTTGAGTCTAGCCAGTCGGCGCAAGGAAAGTTTCGTGTCGTCGTACCAGTTTTCCCCAGAATCAGTAACCACACAGACTTTGATGCCTTGCGCGCTAATCCCGACATTGACCTTTGCTTTGTACGCGAAGGTCAGCCGATACCTAATGCCGATCTCATCATTTTGCCTGGGAGTAAGAATACCCGCCATGACCTGACCTGGCTCATAACACATGGTTGGAAACAAGCCATTAAAAAACATCTCCGTTATGGCGGTAAGCTCATAGGTATATGTGGAGGATTCCAGATGCTAGGTCATGCAATAGCTGATTCATTGGCAGTAGAGGGAGTGGCTGGCGTATCCGAGGGGCTGGGCGTGCTTGATATTGAAACTGAGTTGACGCAAGAAAAACGCCTGCTTCAAGTCAACGGCCAATGTGCTTTTAATCCAGCCACCGTAACCGGTTATGAGATTCACATGGGAATTTCACGTGGTGATGCACTAGCAAGGCCTGCTTTTTATATTGGCGATCGGCCTGAAGGAGCCATGTCAACAGATGGTCAGGTATTAGGTACTTACGTACACGGTTTATTTGATCATGCTGAAGCATGCAATGCATTGCTAGATTGGGCAGGGCTGCAGAATTCTCATGGTATTGATGTGGCGGCATTGCGAGAAGCCAGCCTTGATCGCATAGCAACCGAATCCGCCCCCTTATTACATGCACTTGTTCGATTACACGAGAACCTATGACGACAAATTTCTCAATATTATTTTTTGGTTTTTTGCTAGGTATGCGGCACGCGACGGAGGCAGATCATTTAACTGCCATTTTCACCTTGATCACGCAGCGTAGAGCTCTGTCGCAAGGTTTAAAGTTAGGTGTAGCTTGGGGCGCAGGGCATACTTTGACGCTTGCTCTTTTAGGTGGAACGTACTGGTGCTTGGAAAGACAATTTCTGCCAATTTTGCGCAAAGTCTAGAAGCGATTGTATCATGGACTTCCAAGAGCTAATGGAAACCTTGCACTTGTAACCGTAGCAAGTGTAAATGACCCTTTTGACCCTAAAAAACAAACAATGGAAATTTTGAATTGCTTTATCGTGGTGAGGGTATGACTGTTAAGTACGAAGGATAAGTCAAAGTTTAAAACAACTTCCTCTATTGGGTGCATTATGTGGATTTAGTTTATCGTTGTTAGTTTTTATGATTCTGACTTTCGGTGCATTGATTGAGATTGTTAGACAGATCCTATAAGACAGAATATTCTAGACTTTAGAATGATGATTTATATTTAGCACAATTTTGGCACACTGACATTAATTTATTAGAGATATGGGAAACAACCGAAAATACTAACTTATTGATTCTATTTCTTTAGTTTGTTCTAGGTTATGCTGTATTTCTTAATTCACGCGACTCATAATCCGTTGGTTCAATATGTAAATCATTATATTCATGCTCGTGTAAATAGGTGCTCGCCAACCCTCGGAAGCCATGTCCGGTCATTAAGCCTTTATATCCCATACGTTCAAGTGCTTTTAAAATCGTATTATTACTCATGAATTTACCCTCTCCTTTAACACTAGGAAATATCAAATCAGAGTTGCCTGTATTTTTCTTAATCCTATTAAGTATATCGATGGATTGCGATGAAAGTGGAACGATATGATCCAATTCCGCTTTCATTCTCTCAGCGGGAATATCCCATCTTTTTTCTTCAAAATTTACTTCACTCCATCTGCCACCAATTAATTCATTTGTCCTTAAAAATACATGAGCCATTAATAAAATGGTAAGTCGAGTAAGTGGCAATCCGCTGTAATCATTTATATCTTGTATAAGTTCTGGTATGTGTGAGAATTCATTTCTAGCGAAATGTTTTGGTTGTCGAGAAGGGATTATGTCGCTTGGTTTGATGTCTGCAGAGGGATTGCGCGTACATTTACCATGGGTTACACCATACCGAAAAATTTGCCCAATAGTCTGGTAACAGCGTTTTGCAATATCTAAAGTACCTCGATTACAAATAGCTCTAATTAAGGTAACAATTTCAGGAGCTTTTGTTTCTTCGATTGCTCGATTACCAATTGACGGGAAAACATTGGATTCAAGCCTTCGTATGACATAGTTTGCATGCCTTTCATGCTTCCCTTGTTTCCAATGGGCATACCATTGACGCCCAACTATTTCGAAAGAGTTTGCTTGCGCCTCAACTGTAGCTGCTTTAACGTCTTTTCTATGCTGGCTGGGATCTATATGAATAGCTACTAGTTTTCGTGCATCATCTCGTCGCTCACGTGCTTGCAAAAGTGATATGTCTGGGTATTTGCCAAGAGAGATTGTTTTTGGCTTATTGTTAAATTGATATCGGAATCGCCAGAGTTTTGAACCAGACGGTTCAACTTGTACAGATAAACCCAAAGGACTCTTCAAGAAATGGTAGTGTGAATTATTAATGAGATGCTGAACTTTTAATGTGTGGCAGCTCACACATTTACTACATAAATAATAATACAACATTTCGCAAGAATGTCAAGTATTAAATTAAATTTTTCCATAATAAATCAATGAGTTGAAAAATATAGCATACCAAAATGCTCTGTATATTTTATTGCTTTTCTTATTAACTTACTTTACGCAACTTTTTTATATTGATATTCAATGCCATCAATCAAGCAATCAACCCAATAGTCAATTTCTATTCTAATCCAAATCGAACTCCCATCACCAAGTCGTCTTTGTGGTGGAAATCTACTTTCTTTAATTAATTTATAGAGTTTTGTTTTGCCCATCCGCGTTTCTAAAAGAACTTCTTCTAAAGTCATTAATCTATTTTTTTGCATCATTGTTACACCAAATGAATTCGATAACAGTATTCTGCCAAAAAATTCATTATCAAATGATAAGAGATAACAACCTAAAATTGAACTAATGCAATTTAGCCGATACCTTGAAATGCTAAAACCTTGGCCCCTAGCCTTAAATTATCCAAATGATTAGCCCAGTCGTGCATCATTTTAGTACGCTGTGATAGGTAAAGTGCATGGTTATATGCGGCAGATACAGCGCTACGTTGAGCGTGGGCCAGTTGAATTTCAATGTGTTGATGGTCATATCCTTTTTCGTGCAGTATAGTGCTTGCTACACCTCTGAAGCCATGACCGGTTTGTCTGCCTCTGTATCCCATTCGTTCCAAAGCTTTTAATATAGTATTGTTGCTCATAAATGGACTTTTAGAGCCATTGGCTGAAGGGAATAGATAAACATAATCACCCGTTATTGTTTTGAGCGTTCTCAGCAGTTCAATTGCTTGGTTTGGAAGTGGCACTAAATGTGGTGTTTTTGTTTTCATGCGCTCCTTGGAAATACGCCAAAGATTTGCCTCGAAGTCAATTTCAGACCATGGTGTACCAATTAGTGTGCCAGTACGTACGAAGGTGATTAACATTAATTTTGTTGCTATACGCGTAATGGCTTTCCCATCATAAGCTTCTATAGCTCGCAATAAATCTGGCAATTCACTTTCATCAACTCTTGCCATGTTTTTAACAGGCTTCAGTTTCACTACATCACTAATGGCAAAGTCTTTAGCGGGATTACGCTCTGCAAAACAGTTAGCAATTGCGAATCTAAATATTTGACCAATTGTTTCTTTTGCGCGTTTTGCAATGTCAGTTGCACCACGAACGCCAATTAATTTAACGCAGTCTGCAATATGCTTTGCAGTAATCTCATTTATTGGCAGTGCACCCAAAAATGGGAATACATTTTTCTCTAATCGACTTTTAACGCTGTTGGTATAACGCTGATTATGAGTGGACTGCCAATGATCCCACCATTGCATAGCGATTTTTTCAAAGCTATGAAATGCCATTACATTTTTAAGTCCTTTGTCGCTTTTCCTTTTGGCCGATGGGTCAACACCATCTGCAACCAATTTTCGTGCGTCTTCGCAGCGCTTGCGAGCCTGTGCAAGTGAAACGTCAGGATAAACCCCTAGGCTTAATAGTTTAGGTTTTCCTTCAAAGTTATACCTAAATCGCCACCATTTTGCGCCTGAAGGTTGAACGGACAAACTTAGACCACGGCCATCGCTCGTGGAGTAAGCACTGGCGCTGGGTTTGAGTGCTTCAATAGCAGAGTGATTTAAGGTCATTATGTATAACTCAAAAATATATAAGCATTACTATACATTAATTTATACATGAATGTTATGGATGCAAACGCACGAAAACGTGTAAGTTTGAACGAATTATATTCTAACCTATTGTTTATGTTGAATTTTCGAGAACGGGAAAGGACTAAAAAGAACGGTAAAAACTAGGTCTTGGCGGTGCAATAAGTCATGTGCTAAATTGTCTCTCCTAAGTACCCTGCTAACAGGGAAATTAACAGCGAAAATGAGGATTTAAACTGATAAATCGATCAATCAATAATACTTTATCCGAGTGAGTACGCCACATACAAAGCGTTTAGTTAATTCTTATCAAAATATTAACAGGGAATTTATAAGTGGCTATCAGGGAATTAAATTGCCCTGATCAGGTAAGTGAATGCGTTATTGAGATTCGAACTGACGTTATAAAACATCGCCTAAATTCTCGTTTTTAACAACTGTTAATAAATCAAGTTATTCAAATTAGTTAAGTACTACGCTTATTGTCATTCAACTAAAACTTCAGTAAAAGTGGCTTTTAATTTGCTCATTGGACTATCAAAAAAATTGCGTTTGTCTAATTAATATCTTCAGCATTGAATTTATATTTGCAGCTTTCGGTAACCAGTCAAAAAGCCAATTACCATTCATATCATGAATGTCAGCTCCCTTCGACCAACTACTGACAATTAACATCTAGCTACATAAGTTACGAATTGGCAGATTGAAAACCTTGCGCTACATAAATATATTTAGTTTGGGTCATTCCAATGCGAAAAGTAAATTAAGTCTTGTAACGCTGTAAAGCTATTGTTTTAATTGGTTAACAATGCGGCCATAGTTTAAACCTGCACGCTGGCATTTGCGCCCTGGGCGTAGGAGCCAGTATCACCTAAGGTACCGAGCTAGAGCGAATTATAAAATGCAGCAATGTCAGCGTTTGAAAGGGTTAGGCTGAAACTAATTGTGGCGGCTAAGCGCTATTGGAAGGAGATTAAGCGCAATAAATGTATGTGTAATGAAGAGGTAGAGAAAATTTAATTGGAAGCATAAGTATTAATATTAGAGCTAAATCACAATATCTATTGTTGTAATCGCAGTAGCTGAGGCACGAGCAGGCTCAATTCTTACATTGCCTTTCGTTGTAATCCCGTCATCAATTTTTACTATCTATTGCTTTTGCCGCATCACAAGGGGGATTAATAATTTTAATTACATTTTGAATTGTTGGCAGCTTTAGTTGATTACAGTTGTAGTGAATAACCATTATAAATGCAGTAGATACAAAAAAGCCTAGTATTGACTAGGCTCTTGTCTTGCAATTAATACTGGATTAATTACTTGTTCATGACGTACATTGTAACTTCAAAGCCAAAACGCATTTCAGTAGCTGCTGGTGTAGTCCACATAATAATCTCCAATGTTGTTTAGTTAGAACTGACAAAATGTCTTGTTCATATGATTAGTATTATCAACCTCATTCACAAAAACACACTATCAGTCTTCATGAGTGTGTCCTACGGATTATCATGAAGCGTGCTTCAGTAATGCATCAAGGATAGATTTAAAAAATGACAAACCACCCTTGAATAGTAGATACTGGGGGTGTCAACTATGCAGTTTATAACTGTTCAAACCTATTTCACACCGCAGCCGATAGCACCTCGAAGACCTGGAAGTGTTTGAGCACTCCGTCTTCCCAACCACCGACAATCATCTGATCTGCGTTAGCTTTTAGCGCTGCGGCAACCTGACCAGACACATGGGCATCCTGTCCGGCCTGATCAGCGAAGAAATCGATGATGCCGAAAGTGGTGGCATCAATACGTACCGAGAACCAGGAAAGCGTCAGTGGTTCCGTTGAAGCAACTGCACTGGCGCCACCAGCAAGGAAGTTCGCAAGATTATTTTCCTGTCCTGGCTTGGCCTTCAGTGTGATGAAGTTTGCAAGTTTGATTCTGTTATTTGGTGCCATTGTCATTTTTTTCATGGGTGATATAAAATTATTGTCGAAATTATATCATGACCATACAAACTCATAGATTACTTCCTTACTTGCACAATTAAACAAAGTTTGGGCCTCAACCCTTGCAATAGGCCAATTAATACGTGTCATTGAAATATTATTGAGCTTAACCCTTAACGCTAGTAGAAGATTTAACCTTAACCATGCGCAATACATTCTTATCTGGTAGAAATAAATACGCTCTAATTAGTATTAGGAGAGCTATTGAGTTAGGTCTAGTTTTGTGTAAGGGCAAGTTGATGTTAATTTATCCACTTGTTAGGAGATTTCATAAAGCCTATACCCCGTCGAGTTTTCACAGAAGAATTCAAGAAAGAAGCTGTTCGCTTATTTAAAGAGAAAGGATTAACACTTGCTGAAGTTGGTCGTAATTTAGATATTAATCCCAATTCACTTAAATCTTGGGTAGCGTTGCACGATGCTGGAGCGTTGAGAGGTGGTTTGGGTGTCACCAAGCTCACGCCAGATCAATTGCGCATTAGAGAGCTAGAGCGCGAACTGGTGATTGTGCGTGAGGAGCGGGATATATTGTTGAAGTGACAATCTACGTAATGAACAAGTAATCAGCATTGATCTCTGATTTAGAAGAACCTAGCAGCGCTAGTTTTTTTACGTCTTGATTTTTATCGTCAATCTGTTTGTGAGATATGCGAGATATCAAAATAAGTCTGAATATTATTCGACATAAGTTGTACTGACAATCAGCTTTAATATTGTGTTCTAATGACTAAATTAAATATACTTATCTAAGTTATAAGTTAAAGGAAGATTATCTTGGCAGTTGAGCTCACTTGTTTAGCGTGGTCAGTTTTATTAGGCCTCGCACATATTCTAATTGCTGGTCAAGCACGTACCAATGAATTGGGTGCTAAATGGAATGCAGGTGCGCGAGACGGTGTACAACCAACTCTCAGCCGCATGACCAATCGACTATTTAGGGCACAAGCAAACTTCTTTGAAACATTTCCTTTATTTGCTGTTGTCATATTAATAACTGCTACGACCAAACTTTATTCCGTTTACAGTCATTGGGGCGCAATTCTTTATCTTGCTGCAAGAATAATTTATTTACCTTTGTACGCCTTCGGAATACCTTACATCCGTTCGCTAGCTTGGATAGTTTCGTTAATAGGTATGTTAATGATTTTATTGCCACTCATTTTTTAAGATAGATCGATCATGGAGAAAAAAGTATGAATCGTAATGATGTTACCGAAATGATTATAATGGCCAAAAATACCAAAGGTCTAAAATGGGCAGAGATTGCCGTTAAAATTGGTCTATCTAAAGAGTGGACTACAGCTGCGCTGTTAGGTCAAATGACGTTAACCAAGTCGCAAGCAGATATAGTTGGCCAAACGCTGGATTTAACTGCTGATGCAGTGGCTTTGCTGCAAGAAGTGCCATATAAAGGCAGCTTACCCACTGCCGTGCCTACAGACCCGCTGCTGTACCGTTTTTATGAGTTAATTAATGTGTATGGCACCACGATAAAATCGCTGATTCATGAAGAATTCGGAGATGGTATTATGAGTGCGATAGATTTTTCGATGGATATTCAGCGCGAAGCAAACCCGTTGGGCGACCGTGTGAAAATTGTATTAAATGGTAAGTTCTTGCCATATAAAACCTATTAGACGACCATTTTTATGCTGACGTAAAAACGTACCTTCTTTTACTAATTGGTTAAGATATATATCTGCTCACTGTAGAGTTGCATCAAATTTTAAACTAGCAAATTTCTTAATTTACTAGGCTAATTACAGTATATTTTAGACTTTTTAGGGCTGTAAATTAGGTTGGCAGGATTTACAAGTTATTGATTTAAATATAAATATAAATATAAATATAAATTCCCATTTGTTTACTAACTAAAAATCCGATAGTGTAATATTGATTATTTAGTTTATACAATTGGGATCATTAATAATTACCTTTAATGATTTCATTAAAAAACGCATTAGAACACTTCAAAGGAAAAATGAAAACATCATGATGAGTACACCCAATTTCGAGTTATTTGCTTTTTGGCGCACTTCAGCAACTTATCGCGTGCGTGTAGCGTTGAACCTCAAAGGTATAACCGCCCATGAACGCCTGATTAATATTGATAAAGGTGAACAGCTTAGTCAAGAATTCCTAAAAATTAATCCGCTTGGAGCGATACCTGCTCTGCTGCAAGCAGGTCAACAACCATTAACTCAATCAATTGCTATCCTTGAATTTCTGGATGAACTTCAGCCCGAACCGCCATTGCTTCCGAAAGATCTATACGGTCGCGCACGCGTGCGTTCAATTGCTGCCATGCTAGCTACCGATACCCACCCCCTTATTACTGGGCGTGTTAAAAAATATTTGATAAGTACTGCCAAATTTGATGATGCGGCATGGCGCGCATGGCAAATTCAGTGGTTTGGTACAGGCTTATTAGCTGTTGAGCAACGGCTCATATCAGAAGAGCAAACTGGGAAATTCTGCCATGGCGATGAACCTACTATGGCCGATATATGTCTTGCGAGTATCGTTGAAATGCTAAGGCTATTCAAAATTACCATTGCAGACATCCCAACTATTGATCGGATTATGGCGGTTTGTGATGCACATGAGGCCTTTAAAAATGCTGCTCCAAGCTTGCAGCAAGGCGCTCCTGTTTAAATTCACATGTCGACCATCAACATGATCAAGCCAAAACTAAGCATTTCTTATTATAATCCACGTTTATACCCCTGTGAGATTGTGGGTTGGGCGATGGATGAGCGTATGACCAAGTCGTTCGTGTGTGATGCGCTACGTTCCGCTTATTGGCGGAAGAAACCAGCACCAGGACTAATGCATCATACAGACCTTGGCAGTAAATATTGTTTTAAAGCTTACCTAGCTTTGCAAACCAACTACAAAATGCAAACGTCAATGAGCAACAAAGGCGATTGTTGGGATAACGCGCCAATGGAGAGTTTCTTTGGCACATTGAAAACTAAATGTTTGCATCACTACAAATTTAAAACGAGAGATGAGGCTAAACGCGTAACGTTTGATTATATAGAAGTATTTTATAACCTCATTCGCAGACATGCGAAACTGAGAAATCAAACCCCTGCAGAATTTGCTAAATCCTATCGTCAAAACTTAAAGGAAAATGCTGCATAATAATCCTACTTGCCCTGCTGCTAAATCGGATCTAACTCACATCATGGGGAAATGCATATGATGTGGATATTCCAAAGTTTCAGCTACTAGCTTTAATCCATGTTCGCACTCCTCTCTGGAGTTAGGCCCACCTAAGCAAACCCTAACAGCTTCAATGGGGTTGCTATCTGTACTGAAAGCTACACTAGAAACAACACCAACACCCTGTGTACGCAACTGGAGCGCAAATTCTGAGGCGCGCCAACCTGAATAAATTGGGATTGGCAGCCACAAATGGAAGCCATCAGCGTTTGATAAGTAAGGCCAAGACTTAAGGGCTTTTGTTGCGATTTGTTGTCTGGCATTGGACTCCGTACGAACAGCTTTAAGCATTTCATTAGCAATGCCATTTTTAACCCAATTAGTGGTAAGCAAAGCAGTAATCGGATTAACCATTACGGTGGTTGCACGTAACGCACCTGCTAAGCGCTGAGCTTGACGTGCACTTGGCGCACAAACATAAGCTATTCTTAACCCAGCCCCTAAGCATTTAGAAAAGCCACTGATATACCATGTAAGCTCTGGTGCTAGTTGCGCCATAGTAATTGCCGTTTCTGTTGGTAGCATGCCGTACGCATCATCTTCGATAATAGGTACATTGTAACGCATTGCGATGTCGGCTAAACCTTGACGCCTATGCAAAGGGATTGTCTTAGTATTTGGATTTTGAAGAGTGGGGTTGCAATAAAATGCCCGTGGATGCTGGGTTTTGCAGGCATCCTCCAAAGCACTTATAATTGGGCCATCCGAATCACTTGGTATGGAGTGCAGCCTTATCCCTAACTGGGCCGCAATCGCTTTAATACCAGGATAAACCAAATCTTCAACACAAATAAGCTCACCTGGTCGCGCAAGTTGAGATATCAATGCTAGTAATACACTATGAATTCCAGAACTGACTAATACTTTATCAGCCGTGCATTTTGGTATAAACGGTTGCAGCCAGCCTGCAGCTACTTCACGGTCTTCAGACGTACCGCCAAAGTCTTGATAACGCATCAAATTATAAATATCTGCATTTTCGATAATACGCGCAGCATCTAGTTTCAACTTATTGGCTAAACCAGTTGGTTCTGGCGGCATATTCATCGTCATTTCTGCACTGCTGCCGTCTCGTAAGGGGATTGCAGGCGGTCTTCCTCTAACAAAAGTACCTGTGCCAGCATGCGAATCAATCAGTCCACGCTTTTTTGCCTCACTATATGCACGTGCAATAGTTGTGTAATTAAGCTGCAATTCCTCAGCTAATTCTCGCAACGCTGGCAAACGGTCTCTGGCTTGAAGTCGCTCACTACTTATGTCTTCTTCAATCAAGTCGGCAATCAATAAATATGCTGGCTTTTTACTCTCTGATAGTTTTTTAAGCCAGTGATGTATGAGTGATGACATAGTGTATTTTTCAGTATTTTTTAAATAAAAGTTCGTGAATATTTGAAATGATTCCATCAGTTTTATGAGTGATTGCATTGATATTTATAAATTTAATTTTAAACATTCTGTCATTTTCTCTAAACCACTTCTGCAACATTACAGTGCCTAGCATAGAGTTTAGTACATATCTGGTGCAAAGAATTATGCGTTATTCAACAATTAATGAGCTAAAAAAATGTTTATTAAATTTATTAAATCACAGTAAAGGCATATTTTCAAATTTTGATTGCATATTGATTGCATTTAATTCGACTTATGGTGGCATGCAGATTGCTATTCAATCTTGCAACGTAAACCAAGCGTTAGCTCAGTCAGCACTTGGTTTGTGATAGGCATTACCCTCAACTACTGGAGAAATACTCATGTCAGCTTCTACTAAAATGTCCAAAATAAATTGTCAATTATCAGCAAGTATTAAAAATAAAAATTTATTAACTGCAATCACCTCTGCATTGGCAGTAGCATTAAGTGTGCCAGTTTCAAATGCTAACGCAGGACCTACCATCAATTTTGGTGAAGATAAATCTCTTACTCTAGGCCTAGGATTAAGGGCTGCTTATACCAATGCAGAAGATGGTTCACCTAGTGGGAAATCAAGATCAAATGATTTCGATGTTTACAGTGCGCGCTTATTCACCAGCGCAAGTTTAAATAAATACATTAAAGGTACACTTAACTTAGATGCCACTGCAGGAGCTGAAAGCAGTTTTGGTAGCGCTAGAAACGGGGTCGGCGATAAAGTACAAGTATTTGATGCGATTGCACAATTTGAGTTTGCCCCAGAATTTAACATTTGGGCTGGCCGTATGCTTGTGCCTAATGATCGCGGCAATATGGATGGTCCATATTATTTGAGCACTTGGCTATACCCTGCGCTGGTGGCGCAGTATCCAGGTCAAACCAACGGTCGTGATACAGGGGTAACCGCTTGGGGTAAATTAAATGACGCGCACTTCACCTATGCAGCTGGCGCTTTTGAAGGCCATAATAATTTTAAAGGTGCATCTAGCGAAGATAGCAATTTAATGTACGCCACACGTTTGCAGTATGATTTTTGGGATGCAAACCCAGTACCTGCCTATTTTACTGCTAGCACTTTATATGGCGCAAAAGAAATTTTAGCTGTGGCGTTGGCTGCTAACTATCAAAAAGATGGAGTTGGTACTAGCGTAAACAAAGGTGATTATTTGGGCTATAACATAGACGTGTTGATGGAAAAAGATGTTGGCATTGGCGTATTGGCATTAGAGGGAGCAATTTATAAATTTGATTCTGATGGTGTATCAGATGTAAATACTGGACTTACTACTAGCACTTTATCATCACCTGGTAGCACTGCTAACGTGGGCGGAGTAGCACAGGGGAAAGCCTATTTAGCAAGTGCCGCCTTCCTATTTCCACAAAAAATTGGTTGGGGAAAATTCCAACCAACTTTACGCTATATGAAATTTGATGCAGACTCTACTACAGGTGATGGAATCAACTCTGTGAATGTTGCATCGAGTGACACAAAACAATATGACTTAGGTGTGAATTACATTATAGATGGTCATAACGCACGTTTAAGTGCCGTTTATAGCAAGACTAAAAGAGATATAGCTGGTGCTGGTAATATTGATCTAGATAAGTTCGTTGTAGGCGTGCAATTACAGTTTTAATCATTAATCCTACCAAATCTACAATACTGATGCGGCCACCTATTTATTAAAGCCGTTTCAGTATTGCTACCCAATTTTACTCAGCACGCTTGCAACATAAAACTCCTCGCCAAATCTATCGCTCTTAACGCAATAATTAGATAAAAATTAACTTGATTGCATAAAATTTACAAGTGATTGCATTTAATATTTTCACTTTCTCAGTTGCTTTTAATTTTAGTACTAAAGTGCAGTTTTGGTGCATTAACCCTTATTTTGTGCTGTATTCGTGCATTTTTGTCCAAGCTTAATTTAAAGATAATTAAGAAGAAATGCCCAGGGTAAAATTTATTTTATCGCATCAACGCTTATTTTTACATTTTGATTGCACATTGATTGCATATATAAAAATGTGTGATGGCATAGTGATTGCTATGTGTCAATGAGTAGCACTCAAATGAAGCAGCAAAAAGCAGCATCAAAAAAGTGCTCTACATACTACCTTAAACAGCAACTTATACAATTTTACGGAGATTTATTATGCCAGCAGTCACTAAACCAGCTCATCAAAAAGGTGATTTTTTTGTTGATTACGAAGAGAAAGTCTTTGAAGACGTTAAGGCCAAGCCTGGTCAAAAAGCACTGGTGACATTTCACACGGTTGCCTTTGAAGGCTCAATCGGTTTTGTGAACATGTTGCAAGCCACACGTTTACAACGTAAAGGCTATGAGACATCCATTTTGTTATACGGTCCAGGGGTAACACTAGGTTTACAACGTGGCTTCCCAACTTTAGGTGACGAGGCATTTCCTGGCCATCAAAACTTTAACAATCAGCTTGCTAAATTTATGGGTGAAGGCGGTAAAGTCTACGCCTGCCGTTTTGCGCTACAAGCTTTATATGGTCATGGTGAACCTTCTTTGATTCCTGGTGTTCGTGCAATTAGCCCATTAGATGTACTTGATTTGAAACTAATACACATTAACGAGAATGCAGTGGTTATTGATACTTGGACAGTTTAATAACCGTAAGCGGTTTAACTTAATTGTCTTAAAGGGCCAGGATTAAAATGTCAGAAAAAAGAATTATTCGAGCAGCTGCAGTACAAATTTCGCCAGACTTAGAGAGTGCTAATTGCACACTTAATAAAGTATGCGCGGCAATTGATGAAGCGGCAAGCAAAGGCGTTCAGTTAATTGTATTTCCTGAGACTTTTGTGCCGTACTATCCTTATTTTTCATTTATACGACCGCCAATGATGCAAGGTGCTGAGCATCTTAAATTATATGAAGAGGCAGTTGTAGTGCCTGGCCCTGTGACACATGCAGTTGCAGCACGTGCAAAAATGCACAGTATGGTGGTGGTGTTAGGGGTGAACGAAAGAGATTTTGGCTCACTTTATAACACCCAACTTATTTTCGATACCAACGGCGAGTTAGTATTAAAACGTAGAAAAATCACCCCAACTTATCATGAACGCATGATTTGGGGGCAAGGTGATGCAAGCGGCTTAAAAGTCGCCGAAACATCAATTGCCCGTGTTGGTGCCTTGGCTTGCTGGGAGCATTACAACCCGCTGGCGCGCTACGCCTTGATGACGCAACATGAAGAGATTCATTGCAGTCAGTTTCCAGGGTCGTTAGTCGGGCAGATATTCGCTGATCAAATGGATGTAACGATTCGCCATCACGCACTGGAATCAGGATGCTTTGTGGTCAATTCAACTGGTTGGCTTACTGAAGAACAGATTAACTCGATCACTACTGATCCTAAATTACAAAAATCGCTACGTGGTGGATGTAACACAGCGATTATTTCACCAGAAGGTAACCACTTGGCACCCCCACTCACGGAGGGAGAAGGCATGGTAGTTGCAGACCTAGATATGGCCTTAGTGACTAAGCGAAAACGCATGATGGATTCTGTGGGGCATTATGCAAGACCAGAGTTACTAAGCCTGACTATTAATGATAGTCCTGCAACTTATACAACACCTATGTTTAAGAATCCAGCAACACGTAATTTAACCTTAAATAATCCAACTTTTGAGGGGGCGAACGATGTCGAGTAGCTTACAAAACAATATGCTAGAAAATAGTAGCCAACAACTACGTACCGAACTTCAATCGGTAGGCTTGCGTTTGATGCAAACGGATATTGGTGTAAAAAGCCGCCGTGGTGGGGCTGGGCCTTCTGACCATAAAGCATTGACCATTGATGGCGTCACGATTATGGTGCCAGTACATACCAATACTGCTTGGCACTCGCCCTTTTTGGTAGAAACTGCGGATGGTAAAAGTACACTCAAGCGAAATGCTATTCCCATTGCCAATATCAGTTTTCCTGAAACACCCAAGTTTTATGCACTCGAAACAGCTGAGGGTGTGCCGTATTCTCATATTGCAACCTTACATAGCAAAGATGTGCTTGCCACCACGGTTTTACAAACTTGTATTCGTTATGAAAGCCGTAAAAAAACTTGTCAATTTTGTTCTATTGGACAATCACTGGCTGCGGGCAGAACGATAGCCCATAAAACACCAGCACAACTCGCTGAGGTTGCAGTTGCAGCTGTAAAGTTAGATGGCGTGAAACACATGATATTAACGACAGGCACCCCCGCAACTAAAGATCGTGGTGCAAAGATTTTATGTGACAGTGCCGCTGCAATTAAGGCAGCAATGGTTGCTGAGGGGTTAACCTTACCAATACAAGTGCAGTGTGAGCCACCAGATACCGATGATTGGTTTGAAATCATGCAGGCTGCGGGAGTAGACTCACTCGGCATGCACCTTGAAGCAGTGACGCCTGAAGTACGCGCCAGCATTATGCCAGGCAAGGCCTGCGTACCAATTGAGCGTTATATGGAATCTTTCAAAGCGGCTGTGAAAGTATTTGGACGCGCACAAGTGAATACCTATATTTTGGCGGGCTTAGGTGACACAGCTGCTGACATTTTAGAGATGTCAGCCATACTTATCGACATTGGCGTTTATCCTTTTGTTGTGCCTTTTGTGCCGATTAGTGGCACACCTCTAGAAGATCACCCTGCACCTACCCGTGAGTTTATGGAATCTATATTAAAACCATTAGGTGCAATGCTGGTTGAGGGCGGCATACGCTCGGCTGATATTAAGGCTGGTTGCGGAAAATGTGGAGCTTGCTCGACACTTTCTTCTTATGAAGTCACTGTTTAAAGAAGGCGATTATGCTATGTGAAGCAATTTTGGACAGCACTGCGAGTTATTCACCAGAAGGCTATATCTCATCGAAATACATCACACCTTTTGCGCATTACACTCCCGTTGAATATTTGGTGAAATGGGCCACCCTACCTTGGGAAGAGGCTCAAGCACACCAAGTGCGTAGAAACGTATTTTGTGAAGAACAAGGCATTTTCACAGGAGATGACCGCGATGCGACGGATGACAGAGCACAATTGATTGTTGCGTTAGCCTGCACCGCAGGAATGCCTGAACAAGTGGTAGGTACGGTAAGAATCCATGAAGACGAGCCAGGGCTATGGTTTGGCTCACGCTTAGCCGTACATGAAGATTTTAGAGGTCAAGGGAAACTAGGCGCTACTCTCATTAAGCTTGCAGTGACTAGCGCTAACGCCATTGGTTGTCATACGTTTCTAGCACACGTGCAAAGTCAAAATGTACCGTTATTTAGACGTTTGCATTGGTCGATATTGAATGAGGAAACGATATTAGGACGCAGCCATCATTTAATGCAAGCCAATTTAACTAAGTATCCACCGTGCACCACACCGCAAAGCGGCTTTGTTATTCAATCAAAAAGTCATAATGCTTAGAACTAAATCATGAGCCTAGTCGAAATTGTTAAAGCACTCAGAAGTAGCCGCTACTTTCAGCATAAAACTGATATTGCCAGCGTATTGACTACTTTGGCAAAGGCTTTGCCTGATGGCATTAATGCAATGGGACAAGCAGTTGCGATTGGTGATGACACAGCTGCAATTAAAGATGGTGATGGCTATATGCTATTTGCTATTGAAGGTTTAGTCAGTGAGTTTGTAAGGGAGATGCCCTACTTTGCAGGTTACAGCGCTGTCATGGTCAATATTAGCGATATTTACGCCATGGGTGGACGACCTACTGCGGTAGTTAATGCCTTATGGAGCGATGGTGCAGTTAATGCAGAGCTGGTATTAAAAGGCATGGCGGCGGCTTCTAAAGTCTATGGCGTACCAATTGTGGGTGGCCATACCAATACGCGGGCTAATCAAGGTCAGCTTGCCGTTTCCATTGTGGGTCGTGCGAATAAGTTACTCTCAAGTTTCAATGCAAAGTCTGGCGATAAACTACTGATGGCAGTCGATATGCGAGGTAAATTCGAAGGTATTTATCCTTACTGGAACGCAACATCAAAAGCAGCGCCAGAGCGGCTGCGAGCGGATTTGGAAATATTACCAGAACTTGCTGAAGCGGGTCTGTGTGATGCCGCCAAGGACATTAGCATGGCAGGTGTACTAGGCACAGCATTGATGTTAGTTGAATGCTCAAAAGTAGGCGCGACGATCAAAATGGACAGTATGCCTATTCCACCTAATGTACCGATACTACGCTGGCTGTCTGCATTTCCTAGTTACGGATTTTTATTATCGGTACGTCCAGAAAATGAAGCGGCTGTTTGCGCGCGGTTTCATGAACGCAATCTTGTTTGCGTCAGTATTGGAGATGTTCATGAATCAAGCTGCATTTCGCTCACACAAAAAGAGGAAGAGGATCAAGTGCTCTGGGATTTTGATAAGTCGTCATTTATTTTGCCCAATCAAACAAAATCTAATGAAAAAAAACGTAGCGAGACCAAAATAAGTCTAGCAACAGAATAATCAATACCAAAGGAATCACACTCTATGCCAGTTGTAAATTTTCATATTGTTTGGCCTGACCAAAGCGAATCGAAATGCTATTCGCCATCGTCTGTAATCACTGAACATCTTACAGAAGGTGAAACCTATGCACTGGACGACTTTATGTCGAGAACAAGAGCCGCCATGCATGCTGCCTCAGAACGAGTACGTGCTAAATATGGCTACGCCTGTTCTGCTGCGGCGGACCAAATGGAAATAATTGAACGAGACGCCTTGCGTTATATAAGCACGCATGATGCAAAAGTGAAGGTCACTAAATTTAGCTAAAATGTTTAGCTGACTTTCCCTTCGTTAAGTTGTGTTTTACCAACCATTATCAGTACTAATTTTTAAGATTTAAAAGGATTAAATAATGTCTCAAATAACTTCAATCAATGCACCGCAACAACCCATACCTAAACATTACAGCGTCATCATTGTGGGTGGTGGTCAGGCTGGATTATCGTTAAGTTATTATTTAAAACAATATGGAATTGATCATTTAATATTAGAAAAAAATACGGTTACGCACACCTGGCGCACTCAACGCTGGGATACTTTTTGTTTAGTTACACCAAATTGGCAATGTGCACTTCCTGGGTATCCCTATACAGGTAATGATCCTAATGGCTTTATGGTGAAAGATGAAATCATTGAATATTTAGATGGTTTTATCAAAATGGTAGATGCGCCTGTGCTTGAAGGCACTGAAGTAAAATCGGTCAAATTAAATGAGGCTGGCTACTTTGATGTAGTGAGTAGCAATGTCGAATTTACTGCAACTCAAGTCGTTGTAGCCTCTGGTGGTTACCATATTCCTATCATTCCACGCATGGCGGAGCGTTTGCCCGCAAATGTTACGCAAATTCATTCTGAGCAATATAAAAACTCACAGCAAATACCAGCAGGTAATGTGTTGGTAGTGGGATCAGGACAATCTGGCGCTCAAATAGCAGAAGACTTGCACTTAGATGGCCGCAAAGTATACCTAGCAGTAGGTGACTCACCCCGCTGCGCACGTTTTTACCGCGGCAAAGATGTGGTGGATTGGCTCGCAGATATGAACTACTACGATATGCCAGTAGGCGAGCATCCACTGCGTGAAGGTGTACGTGATAACTCTAATCACTATTTAACAGGCCGTGATGGTGGACGTGACATTGATTTACGACAATTTGCCAATGAAGGCATGGAGCTATTCGGTCTCCTGCAAGATTTAGATAATGGCGTATTGAAATTTGCGCCAGATTTAATCGCAAAGCTGGGGGAAGCTGATCTTACTTACAGCCGCATCAATGCTAGCATTGATAAGTTTATTGCCAAAAATGGCATAGAAGCACCCGCAGGCAGAGTCTACGAACCCGTTTGGCAACCAAAAGTTGAGCGTACTGAATTAGATATTACTGAGGCAGGGATTACAAGTATTGTCTGGTGTATTGGTTTTAGACCTGACTTTAGCTGGGTAGATGCACCAGTGTTTAATGGTCGTGGAAACCCAAGTCATGATCGCGGCATTACGCCACAACAAGGGCTATATTTCCTTGGCTTGCCATGGCTTTATACATGGGGCTCAGGGCGCTTCTCAGGTATTGCACGTGATGCGCTGTTCATCGCAGATAATATTAAAGCGCGTCAAATGATTCCTGCAAAATCAAAAGTCATGGCGGCTGCGTGATGTCTATTTCTCAATTAAAGCTAGTAGAAATTAATACCCCTGAAATCAGTATTCAAAAAAACCAATACTTAGCTGGAATGCCACAGTTAGCTTATGCAGGGTTATCTGAAAATTGGTTACTCAAAGAGTGCGGACATAGACATTGGATGGGTTTAGCAGACTTGTCTGGGAAAGAGCAGCCTGATTTCCATGATGAAAACGGTTATAAGTCCTATGCAGCTTTTACTGCCGTGCGTATTTCATCAGCTAAGCTCAATAGCGTAAAAGAGAATCAACAACTCACTATTACAAGCCAAGTATCACGTGCTGGACAAGCACGACATTTCAGCATGCATCACGTAAAGTCAGAAAACGAAAATATCACGAATATCCAAATGCTGTCGACATTTGTATTCAGGCGTGAGGTTGGTAATAATCAATCTGTCACTCGCGCCAGCTTTGCGAATTTAAGACAAACAGAACCCTCAACGGAAGCAAGTACGCTTATACAGCAATGCAAGAAAATTCGTGCCGATGATTGGTTAGAACATATGGGGCTGAGCCGTGCCTCAAAAGCCACTATCAAAGAAATTGAGTTTCTCCCCTGCCCTAATCATGATTTTAATGGCGCAAATTTTCTCTATTTTGCTAGCTTTCAAGCTTATGTAGACCGTGCAGCATGGGGCTGGGCCTCATTTCAGCCTGGCAATAAATCTATTGAAAACTTGCCTAGCATCGTGAATAGAGACTTGTTTTTTTACGGCAATATTAATGTTGGCGACACGTTAAGAATTCGTCTTTGTGCAGTGAAAATTGATGGTATTTATTCCACAGAATGGTGTGAGGTATACGCTGGCAATGGCTCAAAAATTGCTGATGTCTTCACTCAAAAAATATTGGCTGCTTAGCCGTAAAAATAGACAATAAAGGCCAATGATGATCAAACAACGTACAAACTTTGCTAAATCAATAGACCTAACAGAGTCTAAGATTGCACAAATACATCATCAAGCTAACCAAACTAATCAGTCAAATCAAGTTAAAACAAAAGCGCTTTATACTTCAGAAGATATTGTCAATCTGCCATATATCAACTCACTACCAGGCGTTGCACCATTTTTACGTGGTCCATACAAAGCCATGTATACAGAAAAACCTTGGACAATCCGTCAATATGCAGGCTTTGCTGATGCTGACAACACTAACCGTTTATTTCGTGAAGCGCTTGCACAAGGTAGTCAAGGTCTATCAATCGCTTTTGATTTACCAACGCATCGCGGCTATGATTCAGACCATCCGCTAGCGAGTGCAGATGTTGGCATGGCAGGTGTGGCGATTGATAGCGTTGAAGATATGAAGCGGTTAATGGCTGATATTCCACTCGACAAAATATCTGTATCTATGACCATGAGTGGCGCAGTATTGCCAGTTATGGCCGCTTTTATTGTAGCTGCTGAAGAATCTGGCGTGCCTGTTAGCGCCCTAACTGGCACCATACAAAATGACATTATCAAAGAGTTTATGGTGCGTAACACCTATATTTTTGCACCACAACCATCTATGCGTATTGCCACAGATGTGGTGGAATATATTGCCAAACACATGCCACGCTTCAATGGTATGTCGATTTCTGGCTACCATTTTCAAGAGGCTGGCGCTGACAGCGCACTCGAACTTGCGCTAACTTTAGCAAATGGTCGTGCTTACATCATAGAAGCACAACAACGCGGTTTAGATATTGATAAGTTCTGTAGTCAACTCAGCTTTTTCTTTGGTGTGGGCTCAGATTTTTACTGTGAAATTGCTAAATTACGCGCAGCGCGCTTGCTTTGGTGCGAAATTGTAGAAAACTTAGGTGCAACCAGCGATAAATCCAAAGCATTACGTATGCATTGCCAGACATCTGGCTGGTCACTCACTGCGCAAGAGCCTATCAACAATATTGCCAGAACTACTTTGCAAGCAATGGCAGCTGTATTTGGCGGTACTCAATCGCTGCACACCAATGCTTATGATGAAGCTTTGTCTTTACCAACAAATACGACCTCTCGAATAGCGCGTAACACGCAGCTTATTATTCAAGCTGAAACTGGCATTTGTGATGTAATCGACCCCTGGGCTGGATCGTATATGATGGAGTCACTCACTGCACAAATGGTAGAAAAAGTGAAAATCATCATGACAGATATTGATAATGAAGGTGGCGTGATTGCAGCATTTGAATCTGGTTGGGCTATCACCAAAATTCAGACTAACTCTGCGTTAGTGCAATCTAATATTGATAATGGTAAAAGTGTGATTGTCGGCTTAAACAAGCATATCAGCACAGAGAATCAAACATCGCCCGACTATTTAGATATCGATAGTCAAAAGATTAAAAATCAGCAGGCGGCACATTTGGTAACGTTAAAACTAAATCGTGATCAATTAGCCGTTAGACGAGCTTTAAATACTTTAGCTGAAATCGCCACACAAAAAAACGGTAACTTATTAGAGGCTACAATATATGCGATTAAAGCTCGTGCAACAGTGGGCGAATGTATTACTGCTTTAGAAAAAGTATGGCCACGTCATTCAAATAGTACCTCTCATGTCAGCAATATTTACGGCAAACAAATGCATGGCAATCAAGATTGGAAAGATGCCTATAACAATGTGAATCAACTTGCAATAAAGCTAAAACGTAAGCCACGTATATTAATTGCAAAACTTGGGCAAGACGGCCATGATAGAGGTGCAAACATCATCGCAGCTTCGCTTAATGATGCAGGGTTTGAAGTGTATCAAGCGCCATTATTTCAAACGCCCGTGCTAATAGCAAAGGATGCCATACGATTAAATGTAGATATAGTCGGTATATCAACTTTGGCAGGTGCGCATTTGACACTTTTACCAATACTCATTGAGAAACTCAATATCTTGGGCGACAAAAATCCACAAGCAAAAAAAATTCTTGTAGTAGCGGGTGGTGTGATCCCACAATCCCATTTTGCAAAGTTGAAAAAAGATGGTGTGTCTGCTGTTTTTAATTCTGGAGCAAAAATTACTCAGATAATAAATGATTTAGTAAAGCGGATGATGTCCAGTATTTAGGGATGTGATAAACAGCGCGAGCTCTTTAAAGTAATAGAGCTTTAGTTTTCAAGTTAATTACAAAGTGATTTTTGTATTACCAAGTAATACTTGTCGTTTACCTAAAAGATACTAAGTTAGGCCCGATTTTGTAGCAGGGCAAGTAGGATTGTTAAGCAGAATTTTCCATTAAATTTCGATGATAAGATTTAGCAAATTCTGCATGTTGTTGATTCGTAATTAATATTAATCCAATTTACTTTAAAAAATGCATTTTGTATTGACCCACTAATTGTTGGATAAAAATAAGTAAATTCACATTTAATGCCTACCAGATGTATCAATCAGAAAATCAATTCATCGGTCAATTTTCAAGGCAAATATACATATTGAGCTTTTAATCATTTTAAGAGGTGACGTTGGATAAAAATAGAAATGTCTGTGAGGAGTTTTCATTGCAACACTTGATTTATTCTCTTCATAACACAATATTATCATCAGTTATTTACAATAAGGATCTACCCAATGTCAGTAAAGTCTTTAATCTATTTCACAACCTTAGCCTTGGCCGTAACATTTATAACACCAGTGTTTGCAGCAGAGGATGCTTCAATGCATCAAGTCTACCTTGCAGCAGAGGCTGGCAAATTTGATGAAGCACAATCCATGATGGATAAAGTACTTCAAGACCACCCTAAGAGCGCAAAAGCCCATTTTGTAGAAGCCGAGTTAATGGCTAAACAAGGAAAGTTTACACATGCTCAAGACGAATTGAATACAGCTGAACGATTGCAGCCAGGCTTATCTTTTGCTAAACCGCAAGCATTACAAAAGCTCAAGGCACAGATTGCTTCAATTCGCTTAACAACTGAATTAAAAAATAATCAGATTCATCAGCCTTCAAATAATGGAGCACCTTGGGGGTTGATATTCTTAGGTATTGGTTTAATTGCATTCATCTATTTCGCTGCAAAATATATGTTTAAGAGAAATCCGCCTCTCGCACCAGCAAATAATTATCCTAACGTTAACCCGCAGCCATATGGTAGCACTTCAACGCCCATGATGGGCCAACCTACAAGCGGCGGATTCGGCTCAGGCATTATGGGGGGCTTGGCAACAGGTGCAGCCGTTGGAGCCGGCATGGTGGCAGGGGAAGCATTAATGCATCATTTTACCGATGGTGAACATGGCAGCAATGGTCTCATCAATGAAGCTCAGGCTAATAGTAATCCGCTAAACCAAAATGATATGGGTGGAACGGACTTCGGAATAGCAGACAACTCATCTTGGGATGATAGTTCTGGCGGCGGTGACGATTGGGCCTAATTACCAATCTTGTGCAAACTAGCTTAGTGTTTGATAGTTTGATGCCCCAACAAAAAAGTATTTTTATATATGCGAACATTCTGTTGATTTGCACTCAATATTAATTCAATTTACTTTAAAAAATGCATTTTGTATTTACTCAATATTTGTTGTTTAAAAATAAGCAATTTCACATTTAATGCCTACCAGATGGCTAAACAGAAATGCAATTCATGGGTCAATTTTCAATGCGAATCTACAATTAATCCTTCCTTTAGCGAAATATTTAGTTAGCTTTGATTTCATGTTGATGTTGATTCAACTTTAAACTTCGCTTTATATTTAATACTGTGTATTTGCATCCAAAATTGAGCCAAAATTTAGATATATATTTGTAAATTTATATAACCACTAATTTTAATATTAAATATATTTATTCATGAGGTTAGCTCTAAAATAATGGGTCTTTTTTAGATACAAATACAGGATCAAAATTCAACGAAAATGTACATCGCGCATTATGAATCTAGGTATGGTCAACTGCCACTTGATGTGACGTTAGCACTAACACAATCCAACGAACCTAATGATGAGCAGCTTAAATTGCTCACCAGTGGCCTAAAAACGCTTGTAGGCGTGCTCGGCACTGTTGTACAGGGGTTTGATGTGAAGACTGAGAATTAACGCTTGTAATACGCGTTTAGGAGACTTGTAGTTCATCAGTTATTGCCCTTTGTACATGGCCGTTTGGTACTTAATGTTTATAGCTAAGCATAACTTGCTATGGTGTGCTTAAAGCACGATAGAGATACAGGCCTTATCGTAAGCATGAGAAACTACCATTCTACAAAGTATGATTGCCAAAGTCCGAATAAAAAGCGCATAAACTGCGCTTTTTATTGACTTTTTTAAGTAAAATTTTCCAAGCAATTACATCATCTTACGTCCGCCAAGGATGTTTGGGCATGCTGCAAACGCCAGCTACATCAACACCCGCTTGAGCCACAATGTGGTCATTTTCAACTGAATCACCACTCACGCCAATGGCACCTACTAACATGCCTTCATTATCGACAATTGGCAGTCCGCCTGGAAATGTAATTAAGCCATCGTTAGAATTTTCAATGCCATAAAGTGGTTGGCCAGGTAGTGAAAGTTTCCCGATTTCGCCTGAAGGCATAGCAAAGTAACAGGCTGTTTTTGCTTTTTTAATTGCGATATCAATACTTCCCACCCATGCGTCATCCATACGTGCAAAGCTTTTTAGATTGCCGCCTGAATCTAAAATGGCAATGCACATCTTAACGCCCATCTGTTTCGATTTTTCCACCGCTTTGTCTACAATCTGTTGTGCGACCTCATAACTTACATGCATCGAGATTCCTTGATATTGTTAAAATAGTTTTTAATTATATCACCTTACCCTATCTCAACTTTGGTAGTTGCTTGTACTGGCTAGGTATTGATATAAAGTAAGCAGTTTTGTTACTGGCGTCCTTTTATTCTGTAAAGTAGATAAATCACTATGCTGATATTCGAAAACAAAATAACTATCGGAAGCCACGAAAACTTAGTGATTACTTCATAAACTTCGAATGGTTGTTGACGCGCGTTTAAAACTGACCACCTGTGCGCGTTGAATGTTGACCAAGTGTTTATAGGTGTAGATTACTACACCGCTGTGGATAAGTCGACCAGACTAACGGGGTCTAAAGCTCCTTTATTATCTTGTGGTTGATTGTTCAGATT
>JAYVMU010000078.1:0-2046 GCA_043758775.1 Methylophilaceae bacterium
CTGGTCGACTTATCCACAGCGGTGTAGTAATCTACACCTATAAACACCTGGTCAACATTCAACGCGCACAGGTGGTCAGTTTTAAACGCGCGTCAACAACCGTAGTAACTTTAGCCGTTTTAAGCTTAATTTCGATAACGTATTTGATGTATGTGCCAACTTAAACGCGGGCGGCCAGATACTCAGAGAATGCCAAAATCGCGCAAGCGCACAAGGCTATCGAGAAAATGCAACGCATAAAGCCCTGTCTTGCTATTACTCTGGCCAACTTAATTCAGCAGTTGGCACACAATACGCCAACAAGGTACTCGCAAAACTGAATGTTTATAGTAGTCCTGCAAACAACAAGGCAATCCCAATAAGAGCTATTACCACTGATAAGCCAGAAGATGCGGTGGTATTTTAATGCGTCTAGTTCTCCGCAAAACTTACCCACAAGTTAAAACAAGGCAATGGCATTGCCTTGTTTTAAACATCCATTAAAAATAGACTAAAAGGATTACAGCATGCACTGCAGCAAAAATAATCACATTCAGCGCCACATAGGCAGTCACATTGCCATTGCCGCAACTAGCTTTTTATTGACTACACACGCTTATGCTGCCGCAGGTGGTGTAACGCCAGGCGCAACTATCATTGATCAGGTGATCACATGGGCATCAGCCTTAGGACTGGCATACATGACGCTCATGATCATGTGGACGGGCTATAAGTGCACCTCAGGCGGGGCAAGAATTCAAGATTATGGCAACTTGCTGTTAGGCGCCATTATGATTGGCAGTGCAGCAGCGATTGCGCTTTTATTTTTCTAAAGCATGAGTGACCTCATCTTTAAAGGTTGTACACGCCCCAGTATGATATTTGGCGTGCCACTTGAGCCGCTCGCTTTCTCGTGCATCCCGTTATTTGTCATCGGGATATGGGGAATGTGGCTCATGCCAATTTTAGGTGTCACAGTCTTGGCGATGATTATTCCAATTATCGTGACTATGCGACTGATTTCAAAGAGTGACGATCAACGCTTAATGCAGTATGTACTCAGGCTAAAAATGAGTGCAAGGAATCGTAATAGCAAGTTTTGGGGTGCAAAAAGTGTTGCACCTATGCCTTATAAAAAGCGTTCATAAATGACTGCCGTGGATAAAACATTAGCAGTCAACACGCAATGGTTTCATGTATTTAAATCCATGATAGATAGTGGCGACCTTGCCAATATCAGTGGTTCTGCCCTTAAAGTGTATTTGGTCATTAAATCACACGCCAACTTTAACACGGGTGCTTCGTTCCCGTCTGAGCATACCTTGTCCGTGAAATCGGGTTTATCCATCTCGCAAGTAAAAAGAAACCTCGTGGAATTACGGCAATTATCGTACTTGTTAACTGAAAAAATAGGCAGAAAAAATCACTATGTGTTACGAGAAAAGATTGTGCTAAGAGACCTATTTAACAACAACGTGGCAGAAGCATCTTGGGATTATATTCCGAACAAAGTCTCGGATATTGTCGATGACATCAAAAATTACGTGCATTCGGCACAGCAAATAGACGCCAAAGTGATTCATATTGAGAATTTACAAATCAATATCAATCAGGTCAATGGCAATGGCGTTGTCAGCAATAATCAGTCAAAAGGCATGGTGGATTTATCGAAATTCGATCAAAACATGCAACATTTCATCAGGAAGTTTGCAGAAAAGTCAGGCGTTATTATCAAAGAAAGCGCTGCTAACAATACGAATATTGACTCAGATAGGGTTCACCCGTGAGCGGTATAAAACCAATAGGGCTCGTGCGTGAGCTGTTTTACCCTGTGGGTAACTGCCACTTTATCCACAAGACAAAATGGATAGGGTGCATGTGTGAGCTGTGTATAACTCAAATAGGGTTCATGGGCGAACTGTATAAACCCCTAATAGGGTTCACCCATGCGCTACTAAAAAGACTTTATGAGACCTTTGCACGAAGCGCTTTTACTAAAGCCATATTAAATTGGCTGCATTTTTGTTTAAAAAGTGCTCAATTTGATATTCACGACTAAGTGTTAAG
>JAYVMU010000079.1:0-7206 GCA_043758775.1 Methylophilaceae bacterium
AACATGTAATTGGACTACTGATATAGAGCCAGCAGATCCTGTTGGCAACAATGGGGTCACAAGTTTCGGCTACAGCGAAAAAATATTAATTTCTGATAATAAGCTTACTGGTGTATCCAACTCAGCTTGGATGGTGACTTCAGGGCCGCAAAACAGTACAAATGATGAGCGAGTTCGCGATGTTATATTTGAGCGTAATTGGCTAGTAGCCGGATCAGGCACCGTAAAAGGTCTGGTGATATTTTCCAGAGATACTACGCTGAGGAACAATATATGTGACTTTTCTTTGGCCTCAAATGCGTCCTGCTTTAATCCTCGCTTGTGGGGGACGGAGCCGCCAGCGGACAATGTAAAGATTTACAATAACACAGGGTACACATCCGCTGCGGGCAGTACATTTAGTGTTGTTCACATAGAGAATAATGTAACTAATATTGAACTTAAAAATAATTTGGGATATGCACCGACATCAAGCTCACCCCATCTGGTCGATGGAACTAGCGCGGCAGTGAGTACAAATAACACATCGGATGCTCAAATGAAAACTTATCCAAGTTTTGTCGCGCCTCTACCTACCGTGCCAGCGCCAACTGATTTTAAGATTGTCACAGGTAGTTACGCTATTGGTACAGGTGCAGCGGTGCCTGTCTGGTCAGACTTTTTCTCTGCTCCACAAATGAGCACACGTGATTTAGGCGCTGTGCTGCCATAACTATTATTAGGTGTACCTTCTCTGGGATGCGTCTATAGAGATTTTACAACACGGAAAGGCCGCACCAATCACCAGGCTACGAAACACCGGATCAGGTCTATCGAACAGCGAGCGGAGGCGGAGCAAGGATTGTAGATAAATACTACGAAAAACGCTTGTTCGGGCACCCGAGTGAGAAAGAAAAAACTCACTCAAAAATAGAAACAAAAAAACAGAAAAACGGGGCAGCGCCGTTCCGCTGCATGAAGAAGGTTACCCTCTTAAACTCGACGCATTATTGTCTTGACCGAGGGGTCCTCTATACCGCTTTGTTGGGTGCGGTTGCATATAGCACTAGCTTGGATTTTGTTGTAAAAAACAATTGAAGATTGATCTTGCAGATTAATACATATGAGTTGGCATTACTCAATAACTGGAACTTAACGAATGAACACAATATTACCTACATACATTCGATTTGGCCGTAATATTTGTGGTGATCTTTTACAAGGTGAACGTCATGAATGGTGGCTAGCTAACGGCCTTGGCGGTTACGCAGCTGGAAATATCGCTGGCACGTTAACTCGGCGGTATCATGGTTTATTAGTTGCACCAGTGAATCCACCTTTAGGTCGTCATCTGGTTTTTGCCAAAGGCGACGCGACTTTAATCGACGGTGATGAGCGAATTCCTTTGTTTAGCAATCGCTGGGGGGATGGTAGTATTTCGCCAGAAGGCTATTTGCAGATTGAGTCGTTTCATTTAGAAGGCCGTATGCCAGTGTGGCGCTTTGCCATTGGCGATGTACTTATTGAACAACGCATTTGGATGGAACAAGGTGCCAACACGACTTATTTAGCCTTTCGTTTGCTGTCAACAAACAAGGTCAAGCGGCCGCTTAAGTTGGTTATTAAGTTGTTGGCAAATTCACGTGATCATCACGGCAGTGGTCATCCTTGGGATTTCAATCCATTCATCGAAAAAGATACTGATACGCTTTATGTGCGCAATCCAAATTGGTTCACGCTGACAGTCAAAACACGTGGTGGTAGCCTTGAATCGGATATGACTTGGTATGACAATTTTCATTTATCAACAGAACGCGAACGCGGCTTACCAGACAATGACAGTCATCTTTGCATAGGTGAAGCATTGCTGGACCTTAATAGCGATGAATGGGTTGGCATTGTGGCGAGCACTGAGGAAAATCCTTCAAATTATTTGATGGAGGCGATGCGTAGGAATTTGATGTTTGATGCTGGTCAATTGAAACGTACACAAGTAACCATGCCCGAATTTATTGATGCGCCTGAATGGGTAAATCAATTAGTGCTATCGTCTTCCAGTTTCATTTTCTCTCGTCCATTACCCGATGTGCCTGATGGCGAATCGATTATTGCTGGCTATCCTTGGTTTGGCGACTGGGGTCGCGACACCATGATAGCTTTGCCTGGCTTGACACTCACGACAGGCCGCTTTGATACTGCAAGGCGTATATTGAATACCTTTGCGCGCTTTATTGATCAAGGTATGCTGCCTAATATGTTTCCGGGTGCTGGTAATACGCCAGAATATAACACGGTAGATGCTGCACTTTGGTATATCGAAGCTTGGCGCGCTTATGTGGCTGCTACGCGTGAAACAGCAAGTCTCAAACAAGTTTTTCCGATACTTGCTGAGATTATCGATTGGCATATAAAAGGCACGCGTTACCAGATTCATGTCGATCCTGCGGATGGCTTGTTATACGCTGGCGAGTCGGGTGTACAAGTAACTTGGATGGATGCCAAAGTAGGCGATAATGTTGTCACGCCACGCATTGGTAAACCTGTTGAAATAAACGCTTTATGGTATAACGCGCTGGTGACGATGGCCGAATTTGCAACGATGCTTAAGCAGCCAGCAACCCAATACCAAGAACTTGCTAAAAAAGCGAAAGCAGGATTCAAGCGCTTTATCAAGGCCGATGGTAGTGGTTTGGCCGATGTATTGGATGGCCCTGATGGAGATGATTTGTCATTGCGACCTAACCAGATTTTTGCAGTAAGTTTACATGCGAGCCCATTAGACGATAAGACTCAGCGAGAAGTGGTAAGCGCATGCGGACGCGAACTGCTAACTTCCTATGGTTTACGCTCACTTAATGTTGCGCACCCTGAATTTAAACCACACTATGAAGGTGGAGTTTGGGAGCGCGATACTAGCTACCATCAGGGGCCAGTATGGGCATTTTTACTTGGGCATTATGCGATTGCTGAATATAAAGTGAGTGGAGATGCAATTGCAGCGCAGGCAAATCTTGAGCCTATACGTGATCATTTAATGAGTGGAGCCTTGGGTACAGTAAGTGAAATTTTTGATGGCGTAGTACCACATACACCTCGCGGTGCGCCAGCACAAGCTTGGTCTGTAGCTTGTATTCTCGAAGCTTGGGTCTACTTAGAGCGACAAAAAAATAAAAGCGCACGTGAGGTTTTAGTGCTAAAAAAAATGAATATAGTTAGCATATCTAAGGTAGAGGCATAGGTATGCGGCAATTTATTAATGAGTGGTTTTCTAAACAGGCCAAAACAGCTAAAACGAAAAATTTAAATGCTGAACGGCAGCGGTTAGAAGCGCAATATGAAGGACGCGAAGATTGGCGGCATTGGGGACCTTACTTGGCAGAGCGTGCTTGGGGTACAGTACGTGAGGATTACAGTGTTACTGGCAATGCATGGGAATATTTTGACCACGATCAGGCACGTTCCCGTGCTTATCGCTGGAATGAAGACGGACTAGGCGGAATCTGTGATGAAGCGCAAAACCTATGTTTTTCGCTGGCATTATGGAATGGGGTAGACCCAATATTGAAAGAGCGCGCTTTTGGACTAACTGGCAATCAGGGTAACCATGGCGAAGATGTGAAGGAGTATTATTTCTATCTTGATGCAACGCCGTCGCACAGCTATATGCGCTATCTTTATAAGTATCCTCAGACAGCATATCCTTATCAAAACTTGGTTGAGGAAAATGCTCGCCGCTCAAGGCAAGATCCACCTTTCAATTTGCTGGATACTGGTATCTTTGAAGATAGCCGTTACTGGGATGTTGAAGTACGTTACGCCAAAGCTAACCCAGAAGAAATGCATATTCGGATTATTGCCAGTAATCGCGGCCCAGATACTCAAACGCTACATATTTTACCCACCCTTTTATTTCGTAATACCTGGTCTTGGGGGGATGAGCAAGTTAAACCCAATCTCACTGAAGTAATAGCACCAAAAGATGCACAGTGGGCGGTAAAAGCCGAGCATCCAACATTAGGGCATTATTATCTATATGGTCGTCAAAAGGCAGAAACTTTGTATACCGAAAACGAAAGTAATGCAGAGAAATTGTGGGGTTCTGCCAATGCCTCACCTTATGTAAAAGATGCATTTCATCGCCATGTAATTAATGTTGAGAAAACTGCAGTTAATCCACAGCATATAGGTACTAAATTTTCAGCTTGCCACGAGGTAGTTGTTGCACCAGCCCAAGAGATGATTATTGAACTAACCCTTTCGCGTGAATCAATGGAGACACCATTTGCAAAGAGTGATGAGATATTCGCTTCAAGAGCATCCGAAGCCAATGTTTTTTATGATGAACTTTCGCCTCAATCAGATTTGCAAGACAAAAACATCCTTCGTCAATCACTCGCAGGTATGATTTGGAATAAACAGTTTTTTCATTTCGATGTGGCACGTTGGCTGGATGGAGACGAACTTAAGCCGCCAGATGGTCACAAATTGGGCCGCAATCATGCTTGGAGGCACTTAAAAGCTTCACATGTGATATCAATGCCAGATAAGTGGGAGTACCCGTGGTTTGCCGCTTGGGATCTAGCGTTTCATTGCGCTGCATTGGCTTTGGTAGATGTAGATTTTGCTAAGCAGCAAATTGAACTGCTGTTAAAAGAAAATTATTTACATCCGAATGGGCAGATTCCAGCTTACGAATGGGCTTTTGGTGATGTAAATCCGCCAGTACTAGCTGCAGCTGCGCTAAAAGTATTTCGTGCTGAACGTGTGCAACGTGGCAAAGGAGATTTAAATTTTCTTGGCCGAATTGTGCACAAATTGTTAATGAATTACACCTGGTGGCTTAATGCTAAAGATATGGATGGTCATAATGTATTTGAAGGTGGGTTTCTTGGACTAGATAACATCTCCGTATATGACCGTTCGCAGGCATTACCGCCCGGCTATTCTTTAAAACAGGCTGATGCGACTGGGTGGGTAGCCATGTTCAGCCTCAATATGACACTGATGGCGCTAGAGCTTACAGCAGAAAATGCAGATTACGAAGATGTGGCTATTCAGTGTTACAGCCAGTTTCTTGGCGTGGCCAATGCAATCGCTGGAAATGTTAGTAAAAATGCTCACGCTGGCCTTTCACTTTGGGATGCCAGTGCAGGATTCTTTAAAGACTTGATTGTAAAGCCAGATGGTGGTGGCCAGCATATTGATGTTTTCTCGCTAGTGGGGCTTATTCCGATGTTTGCATGTGAGGTGGTGGATGAGAGACTGCTGAAGAACGCCCCCCGTTTTGCAGCAATATTGAATGAACATGCAGGTGGGCTATTTGATGGGCATACAATATGTGCTTGCCCTGCTACAACAAACGAACGTGGTGAGCATCTTTTGTCGCTGGTTGATCATACAATGTTGCCGCATATTATGCGTCGTCTTTTATCTGAGGCAGAGTTTCTCTCTGATTATGGTATCCGTAGTGTATCTAAAATTCATGCGACGCAATGCGATTTAGGGCATATTGATGGAGTGGGGCATGCCTTAATCGAGTACGTACCTGGTGAGTCAAATAATGGCATATTTGGGGGCAATTCTAACTGGCGCGGACCAATCTGGATGCCAACCAATTACACACTAATTCAGGCTATTGAAAAATTTCATCGTTATCTAGGTGATGAATATAAAATTGCCGTGCCCTGTCTTGATAACCAAGAGCTAACGCTGAAGGAAATTTCAAAATTAATTTCTGACCGCTTAGTGAATATATTTCGTAGAGATGCCACAGGGCGTATTCCCGCTTTGCCAGAAGATAGTCCATTCGAGAGCGACCCATATTGGAAAGATTTGTTATTGTTTCATGAGTATTTTCATGCTGAAACTGGCCTTGGCTTAGGTGCGATGCACCAGACTGGTTGGACGGGGCTAGTGGCGAATCTAATTGAGCGACGTTATCGGGTAGATATTCCTGCATATTGGAAGAACCCTGGCAAGGATGATTAAAAGTAAAAAAAGAAGTTTTAAGTATTATTCATAGTTCTATCTGGTAATACTTTGGCGCCGAGTTTCTTCCCTTTTCATACTTAAATATTCAGTTCTTTCCACTTCGTGTAACTGCGTTGCATAACGCTCCGTACTATCGAACCAATATTGCAAACGTTTTTCCTGTTGAGTTTCAGGGGCATCTTTCAGTGCTGCTAGGTAAGCATCAATCGCAAGGTAATATCGCATGGTGTTGCGCTCTACAACACCGCGTACGCCTTGAATATAGTTAGGTTCACCATTTGCTCGTGTTGATTCTACACTAAAGCCCACCTTGTCTTTCCCGAGAGTCGCCAAGTAAGCGTTCATTGCTAGTCGGCCAGTTAAGCCAAAAGAGTAAGCATAGGTAAAATGTAGAAAAGTTTGCTTGTTGTTAATTGGCGTGGCTTCAACCCAAATACGGTAATCTTTTGTACCTAAGGGGCCTTCGGCCGCTTTCATTTCTACAGAAAAGTAATTGGCCGCAGTTGTCATATTTTCATAGTTAAACTTGGTGTCGTATGTTTCAGCCAAGGGTTGCTCGTACTTTTTACCCAAATTAATGTCTAACACAGTGCCTGCATTGCTATGTGTAGCACGACAATACTTACTTGATTTCATAGAGAGCAGTACCACCGGGATATCGGCATTAGGATACATCAACATTAACGGTACAAACGTGCCGTGGTCGAACCCACGCATTGCATCTTCCTCGCTTTTAATGCCTGCTAAACTTAACAATTCACGTACTCTGTTAGCTAAAATGGGATTACCTGCCGCAGGATATTGAATATGATACGTATGCTCGGGAAAGCCAGTATAGTCATACTCCATAGCTGGATTTTCGGCAGTTGATACGGTAAATTGAGGTGCTTCCCAATGTCCGGTAATCACCAAAATAGCTTCGGGTCTTGCGGGCAAGGTAAGTGGTAGTTTTTTCAGTTCTGCTTCGGTAATGGAAAATTGTTCGCGCAGACCCTCAACATCAGGCCATGGGCCACCGCCGTGAGAGATAAAAAATGTAGGCATTTGCGCTGAAGGCATCACATTCACATTCTATAAATTTAAGTGCTTACTGATTAGGTTGTTATCTCATGACTTAATTTCAAAGGTCTGTATTAGGTGAGACCTTTGCACGAATCACTAGATTTAGTCCAAATAGCATAAAATGGCATATCACTTAAACACAGACGAGTACCTCTGATTATGGCCTGGAAGAAC
>JAYVMU010000080.1:0-5142 GCA_043758775.1 Methylophilaceae bacterium
GTATCCGCTGTACACATAAAAAGAAGTTTAGAGTCACCACTGATTCTAAGCATCGCATGCCAGTTGCGCCCAACTTACTAGATCGACAATTTAGACCAATACTGAGCTTTTAATGACTTTAGGTGTGGAACTAGACAATCATGGCAAGCTACCTGATGTAGTTATATATGACACAAAAAGAAACTGGCTCATTTTAATTGAGTCTGTAACAAGTCATGGGCCTGTTGATTCAAAACGTCATGCAGAGCTCTCTACTCTTTTTAAAAATTGTACAGCGGGTTTGGTTTATGTTTCTGCCTTCCCTAGCAAAAAGATATTTTTAAAATACCTCCCAGATATTGCATGGGAAACCGAAGTTTGGGTTGCCGATGCCCCAACACATATGATTCACTTTAATGGCACTCGCTTCTTAGGCCCATATTGAATATTCTAAAAAATAAAATAACGGCAAGTGCATATCAAATCAATACGAGAAGATATGTTACAGCTCATACTTTTCCCCCTTAATTAAACAGTCTATCCAAAAGTCTACTTTTTCCCTTGCCCATACGCTACTTCCATCGCCGTGCTCAATTTGCTTAGGAAACCTCCCCTCTTTAATAAGCCGGTAGAGTTTTGTCTTACCCATTCGCGTCTCGTCAAGAACTTCCTTAAGTTTCATCAATCTTGTTTTTTCCATTTCATCAACCCAAAAAGAACTTAGTAAATTAATTATGAACAAAATTGAACCATCAAGTGATGAAATAAAAATAGCTTTTACCCCCTCTATAAATTACTAGGTAGCTGTTTTGAACAGTATTACCTTAGCACCTTCGCGCATTATGTCTAATTGATCACTCCACCATTGTGCTAACTCTTTGCGTTCACGATCATAAGTAGCTTCGTTATAAACCGCTCTAATTTTGTTTGCGTCCTTGTGCGATAGTGCGGCCTCAATGACATCAGGCCTAAACAAACCACTTTCATTGGCTTGTGTACTAAAAAAGTGACGGCAACCATGAGGCACTATGTGATAGTCAATAAATACCTGTCTAAAAGCTTTGCGAATCGTGGCTTCAGATACTGGCTTTGTATTTAAACGACCCGGGAAAACATACTCACCGTGCCCTGTGTATTGCCTGAGCTCCATTAACGCGCCTATAGCTTGCCTAGATAGCATCACGGACTGTGGCTTAGGCATGTGTAAACGTGTTTTTGATTGTGCTAGCGGAATTGTCCAAATAGCTTTCTCAAAATCAAAGTCCACCCATTTAGCACACCTTAACTCGCTAGGTCTTTGTGCAAAGTTAAGCGTGAGATACACGCAAGTTAAAACTTCAAAGCTTCCAGCATAATCATTAAGATTGCGTAATAGCTTGCCTGCATCATTTGTAGATTTAAGACTTGGATACTTCTTTCCCACGTGCTTACTGAGGCGTAAGTCTGTTACTGGTATTGGGTTTTCAGTAATAAGGAGATCGGCTAATGCAAAATCGAATACTTGCTTAATCCAGCCTCGTGTTTTATCCATATACTCTAACGAACCACGTTTTTGCATGATCAGCAAACAATCACGCACCATGATATTGTCAATTTTTCCTATGGGGTAAGCGCCTATCCTAGCGTAAACATTTGCATTAAATGTTTGTTTGATTTTCAGGTGTGTACTTTTAGCAAGAGTTTTTTGTTTTATTTCAAGCCAAGACAACGCAACCGATTTAAAAGTAGCTTCTGCACTCGCTTTCGCCTTAGCTTTAACGATTTTCTTTTCGATGGTAGGGTCTAGATCAGCCTCGATAAGCTTAATCGCTTCTACAGACTTTATGCGCGCCTCTGAAAGTGAAAGATTTGGATAAACGCCAAGACGCACAAGTTTTGATTTGCCATGAAGCGTTGCGCGCAATTGAAAGTATTTACTACCATTCGGGTGAACGAGTAAAAAAAGGCCATTACCGTCACGCAATGTATACGCTTGCGATTTAGGCTTTTGTGCACGGATGGTTAAGTCGTCAAGTAGGTTGCTAGCCATAAAAACGTATACAAATTTTTAGAGCTTTAATTGTATACGTTTTTGTATACGTTTTGCAAGAGGATGTATAGAAACCAAAAAGAACTATTAAAACCTATATAAAACTTTAAAACATTGATTTTATTATATATTTATACTATAAAAGAACTTATTCGAACTGCCTAATACTACTTACTGGTGCCGACGGAGAGACTCGAACTCTCACGACCTAAGTCACAGCCACCTCAAGGCTGCGTGTCTACCAATTCCACCACGACGGCATGTTTCAAGCCCGATTACACCATTATTTTATTACATCTTTTTTTATTTTGGTATATCACCAGCAGCATTACCGTTTGCATTTTTGGTATCTTTTACTTCAGGAGATTTAATATCAATCACCTTAGGTGTAGCTGTTTGTTCCTTAGTTGTTGGCACACTCACCACACTAGAACGTCCCACATGATGGCTAGACATGTAAGCTAAAGTTAGGCTCGTAATAAAGAATATGGTGACGCAACCCGCGGTTGCCTTGCTCATAAAGTTTGATGCACCACTTACACCAAATAAGCTGCCTGACGCACCGCTACCGAAAGCAGCACCCATATCAGCGCCTTTACCATGCTGCAACAAGACCAGCCCGATAACACCAGCAGCAGCCAGTATGTGAATCACTGAAATTATATTTTCCATAAATTTTTATCTCCAACGCACCATTCTTTAGACTAAATTGAGTCAGCAGCGCGGCAAATTCCTTCAAAATCGTTTGCATTTAACGAGCATCTACCGATTAAACCACCATCGATGTCTGGCATAACCAGCAATTGTAACGCATTTTCTGGATTTAAGCTTCCCCCGTAGAGGATTTTGAGGCTGGTACCAGCATCTAAATCAAGCGCAGAAATCTTATTACGAATAAATTCGTGCATATTTTGCGCCTGCTCTGGACTGGCTGCTAAACCAGTACCAATCGCCCAGATAGGTTCATATGAAATGACTGCATTAGAAAATACTGCTGCGCCATACAGCTCGATAATCGTATCTAGCTGCTTGGCAACAACAAGTTGCATCACCCCGGCTTCGCGCTCAATCAAAGTCTCACCTACGCACAATATTGGCGTGACACCTGCATTTTTTGCCATTATAAATTTTGCGGCAATATTTTCATCAGATTCACAATAAGCAGTACTACGTTCCGAATGCCCGATGATGACATAACGACTATCAAAGTCAGTGAGCATGCTCACACTGACTTCTCCCGTATAAGCACCCACTGCAAATTTCCCGATATTTTGCGCGCCCCAGGCAATATTGCTGCCTTGCAACAATGATTGAGCTTGGTATAAATATGGAAAAGGCACACAAACCGCATAATCTGCATTTGTCAGTGGAGCAAGCTTAGTCAGGTAAGCCTCTAATAACGCTTTATTTTGTATAAGGTTGCCATGCATCTTCCAATTACCAACCACTAATTTACGACGCATTATTTTTCCTGATAACAACTGAACTCACTCAAAGCGGGATTCTAGCTTGTTGTGCTCTGTGTGGTCAATGCAACAATAGTGGCTAAAGCACATGACGCATCAGCAATCGCATAGATTGTACGCCGTTGTACTGGTTGATTTGCAACTGATAAACTACTTGCACCGCATCATAATATACGTTTAAGACGTTGCACCCCTTCAATAAGCTCAGTGTCCTTCAAATTGCCGAAACCAAGTCGTATAGCCCGTATTTTCTCATTCGCATCGGCAAATATCGACTCAGGTGGAATATTAATTTTTTCCACTTGAGCACGTGCCACCAAGTCGTGTATGTTAATGTGTCTTTTAAGCTTTAGCCAAAATGCTAGCCCGCCAAGAGGTAAATTAAAATCTACCAGCTTAGATAAATCACTACGAACCAGCTTGGCTAATATATCTCTGCGTTCTGAGTAAATCTTAAAAGTTCTGCGTATATGACGTTTGATCTCTCCCGAATTTATAAGCTCTGAAACTGCAAGCTCAGTGACCGAATTACCTTGGCGGTCTATTAACATAATTTCGGAAGCGCATCGACTAATAAAAGCTGGAGATGCAACAAGGTAGCCTATACGTAACCCAGGCGCTAGCACTTTGGATAATGAGCCAACATAAATGACGCGCTCTGCGTGGTCAGTACTAGCTAATGGAAATACTGGGCCGTGCGAAAAGTGAAATTCATGATCATAATCATCTTCAACTATGACAAAATCATAATGCTCTGCCAATTTCAACAAGCCAATTCTTCGTTCTGCCGTCATCATGACAGTGGTTGGAAACTGATGATGTGGAGTGACATAAACAGCGCGAATTCACTGATTTCTGCATAGCCTTTCTAGCTCATCTAACCTAATTCCATCCTCATCTTGTCCTATATTTAACACCTTGGCTCCGCATGATTTAAATGCTTCGCGTGCTGGTGGATAAGACAGCTCTTCAACGACAATACAATCATTAGCGCGTGTCAATATTCTTGCCGCCAAAAAAATACCCATCTGACTACCACGTACGATGCAGATATTCTCAATACCTACATGCAAACCTCTCTCCATATTTAACATGGTGGCAATGGATTTACGAAGTGGCAACATTCCTTTAGGACTATCGTATCCCAATCGATTTGTTCTAGTAGAGTTCTATAAAGCATGGCGAAACGCTCGAGAAAGCATCTCCAAAGGAATAAGGCGCGTATCAGGAAGGCCATCATTAAAATAAATGATATTGTCAAATGCTGGGTAATCCTCAATTATTGACTGCTCATAAGTGACAGGCGCAAGATCAAGAGTTTTCGCCATACTGCGACTTAGATTGGCCGGTGACATCAACAAATTAGGTAAATGGGAAGAAACAAGCGTTGCCCTCCGGTTTTCAGTTGATAACCAACCCTGTGCTACAAGCTCATCATAAGCCAATACCACTGTTTTTCGGTTTACGTTGAGTTGGTTAGCCAACTCTCTGGTTCCAGGCATTACAGTAGAAGGCGGCAAGCGCCCAAGCTGAATTTCCTCAATAATTTTCAGCGTAATCTGCATATGTATGGTAAGCATCCGCCCAATACCGTATTGACGTAAGTGCTAATGCTTTATTCAGCCTTTAGGATTTTGACGACTAGATATTGTTGCCACGTTATGGACT
>JAYVMU010000081.1:0-3562 GCA_043758775.1 Methylophilaceae bacterium
ATCGTCAAGCGCACACTACGCCAGTTTGGCTACCCGTCTGATATGGAAATACTAGCAACGGAAACGGTGTTGAGGCAAGCTGAGATGATTGCAGCGGAGTTGCAATATTAATTAAAAAATCCCCCAGCAATATCAAATTTATAAACCTGAAAATTATCAGGTTTTTTAAAATATAAGTTTCGACAGACTTTATTATCTTCCGACAGACTTTATTAACTTTCATCACTTTATAATACTTGCATCAAATTAGCCTATTGACATAGTTAGCTAGCTAACTATAATGTAGCGTAGGGTATTTGAGAAATAAAAAATGCCCAGAAGTGAATATTAAGATGGTTTGTTCAAATCAAAATTAGTTGATTAACAATAGCAAAACACCAAACTTATGCATTATTAATCATAACCATCAGCCTGCTAAAAAAGCTCTGAGTCTGAATAATATATAACTTCATGTATATAGTATGACTAGTTAGATTCTATTAATACAATAGCCTATAAAAGAATGGCGAGGCAGTTAGCTCGCTTTTGGCTGTACTAAACTTAAACTCAAGGAGAAAGCAATGCCATTTGTTACTATTTCAATCCTTAAAGGCAAAACCCCAGCATATATCAAGGCGGTCGCCGATGGCATCAATAGCGCTGTCATCGAAACAATGGGGTTTCCAGAAGATGACCGTTATCAAGTGATTCATCAGCTTGATCCAGACTGCCTGCAACTTCAAGACAGCAATGAAGACCGGGTAATGATGCATCTGGTGATGCGTGCTGGACGCCCAAATAAGGCGAAGCAGGCTTTTTATAAAAAGGTAGTAGAGAATCTATCGCAAAACCCTGGCATCAAACCCGCCAATGTGCTAATCACCATTACTGAAAACCACGATATCGACTGGTCATTTAGGGATGGTGTCGCACAATTTGTGGTTTAAATAAAACTGCAAGGTTTGAAGATGCTATTTTTGAGAGGCAGTTTCTGGCCGAATTCTAAGCGGTCATGACTGTCCTTTTAATTAAGTCGGACTCAAAATTTTGTTTCAATGCCTAAACACCAATTGAAAATTAACCACATTGAATAAGCCATGAATCAAGTATTACGCACTACCTGATTAAATATTATACATATCAGATTAGCGCTAACCAGACAGATACTTAGCTTGCTTACCCAGTTTACATAAACAGGTTTATCCACAGAGATTGTGTGTTTAATTATACATGCTTTACAGAAATTTCATTCAGCCCCAACCCAATTAGAGGTTGAGCTGTTCGATGCTTATTATGCTTTCTGTTTAAGTGACTTTGATATGGTAATTATCGTTAGAGAAGCTAAATCGGGTGTATAGATAGTTTTTTTTAAACAGCGAGTTCCGCAGGAGTTTCAATCACAAACACCAGCTTATTAAATACAGCCTTGGGCATAGGATTATAAATGACGCATAACTGCACAACGTTAGATGTTCCATCTTTGCATTGCAGTTTACCTTGCAGTCTAAATGTAGTTGGTGCGTTGACCTGAGTATTTTGCATATGCATCTTAAATTCACGACGCGTGTCTTCATCGAGAAAACTTTCCATCAACCCGTTCGCCAGCTCTTTGATAGAGGAGCCCATCAATTCTGCAAATCTGGCATTGACGTGCAAGGTATCACTACCGGTTTTGCAATATGCAATACCAACCAGCGGCTGTTCAAAGGTAGAGTTCCACTGCTCTACGGTTAACCTGAGTGACTCTTCTATATGCTTGAGTGTCGTAATATCCTGATTGACTTCAATGGCTCCGATAATTTTATCATTCACATCCCAAAGCGGAATCGCAGACATAATGATCGTGCGCTCCTTACCATCAAATGCTTCGATAGTCACAACCTCGCCACGGCTGACCTCACCGTACTGGATGGCGCGAGCGAGCGTCCAATCACCACTACCTACCTCTTTGCCAGTATTATCCCACCGACCTTTATATTCACCATAATGCGCTAGCTCGACCAGCTTCACCCCGCCCCAAATGCGTTCCGCTTCTGGGTTGGCAGCAGTGATGTGTCCGCTCTGGTCGGCAATCCACAGGCCTACCGGTATGGTTTCAATGATTTTACGCATCATATACTCACTTCGCTCTAGCGCGCTTACCAATTGTTTACGCTGAGTAATGTCAATGCTGATACCAACTATCTTAAACGGTCGCCCTTGTGCATCAAATAACATCTGTCCTCTTGATGCAAACCAGCACGCATCATCGCTACCCACTATGGGTAAATTAAAATCCCATTCCTGAGCTAGCTCGCTGCTAGTAAACTTGGCAATCAAGGCCTCAAGTTCGAATGTGGCAAAAGGCAGCATGCTAGAACGAACTTCTTCTATGCGTCGCCCAAATATCTGCTCACTGTTGGAAGAAACGGTAAGTTCATCAGTTAGAACATTCCATTCCCACGTGACAATGCGCGCCATGTCTTGCGCCAGACTCATACGCGCTTCATTTTCCATGATTTCACCAAGATACTTGCGACGCTCATCGGCCGCAGAGTCGCTGGACAACATACTTTCCTTCAAACTCTCAATGGCCTCATCACCATAACGCAACCAGATCCAGTTCACGTTGAGAAACTTGGCAAGCGCACGCAGATTGTCATACTCAATCTCACCCCCACGCGTCCACCGATGCACTGAAGGAGTGGACATATCAATAGCTCTTGCCACCTCTGCCAGCGTTAATTGCTTTTGCTCCAGCAATGTTTTAAGCCGCATAGAAAATGTATTTTTCTGCATTTATTGTTTAATTATATTTTCTGGTTAATTGAGTAGAAATCGTGGCTTACCAGCCATGGTTTAGCTAGCTAAGGCTTTGCCTAATAAAAAATTACGCGTTAATATAAAGTTTACTTGAAAGGTAATTACTTGTGTACATAAATACATACATACTTTGATACTAACAAATAAAGTCTGTCCAAGTTAATATTTGCTAGTTTTTCTAAAGTCTAAATTGGCCTGCTGGAAGATGCGTTAACTACCTCGTGAGCGAAATTCTAGTGTGTGGTCATGACAATGCACTAAAGCCGAGAATAAATCAGGAACATAATCATAAAGCATAGTTGCTTCCACAATGATTAGATTGCCCCCACTTCTTTTAACTCTTAATTTTGAGAAAGCTTGCAGCATTTCTCGACCAAAAAGTATTGTGTCACCCTAAGCCGCCGCACTTAATTCTGCCAGTTCTAGTATCGTTACCATTGCAATCTCCTGAGTTTTATTTCACTACAGCTAATTAAACTTCCAAATTTGAACTCTTGTATCCCCATCATTTAGCATGCCAAAGGCAAAATAATGACTGTCTCTGGATACGGCAACACTACTAATTTCGCCACGCTCTATAATTTCCTGCAATAATTTTTGATGTTGGCCATCCCATATCTTGAGGCTATGACCGAAACCAGCCTCAAGCAGATATTTTCCGTCCGAGGTATAGCGTAGTCCACGGATTTGCGTCCCGATGGGTGCAGGTTCATGAGCGACTTGTCCACCCGATTGCACATTGAAAATTCTGATGGCATCAGCGCCTTCACTATTCGTAGCA
>JAYVMU010000082.1:0-26394 GCA_043758775.1 Methylophilaceae bacterium
CTTCGGTAAATAAACGACGCGGTATACGTTTCATGGAAACTCCTAACAAGTTGATAAAATATCATCAACTTGCCCTTCCACAAAATCGGGTCTAGTTCACTTCTGGATTATCAATATTTGCAGCATAAGCAAATACTGCAGCAGCTAATGATTGTTGCTGTTGCCCTTGTGCTTGATTACCCATATTAAATAAATTTGTTAGCTCAGGGTGATCTTCAAATAAGTTTTTATAAAAAGCCGTTGTGATTGTTGTACCGTGCTCTCTCAATACAGGAACACTTGCTTCGATATACGGTCTAGCAAAACTTGATAACATTTAAATCTCCATTATATTATGCATATTAAATGCATATTAAAGTTTAAAAAAATGGGAGTTTTTAACCTCCTCTTACCTTTACATCTATTACTTATTATAAAAGCTCACTATACTGGCATGCATTGCAGATAAGTCTTGCCCTGTTTTTCCCTGTGTAATGTCTTCCAGTGTAAACTCATCCATAGTGTCAAAAAAAGCATTTATAGCACTACCTAATGCTAACCTTAAACTGCACCCATTTAATAATCTGCATTGCATTGTTTCACATGCTACGATCACTTCACCCTCTAGCACTCGCAATACTTTGCCTAAACTCAAACTGGCTGGTGCAACAGCTAATCTTATACCGCCGTTTCTACCTCTTAGCGATGTAATCCAGCCTTGCTTAACTAACACACCTGTTACTTTTACTAAATGATTTTTAGGAATACTAAACTGCGTAGCTACCTCAGATACAGTAATTGGTGGTATGTCTCTCTGCTCTTTTGCTAAATACATGAGCAAACGTAAACCTATATCTGAAAACTGAGTGAAATGCATACCATCACCTAAAATCAATATTATATTTAATATGTATTTAAAATACAACTTTAATTTGTAAAATTTAATACACTTTATAAATTATCAAACTCCAGAGTACTCGCCGCTATTTCTAAAACCAATCTCATTGTTATAAATATATTAGCTAACTCACTTATGCTATTACATATTGGCATACACAGGCCCACTGCCTCCCTCTGGCACTGTCCAAACTATGTTTTGTGTTGGGTCCTTGATATCGCAGGCTTTACAATGGATGCAATTTTGTGCGTTTATCTGAAGTTGCGGCTCATCCTGGACTTGCACAATCTCATATACTCCAGCTGGGCAATAACGTTGTTCTGGGGCATCAAACTGAGGCAGATTGATTGATATGGGAACGCGCACATCCTTAAGTCGCAAATGACAGGGCTGATTTGCATCATAAGTAATGTTACTCAAGTCAATAGAGCTCGACTTGTCGAAGCTAAAAACACCATCTGGCTTAGCATAAGCGATCTTAGACATTTCAGTCGCCAAACGCGTGCATTGATGATCAGCTTTTTGATGTGACAGTGTCCATGGGAAACGAAATCCCAATGCAGCCAACCACATTTCCAACCCACCCAGCAACATACCAGCCCAGCTGCCAAACCTTGAGATTAAAGGCTTAACGTTACGTACTGCATCTAAGTCGTGCCATATCCACGATTTTTTTAGCTTAACGGGGTAGGCGCTTAACAACATATCAGCGTGTTCAGCGGGATTTTGAATGGCAGAGAACGCAGCTTCTGCAGCAAGCATGCCTGATTTCATCGCATTATGTGTACCTTTAATACGCGGTACATTTACCATGCCAGCACTACAGCCTATTAATGCACCACCTGGAAATATCATTTCTGGCCATGATTGTAACCCGCCCTCATTAATGGTGCGTGCACCGTAACTCAGGCGCTTGCCACCTTGCAACATGGCACGTATCTTAGGGTGTGTTTTGAAGCGCTGAAACTCATCAAAGAGAGACAGATGCGGATTAGCATAATCCAGATGCACGACAAAGCCGATTGAAACTAACTGTTCACCATAGTGATAAATGAAGGAACCACCGCCTGTATCGGCAGAAAGCGGCCAGCCTATGCTGTGCTGAACTAGCCCAAGCTGATGCTGTGCAGTAGGTATTTGCCAGACTTCTTTAAAACCCAAGCCATATTTTTGCGGTGATGCATGCTGACGTAAATTGAGCTGTTTTTCCAATGCGCCCGTCAGTGAACCACGTGTGCCCTCAGCGACTAAAGTATATTGCGCGCGAATCTCAATACCTGGTGTAAATTGCGCAGTGGGCTGACCTGCCGAATCACGCCCCATGTCACCTGTAATCACGCCGATCAACTGCTTTTTATCGTCAAATAGAGGCTCTTGGGCAGAGAATCCGGCATAGATTTCCACACCTAACTCTTCCGCTTGCTGACCCAGCCAACGGCAAACTTCGCCCAAACTCACAATATAATTGCCTGCATTACTCATCAGCGGTGGCATCAGCCAATGCGGAATATTCCAACTATTTTGTGTACTTAGCAGATTAAACTCATCTTTAGTGACTTTGGTATGTAACGGTGCGCCTTTTTCACGCCAGTCTGGAATCAATTCATTGAGCGCAATCGGGTCAATCACTGCACCAGATAAAATATGTGCGCCAACTTCCGCGCCTTTTTCCAGCACACAAACACTTAACTCTTTGGCATGTTCCAGCGCCAATTGCTTTAATCGTATTGCGGCTGATAACCCTGCTGGACCTGCACCCACTATTAAAATATCGTAGCTCATTACATCGCGTTGCATATCAATTCTTTCAAGCAATATGGGGTAGATTAACTTGGTCACTGCGCTCATGACCCGCGGTCATCTCTCGGCAAAGCGCCAGAAAACTACGTATGCCAGTAGTCTGGTATTTTTGCTTGTGCCAGAGAAAATAAAAATAACGATTTAGGTGGATATCTGGCGTATCAAGCGGTACAAGACTACCGCGACGGAAAGCGTCTTTAAGTGCCAGACGGGAAATGCAACCTATACCTAAACCAAACTCTACCGCACGTTTGATAGCCTCGGTATGCTCTAACTCCAAGCGAATATTTAATCTGGCATGATAACTCTGAAATACGCGATCAAACGTCTCGCGCGTACCAGAACCTTTTTCTCGTAAGATCCATGACTCATTTAAAAGCGTATCTAAGCTAATATTTCTCTGCTTGGCGAGTGGATGGTCGGGGGCACTAAATACCACAAGCTCATCCGCTATCCACGGTTGGACTTCAATATCTGAATGATGGCAATCACCTTCAATCATACCGAGATCAAGTTCATGATTCGCTATTTTCTGCACAATAGTCCTAGTATTATGTACTTGTAAGTTGATACGGCTTTCTGGATGCTCTTGCAGAAATGTAGCGACTAGTAATGTAGCTAGATAATTTCCTATAGTAAGCGTTGCCCCAACATTCATCTCACCAAGGCCTTCGTGTCCAGCTAACTGTGCCTCTATTTCTTTTGCACGATCCATTAGCTCTACCGCTCTGGGCAATAGTTGTCGACCTGTTTCATTAATTCTGAGTGATTTGCCTACACGGTCAAACAATTGCAAGTTGAATTGGCGCTCAAACTCACCAAGTGATGTGCTGGTGGCAGACTGCGATAAGCACAACAAATCCGCTGCGCGTGAAACGCTCTCAGTCCGGCTTACGGCTATAAATATCTCAAGTTGTCTCAAACTATATTTCATATCTGCTTTATAGATATATATTATACAAACAATCAATTTAACAAATATTATACCGCGCTATATAATGACGTGTAAATAAAGAGGATCACAAGATGAAAATATTAGTTGCAATCAAACGCGTGGTAGACCACAACATAAAAGTCCGCATCAAATCTGATGGCTCTGATGTGAATATAGGTGGCGTCAAAATGGCGGTTAACCCGTTTGACGAGAACGCGATTGAAGAAGCCTTACGCCTAAAGGAAAAAGGTTTGGCCACGGAAGTCGTCGTAGTTTCACTTGGCAGTGTAGCGAATCAAGATGTACTAAGGCATGCACTGGCCATGGGTGTAGACCGTACAATTTTAGTAGAAACAGATAGCGTGTTGCAACCATTAGGCGTGGCAAAATTGCTTAAAGCCATTGTAGAGCGTGAAAAACCACAACTAATATTATTAGGCAAACAAGCGATTGATAGCGATGCAGGGCAAGCAGGGCAAATGCTGGCAGCGTTGTTAGGTTATGGCCAAGGTACATTTGCATCAGAAATTAATATCAACCATGATGAAGTGACAATAACACGTGAAGTAGATGGTGGCACTGAAACACTAATCATCAATTTACCAGCGGTACTGACCACTGACTTGCGATTGAATGAGCCGCGTTTTGTGAAACTGCCTAACTTGATGATGGCACGTAAAAAACCTATTGAAAATATCAATGCAAGTGAATTAGGCATTGATGCAACACCGCGTTTACATTTACTAGAAGTGACTGAGCCGCCGCCGAGGAAATCCGGCATTAAAGTAAAAAGCGTACAAGAGTTATTACAAAAATTAAATGAATTAGAAGGTATACAATTATGAGAGTTTTAATCTTAGCTGAACATAATGGACAGCAATTAAATTCATCCGTTTACCAAGCAGTAACAGCGGCACTCACATGGGCTGCACCGATTGATCTATTAGTCGTAGGCAACGATATTGAAGAAATAGCTAAACAAGCTTCAGCCATCACTGATGTGCAACGTGTGTTACGCGTCGACGCAGCGCATCTGCAACATCAGCTGGCGGAAGATGTGGCTAATATCATGACGACTATTGGCAATGACTATCAGGTTATCTTAGCTGCACATTCATCGTTCAGCCGCAATATCCTGCCACGCGCCGCAGCGTTGCTGGATGTCGCCATGATTTCTGATGCACTACAGATTAAAGGCAACAATACTTATACGCGCTCTATCTACGCAGGCAACGTGCATGCAACCGTGCAAAGTGCTGATAACATTCAAATAGTCACAATACATGCCAGCAATTTTTCTGCTGCGGCCCGTGATGGCAATGCGGAAATTGTCAGCTTAGATGCACCTACAGCGTTTACCAATACACGCTGGGTCTCAGAACAACGTAGTGTATCAGACCGCCCTGCACTGGGTTCAGCCAAGGTCGTTATCTCAGGCGGCAGATCATTGGGGAGTGCAGAAAACTTTGAGAAAATCTTATCACCACTGGCGAAAAAACTGGGAGCAGCTTTGGGCGCAACACGCGCTGCAGTAGACGCTGGCTATGCACCTAATGATATACAAGTTGGACAAACAGGTGTTGTAGTCGCACCAGAGCTATATTTTGCAATCGGCGTTTCGGGTGCAATTCAACATACTTATGGTATGAAAGATAGTAGAATTGTCGTGGCTATCAATCAAGATCCAGATGCGCCCATTTTCCAAGTAGCTGATTATGGTCTGGTCGCTGACTTGTTTGTGGCAGTTCCTGCACTATCGGACCAAATTAACAGTAATCAATAAGGTACAGTCATTAATGAGCTCACTTGCTACAGAACGCGTATTAAGCGTTCACCACTGGAACGACACTCTTTTTAGCTTCAAAACAACGCGTGACCCAGGTTTACGTTTTGAAAATGGCCAGTTTGTCCTGATAGGTCTACAGATTAACGGCAAACCTTTAGTTAGGGCTTATAGTATTGCCAGCCCAAACTATGAGGAGCATCTGGAGTTCTTCAGTATCAAAGTACCCAATGGTCCACTCACATCCAGATTGCAGCATTTAAAAGTTAATGACGAGGTGCTTGTCGGTCGCAAGCCAACAGGGACATTAGTCATTCATGATCTATCGCCAGGCAAGCATTTATATCTGCTTTCAACTGGTACTGGCCTCGCTCCGTTTATGAGTATTATCCAAGATATTGAAGCCTATGATAGATTTGAAAAAATCATATTAGTGCATGGTGTGCGCCATGTAAATGAATTGGCTTACGCGGAGTTTATTGAGAAAACGCTACCTAATAATGAGTTTTTTGCTGAGGAAGTGCGTAATAAATTAATTTATTATCCAACGGTCACCAGAGAGCCATTTAGAAATCAAGGCCGGCTGACAGGCTTGATTGCTTCAGGTAAATTATTTGAAGATATTGGCCTACCACCAATGAACCCGACTGATGACAGAGTCATGATCTGTGGTAGCCCGCAAATGCTCAGGGATACAGAAACACTGTTAGATGCTAAAGGCTTTACTGTTTCGCCGCGTATAGGCCAGCTTGGCGATTACGTGATTGAGCGAGCGTTTGCAGGAAAGTAAATTATCGGCTTGGAGTCAAATCCAAGCCTGTTACTAAAATCAGTTTGGTACATCCTCAGACATGTTTTTTTCATCTTTAGGTATATGAATAACGCCTGTATTAAAATTGTATTCGAACAGGTCTCCATAACGCCCCCACTCAATAGCCACACTTAAAGCACGCTCAGCTTCAGAGGCATCGAGTGTAAAGCGCAATAATTTAAGGAAAAGATCTTCTGGTAAATCCCCGGAAGGATCTTGCTCAAGACCATGACGTATATAGGCTACAAGCGGCACATGTTCTAGCAGCTGTTTACCAAAAATTGAATGTCGCTCAATATTTGGGGCATTCACATAGCTCTGACCCAACGGCGTAATCACAATGTCACCATTGGCAACCTTGGCAAACCCAAGCAATGAAAGCGCATGAGAAACCTCAAGCAATTGTTTGTCGGTAAGCTCAGTTTCTTCTGCCAGCATGGGTAAATCAGCTCGGCCATTAAAGGGTTTATCAGCCAATAACTCAATAATGCCTTCAATCCGATTAATGTCAGTTTCAGGTAAGCGATCACCAAGCTGAAGCGTAACTTCTTTATCAGCATTGCGCCCAGACTTAATACTACCCATCGACATTAGCCCGTATACTTGATCAATTAAGCTACGCACTTGCGCACTTTCAACGATGCGTGGGTGTGAGATATTAACTGGCAACTCAGCACGAACCCGGCCAGGGTTGCTAGCAAAAATAAGTACTCGATCGGCCATCACCACGGCTTCTTCAATATTATGCGATACCAGAAGAATAGCCTTGGTCGGAATTTCTTTTTTACTCCACAATTCAAGAATATCTTCACGTAATTGCTCTCCAGTGAGTACATCCAATGCAGAAAAAGCTTCATCCATGAGCAGAATTTCAGGCTCCATTACTAAGGCACGCGCAATACCTACACGCTGACGCATACCACCTGATAGCTCACGCGGTAAAGCACCTTCAAATCCAGAAAGACCTATCATTGTTATCATTGCTAGCGCTCGTTTTTCTCTTTCAGAACTAGGCATGCCCTGAGCTTCAAGTCCTAGCTCGACATTTTTCTGAACGGTCAGCCATGGAAAAAGTGCAAAAGACTGAAACACCATACCAATACCCCGCGCTGCGCTATAAACTGGCAATCCACGATAAAGCACTTGCCCGCTATCAGCTTGGATTAAACCCGCCATAATTCGCAGCATGGTCGATTTTCCTGACCCTGACTGACCAAGCAAGGCCACGATTTCACCTTCATTCAGTTTGAAATCTACGTCCTCTAACACCGACCTCGCGCTACCATCTGCCGATTGAAAGGATTTGCAAACAGACTTTAATTCTAAAATAGGAGTAGTCATCAATTAAATTCTCAAAAATGTAAGCGATTTTCTGCCATACGGTAGAGTCGACGCCAAATAAAATGGTTAAAACTCATGACAAAAATACACATGATGCAAATACCTAATGCGATACGAGGAAAATCACCAATTGCCGTCATTTCAGCAATGTAGCTACCAATTCCATGCGCTTTTAATGTAGTGTGCCCCCATGTAACATATTCGGCAACAATACTTGCATTCCACGAGCCGCCAGTGGCCGTGATTGCGCCCGTGACAAAACTAGGGAAAATTGCTGGAAGCAAATAGCGCCGCCACCTCAACCAGCCGCTTAATCCTAGATTTTGTGAGGCATAACGCAATTCCGTGGGAATCGTAGACGCTCCAGCAATGACATTAAAAAGCAGATACCACTGAGTACCTAAAATCATCAAGGGCGATAGCCAAATATCAGTATTTAAGTTGAAATGTACAATCAATACCACGGCTACTGGAAACATTAAGTTAGCGGGGAAAGCAGCCAGAAACTGCGCAACGGCCTGTACTTTAGAAGATATATTAGGCCTCATGCCAACCCATATACCCACTGGAACCCAAACCACCGCAGCTAGGATGACCAAAATAACAACACGTGCAAGCGTATATAACCCAAGCACAAACACGTGCCCTGCCTCACTCCAGCCAACTTCTGTATGCACAAAATGAATAAGCAGCCATAATGCATAAAATGCGGCGGCAGCGATAGCTGCATCCCACACTCGGTCTGCCGTGGTTGATTGCACAACTGGCTGCGCTCTTACTGATGTGCCATCATAAGTGCGTTTAAATAGTACAAAAGAACGTTGCAATAAATCACCTAATTTATAGGTAATTTGCTGCACCCAACTAGTTCTGTGTAGCCAGGTTAGCAACCACGAGTCTTGCGCTGTAGCGCTACTAGATTCTTCAAAGCGAAACTTATCCGCCCAAGCGACTAATGGCCTAAAAAATAGCTGGTCGTAAAGCAAAATACCAATCAACATGGTCACTATAGCGTAGCCTATGGCATGTAAATCACGCTGTTCTATTGCAAGCGCAATGTAAGACCCAATACCCGGTAGTTTGATGTTTTGGTTTGAAACTGAAATAGCCTCCGCCGCTACCACAAAAAACCAACCGCCCGACATTGACATCATCATATTCCACAGCAAGCCAGGCATAGCGAAAGGTAGTTCCAACCGCCAGAAGCGTTGCCATCCGGAGAGTTGGAAGACATTAGAGGCTTCCAATAGCTCTGCAGGCACATTGCGAAAGCCTTGATAAGCACTAAATGCCATATTCCAAGCCTGCGAAGTGAAAATGGCAAAAATGGCCGCACATTCCACACCAAGTAAATTGCCGGGAAATAATGCAATAAAAGCGGTTACCGTGATGGATAAAAAACCTAAAATAGGAATGGACTGAAGGATATCCAGCAATGGTACTAACACCTTCTCTGCCATTTTATATTTCACGCACAAAGCGGCAAAAACACAGCTAAATACCACAGATAAGCCTAACGCAATAAACATGCGTAGCGTGGTGCGCAACAAATAATAGGGCAAGTAAAGAGGGTCAAGCGTTAACGGCAAAACTTCACCCAATTGGTATGGATGATTCATTTGCTGAGCGCCGTAAGCCAATAACACTAGCAATGCCAACATCATAGGCAGCAAGGCCCAATCCCAACGGCTGCCACCCGCCTCTACGACTTGTCGTGGAAAATAGTCTTTGAGCTTAGCCACCATGATTCTCACTCAGTATTTTTACACCCATTGATATTTCAATTTCCAGCATGTTTTAGAATTCTGTATGCAAACGCACACCGCCAAAATTAACAGGACCACGGTCAGCATTATAAGCAGGATGTTGTATATGTTGTAAATCTAGAGTAAGCCAAGCATATTTATTTAGCTTAATGCTGTAAAAAGCTTCTAGAATATTCTCGCTTTTATAGTTCAACTGACCATCGCCCAAGAAAAACCCTAGGCCACCCGCCGCTAAATACTGCCGATGTAAATTAGATAATCCATTGATAGCGAAAGCCAAACCCACAGTATCATCTGCGCGTTGCCAGCGACTTCCTTTAATTAATATACCTCCTGAAAACGATTGATCAATCTCGGTAAAAGCATAAGTTTCAGTTTTACCGTCAGCCCACATGGCACGTGCAAACATCCCAATATCCGAGTTAATTTCTTGCTCAAGATTCAGACCTATGCCATATTTGTCCTGATCAGAAAAACGTACTTGGTTAATATCTGGCGTTGTAGCAGTTAACGCACTTAGATTAAGAGCATCTTGGTAGCGAGACATTTTCACGTGACTATGAAAAACCAGTAGCTTTAACTTACCTGGCCTTCCATCAATCTCATGCGCATGCTCAACCTCAATCTGATCTCCATAGTGTTGAAGAATATTAGGATCCAGTGCTTGCTGATTTGGCTCCTTAGGCTGAATAAATCGCCCAGCTCGCACTGCCCAGTTATCACGCCTATACTCCAATGCTGCTCCCCACGAGTAGCCACGTGCATCTGCTGCATAATCATAAGCCCCATACGTCATTATTGCCCAATTTAAAAATTGACTACGCGGATCATGGCTGTAATTGTTATTATCAAAAATATCTAGTACAGATAAGTTGCCTATCGTCAGCACCACTCTGTTTTTGTCTACGCTGCTTGCCAGCTGATTAGCGCCCGACTCCATGTCTTCAAGCCCACCACCTAACCCCCAAGTTTGGCGAAGAAAAGCACGGGCTCGATATAAAGTTAGATGAGGCCCTGATGTCCGAGCTAACTCACCATTGGTAAAACCACCCAATCCGGTTAAATTAGAAAATGCCACGCCTTGGGCTACTTCTGGGTTCAGATATAGCTCACCACTCTGCCATAATCTGATGCCCAATGCTGCCGTAGCCGTAAATGAATAGCTTTTATGTGCATCAGATGACAAGCTATTGACCGAAGAATAGGGTGAATTAAAGGCAGCATTCTTTTGCCAGACGTAAGTAGATTGGAATTTAGCATTCCAGTCTTCCGTAGCAACCTCAGCCGAAGCCAATATTGAGAATAGCAATCCAGCTGAACTCAAGATAATCATTATCCAGATACTAATTTTTATCACCCTATTTAGTTTTTCTGCCAAACAAATATTGACACATATTATTAAAACTTAATGACATTACCATGTCGAATATTAAATACACCAGCTTGTAATGATGTTCGATATGCACGCCCATAATAAGATAATTAGTGTAAAGTCTATAGTAACTATAGTGTCAAGCGATTTATTTGGAGGAGGTATGAAAATTGGTGAATTGGCCGCACTAACTCATTGTGATATTCAGACAATCCGTTATTACGAACGAGAAGGACTGATTGAATTGCCAGCTCGTTTAAATTCTGGATATCGACACTACGAAGCAAGGCACGAAGAGCAGTTGCATTTTGTATGTCATTGTCGATCACTAGGCATGCCTATCGTCGAAATAAAGCTATTGCTAGCATTCAAATATCAACCCATGCTTGGGTGCAAAGAAATTAACGATTTATTGCTACGACAAATTGAGCGCACGAAGATACAAATAACAACTTTGCAAGCCTTAGAAAATCAGTTACGAGATTTGAGTGCTAGTTGTCAAGAAACTCGCCGTGCGAGTGAATGTGGTATCTTAAAAAATCTGACAGAAGCTGCAAATGGCAACCCTTGTGATTGCCATCATAATCAATAAATGATCAGTTCTTTATACTCTTGTACAAGCCTGAGCTTGATGATATTTACAGTCTCAAATTGATTAATTGATATTAAGTTTAATAAACAAATGTTGAAAACTGCAATCATCAAAAAATTATGAATATAACCTCAATAGTAAATCTAAAAGACTTTATCGGCTTTATTGCCGCATTTTTAACGACTGTTGCATTTCTTCCACAAGCCTATCACTCGTGGAAAACTCGTGATTTGTCTGGCATTTCATTGCCGATGTATTGCCTGTTTACATTGGGCACTGCTACATGGTTAGCCTACGGCTTAATGATTAGTAGCTTGCCTGTTATAGTAGCGAATGCAATTACTCTGATGCTCTCAGCTATCGTGCTCTATTTGAAAGTAATGCAGAGCAAGAATAAATAAGTGCTGAGCATTTATAACGGATTTCACACCACTCACACCGCTAGCTACTTCAACGACTTTATCAATATCGGCTTGAGTGCTCACAAACCCGCTGAGTTGAACTACACTCTTAAAGGGTTCAACATTAATTTCAGATGATTTTAAGGAATACGACTTAGGTTTTTCATAATTCAATTCTCCATATAAGTTTAAAACTCAGTGCCTATATGATTGATATACACTTACTAATTAACATCTCTACGGCTTGATTCGAATAAGAACCAAGTCCGACGCTCAGTTTCATCAATCCACACTTCAATTAAACTAGTAGTCGCAATGTCATGATGCTCATCGCACACACCATGCGCCTCGCGCAACCGTGCAACAACAGTTTTATTGTCTTCACAAAGCTCAGCAATCATGTCAATTGGTTCAACATATTCGGCATCGTTATCCAAAATTCGTTGAGTACGGGCAATTTGTCCAATTGAGCGCAACGTCTGTCCACCAACTTTACGAATACGTTCGGCAATAGGATCCGTCATGGCATACAACTGAGTGGCTTGATCATCTAGCATTAAGTGATAATCACGGAAATGTGGGCCGCTCATGTGCCAGTGAAAATTTTTAGTTTTAAGATATAGCGCAAATATATCGGCCAAAATTCCATTCATAGCTGCTGCAATGTCCTGCGTTGCCTTGGCTTTTAAGTCTGTGGGTGTTGCTAATGGTGCATTACGACGCCTTACTAAGCCCTGTATTTTTTTATCTGTTAATTTGTTTGGTGATTTACTCATATTGACTCCTTTAAATTAGTTGAATAACCCCGCAATTACATATTGACGGTAACAGTACCTCCTACCCACTTAACTGAGTCTGTTGAGTGGGTATTCCAATATAACCAACAACAATGCAGTGTCAGCTAAAACATAATCAGAGCTTTTAACGAACGCACGCTAATGACTCTTTATAATTAACTACTAAAGTATTGACCAACATTTCAGTTAAAAATTTATCTAAACTAAATCTTATTTATTAGTTTTAAATAATATGTCTGTATTATTAGCTAAGCTAGTCATTAAAAATAATCGTATTTGTCCTGTTTTTTTGTCAGAGATATCTGACAACACTTAAGTACTATTATTTATTTGAAAAGCCTAGAACTGTTAACTGAAGAAAATAACCAATTGCATAACATTTTACGTATCGCCACTTTCAATATTCACAAAGGCGTCAGCATTTTTAATACACGTCTCATGTTGCATGAGCAACGCGAACTCATTCGTAAATTACATGCTGATATCGTTTTCTTACAAGAAGTGCGTGGTAGTCACGCTCGACACAGTAAACTAACTGCTGGCGCACAATATGAATTTTTAGCGGACAGTGTATGGTCAGATTTTGCCTATGGGCAAAATGCTATCCGATCTAGCGGTCATCACGGTAATGCCATACTTTCAAAATTCCCCATTATGCAGTGGGAAAACGAAGATATTTCAGCAAGTACTACAGAGCAGCGTGGATTACTACATTGTGAAATCGCGATTCCAGGCTGGGATCAGAATTTGCATTGCATCTGCGTACATTTAGGCTTATTTTCGGTTTGGCGGCGCCAACAATTAACCGCTTTAAATAATCGTATTAATAAACTGGTGCCTAAAAACGCACCATTAATTATCGCCGGGGATTTTAATGACTGGCGACAAAAAGCCACGGGCTTATTGATAGAACAATTACATCTTAAAGAAGTTTTTGAAGCAACTCATGGCAAAAATGCACGTAGCTTTCCTGCTTTGCTACCTCTTTTTCGCTTAGACCGTATTTATACGCGAGGCTTTCATATTCAACATAGCCAAGTACATGGCGGAATCTCAGCCGCACACACATCCGACCACGCTGCACTCTCTGCTACTTTACATAAAATAATAAATTAGCTATGAATACCCTGCTTAATGGCAATCAAATCACTTTGTTGCGCAGCGGTGGCGAATATTTTCCCGCACTTCTAGCTGCAATTGATGGTGCTCAAAATGAAATTTATTTACAAACTTATATCTTTGAACCCGATAATACTGGGACAAAAGTCGGCGATGCCTTAAAAAGCGCAGCCTCACGAAATGTTAAAGTATATTTATTACTAGATGGTTTTGGCAGTAAAGACCTACCAAAATCTTATCTGAACGAATTAAAAAAAGTGGGTGTTGAGGTCATGTTCTATCGACCCCAAATCTCGCCTTGGACATTAAAGCGTAACCGCTTGCAGCGCATGCACCGCAAAGTAGCTGTGATTGATGGACAAATAGGTTTTGTGGGCGGTATTAATATCATCGATGATTTTAATACACCACATCAAATGGCACCGCGTCTTGATTATGCAGTACAAGCACAAGGCCCAATTTTAGCCAGTATGCACCTAAGCGTAAAATTACTCTGGCGTAGGTTGTACTGGAAAAAACGACATTCAGTCAACCCTGATCAATTAGTTGCGAGTCGATTAAAGCCTTATAAACCAAAACTCAATAAATCACATACTAGCTTATTGCAAAACAATGGCAACCAAATGCCTGCCGGCAATATACGTGCCGGATTCTTACTGCGTGATAATCTTTGGCATAGACATGATATAGAGGATGCTTATCTTGCAGCAATACAATCTGCCAAAGTTGAAATCGTGATTGCTAATGCATACTTTCTGCCAGGGGTGCGATTTCGCCATGCCTTGCTCGATGCGGCAGCGCGCGATGTGCGCGTGATACTACTTTTGCAAGGTAGAGTTGAATACATGTTGCTAGACTTTGCCTCACATGCGCTATATAGCGCTTTTTTAAAACAAGGTATAGAAATTCATGAATACCACAAGAGCTTTATGCATAGTAAAGTGGCGGTGATTGACCATCAATGGGCGATGGTAGGTTCGTCAAATATTGATCCATTTAGCTTATTAATGTCACGAGAAGCGAATATCGAAATTAATGACATCAATTTTGCTAAAGAACTAAGGCAAGAATTACAGCAATCTATTGATAATGGTGCTAGCCAAGTCACGGCAAATGGTTGGCAACATGGTCATGTCATGAGAAGGTTCTTTTCATGGTTGATATATGGACTCGTTAGACTAATGATAGGTATAGCAGGTTATTCAAACAATCGTTAATTAAGTCATCAATATTCCAAGTCAGCTTGCTATACTATGCTTTCAGAGTGTAATTTTAATAAACTATGGAAAAAATCATGTCTACTCATATCTATAAAGTTATCGAACTTGTCGGCTCTTCATCTATCAGCTCAGATGATGCTATTCAAACAGCAATTAGCAAAGCTTCATTAACAGTTAAGCATCTAAATTGGTTTGAGGTCATCGAAACACGCGGGCATATTGAAAATGGGAAGGTTGCGCATTACCAAGTCACACTTAAGGTTGGTTTTCGCATAGAAGAATAATTTTAAGGCTATAAATTTACAATTTAAACAGCTATCTGCTGGGTTAATAGTTATGTGACTGTAATAGACTAACATTTAAGCTGGCATCTACTACAGTCGCAATACTATTGATTCATCCAATCATGCTGGCGGCAATATTAATTGATAATCCAATGATGGCCGCATTAAATAAGAAGCTCAGAACTGATTGAAAAAGTACTATCTTTCGCATTGGTCTAGTGGTAATTATCACATCGGAAGTCTGCGCTGCCACAGCAATAGTAAAAGAAAAATACAAAAAATCCCAGTAATCTGGCGCTTGCTCATTGTTAGGGAAATTTAGTGGGCGCCCCAAGCTAGGTGCCTGATAATACATGCGTGCATAATGAAAAGTGAATATTGTGCCGACAAAGCACCAAGAACCAAATACGGTACTGGCTGATAATAAGTAGTGCAGATAACCAAACTCAGCTGAATGTTTGACTGTAGAAAGCTCTAATACAATAGCTGCCAAGCTTACTAATGCCGCAACAGATAGCATGACTAATATAACTGCAGCACGCTTATCCTCTTGATTAGCGATCTGAATCACTTTTTTATGATCTGCACGCAACATTAGCCATATCATCATGCCTAAATAGACCCAAATTGTAGTATTCCAGCCAATGAGTACTTTAGTGATAGACTGTAGCTTGCTTGGTAGAAACAATACGACGCATATCCCTAATAAACAAGCTAATATTAATCTTGGGTGCTGAAGTTTGTGTAAGAAGAATCTCAATTTAGATGATTGCATAGCTCAATTCATATCTATTTAATTTATATGGTCTTTTTTATCATGTGACTTAAACATTAAAGATTGCTAATGTTGCAAACACCATACCAACTGCCGCAACAAGGTATACACCATTTTTTAGCCACTTTCTGCGTGTGAGTAAAGATATTGCAGCTAGAGATATTGCGATTTGCAGTGCAGTCATCGCAGATGCCCAACGGTGGTGTTGATGCAAAATTGCCTCAGATTTTACATTTAAAGCCATAGCTTCAGCCGCCAAGATTTCAGCTTCTTTTTTAATTTCTTCTTTTTCAGCATGATGTTTTGAAATTTCGGCTTGGTATTTTTTAACATCTGCTCCTGGTATTAAAATAGCAAGCTCTTCTAAATTCTGCTTATTTGATTTTGCCTGATAAAAATTCCACTTGTCGGAGGCCTCAGTTGTCTTAATCGCCTGGTCATTTTTATACATAGCTGCCGTTGCCTGTGTGTTACCTGCTTCGTAACTAACCAAAGCACCTAATGTGGCCAAAACAGCAGTGACTACAGCGATATTACCTGCAAAATTATCATTTTTTTCATGCAACTCAATAGCATGTTCTATTTCATCCTCATGCGGACCACGCACTTCAAATTCTTCACCCATGACTACTCCTGAAATAATATGCTGATTTTTGTGCCCACGTTATTAACACTTTCCATCACTATCTTTGCTTTATGTAGCGCTACAATTTCTTTCACAATGGCAAGCCCCAGGCCTGTACCAAAATCTGTGGCTTGATTGCCACGGTAAAACCGTTCAAAAACTATGGTTTGTTCATGTTCTGGAATACCCATGCCATTATCCTCAATAATGAAACATACACCCTCACCTTGCCTTGTCACATTGAGTGTGACATTTCCACCATAGGGTGTGTAGCGAATGGCATTATCAATTAAATTGTAAATGAGATTATGCAAACCAGACTTGTCACCGGAGATGGTAATTTTTTCATCTGTACCGATATAAGTTAACAGAATATCTTTTTCACTGACACCCAAATTAAATTCACTAGCGACTGTTTTTACAAAATTCACTAAATCAATTGCTTCAAAATTAATCTGATGAATCGCTTCAGGTTGATTTTTCGCAAGAATAAGCAATTGGTTAATTAGATGAATTAAGCGTTCCGTACTAATAGATATTTTATACAATCTATTTTTAATTTCAGGAATACTTTTAGATTGATTAGCAAGCTCTATTTGAGCTCGAGTACCAGCTAATGGTGTCCTTAACTGATGTGCCGCATCGGCAATAAAACGATTCTGCGAATGAATAGCATGGTTCAATTTAGCCATTAACTCATTGACAGAATCAACCAGTCTTGAAATCTCTATCGGTACGTTAACTAACTTAATAGGCTCTAAATCGCTGTAAGACCGTTGAGCTAATGCATCATTCACCGCCCACAAAGGATTTAGTCCACGCTTAACACCCACCCATAATAGAATGCCAGCAGCAATTAATAGTATAAGTTGTGGCACTAGTATCCAGGCTAAAATTTGTTTACTAAGTCGATTACGATTATTTAAAGTTTCTGCTACTTGAATATAGACGTTGATTTTCTTGTCAGCTACATTAATCTTAGCGGGCATTAAAATCACCCGGACTTTTTGATGATTGAACTCACTAAAATAATAAATCGTATATGCAGTTATAAAGTCATCTTGTAACTCTTTCTTATATTCAATGCCTGCTTCGCCTATTAAAGGCTGTCCAGACTCATCCTTCACACTGTAGTAAACATTATCGCTGGCATCAGAAAGTAGAGCTTTTTGTGTATTACGATCGAGTTCTACAAGCTTATATGCGCTAGATTTTTCGAGAAACTGATCAATATCATTAGCAGTAGATAACAAGCCTCGATCAAATGCTTCTCGTACTAGCTTATTAGCAAAATGATAAAGTGCGCTGGAGTCTAATACCAGTAGAATCAACATCGGTATTAGCAGCCATTTAAGTAGTTGCTTGCTAATAGAGTATGGTTTAGTCATTACTTAGCTAATTCTAGGATATAACCAGAACCACTCATGGTACGAATAACAATTCCATGCGGTTCAAGTTTTTTTCTTATGCGATGAATATAGACTTCAATAGCGTTGATTCCAACATCTTCAGACCAATTACATAGATTCTCAATCATAGCCTCTTTACTAACCGCCCGCCCTTCTCTTAGTATTAGTAGCTCAAGTATGCCAATTTCACGTTTTGAGAAAGCTAAAAATTCTTTAGCAATACTGAACGTACGATCTACCGCATTGAACGTTAACGGACCAAATTCAACTAGTGTATTGATAGACCGATTAGATCTTCTAATTAACGCTCTTAATCTAGCAGCAAGTTCAGGTAGTTTAAATGGTTTAACTAAATAATCATCAGCGCCTAAATCAAGTGCCTTAATGCGATCATCAACGCCATCACGAGCAGATATGATTAATACTGGAATTAATATTTTTCTTTGCCTGAGCTTACGCAGCACATCAATACCATCCAGCTTAGGCAACCCTAAATCCAGAATGACAGCTTCATAAATTTGATCATGTAAAGCCAAGTCAGCATATTTTCCATCTTTAGCCCAATCTACAGCATAACCTGCATTTTTTAATGTTTGATTGAGTGCATCACCCAATACATCATCATCCTCAACCAGCAGAACCCTCATGCTATTCCTTAACCAAAGGCTATATTCAACGTTATTTGTAAGTATAATGTAAGGCGTTCAGCTTACATTTAGCTTACTGACTCATTAAACCTTAATTCTAATGAAAAAATCACGACGTTTTTTACTTGCTTACAGCTATTGGGATGCAATCCCTGTCATTGCAGGTGTCATGCACCTTTTATACTTAATTCTGATTCTGCTATATTTTCAATATTTGCCGTTGTGGGCAAATATTTTATTAGGCATAGTTTACGCCTTTAGTATTTCTTGGAATGTAAACGGCATTTCTCACAACTTTATACACAATGCCTACTTTAAATCCTTTTGGTTAAATCGTTGCTTTAGCTTACTCGAATCCGTCGCCATGGGATTTTCTCAGACCATGTATGAGTACGTGCATCGCCAACACCATATGGGTAACAACGATAAACTTAATGCTGAAGGAACAACCGTCGATTGGGTATCGTTTTACCGACATGGTAAAAATGACGCACCAGAACATGCATTAAAATATACCTTCTTAAGTTTTTTTCGTGATGACCCACAACAAATTTATAAATTAATACAGCGCCATAGCTTGTGGTTAGCGAATTTTGCAGTATTTGAACTAGTTATTGTCGTAAGTCTTATAGCCACCATGCTGATATTGCACTGGCAAACCGCCGTTTATTTCTTATGCTTCATGTACTTAGGCCACTCACTTACTGCCATGAATGGCTATTACGAGCATTTTGGTGCAAATCCCGAAAAACCTATTACCTGGGGTGTAAGTTGCTATAACAAATTTTATAATTTTATCTGGTTTAATAATGGCTATCATGCCGAGCATCATTATCGTCCTAAACAACATTGGACGCAGATGCACGAGCTGCATGAACGCATTCAAGATCAACAACAAGCAGCAGGCGTCCATGTTATTGCTTGGCCTCACCCAATCGGCTTTATGTCACATTTCAAAACGGTCGCTAACCGCAAGGAATTAGTTTAATGGTTACATCAACGAATAAATCAACCACGCAGCAAACAAACAAATTAATCAAACCACGCTTTATTTTTGCCCATTCTTATTGGGATATCCTACCCGTAGTGTGTGGCATAGGTCATTTGGCCTATCTGGCTGCAATGTTCATTTTCTTTAAGCAGTTACCTTGGTGGGTCAATATATTATTAGGTCTAGGTTATGCCTGGAGCATTTCATGGAATATCAACGGAGTATCACATTTTTTTATACACAATGCCTACTTCAAATCCAGTGTGCTTAATAGATTATTTAGTTTAATAGAATCCATAGCAATGATATTCTCTCAAACTTTTTATGACAACGTACATAGACGACATCATTCAGGCAATAGCGACCGCAAAGATGCCAATGGTGAAACCGTAGACTGGTTGTCTATTTATCGTCACGGAGAAAATGGCCAAGCTGAAAATGTATGGTCATACACGCTAAAAAGCTATTTTCGCGATGACCCAGTACAGATTTTTCGTGAAATACAGCGCCGTAGCAAGTTTTTAGCCTGGTTTGGCGTGTTTGAAATTGTCACAGTAGTGAGTATCGTCATTTTGGCTACGATTCTAGATTGGAAATTCGTATTGTTTATGGTGCCATTTTATTATTTAGGTAATAGTTTGTCCTCACTTAATGGCTATTATGAGCACTGGCGCGGCAATCCAGACTTACCTATTGCATGGGGGGTAAGTAGTTATGGCTGGCTATACAATTTTTTATGGTTCAACAATGGTTTCCACGCCGAGCATCATTACCGCCCCAAACAGCACTGGAGCAAAATGAAAGAATTGCACTTACAAATTGCTGAACAACAAGAAAAAGCCGGTGTGCACGTTATTAAGTGGTCGCATGGGTTGGGATTTTTGCAAGCAAAAGAAACGTAAGTATTTTGTAAGTAGTATTGACTACTATTGAATACGGTTAAAAAATAATTTAAGGAAACGCATGCTTTTTATTGTTGATTTCGATGGCACCATTTCAGTTAAAGACACCATCGATGCTATGCTGGAAAAATTCGCTGACCCAAGCTGGGAAGATATTGAACAAGAGTGGTTGGATGGAAAAATTACCGCTGTAGAATGCATGTCCAAGCAAATCAGCATGGTGCGCGCCGATCACATGTCACTAGAGTCTTTTTTTCGCGGCATTCAGCTCGATGCGAGCTTCTTACCCTTTTATAAACATGTCACTCAATTTGCCAAATTAGTTATTGCCAGTGATGGCTTAGACCATGCCATTAAGGTAGCAACACGCAATGCCGGATGGCCAGAAATTCCTGTCTACTCCAACCACCTTAACTACATTCCTGAAGGCATCAAAATAAGCTACCCGCTGCGCAAGGATGATTGCACAGGCGGTAACGGTATGTGCAAATGTGCAGTGGCTAAACAGCTAGCAGTCGATGCAGTTGGTCCAATTGTCTTAATAGGTGATGGCAAGTCAGATGCTTGCATTTCCGGGCTTGCTGACATTGTGTTTGCAAAAGGCTCACTGATTAAACATTGTGAAAAAAATGCAATTAAGCATTATAAATTTCAGACTTTTGCCGATGTTTTAGCCATTATCAAACAATGGCCTAATGAAAAACGCTCAACCATTAAAATCGCTTAAATTACTTTAAATATTTGGAATATTCTATGGATAAAAAAATAATCAAAATTCTCGAAAAAAATGATAAGTATTGCTCACATGGTGATACTGTAAATTATGCTGACCCGCCAAAAGTCTTTGAAAGTTGTGATGGTAGTTTCTTGTTTGACGAAAACGGCACAGCTTATCTTGATTGGCAAATGTGGTATTCAGCCGTTAATTTTGGCTATAAAAATAAACGTATTGCCGATGTATTGCACAAGCAAATTGACACTCTACCGCAACTTGCCAGTCAATACTTGCATAAAGAAAAAGTTGATTTAGCAGAAATCATCTGTAAATACATGGAAGATAAATACGGTGTAAAAGGCCGTGTACACTTCAATGTGGGCGGTGCGCAAGCAGTTGAAGACTCACTCAAAGTAGTGCGCAACCATACAGGTAAAACGCATCAATTTGCCTTTATGGGCGGCTACCATGGCCGTACATTAGGTGCATCGGCTATTACTTCCAGCTTCCGTTATCGCCGTCGTTTTGGTAATTTTGCCGATCGCGCAGAGTTTATCCCCTACCCTTATTGCTACCGTTGCCCGTATGACATGAAAGTAGAAACTTGCGACACTTACTGTCATAAACAGTTTGAAAAATTATTTGAGACCGAATATCAATCAGTATGGGATGTTAAAGCGAAAGAATCCGAATTCGGTGCATTTTATATAGAACCTATGCAAGGCACTGGTGGCTATATTATCCCGCCTGCTGGCTACATGAAAAAGCTACAAGAATCACTGAAAAAGCGCAATATTTTACTAGTTGCCGATGAAATTCAAATGGGCGTTTATCGCACGGGTAAATTATGGTCTTGGGAAAATTTTGACATCGTCCCAGATATTTTTGTATTCGGTAAAGCGATTACTAATGGACTGAATCCTTTATCTGGTATTTGGGCACGTGAAGAGTTGATTTCACCAGAAAAATTCCCTCCAGGCTCTACTCATTCCACATTTGCATCTAACCCACTTGGAACATCTGTGGCATTAGAAGTGCTAAAGATGACGCAAGAAGATGATTTTGAAGAGCATGTAATAACACGCGGTGCTTATTTCTTAAAGCGCATTCAAGAATTAAAATCACGCTGGAAAGTCGTCGGTGATGTAAGTGGCTTAGGCTTAGCTTTGCGTATCGAGCTTTGCGAAAAAGATGGCTATACCGCCAGCCGTGAGCTTGCAGATCGCATGTTCAATGAAGGTTTAAAAGGTGATTTACTCGTTGGCGATAAAAACTATGGTCTAGTACTAGACATTGGTGGCTATCAGAAAAATGTGATCACATTGGCGCCTTCCTTATTGATTTCAGAAGAGGAAATTGATTTGGGTATCCATTTATTTGAAATGTTATTGCGCAGGTGTGAAGCGGAATAACAATTAGTTGTAGCCATGAAAAATATTAATATTCTTGATTTCGATGGCAGCATCACATCGCAGCCAGAACTGCTGTCGACATTTAAAGACATCATCAATATTAAAGCTCTGCAGAGATATCAACAAACTGCTCGCCTTTGGACCAGCCCCAAGCAATTTGTAGCTATTTGTAAAGCTGCAGTCACTGGGCTGACACCTGGGTTTACACTTATTGGCTCTGGTGACTTCCATCACTTTTCATTAGGACTCATCAGCCAAAATAAAGAACCACTAACCGTGGTATTATTCGACAATCATCCTGATTGGATAAAACCGCCACATCAATACCATTGCGGCACTTGGGTTTATGCTTTGGCACGCTTAAAAAACATCAGAAAAATCATTATTGTCGGACTGGAAAGTGGTGATATTGACGGTAAAAAATTTAAAGATGGCGATGTCGAAAGCTATTTAAATAAAAAAATTATTTTATTACCTTACCTAGCTGTTGAAGTGATGATTGAAAAAAATAACAAAATCGTGTTAAAAAGCAGCCTAAATCAAAATTTAGATCAGGGCATTGCTGAGATAATCTGCCAAATTCCTACTAAACAAGTCTATATAAGTGTTGATAAAGACTGTTTACGCTTGGAAGATGCATTTACCAATTGGGAACAAGGCACTTTACCTTTGAGCACGGTAGTAGCCGCTATTCAGGCAATCAAAGCAAAATTTGAAATTGTCGGTGCGGATACTGTAGGTGATTATTCAATACCTAAATTTTGGTCACCGCTTAAATGGATAGGTTCATGGCTAGATAGAAAAGTGTCCAGGTCACTAACGACTAAAGAAATGTTAAAGCGCAATGAAATAGCAAATATTGCTTTAATAAAAGCGTTGGTTTGCAATGCTTAAACCCTGGATTCTATTTGTTATGGCAGTATCGCTTGAAACGCTAGGCACCGTTTTATTCAAACATGGCACTAATAAGTTACCTGAGTCTGTTCACAGAGGCTGGCAGGGGCATCTAAGTAACATTATTAATGCCTTAAAACGCAAAGAAATTGCGCTGGGCGTATTCGTTTATATTATTGAATATATCATCTGGATAGGCTTTCTATCCACCATGCCCCTCAGTGCAGCTTACCCTTTATCCAGTATTACCATCGTACTGATATTACTTGCTTCATCGCTATTTCTAGGTGAAAAAGTGGGTAAGCATAGATGGCTAGGTGCTGCACTCATCATTGGTGGCTTGTTTTTGATTGGAGGTGAAGTTTGACAGTTAAGATAGACAATTTATTAGGCCCTAATGGATTTATTGAACGTAAAGGTCAATCCGCAGTTTTATTAGTTCATGGTCTGACTGGCACGCCTGCAGAAATGAAGCATTTTGGTCGAATGCTCTCCAGAAAAGGCTTAACTGTAGCTTGCCCGGAACTGGCAGGCCATTGCGCCTCAATTGAAGCCTTACAAGCCACCAAATGGAAAGACTGGTATCAATCAGTTGAAAACGCATTTGATGCATTACGTAGCGAATATGAACAAGTATTTATTGCTGGGCTTTCTATGGGTGCCCTACTCGCCTTATTGGTTGCGGCAAAAAAGAAATCTGAGGTAGCCGGCGTGATTCTGCTATCAAGCACCTTCTTTTACGATGGCTGGAATGTGCCTAAATTTAAACAAAAATTTTTATTACCTATAGTACTTTACACCCCTTTAAAATACTTTTTACACTGGGAAGAAACTGCCCCTTATGGCATTAAGTGTGAAAGAACTCGAGCACTCGTCGCTGCAATTTTGGACAATAAAGATGCGCAAACAGCTGATAAAATTGGCTATTTTAAAACACCTGCTACCGTTATTTTAGAAAGTGTACGGCTGATAAAAGCTGCGCAAAAATGTCTACCTAATGTCATTTCCCCTGCGTTGATTGTACATTCCACTGAGGATGATATGGCGAGCCTTGAAAATGCTTATTACGTTGAAAAGAATATTGCATCTGAGCATATAGAAACCATGTATGTTGATGATACCTATCATGTGTTAACGCTGGATAAACGCAAAGATGATATAGCAAAACGCGTGGTTGGGTTTTGTGGGCATCTTACTAACCCCAGCAGTAATCTTGTAATCTCTTAAAGTTTATATCGGAAAAATTATGCAAGACACTCTAGACATAGTAAAAGAAATGATTGTCAACAAGTTGGAAATTGATCCAGCAATCATTAAACCTGAAAGCACCTTAGCAGAAATTGGCCTTGATTCCTTGGACACGTTCGATATTATTTTTGATGCAGAAGATAGGTTCAATATAAAAATACCTAATGATCAAGTAAACGTTGAGACAATCAATGACGTGGTCAATTTATTTGACAAACTATTACAAGAAAAAAATAAAGCTAGCGCATGAGTAATTCACGACCGCGCCGCGTTGTTATTACAGGGATTGGCATTGTCTCTCCACTAGGAAACACGCCTGAAGAGTTTTTCTCTAATTTATTAGCTGGAAAATCCGGAATTGGCAAAATAAAATCAGATTTTGTTGATTCACTTGATACGCAAATTGCAGCACAAGCTACTTTTGATGGCACTGAGTACTTCACAAAACAACAACTTGCTTTACTTGATAGAGTGAGTCAGTTTGCACTTTATTCGGCAGAACAAGCAGTTAAAGATGCAAATCTCACGCTTACAGAAAATGAACTAGCTCGCACAGGTTGTTATCTTGGTACGGGCATGGGTGGTGCAAACTCAACAGAAGAAGGCTATGACCGATTATATAAACAGCAAGCCAACCGTCTAAAACCATTTACAGTCCTGATGGCAATGAACGGCGCAGCCGCTTCACAAATCGCTATGAGTTATAAATTACAGGGCCCTAACCTCACGTTTACTACAGCGTGCTCTTCTTCTACTATCGCAATTGGTGAAGCTGTTAGGCAGATTCAACATGGTTATTGTGACATCATGTTTGCGGGCGGCACCGAAGCATTGCTGACTTTTGGCACGATCAAAGCTTGGGAAGCGTTACGTACACTTGCCAAAGAAGATGAAACTGACCCAGCATACTCTTGTAAGCCGTTTTCAATGAATCGTTCTGGCTTAGTGCTAGGCGAAGGTGCTGCCGTGTTTATTTTAGAAGAGCTTGGTCGCGCCCAAGTTCGCGGTGCCAAAATATACGCTGAAATTTCTGGCTACGGTACAACCAATGATGGCGGCCATATTACACAGCCTTCAGTTGCAGGCCAAGCTAGAGCTATACAGGCGGCGTTAGATAATGCGAATATAACGCCGGATAATATTGGTTACATTAATGCTCACGGCACTGCTACACAACTCAACGACTCAACAGAAACTGCAGCAATCAAACAGGTGTTTGGTAAACATGCTTATCAAACACCAATCAGTTCAACAAAATCTATGCATGGGCATTTAATGGGAGCATCTGGTGCGGTTGAGCTGGCAGCAACTGCTTTGGCTTTAGTTAACAACCGATTGCCGCCAACCATTAATTTAACAGAGCCTGACCCTGCGTGTGACTTGGACTACATCCCCAATCAAGCAAGAAGTGTACAAAATTTACAATATGCTATGTCAAATTCCTTTGCTTTCGGCGGCACTAGTGGCGTTATTATTCTAAAAAAAGTCAATTAATGACTGCAAAAACTTTGCCTAAACAACTTATGTCGATGTCGCCGAATACCAGTCAGTTGGCGAAATATTCAATTGAGCGTAGCTTTAGTGCGGCTAAATTTGAAGAAGCCATTTGGGACAAGTTACTGTTAAATGATGCTGAAAGCTACCGATACCATCTTGCTTTTGAAATCAGCAACGTTGCG
>JAYVMU010000083.1:0-2430 GCA_043758775.1 Methylophilaceae bacterium
TGTTGTACCAAATGAACAAAAGCAATTTTAGAGGCATCTGTTACGTGGTGAAACATGGATTCACCATAAAACATATTGCCAATTTTTACACCATATAAGCCACCAACCAGTTCGTCATCTATCCAGGTTTCTGCAGAATGCGCATAGCCTAATTCGTGCAGTCTGCTGTATCCATCGATGATTTGCTTGCTAATCCAAGTCTCTGGTTTATTGGATTGTGAAAGTTTGTTACGGTTCATTTGTGCGCAATATTGCATAACGGTATTAAATGCGCTGTCAAAATGTACTTCGTAATCAGTCTTTTTCAGACGCTTGCGTAGGGAGGTTGAGATTCTAAGTTCTGTCGGAAACAGCACCATGCGTGGGTCTGGGCTCCACCACATAATAGGCTCACCCTCATTAAACCATGGAAATATGCCTTGTTTATAGGCCGACAAAAGCCGATTGACTGATAAATCACCGCCAATAGCGAGCAGGCCATTGGGTTCTGTGAGAGCTTGTATTACTGGTGGAAAAGCACATTGATGCCCGTCATAGTCATCAATTGCGGAAACGCGTCCAGAAGGTAATTGGTAATAGGCGTAACTCACATGCCAGCCTTGTAAATTGCACTCACAAATAGCGCTAAGGCTTAAATTAACATCAATAATGCCATCCCCGCCATGAGGATGTCTTCAATGATAGTGACTGTGCTCATGGGTAAATTAAACACAGCGCCTAAACATGCGCAACGGATTTTTTGCTTATTTAACACCGCTAAAATGACGCCAGTGCTAGAAAATGCCATGACTAGAAATGTAGCCAAATTAGTATAAAGCGGTTGCCAGTTCAGCACATAGGCAACGCCTAGTCCGAGTTCTATGAAAGGGTAGATAAAGCCATAAGCAGGTAAACGTTTAGCAAGTAAATCATACATGGCATAACTACTGGCAAAGCCGCGAATATCTAACAGTTTGAAGAACGAAAATATGAGGAAGAAACCAGCCATAAAATGTGGCATCCAGCGGTGCAATATAAAATCACCAAAAGTAACTTCTATGGTGAATGTGACAAGCAGGATGTAAGCAAATACCAGCAATAAGGGTTGGTAAGTTTTGAACCAGCTAGTTGTAGTATCGTTTTCTGTAGCCTGTTCTACAGCGGCTGTTGCTAATATTGGTGCTATTGCTATTGTAGATAACTTATATTTACCAACTGCCGCCAGTGCTTGATTGAGCGATTCCATATCATGGCTAACATCTGTGAGCGTTACCAGCGGTGGATCTAGGGTTACCTTGGTGGTTTTAGCGAATGGTTCAAGCGTGGCTTGTACACGGCTTACGCATCCACCACAAGTCATGCCTGTTACTGTGTATTGTGTTAGTTTCATCTGGTTTTAAATTGTCCTACTATTGATGCTTGCATAAGTATATACCAAGTAATATTACCTGAACTTCGTTCATTGCAATACTGTACTCATGAATCTGAATCTAGTGGTAATTACTAATCGATGCCCATAGTAAAATGCAACCGAGGGGCTATGAATGTTTTTCAATCGCCCTAGGATTTAGTTGTTTATTTTTGAATGTTTGCCGGCAGGTTGGCTTATCGATTAGGTGGAGGTGGCGGAATATAGCTTGGAGGCGCTGACGGAGGCGCATAGTTAGTTGATGGGTTGTTTACGAAGCGACCACTAACTGGGACTTTCTGCCCACTTGAATACATACATTGTGTATAGGCATTATCATAATAACGTTGCGCATCATATGAGGTCATTTGCGCTTGGTTAGAGCCAATTGCACTGCCAATAACGAACCCTGTAGCCAGCCCCGATACCAGCACCGCGTCCACCACCAGTTACAGCACCTAATACTGCACCTATGGCAGTAGTTAAAACTGCTGTTTGGGCAAAACTGTTGTTAGCTTGCTGGTTAACAGAGTTTCCACCAATCTGTGATTGGGCAAATTGCCGGCAAGAGGCATCATCAGCCCGAAATTGATCAAAGCTTTTCCCGGTTCCTGGTAAGGCCATAGAACTCGGCCCATTTGGCATAGACGCACAAGCGGACAGAAGTAAGTAAGGTAAGTAATAGTAGCGGTTTTTTTGAGTTCGAGTTATTCATGATATTAGCTCTTGTGTTTATTGTGGCGGTGTTGCTGGTACAGGTTTCCAGCCACTTGGACAATCTTTGATATAGGGGTAATAGCCATCCGGACTGTCACAGTGGTACCAGTAGTTGCTAGCCTGTGGAGCGGCAACTTGTGGTGCAGTATTTGTAGGTGCATTTTGCTCTATGTAAACAGGTGGGTCAGCTGGCGTGATCACTGCGGGAGGATAATAAGCATAAGGAGCATAAGGGGCATAATAAGGGTACGGAGCATAATAAGGATATGGATAAGATGAACTAGACCCGATTTTGTGGAAGGGCAAGTTGATAAAATATCATCAAC
>JAYVMU010000084.1:0-8340 GCA_043758775.1 Methylophilaceae bacterium
TCCAGGCCATAATCAGAGGTACTCGTCTGTGTTTAAGTGATATGCCATTTTATGCTATTTGGACTAAATCTAGTGATTCGTGCAAAGGTCTCTTATAATGTATTTCAAATTAATTTGTATAAAGTTTTAATTATGACGACTCACACTATATTTAGACAGCTATTCGATACTTTTTCATCCACTTATACTTATTTAATTGCGGATGTTGCTAGTGGCGAAGCCATACTGATAGATCCTGTCGCAAGTCATGTAGATAGCTACCTTGTAATATTGAAAGCAATGAATTGCCAATTAAAATATTCACTCGAAACGCATGTACACGCTGACCATATTACCGCTAGTGGTATGTTACGTCTTAAAACACATGCGACCACTGGCGTAAGCCAGCAATGTGGCGCTGTAACCGCAGATTTGCAGCTTAAAGAAGGAGATGTTTTAAGCTTAGGCCCGGAGCAGATTCGCGTGATTGCGACTCCTGGACACACCGCAGGCAGCATCACTTTTTCATGGCGTGATCGGTTATTTACTGGGGACAGTTTGTTGATTAGTGGCTGTGGCCGCACCGACTTTCAAGGCGGTGATGCTGGTGTTTTATATGACAGCATTATCCAAAAACTATTTACCTTGCCAGACGAAATGCTAGTTTATCCAGGGCATGATTATAGTGGTCACCGTGTTAGTTCAATTGGACAAGAAAAAACCATTAACCCGCGGCTTGCCAACAAAAGTCGGGCAGCGTTTATTGCCTTAATGAATAATCTTAATTTGCCTAAACCTAAATTAATTGATGTCGCTGTGCCTGCAAACCGCATGTGTGGCGTAACTGAGGAAATGATCCCGCAAGGCTAATTTTAATCGATGTATTAATTAACTCCATCAAACCATCGCATCATTTTATTTATGTGCAAACTATTTATTAATAAATAGTTTGCACATAAACTAATTTAATAGTATGTTACATTCTAGTAACATTTTTTAATAATTTGTTACTGGCGTAACAGCTTTTATAATTATTCTAAAATTAGGAGATGAAAATGACTAAAGCAAAAATATTTAAAAATGATTTGCTGGCAACGGGTCGCTACGTATTAAAATTATTAAGTGCAACTGCTGTAGCACTTGTAATGGTGATGATGGTAGCAAAGCCAGCAATGGCAGAAGACTCTTTGTACACGCGATTGGGCGGTACGTATAATATCGCTTCAACAGTCGATTATTTAGTCGATATGATATACATTAATCATAGTTTTGATAATAACCCTGCGCTTAAAGCCATTCATGCTAACGCCGCTAGCAAGGCTGGCTTTAAAGTCATGTTGACTAATTGGGTGGTGCAAGAAACAGGTGGCCCTAAGATTTATCAACCAGATGAATTTGGTCGTGGAAAATCTCTGAAGGAGATGCACCCACAACTACATATTAGCAATCGAGAGTTCGATGTCATTAAAACACTGGCTTTAGCAACGTTTTACCAATATAACATTGGTAATCATGAAATTGATCAATTAATGGATGACTTGGAAAGCTATCGTAAAGTTATCGTCACCAGAAAAGATGACGTACCTTTTACTTCACGCTTGAAATTCGATGGGGTTGAGTACCGTACGAAATAGAGAAAACTTATAAAATTAAGGCCAGCATTTGCTGGCCTTAATTTTTAGCTAATTGATTGTAATTAATTATAAATATCAATAAGTTAGCGTTTATTTTTTATTGGTTGACATTGTATCAATTAAACGGTGCAATGCATCAGTAAGTTGTTTGAACTCTTCGATGTCTAGTCCCGTTTTGCAAGCGACACCTTGTTGTACTTTAGCAATTTCATGTTGAAGTAACTTACCAGACTCTGACAAATTCACTTCAACAATGCGCTCATCACTCATATTACGTACTCGTTTGATTAAACCAGCAGTCTCTAGTCTTTTTAACATGGGCGTTAAGGTGCCAGAATCGAGCTCTAAACGTTGGGCAATTTTACCCACGCTAATGTTGTCTTTTTCCCAAAGTACAAGCATGACTAAGTATTGTGTATAGGTAAGGCCAGAGCGCTCTAACGTGCTTCGGTATGCTCTAGTTAATGAGTGTGTTGCAGCATAAAGTGCAAAGCATAATTGATTGTCTAATTTTAGATTTTCGTATTCTGTCATTTCTGATAATACTTAAGTTATTAATTTGTTTAAACAAAGTTTACAACACATCACATAAATAGCCTAGGAGGTAATATTTTTTTACTTGATGTAATTAAGTATTCAATATTGATAATCCTACAATGAATTTAAGATATAAAAGTTTAGAGTTACAATAAATAAATTTGGAAATGGAGATGTTATGCAAAACGCAATAGTAAATGCTGTCCATCATGAACTTGTATGGCTAAATCAATTTCCAGAACTAAGCAGTTTAGAGCCACCCGCGCGCGAGTTATTAGCTAAGCATGCACGTATTGTAGAGGCGCCAGTTGGTACTATTGGATATCGTGAGGGTGGCGCTTGCGGGGTTTATGTGATGCGACTTGCTGGACAGTCGCGCGTCTATAAAATGTCGGTCAGTGGACGTGAGATTTTGCTTTATCGTGTAGGCCCCGGCGAAACTTGCGTGATTACGACTACTTGCTTGCTTGGCAATAGTGATTACCCAGCATCTAGCGTGGTAGAAGAAGCGATTCGTGACGTGATAGTGCCTGCCGCAGCATTCAATCAATTGATGATAGATTCTAAAGTTTTTCGCACCTATGTTATGGCCAACTACGGTGCGCTGATTAGTGATTTAATTGTGTTACTCGATGAAGTTGCTTTTCATAGTTTGGATGCGCGACTGGCTAAACTTTTGTTGGATACAAATAATTTGCATATTGCCCGCACCCACCAACAAATTGCAGACGAACTTGGCACCGCACGTGAGGTGGTAAGCCGCCAGTTAAAGCGTTTTGAACAAAAATATTGGGTAGCATTAGGGCGTGGTGATATTGAGATTAAAGACCGTGTGGCTTTACAAAAAATTATAAATGGCTAATTGCTGCAATGTCTTAGGCACGATAAAAACGTAGTCTACATGAAGTAGCAGAGGCACTATTTCACGCAAGCTTGATAGCAATGATTATTTTGTCACCGTCGTACAATCTATACATTTGCCTTTGTCTTCCTTGTAACCTTTAATGGCCTCAATACCTTTTACGTTGGTCATGATTGTGCCGTCAAGGACGGCCTCATTTAAGTTGGCACCAGTAATGTCTGCGCCAGTAAGGTCCGCCTTACTGAAATCTGCACGAAACAAGTCCGTGTGACTAAGGTTGGCATTTCTAAAATCGGCAAACCTGAAATTAGAGCGGTTAATATCTGCCCCTTCAAAATTGCTGTTGGCAAAGTTGCCACCAATCGCATCAAAGCGCATTGCGCCCATCGGTTGATTACCAATATCTAAACCAAACCTACCTTTTATGATATTTGCGTCGCTCATATCAACATTGCCTAACGTGCCTATCATGCGTGCATTAGTTAAATTAGCGCCTTTAAAATTAGTTTTATCAAAAATTGCTTGAAAAATAGTCGCATTAGTCAGATTGGCATTACTTAGATTGGCATTTTCTAAGCGCGCAAGGTTTAAATAGGCGCCTGTTAAATTAGCACCACTCAGATTTGCTCCACGCAAATATGCACCAAAAAAACTAGTATTAACCATGTTGCAATGGCGTAAATCCAAACCATCGAATTCCAAATAGCCAGCATCTTTATTACTTAAATCGCAAGTAGTACTTTTGATTTGTTTGATGGCATCTTCTTGGCTGATTTTTTCACGGCCAGCTTCATCCTTGGTCGCGGGCATATCAGTCGTGGTTGTTTCGCTCTTCATTTCACTACTTGAATTTACTTGTTCTTTGGGATGCTTGTCGTAGAAAGCCTGAGCTTTAGCAATTGTGCCTTTAGGGTCTTCTAAAAATTCATCTTTACTCGACTCAGTGCCGAAGCAGTAAGTTTTTCCCTCATACACTGTAGTGATCAGGCAATGGGTTTTGAATAAACGGCCTTCAGATAAGCTGAAGGTACAGTTATCACCAAACTCACCTGCTAAAGCGGAAAACGTAAACAACATGGCGCTTACTGCAATCAACTGCTTGAATTTAGATTGTGTGTTTTTAATATGCTTATTTAGAGTTTTTTTAGTTATGTGCATTTTGTTCTCTCATTAATATAGAGCCACACATTTTGTGCAGCTAGACGAGTATTAGCTGAATTGTCTATGACTTCAGTAACTATAGTCACACAGTGTTAAAGACACAGGCTATAAATACCACAAAATTGTGGCACTAAGTAAAATCATTAGTTACATATTATTAACAATAATATGTCAGCAAACCAATAATAGGTCGCGTTAATAGCCTATCTGATTGATTAACTGTTAGTCAGAGGCAGAGATTGCTTAAAACTAAGGAGAGGTAAAATGCGTAATAAAACATTATTAATAACAGCGTTATTGGCAACTAGTGTTTCATCTATAGCGATGGCAGATGATGATTATGAGGACAGGGCACGTGTCATTTCAGTTGCGCCACAAATAGAGCGCGTTAATATGCCGCGTCAAGAATGTCGTACAGAATATGTACGTGAAAGTTATAACACTAATAATTCTTCACCAGCAGGAGCCATTATCGGTGGTATCGCTGGTGGCTTATTAGGTAATACGGTAGGCCGTGGCAATGGTCGTATTGCGGCCGCGGTCGTTGGCGCTGGTTTAGGTGCGGTAGTAGGTGACCGAATGAGCAATAATCAATCTAACAGCACGGGTTATAACACCCGCCCAGTAGACCGCTGTTATAGTGTTGATAATTGGCAAACAGTAAATAGAGGTTATTTAGTGACTTACCGTTATAATGGCCGTAATTACAGCACGGTAATGGATCGTCAGCCAGGTGATACGATTCCAGTGCATGTAGGTATCAGTGCCGCTACGAATACTGTTACACAAATTGCTTATATTGAAGGTGGCAACTATCGATATGATGACAACCCACGATACAAGAATAGAGGGCATTATTGGGATGGCCATCGCTATGATAGCCGTTACGACCGTGATGACTAGTAATCAACCGGCATTAAGCTAGTGAATAACTGCAACCCAGCATCTTTTACTAGGTGCTGGGTTTTTAATTGCTGATGTATCGTTACTCGTTATCAAGCTTACAGTAGAATGAAGCACTTATTACTTTTGTCATATTACTTTTGTCATATTGCTTGAAACGTGAACATTACTTTCTTTTGCCCAATTGATTTAACCAGCAACCATAGTCAAGCACTCAGTCGACTATTAAGCATCGGCAAAAATCGTATGGTTAGCCAAGCTATGTCGGAGCTTATTTGCCAGCAGTTTGCCGTGCAGGCTGATCCAGACTATCCATTAGCAGTGCTTTCTGCTAACGTCGACAATCAAGCATCCACGGCTTATTATCTGCAAGTGGATCCTGTTCATTTGATTTTGCAGCGTGACGCTTTTGCATTAAGCGACCCTGCAGCTTTAGCTATCACTCATGCAGAGTTACAGGCTTTGTCTGAGGTTTTAAATCAACATTTTGTTGCAGATGGCTTTATTTTTGAGCTGAGCAAGCAAAAGCTATTGTTGCGTTTAGCTGCGGCAGCAAAAATGAGTACAACGCTACCTGAAAAAGTCATTGCACGTAATGTGTTCCCGTACTTGCCGCAAGGTGTAGATGCGCCATATTGGAATAAGGTGATGAATGAAATGCAAATGTTGCTGCATGAGCATCCTATTAACCAGCAGCGCGAAATAATAGGTTTACCTGTAATTAATGGTATTTGGTTGTCGGGCGGGGGAGGGTTGCCGCAGTTGGCTACGTCGACTTTTAACAAGGTTTATAGTGATATTAGCTATGTGCAAAAACTGGCGCAGTTGGCCAATGTAGTATGTGCAAGTTTGCCTGATGATATGAAGTTTGAATTTAATCAAGATAATGTACTGATTGCGACTAAAAGCAGCGCTAAACTCGATGCTTGGTCTGGTCTGTTGTATAAGCTGGTACAACAAGGTGCAAGTTTGCAGCTTAATTTGGTTCATCAAGATGTGGTATTAATTAGTGAGATTAAGCCACGATATGTATATAAGTTGTGGTTATGGCAATTGTTGCGTAAAAATAAGCCACTGATTGATTATTTTCGGGCATATTATCATGGAGTGAAAGTTTGAAAATTGTAGCTAGGTCAATTAATCAAGCTGCCAATGAATAAATCATAGCTAATTCTTAGCTTAATACTACAGTTACAAGAGCAAAGAATCCTGTTGTTCTAAATTAGGTGAGTTTTCTTTAAAATTTGAGCTAACCGTTACCCCAAATGCTTTTAATCGTATTGTAGAAATTAATTTAAAAAGAATTATTAACTAGTTATGACTCCCCCAGTTAAACCAATCCCTTTAACCCGCTTGCGCGAAACAAATCAAATGGTCTTATCCCATTTTATTGACCAAGGGATTGCGCCTTGGTTAGCGAGCGTACTTGCTAAGCGAGTGGGTGAGGTGGTAGACATTAACTCAATATTGCAGCCTTCAATTAGCAATATTGATGATCCAAAAAATATTCCAGATATGAAGGTTGCTGTAGAGCGGATCGTTGCTGCCATAGTGAATGGTGAAAAGATAATCTTTGCTGTTGATCACGATATGGATGGTACAGGTTCGGCAGCTGTGCTTTGGACGGCCTTTGTAGACCACTTTGGCGTTGATCCTAACCTTCTTGAAGTGATTACAAGCCATCGGCTTACAGAAGGCTATGGCATTACAGAGCCGGTTGTAGAAAGAATATTAAAATCCAAAGCTACACTCATCATTTCTGCAGATAAAGGCAGTAGTGATGAACCCAGAATTAAGAAAATTGCTGCTGCAGGGAAAGATGTTATCGTAACAGATCATCATGCTATTCCTATTGAAGGGCCACCAAAATCAGCTTATGCAGTCGTTAACCCGACCAGAGTTGAGTCCCAATATGATCCCTATATATGTGGAGCTGCGGTTGCTTTCATGGTCATGGCTAAGGTCAGAAGTGCACTTTTAGCAATAGCTTATAAAACAAACATCCCTAGTTTATCTAACATTATTGATTTCGTTACCGTCGCCACTATTGCCGATTGTGTAGCGCTTCGACCTGATAGAAGTTACATCAACAGGGCCTTTGTAAAACATGGACTAAATTTATTAAATCGTGAAAGTCGGCATTGCTGGAAAGTATTCAAGGAGCAATGCCATGGCAGAGTGACGGTAGAGGATATTGCTTTTCGTCTAGCGCCGCCTATTGCTGCAGCAGGTCGTTTAGATTGGGCAGAAGCAGGATTTCGCTTCCTAATTGCAGCTAATGAAACGGATGCAAAAGTTGAATGGGAAACTTTACAAAGAGAAAACCTGGAAAGAAAAAGTATTGAAAGAACACTTACCAAAAAAGCCATTGATGCAGCAAGTAATCTAGACACGCAATCTATCGTTCTATACTTTGAAGATGGGCATAGTGGTGTGCATGGTATTGCAGCAAGTCGGATTGTAGAAGCGTTTGGTAAGCCATGTGCAATATTCTCTCCCAAAGGCGCTGGAGTAAGAAATAAAGATTCTGAAACTCTGAATTTAACTGGAAAACGTCTAGGATCAGGATCGTTCAGGGGCATACCTGGATTTCATGTTCGTGATGCGTTGCAATACGTCTCTGATCACCATGCGGGCCTCATGATCGGCTTTGGTGGCCATGAAGCCGCGGCCGGTGCGACTATTTTAATTGATGATTTTGAGAAGTTTTCTAGTGCTTTTGAAGAGGCGGTTAAAGTACAGCTAGGGGATGGTCAATTAAACCCTATCATTTGGATGGACGGAGATATTGACGGAAGTTATCTTTCTCTTGAAACACTTGATGCGCTGCTTGAACTGGAACCGTGGGGGAAAGATTTCCCACTTCCAATATTCTGTAGTGAGTTTGATGTTATATCTCAAACAGCCATAGGTGATGGCAGTCATTTAAAGTTATCTTTGAGAAAAGATGACAGAATTTTTGCTGGAATATGGTTCAGCGCAAAGGATAAGAATGAAATAAATTTGCCACTGGAGGTAGGGGGCAAAGCGATGTTAACTTATAAGCTTCAAGAAAATTGGTATAGGGATAAGAGAAGTTTGCAATTGAATATTATTGCTAAGTCGTCAGAAGGTAATTAACACCGAGTAAGAAATATCTTGTTGCTTTAATTTTGGCACCACTTCAAGTTTGATTGGCTCTGCTAAACTCAATGACATTAACCCTGAGGCGTATTTGCGCCATGTCTTGTCGAAGATTGCAGATTACCCGGTGAATCGGGTGGC
>JAYVMU010000085.1:0-2073 GCA_043758775.1 Methylophilaceae bacterium
CTCGCCTTCTCCTGTTTTAATGGTCATGGCAGCACGGTCAAACTTTTTATCTAGTGATATAAATTGCAGTTGCTCAATACTGATAGAGCCATAAGCTAAATACTCTGTTTCACCAAAAGTGGTTTTAGAGAAAATGGAGTTTTCTCCACGTTTATAATCTTTAGTCCCGTCAGGCTTAATAATTTCCTCAACTGAACTGGCTGACGAAAGTTGCTCAAAATTACCGTTACCGAGTTGATCAACAAAGTCTTCTAATAATAATGGACTTGTACGCTTGCACTGACTAGATGGGACAACGTAACCACGAATTAAGCCTGTAATTGTAGCAAGCACTTCTAACAGGTTTTTGTCTTTGGCGTAATGTAAATCATAGGATTGGTCTCTAAATAAATGGTGTCGAATGCAGTTTTGGCTAATATATAAAGGGTTGTCTTTAAAATTAATGTCAGCAGCCTCTTTAAGATATTTAAAGCCTGTTTCTTGCTTAACCTTACCTGTTAAGTTTGTATAGCCTCTTAACTTTGGCATGGAGTGGTTATTAAGCGGAATTCCACCACCCACAGGGGCGATAGCGGTTGTTCCATTCCAATTCACTACACCATGACCATAAGCAATCACTTTAAAATCTACACTTTTAACGCCTGTTACTTTTTGCATAACTTAATCCTCAATTGATGTTAATTGTTGTATTGAAATAGCGCCGATGGGTTGTTTGTCACATACAGCGTAGTAAATTGCATGGCTATGCCTTGCAATTTCACCGCCTACCTTATCTAAGCCATTGGGGGTATAACTCAGGTAAACAGGAAATTCGGGGTCTCTTGCTTCATTAAGCAAGATAAAATCTTTGTGAGCAGGCGTTCCGCCTATGATGTTATGGTGTTTACTTTTCATATAAGCAAGCAAATTTTTATTGCTATCGCCATAACCTTGTATTTCTTCTGTTGAGGCGGTTAAGTTGTCAAACTCTTCTCGCTCGCTGATTGGTGGTTGGTAGGCGTATTGCTCTTTGAACGGATTACTTGAATCACTTACATCATAAACAGCCATTTGCACAAAACGATTGTCACCACGTAAAGAATGCTTGCTTATTTTCGCCCCAGCTTTATTTGAGGCTTTTTGAGGTGAAATCGTAATAGGGTCTATTACTTTTGCACTGATTTGTTGCACGCTCTTTTTAAGTGATGCGGCTAAATCAGAGGTAACCGCGTCTAGTGTTTTTGTATTGGGATGATAGAAGTTTTTATATAAGCGGTATAGCTCACTAAGTTTAAACACTTTTTCGCCTAATTTGTCTTGCAAATAGTCATACCATGCCTTGCTTGATTGAAAAGTGTGCAGGCTGTTTAGAAATCTTGAGCTACTCCCTTTGGATTTGCCATTAATCACGTCTTCAGTTATGGCAACAGTGAGCACATTGGTTGTTTCTTGGTTTAGTCCAAAGCGATCTAAGCGGCCTAGTCTTTGCAGCATGTTTTCTGGCGAGGTCATTTCACTTACCATGTAATCACAGCTTATATTAAGTGAAGCCTGCACAATCGGCCCACTACGCAATATTCTAAATTTATTAGTACCTTGTTTTTTAAAACACTCGTATACCTCATTGAACCATGTTTTTTTATCACTCTTTTTAAATTTTGAATGTAGTAGCACAGCATTTTCTTGATACTGATTTTTAATAAAGCTCTTTTGGGCCGTGACTGCGGTGTTGCTGATGACAAATGTTTTAGATTGTTGCGTGTGATAAAGCGGATTTTCGGCTTGCTTCGCTTCATCAAATACCTTGAACTCAATACGATAATCACTTAAGTTGAAAGAAGGCATCTCAATAATGTCATCGCGGTCTATTTCTAAAATTTGGTGCAGGTAATAATATGGCGGCGTTGCAGAAACTAGCAATGTATTTGCCTGTTGCCCTTGTTGTTGTTTGCAAGCAATTAACTCTGCAAACAGTAAATTAAACGCGGGCATATTGATGTATTCGTGATATTCGTCAAAAACAATATGTGCGTTAAGAAAATTAATTAATGAGTTTGCTTTGGTATGCGTAATAATTGCGCTAAAAATCTGGTC
>JAYVMU010000086.1:0-2522 GCA_043758775.1 Methylophilaceae bacterium
AGCTGTAAGTGAAGCTACAGCATTTGTGAATCATAAAATCAATGATCATTGGAAAGCACAAGCCTATTTAGTGAAAGGCTTTGCTGACGGCAGCCCTGATTATGGTGTTGGTGCTTTAGTCGGTTATGTGTTTTAAGGATTATATGCTAATAATCTACAGTGATCTGCCATAATAACTAAAGCCCCTTAGCTGGGGCTTTAGTTACTCAATGCCGCCTGAATTACTAAGGATGCTCTAAATGACTGAAGCATTTCATTTTATAAATTGTTTGCCGTTTGTTGAATTGCGCCAAAGATTGCATCTTGAAGTGCCATGAATTTCTAACGTTTGACATAAGGGGCGAGCTGTAACACGTACCGCTTGATGAATGAGTTGGGCGGCAATTGTTCACCAAAATGTTGAGGGCCAGATATGCCTCAACACCACTCATAGAACACTCTTCATTTGAAGCATTATTGTTTGTAACGACTTGAATGGTTTCGCCTAATTTTTTTATAGTTAGCTATTCTTCTGTTCGTACAGCAATAAATAGTAAAAGCGGGAACAACTATGGTACTCAAAAGTTAACTTCTAATGTCTGGTTTACTCATGCATATAGTGATGCAGCGGTATCTATATACTTGACTGGACAATACTTTTATGTAACAATGTGCTAACACTAACGCACGGAGCATTAAAATGTTTCAACAATTCAGTAACTTAATGGAAATGGTGCAGGTTTTTTCAGATGAAAAGAAGTGCATTAGACACTTTCGCGCAGTGCGCTGGCCAAATGGGGTTATTTGCCCACATTGCGGCTCTACCAAAGTGTATGAATTGGCTGATGAAACACACAAATGTAGCGAAGAGTTGTGCGCTCAAAAGTTTAGTGTGCGTTATGACACAATCTTTCAAGACAGTAAATTATCCCTACAAAAATGGTTCATGGCAATATATCTAGTTACCAGTCACAAGAAAGGCATTAGCTCTTGCCAGTTAGCCCGTGATATTGGTATTACTCAAAAATCGGCTTGGCATATGTTGCATCGCATTCGTGCTGCCATAGAGTTAGACCGTAGCAAACATTTAATGGGTACAGTTGAAATTGACGAAACTTATGTTGGCGGTAAAGAAAAGAATAAACACCGTATCAATCGCATGTGGAGTACGCATGGCGCAGGTTCTTTATCAAAATGTACAAAGGTTGCTGTTTTAGGCATGATTGAGCGTGACGGCGATTTACGCATGGATACTATTCATAGAACAACTTCGCAAATTATCAAACCTTTGGTATTAGCAAACGTTTGGTATTAGCAAACGTTTGCAAGTCTGCAACTATTAATACTGATGAAAGCAAGGCTTACATGTTTGTGCATAAAGATTACAAACACGTTATAGTCAAGCATTCTGCTGAAGAGTATGTGCGCGGCGATGTTTATACAAACACCATTGAGGGCGCTTTTGGACACTTCAAGCGTTCTATCATTGGTGTGTACCATCATGCAAGTGGCAAACATATAAACCGTTATTTAAACATGTTTGCATGGCGCTGGAATTCTAGGGGTATGGGTGAAGGTCAACGTGTCAATGCTTTACTTAAATCTACTGTAGGGCGTAAGTTAACTTATAAAGCTTTAATTGAAAGTTGAGGTTAAATGTCAGAAGATAATAAACAGGATGTAGACTTTAATGAGGCTTTAAGGCGTATTGCTAATACGCCGAAAGACTTGATTGAGTCGTCAAAAGAACCAAAAAGCGATATACAAGATAAGAAAAAAGCCGCACCTTCAAAAAAAGGTACGGCTAAGGTCATTTAGAACAACGACATTTGACCAGGTGCGGAACGCCAATGCTGGCATACATTTTCGAATTTTCCGAAGCGAAAACGAGTGTATTTATTAACAAAAACGTTCTTTAAATCAGAGTATGAGTAGCTCATACAACCTCCAATATTTAATCAGAGGGCGTTTTATCTTGCCTACAGCCATTCCATGAATTACAATGGAAGAGTCTGATCAGGACTAGCTGTAGGTGGCAGGGTATGCCCTAACCACCTTTGCCATAGTAAAAACCTTTGGTTATATTATGGTCATATGGGTTTTTGCCATATACGAGCCCTCCTTCATAGCACCATTGCTATGTATGTTGTACCGCCGTCCAGCGGGTAGTTTAGTAATCATAGAAAGCCCTTGTGTTAGCGCACAGGGGCTTTTTACTTGTCTTTTAAATTTCATCACTTGTTGGATATAGAAATTCAATAGTGTGAGTAAATGCAGTCAAAAATCTTTTTTGCTCTGTGGTTGTCCACTCCTCACCTTGAGATGTTAATCAGCGTGTAATACTTTCCAGATTAGTGGTGGAAACAGCGTCCAATAGTTTCCACCTCAGTATGTCTGTTGCCCGTGCACGGCAATGTACGCGGTGCAGAGTATTACCATTAATAATTAAACGACCATTCACAATAAGGACTCATGATGTTACACCAACAGACCCTCACCACTTTAAAGACCCTTAAATTACCTGGCATGGCCATGGCATTTGA
>JAYVMU010000087.1:0-2725 GCA_043758775.1 Methylophilaceae bacterium
TTCTTTTAATCCGTTTGTCGTGGGTTAGATCCCCGCACGCCCTACCAATATCATGTTTTAGGGATTCCTAGAACATCCAAAAAACCAGCCTAAGTGCTAGTTTTTTATTGACTATTTGGTTTGTAAGGTGTAATGTCTTCCTAAGTAATCCATCGTTAATCGGGGGTACATGTGGGGGTAAGTGCCGCAAGTGAAGTGAAAGTACCCCCAAAGTACCATGAAAATGGGGTAACTCTATGGCTCTATCCGATACCAAAATTAAGACAATCAAACCAACAGAAAAACCGTTTAAGCTAGCTGATGAACGCGGCCTATTTATATTGGTTAGGCCAGCAGGCGGTAAGCTATGGCGTTTTAAATATCGTATTGGCGGTAAAGAAAAGTTATTAAGCTTTGGTACATACCCCGAAGTTTCACTTGCTGATGCTAGAGAAAAACGCGACCAAGCCCGTAAGGTTATTGCTGCGGGTGGTGATCCTAGCGTAATACTGAAAGCTAACAAGGCTGGCAAAAATGAAAGTAATGCAAACAGCTTTGAAAGCGTTACACGTATTTGGTTAAAAAACTATTCTGCAAACCTATCAACCGCAACCAGTGAAAAAAATTTAAGGTTATTCCAGCGTGATATATTCCCGTGGATAGGTGATAAGCCTATTTCTGAATTAAAACCGAAAGATATATTAGACGCCGCAAGGCGTATTGAAGCGCGGGGCGCGGTAGATACTGCCAAACGTGCTATTCAATTATGTGGGCAAGTCTTTCAGCAAGCCGTGATTGATGAAAAAGTAATGAGTGACCCTACTCGTGATATTCGCCGTGCAATCAAACCTCTTAAAGATAAACACTTTGCAAGTCTTACTGAGCCTAAAGAAGTTGCAGAGCTATTACGTGCCATAGATGCGTTTAACGGCAGTTTTGTAGTTATGTCTGCTATGAGGTTAGCCCCATTAGTATTTGTGCGCCCAGGAGAGCTAAGATTAGCTAAATGGCGTGATATTGATTTGCAGGCTGGAGAATGGCGTTATCTAGTGACCAAAACAAACACCGACCATTTAGTGCCATTAGCAAAGCAAGCGATTGCTATATTGAAAGAGTTGCAACCGCTTACTGGCGATTGTGAATTTGTTTTTCAAGTTGGTAACGACCCTAAAAAGCCTATGAGTGCTGCCACTATCAATGCTGTATTGCAGCGCATGGGTTATGACACGAAAACACAGATTACAGGCCACGGCTTTAGGGCGATGGCACGTACTATCCTGCATGAAAGATTAAATGTTGATCCGCATATTATTGAGCATCAATTAGCACACGCTGTACCTGATAATTTAGGGGGTGCATATAATCGTACAAAGTTTATTGAGCAGCGTGTCGTCATGATGCAGCAATGGGCGGATTATTTGGATGTACTTAAACAAGGTGCAAAGGTTTTGCCATTCAAGCTAGCATAAATAAAAGTCTCGATTTAAGAGCAAATATGTATGTAAATGTAATGCTTGTGCATAAGTCTGTTGATAACATTGTGGATAAGTGTAATTTATTTTAAATTATTACCTTTTAAGTTTTCTATTTTCTGCTAAAATCAATCGTTGGCTTTTTTTGGAAGCTACTAGATAGGTATAAATGTTAAGTACTAAACAGCATATATTGCGTTTTTAGTTTGTGATTTACTTTTAACTAAAGCTGATTAATGTGGTTTAATATTTTTTTAAATAACGGTAATGATAAATATAGGAATTAATTTTACACCATAGAAACTATGGTTTATTTAGATAGTTACTTTTGTACACCGCAAAAGAAAAAGCCCCAAACGCTTGCAGGCGATTGAGGCTTAGTGCTAAGTCATTCTCAGACCTAACAGCGTAGAACACTGTTTACCTGACCTTGATAAAGCTTTTAAGGTGGTATTTGTTTGGTAATTCAATATTTGCTACTACCAATTTGGTAATAGTAAGTATGCGAATAATAAGCCTAAGGTTAATTCTGCGTCAAGGGAATTATCAATTTTGTGATAATTTCTGATACGGTATTAGACGATAAAGAGCAAAAATATACCACCTTATTTGGTGATTTTATAATCAAAATAAGGTCAATAATAATGAAAAAGATTTTACGTTTAAGAGCCGCTAAAGATTTAACAGGCTTATCTCGCAGTAGCATTTACTTAATGATGCGCGCTGGTACATTTCCTAAAAACATCTCACTTGGTGCTCGTGCCGTTGGCTGGTTAGAAGCTGACATTCAAGCGTGGATTGATTCTCGCATATCTGCAACTAACGCAGCATAAGGGGTTAATCACATGAACAAAGCGAAACCCAAATACGCGGGTAAGTTTTCACGTAGTGCCTTGCCTAACTCAATCCAATACTACGAAACGCAAAACATTAAACTAACAGGCGGTGGTGCATGGCGTGATGCTATTTGTCCATTTCACCCCGACACTAAACCTAGCTTACGTGTGAATGTAGAAAAAGGCGCATATCGCTGTATGGTATGTGGTGCGCATGGGGGTGATGTGCTTGGTTTTCACATGCACAAACACGGCCTTAACTTTGTAGAAGCTTGCAAGCAATTAGGTGCATGGGTGGAGAGTTCAAAATGAACGAACTCGATAAAATCAAATAATCAGCTGCGTATTCTGGCGAACGTGAACACTGATTCTGGTCGAACGTGAACACCTAAAACGTATTTTGTGCTGGCAGTTAGTTTTTACATCAAGTGTTCACGT
>JAYVMU010000088.1:0-9102 GCA_043758775.1 Methylophilaceae bacterium
AGTGCAGGTAAAAATTTTTATCATTTAATTCAAGAAGTAGACATTAGTGGTTTTGACTACATAGCATTTGCAGACCAAGATGATATTTGGGAGCAAGATAAATTAATTAATCATATTAATTTGCTTAAAAAATATGATGCAGAAGCTGTATCTTCAAATGTAATAGCTTTTTGGCCTAATGGTAAAAAGAAGCTTATCAAGAAATCGCAACCACAGCGTGAGCTAGATTATCTTTTTGAATCTGCTGGTCCGGGGTGTACTTTTTTAATGAACCCTTGGTTAGTTAATAAAGTGCGTGAACAGCTTAATGACGATAACAGTGTTGCAAAGGAGGTTGTTCTGCACGATTGGTTAACTTATGCAGTGTGTAGGGCACATGGACGTAAGTGGATTATTGACGGAAAACCATCAATACAATATCGCCAACATGAAAATAATGTAGTTGGTGCGAATAGCGGTCTAAAAGCAAAATGGGTAAGGCTAATGAAGTTAAGGCAAGGTTGGTATCGCAGTGAGGTAACTAAAGTTAGCCAAGTATGTGCAACAATTTCTGGTGAAACTGAAATAAAAAGTATTCTTTACATGCTGACTAATAAAAATATTATTTCACAACTTAAATTGTTATTTTATGTGCCACAAGCCAGACGTAAAACCTTGGATAGATTAGTCCTGTTTGTTTTAATTTTGTGTTTTTTATTTTAGTTATTCGAACATGAAAATACTAGTTACTGGTGCCTCTGGTTTTGTCGGTCAATGTTTGATTAAAGCGTTAAAGCTAAAGAATATAAGCTTTGTAGGCATTGTGCGCCAGTTTTCACATCCAAATTTTGATGGAATGGCGGAGGTGGCGGATTTTTCTATACCTGATATATGGCAAAAACCATTAACTCATTGTGATATTGTTATTCACTTAGCCGCTCGTGTACATGTCATGCGAGAAGTGACTGAAAACCCACTAGAAGCGTTCCTAAGTGTTAACTTACATGGCACTTTAAACTTGGCACAAGCTGCTGCTAAAGCTGGAGTAAAGCGCTTCATCTATGTAAGTTCCATTAAAGTAAATGGTGAATACACAGAAAATAAGCCATTTAGTGAGCATGATATTCCTAATCCGCAAGATCCTTACGCGAACTCTAAATATCAAACAGAAATAAAGTTGCTGGAACTCGCTAAAACAACGGCGATGGAGGTGGTTATTATCCGGCCACCTTTGGTTTATGGGGCAGAGGTAAAGGCTAATTTTTTACAGTTGATGAGCTTGGTTAAGCGATCATTCCCATTGCCTCTTGCTTGTATTAAAAACCAGCGCAGTATGATTTATGTGGGTAATTTGGTCGATGCTATTATTACTTGTGCAACACACCCTAAAGCCGCTAATCAACTGTATTTAGTGAGTGATAATGAGCTAGTTTCAACACCTCAACTTGTTCGCGAATTAGCGCATGCTTTAGGTAAAAAAAGCTTGGTTTTACCATTTCCAATTTTTCTGATGAAATTTTTAGCTTGGCTTTTTGGTAAGTCTACAACGGTTGATAGGCTGACTCAATCACTAGTAATTGATATTAGTAAAATTCGTAAAGAACTAGATTGGGAGCCGCCACATACAATGGAGCAGGGTTTAATAGCCACTGCTGAATGGTTTAAAAGTAAAGAATAATATGTTAACAATCCTCATTTCATTTACGGTCACTTTTATACTATTAATAGTATTGCTAAAAACGCGACTCGTTGATTTTGCGCTTGATGAACCAAACGGACGATCGTTACATGTACGTTTAACACCCCGCACAGGCGGATTAGCAGTCATGTCTGGTTTAATAGTCGCCTTATTGATTGCACAATTGAGTTTGTCATGGATATGGCTAGTATTAGCTTTAGTAAGTATTTCTTTAATAGATGATATTTGTGGCCTGAGCGTCCGATGGCGGTTCTTTGTACAGTTTATTGTATGCGGATTTTTCGTTTTTCTGTGCGGCCAGCAAATTCATTATTTATTATGGATACCACTTTTGTTAGGTTTGGTTTGGATGACGAATCTTTACAACTTTATGGATGGCTCTGATGGCTTGGCCGGAGGGATGGGCTTATTTGGCTTTGGCGCTTATGCTATTGCTTCTTACTTAAGTCATGATTTTCAATTGGCGATAATGAATGCATCTATTGCAGCATCTTGTGTGGGATTTTTGATATTTAATTTTCATCCTGCAAAAATTTTTATGGGTGATTCTGGGTCGATTCCATTAGGTTTTTTAGCGGGTGCAGTTGGTGTATATGGCTTTATTCATAGTTATTGGCAGGTTTGGTTCCCGTTATTAGTATTTTCTCCTTTTATTGTAGACGCTACTGTTACATTATTTAAAAGGCTATTAAACGGTGAGCGCGTATCGCAAGCACACCGTAGCCATTATTATCAACGTTTAGTGCAAATGGGTTGGGGGCACAAAAAAACTGCGATTATGGAATACATTTTGATGCTGCTCTGCTCAGTTAGTGCATTGATTCTATTGATGTTTTCAAATATTTTAGTAGTGTGTGTTTTGGTGTTGTGGATGTTGATTTATCTAACCTTAACAACATATATAGATAAGTATTGGCAGCAAAAATTACCTTAGTAATAATTCTGCAGTAATTAGCTAGCAATTTTAGGTAAAATGTCGCATGGCTATTAAAAATATAACGCAAAGAAGCTACTTTGCAGCATCATAAAACTATGCGTGTCACCTACTTTCTCTCAAATCCACGTTCATTTTTTGCGCTACTCCATGATGTTCTTATGGCAGGTTTTGCATGGATATTCGCTTATTATCTAAGATTTAACTTTGATGTTCCGTCAGAGTTTATGGCTAGTATGTGGCGCAATCTTAGCTGGGTGTTGCCACTAGAAGTATGTATTTTTCTTGGTTTTGGCTTATATCAGGGAGTGTGGCGTTTCGCTAGTATTCCCGACCTTAAACGTATTCTCAAAGCGATTGCTGTCGCAAGTCTTGTTATCACTTCAGCGTTGTTGATGATTAAGCCATTTGGTGTAGTGCCAAGGTCTGTCCTTGTATTAGATCCTATTTTATTAATTCTTGCTATGTGTGGCAGTCGTTTTACCTATCGTGCTTGGAAAGAACACCATTTGTATGGCACAACTCATTTGCGTGGTAAACCAGTACTGCTATTAGGCGCAGGTGAAGCTGCAATTGCCTTAGTGAAAGATTTAGCAAGAAGTACAGAGTGGCAAGTAGTTGGTTTATTAGATGATGATATTACCATTCAAGGTAAACAATTATTCGGCATTAAAGTTTTAGGTGATATTAAATCATTAGAACAATATGCAAAATCTTTAAATGTTACACATGTAATTGTTGCAATGCCTTCTGCACTTCATCAACAAAGAAGACGGGCGGTTGCCATTGCAAATGAAAGTAACTTAACAGTACTTACAGTGCCTGCATTTGATGATTTGATTAGTGGTAAAGTGAGTGTGTCGCAAATCCGAAAAGTTGAAGTGGAGGATTTACTGGGGCGTGAACCTGTGCTGTTAGATAACGAAGGTTTACATACTCTCATTGAAAATAACACAGTAATGGTGAGCGGAGCTGGCGGGTCGATTGGTTCTGAGCTTTGCCGTCAGATTGCAAAGTACGAGCCTAGCTTATTAGTTTGTTTTGATATTTCAGAGCTCGCACTTTATCAATTGGAGCAAAGTTTTAATGCGACAGGTGTGAGTACACAAATTATTTATGTAGTCGGTGATGTTAAAAATGAGCGCCGTTTAAAAGTATTAATGCAGCGCTATCAACCTACAGTTGTGTTTCACGCGGCTGCTTACAAACATGTGCCGATGATGGAAAAGGAGAATGTGACTGAAGCCTTATCAAACAATGTTGTCGGCACTTATACCTTAGCCAAGGTGAGTAAAGAATCTGGCGTTAAAAAGTTTGTGATGGTCTCTACCGATAAAGCGGTGAATCCGACTAATGTGATGGGTGCAAGTAAGCGCTTGGCTGAAATGGTCTGCCAAGGTTTACAAGAGAGTATTACTGATAATTTAACTAGTACGAAATTTGTAATAGTACGTTTTGGTAATGTACTGGGTAGTAGCGGCAGTGTTATTCCAAAATTTAGAGAGCAAATTGCTAAAGGCGGGCCAATTACCGTCACCCATCCAGAAATTACCCGTTATTTTATGTCTATTCCAGAAGCCGCTCAATTAGTTATGCAAGCAGGTTTAATGGGTAAGTGCGCAGAGATTTTTGTATTGGATATGGGCGAATCTGTAAAAATTGCTGATTTGGCACGTGATATGATTCAGCTTTCTGGTTTAACAGCAGACGATATTAAAATTGAGTTTACCGGTTTGCGCCCAGGTGAAAAACTCTATGAAGAGTTATTGGCAGATGATGAACATACGTTGCCTACACCACACGCTAAGTTGCGTATTGCCGCAGCAAGAAGTGCAGACCAAGAATGGGTTCAAGCCTTGCTGAAATGGATTGATGTGACCGCTACAACAGATGAAGCAGTTGTAAAAGAAGAGTTGAAAGTTTGGGTTGAAGAGTATGTAGGTGATGTAAACGCCACCAACTAGCTGATGCATAAAGAGAACTAACTCAAGGATAATAAGTTGAAGCAAATTACAAAAGCGGTTTTTCCTGTTGCTGGCCTCGGTACTCGATTTCTACCTGCAACTAAAGCTAGTCCAAAAGAGATGTTGCCAGTAGTTGATAAGCCGCTGATTCAATATGCCGTAGAAGAGGCGGTTGCAGCCGGTGCTAAAGAGCTTATTTTTATAACAGGTCGTAATAAGCGTTCGATAGAAGACCATTTTGATAAAGCTTATGAGTTGGAGTCTGCACTAAAAGCCAGTGGTAAGCATGATATTCTCGCGCAGCTAAAAAGCATTTTGCCAAAAGATGTGTCCTGTATTTTTATTCGCCAACCTGAAGCGCTGGGGCTAGGACATGCTGTTTTATGTGCTAAACCAGTGGTTGGCAACGAACCATTTTCTGTCATATTAGCAGATGATTTAATCGATGCAACAATACCTGCGATGCAACAAATGGTTGAACTCTACCATGAAAAAGGCCAGTCTATTTTAGGCGTACAAGATGTCCTGCTAGCTGAAACTGCGAGTTATGGCATTGTAGATGCGGAAATAGATGCCAATAATCCACGCCTATTACAAATTCATAGTATTGTTGAAAAACCTCTACCTGAACATGCACCTTCAACGCTTGCCGTAGTGGGGCGCTACGTATTGACTCCCCATATTTTTGATTGTCTGGAAAATGTAAAGCCAGGCCGTGGCGGAGAAATTCAACTGACTGATGGCATAGCAGCATTAATGCAGTCTGAACAAGTGTTAGCGTATCGTTTTGAAGGTAAACGTTTTGACTGTGGTAGCAAGATGGGTTACATGCAGGCTAATGTGGAATTCGCCTTGCGCCACCCTGAAATAGGACAAGAGTTCTCAGCTTATATTAAAGCATTTAAATAACACTGAGCATTACTTTATGACTGAATTTAACCAGAACCCACAAGAATTTCTCAACCAAGCAGATGTTTTGTACAGTGCGGAAGTTGTCACAAATGCTATTGAGCAACTGAGTCAGAAAATAACCGCAAGTTTAAAAGATGCAAGGCCGTTAGTGTTATGTGTGATGGGTGGTGCTGTGGTATTTTCTGGGCAGTTATTGCCGAAGTTAACATTTCCATTAGAGTTTGATTATGTTCAAGCTAGTCGTTATCACAACCAAACAGAAGGACAAGATTTAGTTTGGAAGGTTGAGCCGCGTGACAACGTGCGTGGACGTACAGTATTACTGTTAGATGATATTCTGGATGAAGGTCATACATTAGCCGCAATTAAAGAAAAGTGCTTGGCGCAAGGTGCAGCGAGAGTGGTGATTGCGGTATTGGCAGAAAAAGAGTTGAACCGTGCTAAACCGATTGCTGCAGACTTTGTGGGATTAACAGTGCCAAATCGCTATGTTTTTGGCTGTGGCATGGATGTTTATGGCTGGTGGCGCAATTTACCAGCTATTTATGCACTAAGAGATGAAGATTAAAGAGTTAAAGTTTTTAACACCAACTCTTTAGCTACTTAATCAAAATCCGTGTTCCATCACAGTCAACTATCTGTCCCGCTCGAATCTTAGCTGTTTTTCGGCTTTCTAATTGCCCGTCTACCTTGACTAAGCCTTCTGCTACCATGGCTTTGCCGCGACCACCACTATCTGCCAAACCGATCAATTTAAGTAAGTTGCAAAGTTCGATATAGTCACCCGTTAAAATAAATTCAGTTGTTTGCATGAGACAGAAATATAGTGAATAAGTGGAGTAAAGTGGTTGAGAAATTATGTGGCTGTTATTTGGTGTTCTAAATAGGGCAGAGCGTTATTTTTTAGTACAAAACAGCGTGGATAACTAAAACACAGGTAAGCTCGTATTTTAACACTTAATTTTCAGTTAGTATTAACCTAATTATTCTGCGACATACTACAGCTAAGTATGAGTCATGAGAAACTCAACTGCACAGTCGGAGTTGATAATAATGCAAATTAACAAATCATTTTCTTTGATTAATGATGATGTCATTTTCAAGCCTATTTCTAATTGGTTACTTGTTGTGCTTTGTCTATGCTTAGCAAATATAGCTCATGCCGAGAATGTTGTTGGAGGAGTAACTCCTGAAAATCTAGCGGTAGTGGTCAATGCTGATGATCCTAAAAGTGTGGAGGTGGGCGAGTATTATTTATCCGCCCGCCACATTCCAGACTCTAATTTAGTAAAAGTACATGTCTCACGTTATTTACCTTACATGAAACCTGAGGTATTTGAAGTATTGCGTAGTCAGATTTTGCAAAAACTAACACCTAATATCCAAGCTATTGTGCTTGTCTGGACAGTGCCCTATGCCGTAGGGTGTAACTCCATTACCTCAGCCCTCACGCTGGGCTATGATGCCAAACAGTGTGAGAAAACCTGTAGCCCTGGAAAAATGAACCCTTATTTTGACTCTATGAGCCGTAGCCCTTTTGATAGCAGTCGCATGCGTATTTCCATGTTGCTGCCAGTAGAGTCTGTAGAACAAGCGAAAGCATTGATTGATCGTGGAGTTTTGAGTGCATTTAAACTGAATGAAGCAAGTGCGTATTTTTTAATTACCTCTGATATAAATCGCAGTACACGTACACGTTTTTTCCCCAGGTCAGGTCGAATTGAGTCTAAAAAGCTAGAACTCAAAACCATGAATGCTGATTTTATAGAAAATAAAAGTGATGTGATGTTCTATTTTACAGGCTTGACGCATGTGTCGAAATTATCCAGTTTAAATTTTATGCCTGGCGCGATTGCTGATCACCTGACTTCATCTGGCGGAGATCTATTAAGCACAGTCCAAATGTCAAGTTTGCGCTGGCTAGATGCAGGAGCAACCGCCAGTTATGGAACAGTTTCTGAACCATGTAATTACTGGCAAAAATTCTCTAATCCCAAGGTTCTGTTAAAACATTATCTATCTGGTGAAACCATAATAGAGTCTTACTGGAAAAGTGTTGCATGGCCAGCACAGGGCTTATTTATTGGTGAGCCACTGGCGGCTCCTTATTTACAGACCTCACCAATGCAATAAAATAGCAAATTTTTAAGGCATGTTTATGTATCATCATCATTGACTTACTACAGATACCATTTATTAATGAAATTAAGCTAAATTAGGTTTGATTGCGATATGGCTGCAGAACTTTATGCAAAAAGAATGGTTTAGTGTGACAATTATGTGCCAAAGCAGAGCTGTTTAATGTAGCGTAACCTGTAAAGAAATTGCTATGATTACACGTGACCTAAATTATCAACTAAGAAAACAGAGGTGGCCCAGCAAAATTGAACAGCGCTATAAGTGAACAAGTTTACTCAACCGTGTCATAAAATGACCAATAATTGAGGAGTAAACGAAATGCTAAGAAGACCCCGTCGTAACCACAGTGCAGCCTTTAAAGCCAAAGTAGCACTGGCAGCCATACAAGGAGATAAAACCTTGAGTCAGCTTGCCGAAGACTTTGAAATACATGCCAACCAGATCATCGAATGGAAGAAACATCTGCTGGCAGAAGCAGCCAGTATTTTTGGCACATCATCCATGGCCGAGCCTGTCGATCTTAAACCCCTTCACGCTAAAATAGGCCAACTCACCCTGGAGAATGATTTTTTAGAAACAGCGCTCACCAAAGCGGGATTGCTGAGCGTAAGGAAATGATTGACCGAAACAGCGAACTCAGCATCAGCCGTCAGGCTGAGCTGCTCGGCTTTAGCCGTGGCATGATCTACTACACGCCCAAGCCCGTTAGTGAAACCAACCTGGCGCTGATGCGTGCCATTGATCAACTGCATATGGAGTATCCTTTTATGGGTGCGCGCATGTTACGCAATCAGTTGCAACGTGACGGCTTTCATGTCGGACGCCAGCGTGTACGCACCTTGATGCGACGCATGGGCATTCATGCCATCTACCGTCAACCTAAAAACACCAGTGGGCAGAATCCTGCCCACAAGATTTATCCGTACCTGTTACGCGGCAAACAGATTGCTGTGAATCAAGTATGGGCGTTAGATACCAGTTACATCCCCATGGAAAAGGGCTTCGTCTATTTAACAGCAGTCATCGACTGGGCAACGCGCAAGGTACTGGCACACAAGGTAGCGATCACGCTGGAAGCTTGCCATGCAATCGATGTGCTAAGCGAGGCGCTTGCGTACTACCCCGCGCCTGACATCGTCAATACGGATCAAGGTAGCCAATTTACCGCCCAGGACTTTGTGGATACCGTAAATACGGCAGGTTGCCAGATGAGCATGGATGGCCGTGGCGCTTGGCGGGATAATGTCATGGTGGAGCGATTATGGCGTTCGGTGAAATACGAGCATGTGTATTTAACGGCGTATGAGGGAGTGGCACAAGCCAAGCGTGAAATTGCACATTATTTAGCGTGGTACAATTCAAAACGCCAGCATTCAAGCCTGAGTAAGCAGACACCGGATGAGGCTTATTGGGGCTGGATGCAATTGCCAAAGGCTGCATGAATTGACTGCGCCAGTTTTTTAATCAGTAAACTT
>JAYVMU010000089.1:0-6947 GCA_043758775.1 Methylophilaceae bacterium
TTTCCAATTTTCTGGAATACTCGTGACATTAACTCCGGAGTCTCTATTCACAGTTAAGTCTTTAAATGTACTCCATCCTGTCCAAACTATATCGCCAGATATAGTCCACCGATCATTCAGTTGATGAAACACTGCTGCAGACAAGCTATCCGGAGTCACTAACTTGGCAGTGATGCCGCCATTCGCAAAAGCAGAGTTTGCTGCCAAAGGCGCAGGTACATTACTGAAAGAAACTGCGCCACTTAAAGTTTGATGAATTTGCGATCTATAAGACAAGCCTAAGCGAGTAGCTTCTGAAGCTTTCCAGATAGCGCCTGCATTCCAGCCAAACCCCCAGTCGTTACCTTTAAGCGTTGCTAGACCGTCACGATTTTGTGGATTTCCTAATAAAGTGCCAAAATCAATAGCATTGGTGAGGTCAGCTTCAGAACGCATCGCTGATAAGCCAAACCCTAAAGAAAGCTGCTCGCTCACCTTGAACGCAATAGAAGGGTTAATATTAACTGTTTGTAAATCAGACTTAATGGCCTGATAGCGACCAACCCAATTGTTATCATATTCAGTTTTAAGGCCAAACAAAGAACTAATGCCGATACCTAGTCGAATATCTGGTGTAATTGCCTTTGCAAAATAAATATTAGGGATAAAAGCCCAGCTACCGCCATCCCCGCCATCGCCACCAGGAGTTGCGAGCCCACCAGTTAATGGAGAGCGATGCGAACCATCATTGCTAAAATTGGCTGAGGGCCTAGTAGCATGTACACCTAAGATTAATTGATTGTCAGGCAAATACGTCATGCCCGCAGGATTAAAATAGATAGTGCTGGCATCCTCAGCCGCGGCCGCACCACCTGCAAAAGCGTTACCCATCGTTGCACTTTGTTCGACTAGACCAAATCCAGCAGCATGTACAATATTTGCATCGCTCAATGAGGACATAAATAACGCCACTATCAGGCACAGGTGTTTACTCATAGCTATCCTAGGTATAAATCAATCTGCCAATATTTATTAGGCTGGTTAGTAAAACGATAAATCAGAATTAAATTTTACTAGCTTGTTTAGGGCTGACGTGGTGTCGTCAGCTAAATGCTAGAATAAAATTTAAGATTAAATCATTATCGATGTTGGGATTTTCTTAAATACATAACCTACGATTATACATTCATGCGCTAAGAATCACTCAAAATTGATAGTCATTTATCTTGGTAACAATAGGATCACGCGCATTCAAATTTTTACGTATATCCTCATTATTAAAAACGTATCTTAGATAGTAAATGCCATGGTGGGAAATCGTGAGATAATTAGAGAGTTTTTTGGGCGCTTTGAGACACTTTTATGTATCACCGTAATTTAAGCGCCAAAAATGTTTTGTATTAAGTACTGTAACTTAATGATTAATTTTTTGAGCAATTCACTATTAATGGTGCCCGGAAGAGGAATCTAACTACAGCCACCAGAGCCACATTTCAGACGTTTGACGCAAATTTGACGCACTAAATTCACATTAAGCAGCTTTGATTGTTTCTACGAGAATAGTAGTTTCTGCTATTGTTGTTTTAGCTTCGGTTTCAGTAACAGTAAGATGAAGATGATAATCAGCTTTAGTTCTTTGGTATCTCATTTTTAGTAAGTATCTACTAAGCTCTTTAGAAATTAAATAATTCTTGTCTGTACTCGGTATATTTGGATTGTTTAATTGGTGGATTAGATTTTCATGTTCTCCAACCTTTGCCTTACTATTTCCAAGCTTATCAAGAGTGCTTTGATATTTAATGGAGGCGTTGTAGCTGCAATAATAGGCTCTAGTGATGCAGCATCTATAATCAGCTTCATTTGAAGCCGATTTAATATTCTTCTCTGCAGTTGCTAAGAAATCTTCTGCATTTATAGTCATAGGCTTGACTCGATACTGATATGAATCGCATCTGGGATATCTTCAAACTTAGCAATTAATCTTTTTGTTAGCTCTTTATATAGTCTTGCAGCAGTTAGATGATCTACATTAACTTTGAATGTTATAAAAATAGTAGCTGGAAACCAGCCATTCTCTTCTTCAGCAACCTCAAAGTTTGGTGTTTTATCTTGCATCATTAGTTTATTTTCGCGCAGAACTTCACCTGCTATATCAGCATATTGCGATAGCAGCTTATCTGAAATATTGTTCTTATTTAAAATAGCTACAGTTTTAGATGTTAACACCATATTATTTTCAGTTATAGGTAGGGCCAATTTTTTTGCCTTGTCTATCCATGATTCTAAGTGGCTAAAGGCAAGTATTTGATAACCAACTTCAAAAGTTCTTTCTATATTTTGAATGGTTAAATAATTTATAAGATCAAATTGTGTAAATAAATCTTGAGCTTCTGAAAAGTAGCCTAGATTTGCTAAACCAATTGCATTATCTGAATAAACAGAAATATCGGAGTTGTTAGTATATTGCCTAGCTATGCGGAAATGATCACGCATTTTCAATTCACTATTGGAAATTTGATAAATTGCTGCTTTAGCTACATGTCCTTTAGTTGGATCTATTTTAATTAGTTTATCTGCCTCTTGTAATAAACTTTTAACGTTAAAAGAATTGCCATCAAGAAAATTACCTGCTTGAAGCAAATCATTAACTCTTTTAATCAGGTCAGAAGCAATTGTTTGCGGTGATTTAGATGCCATTTATCATTATTCTTAATTTTAATTCATATGCTGTAAGGCGCTACTCACTTGTAGTGAGTTCAATTAACACACTAATTTAATACGCTAAAGATAACATTTGTGCAGTGCCGTTGTATATTAGTGTACAGTTATTTAGTATATCCCTACCTATTAAACCATCAATTCCTTGCGATGAAAGGCTGGTTTCTACAATTGGTAATGCTTCAATAAAGTGCCCACCATTTGATTGATTGGGAACAAAAATCATTACATCATAAAGGTTGCAAGCATGTGTGCCACCATTTGTTGATGGAGTCTGTATGTTTGTTGTTCCTGTGGGAGTTACACCAAGTCCAACCATGAGGTTAAGATCTACACAGGTGCAACTAGCACCTGTATCTATAAGAAAGAATCCCCGCTTTGGTGGAGGTACTTATAACCCAGCTAATCTCATTGCTTCTTGTCGTGGAATACTTGGCACAACTAAAACTTCTATTAAAGGCTGTCCAGAAGCTAAGCTAATATTTATGCTTGGCAAGCTTCTAAGTTCCTAGTGAAGTAAGATATTTGTTCTGCAGGAGATATTTTTTTAATTAAAAATGGATTTAATCCAAATGTTGAATATGCAAATTTTAAGCCGTCATTATAAGTGTCAAAAGTCCCTGCAATATCATGCCCCTGAATTACAACGTATTTACCTACAGAGGATATAAGTTCAGGTAATTTGGTGTTATAAGTTTCTATTTCTGTGTTCAAGTTATCTTCCATTATCTTTCTCCTATTCTGCAGCAATATGATTATTGTCACTTACTAGGCATATCCATTTGATTTAATAGATATAAGATCGTTCATTGTTCTAGTTTATTTCATACTACTTTCATAGTACGCTTTTTTTGTAAGAAATAATATTAAGATTAGGTGATGTTTTAATAATAAATATTATTAGGATTTTTAAATAGTTCGCTTGATAATACAGGTTAATTTTGACGCACTGAATGACGCAAATTTGACGCAATTCAGTTTGGGTTTTAGAATTTGTTTATTAAAAAATAGATAAGATAATACATTGATTATAAACGATAACTAAATTTAATTAAACCTAATGTATTTTATAATAAAAATTATATAAATAATTGATTATTAAGGAAATTTTTTTAATTGGTGCCCGGAAGAGGACTCGAACCTCCACATCTTTACGATACTAGTACCTGAAACTAGCGCGTCTACCAATTCCGCCATCTGGGCATATATTAAGCTGTTAAATTTAATGGATAGCATCAAAGAACGAAATTTTATATTAAAGGGTGTCTTTGTCAATGACAAAAAAAACGAGAAATAACGATCCCCATGCCGTACGTGAAGCTGCAAATTATGCGAGTCCGTTGCCTAGCCGCGAGTTGGTTTTGCAAATCATGAGCGACCAAGGCATTCCGCTTGGTGTAGAGCAGTTATATAGCTTGCTAGATATTAGCGATGATGAGCGTGAGATTTTCAATAAACGCCTGAATGCGATGGAGCGAGAAGGGCAGATTATGCGTAATCGCAAAAATCAACTTTGCATCGCAGAAAAACTACATTTAATTGCAGGTAGAGTACAGGGCCACCCTGATGGTTTTGGATTTTTGATACCAGATAACGGGGATGAAGATTTATTTCTGTCACCTAGAGAAATGTCGCAAGTGTTACATGGTGACCGTGCGATGGTGCGTATGTCTGGGCTGGATCGCAAAGGTCGTCCAGAAGGCAAGATTGTTGAGATACTAGAACATACCAACAAGACCCTCGTCGGACGCGTTGTGCAAGGTCAGGGCGTGACCATAGTTGCGGCTGAAGATAAGCGTATCAACCAAGATATTTTGATTCCCTATCACTTTGATATGGGTGCAAAAGTAGGGCAGGTCGTTACAGTAGAGCTGACGGCTCAGCCATCAGCCAGCGCTCGCCCTATGGGTAAAGTCATACAGATTCTTGGCAATTATGCTGATAGCGGTATGGAAATTGAAATCGCTTTGCGTAAACATCAATTGCCGTATGAGTTCTCACCAGCTGCTATCAAGCAAGCTGAGACATTTAATCCTCTAGTGCAACCTGCGGATTACAAAGGTCGTATTGATGTACGTGACTTACCACTCATTACGATAGATGGCGAAACTGCTCGTGACTTTGATGATGCGGTGTTTGCTGAACCACAAGGCAAAGGCTGGCGTTTAGTGGTAGCCATTGCCGACGTGAGCTACTACGTTAAACCCGGTGATGCACTGGATTTAGAAGCTTATGATCGCGGTAATTCTGTGTATTTTCCACGTCGCGTGATTCCGATGTTGCCAGAAGCGTTATCTAATGGCTTATGTTCACTCAAGCCAGATGTAGAGCGTATGTGCATGGTGTGTGATATGCAAGTGGATGGGCTTGGTATTGTAAAACAATACAAGTTTTATCCGTCTATTATGCGCTCTAAAGCACGTATGACGTATACACAAGTGTATGAGATGCTACAAAATCCAGAAGGTGAATTGGCAAAAGAATACGCATGGCTCATGCCGCATGCACAGCATTTATACGCTTTATATAAACTGATGTTGGCGCAGCGCGAGAAACGTGGTGCGATAGAGTTTGAGTCTTCTGAAACCATTATGATTTTTAATGATAATGGCAAAATAGACCGTATAGAAGCGTATGAACGTAATGAAGCGCATCGTTTAATTGAAGAGTGTATGCTGGCAGCCAACGTGTGTGCGGCAGATTTTCTGAAAGTGCATGAACATCCAGCGTTGTATCGTATCCACGAAGGCCCAACGCCTGAAAAACTGGAAGCTTTACGTACTTTTATGGGCGAGTTTGGTTTTGGTGTGGCCGGTGGTGATACACCGCATGCTAAGGATTATGGACGGTTGATTGCGCAATTTAAAGGGCGCCCAGATGAGCAATTACTGCAAACGGTATTGCTGCGTTCTATGCAGCAAGCAGTTTACAGCCCCGACAATGTTGGCCATTTTGGCTTGGCTTATGATGCTTATGCACATTTCACTTCGCCTATACGTCGTTATCCAGATTTACTGATTCATCGTGCGATTAAAGCGGTGCTTAAAGGTGAACAATATAAAGCAGGTGACTGGAGTCAATTAGGCATCCATTGCTCAATGACTGAGCGCCGTGCTGATGACGCCACGCGTGATGTCAACGCATGGCTAAAATGCTATTACATGCAGGATAAAATCGGTGAAATATATGAGGGTACCGTAGCCGGGGTTACGAGTTTTGGTTTGTTTGTAGCGCTGGATGGTGTGTATGTGGAAGGTTTGCTGCATGTCACAGAATTAGGCAATGACTACTTCAATTTCGATAAAGCACGTCATGAAATGGCGGGTGAGCGCACTGGTGTTAAGTATCGTCTTGGCGATAGGCTGACGGTGAAAGTGGCGCGCGTGGATTTAGAAACCAGCAAAATTGATTTCATATTGGCGACTAAAGAGGTGGATGGGTCTGAAGTGGATGGCGTGTCAGATACACACGCTAAAGCAGTACGTATAGGAAAACCAGGCGATTTTGATAGAGCTGGCGCTAATCAATCAAATACCAGTAAATCAGGTTTTGGTAAAAATGTTGAAGAGAAATCAGGCAAAAAATCTGGTAGTAAGAAACAAGGCGGTAAAACACAAGAGAGCAGCACACTAAACGTGACTAAGTCCAAAAGTGATGCACTCTCTGCCAGTAAATCTAGCCGTGCAAAACGCGCAAGCGCTAAAAAGACTAATGCTAGCAGACGTAAAGCCAAGCCTTAAAAGCTAAAGTTTTAAATATTATTAAGCTAGATTTTTATATTAGAAAAGCAAAAGGTAATTCATGAGTGATACCCGTATTTTATTTGGCTTTCATGCCGTTTTGAGCCGATTACGCCAACATGGCACCAGTATTCAAGAAATTTTGATTGACCGTGATCGTATCGACGCACGTATGAAAGATTTGCTCAAAATGGCCGAGCAATACAACGTGCGTACCATGGAAGTAGAGCGTTCACGCTTGGATGGCATGGCGGGTATGAATGGTCGTCATCAAGGCGTAATTGCGCGCGTCGTAGATACGCCAATTCCATACAAGGATATTCACGATATTTTAGAATCCGACCTCACCGAACCACCATTCTTTTTAATTTTAGATGGCATAGAAGACCCACATAATTTAGGTGCTTGCCTGCGTGTGGCCGATGCCATGGGTGTGCATGCTGTTATTGCACCTAAAGACCGTGCTGTGGGTTTAAATGCTACCGTACGTAAGGTAGCCAGTGGCGCAGC
>JAYVMU010000090.1:0-2795 GCA_043758775.1 Methylophilaceae bacterium
AGTAGCCCATATACAATTGGTTTTCCTGCGATGACAGCATGGTTGGGTGCGGTACATGCATTGCAACGCCGACTAAATGAGATGGGATTTAGCGAATTAATTTTCTCATCTGTTGCGGTGAGTTGCCACGAGCTAAATCTGCAAACGTATAAAGGAGATGGCGATTATGTTCACTCTATTATTGCTACGTCCAACCCTTTAGATAAAGACGGCAGTCGTCCCGCATTTATTGAAGAAGCACGTTGTCATTTGGAAGTGTCATTGCTGATTGAATATAAAAACGTCGACCCCGATACCAATAACCATTTTCTGCAAAAAATTTATGCTAGTCTCATGCAAATGAAAATGGCTAGCGGCGATATTCAATCTGCCAGCAAGTCAGAATTACTCTTGGTTGATGAAGACGATGAGAGCAGTGTCCGTGCGCTTACTCGCAAACTCATGTTGGGGCATGTCTTGCTTGAACGCCGTGAGTTGCTGATTGCGGCGATGACTGAAGGTGAGAATGTGCTAACTGCCTTAATCAGTCACCTAAGCGTACAACACCGCTCAAAACAAGATGCCGACAGTAACGTAAGTTGGACCAGCAAGCGACGCGAATCAGGTTGGTTAGTGCCTATAGCAGTTGGGTTTCAAGGCATTTCTGATTTAGGCAAAGCTGTCAATCAACGCGATATAAATACGCCACATAGATTTGCTGAGAGCATTGTTACGTTAGGCGAGTTTGTGATGCCTTATCGCATTCAAAATTTGGATCACATGCTATGGCAATACCATGCTGATCAAGCAAAAAATTTGTACGTTTGCCGCACCATTGAATGAACCACAAATACTTTTAACGGATAGGAAATTACCATGGCTAAAAATGACAACATGATTGCATCTGTACTCGCATTTGAAAAAAAACTTGTTTGCTCCGATGGCTATTTGTATGGCACTAGCTGGGAAAAACGTACGCAAGAATCGACTCCACTTAACCTGATTGAAAAATCAGTACGAGGCACTATTTCGAATCGCCTTAAACCAGCGATTCAAAATGACCCATTAAAATTGAATGCAGAGGTTGAGAAAGCGAATTTACAAAAAGTAGATGCATGTGCTTTGGGCGAGCATCAAGATACCTTAAAACTACACTTCACCCTGAAGGTTTTAGGAGGTGTAGAAACACCTTCAGCATGTAATAACGCTTTATTTAAACGCTCCTATGAAACGGTCGCCAAAACCTATATAGAACAAGAAGGCTTCACTGAGTTAGCCAGACGCTATGCCATCAACATTGCAAATGGACGTTATTTGTGGCGTAACCGAATTGGCGCAGAAAAAATCGAAGTGGTAGTACAAATAGGAAATGAACAATGGGCCTTTGACGCGAGTGAATTTTCAACACGTCATTTCGATAGCTCTCACCCAGACATACAAATCTTGGCGAATAAAATTGCAGAAACCTTGAGCGGAAAAGCGCCCGCCTTTCTCGTTTCTATCAATGCCTATGCTCTAGTTGGTAAGGCACAGGAAGTATATCCAAGTGAGGAATTGGTTTTAGATAAAGGCAAAGGCAACAAAAGTAAAATTCTTTATGCAGTAAAAGAAGTAGCTGCAATGCACTCACAAAAAATTGGAAACGCATTACGTTCAATTGATACTTGGTATCCAGAGTTTGAAACTGCCAACATTGGGCCGATAGCGATTGAGCCATACGGCGCAGTGACTAATTTAGGAAAAGCCTATCGAACACCAAAAGATAAGGTGGATTTCTATACCTTGTTTGATCGCTTTGCATTAGGCGAAAAGCTTGCAAACAAAGAACAAGAACATTACGTCATGGCGGTTTTGGTTCGAGGTGGGGTCTTTGGCCAAAGCAGTAAGGAATAAGCCATGAAATACTATCAGGAACTTACTTTGCTACCGCAAACCGAAGTGGGCGTGTATGTGATTTGGCCTAAGTTATATACCCAACTTCATTTAGCATTAGTTGAAACCAAAAATGGAAACACTGACTTACCAGTTGGTGTGTCTTTTCCACAGTACAAACTTGGTCGAAATAATGCTTCTGGTTTTATAGGAAATAAATTGAGAATATTTGCGCCCGATGAAGCCACGTTGACAAAGCTAAACTTGGCAAAAAGGCTTAATCGGCTTAATGACTATGTACATATTACCCAAACACGGGCGGTACCAGAAAACATCAAGTTGCATCATTGTTATAGTCGCTTGCAAGCAAAATCCAATATAAATCGCCTTGCCAGAAGAAAGGCAAGTCGTGAAGATATCTCGCTAGAGCAAGCACTGATGGCACTGGAAGGTTTTAAAGAGCGAAAACTGCATCAGCCATTTATTAATTTAGGTAGTTTAAGTGGCGGCGAACGGTTTCAACTGTTTATTGATCGAAAAGAGTTTTCTCAACCGGTGTTTGGTGCTTTTAATTCTTACGGTTTAAGTGCGATCGCTACTGTTCCTGATTTTTAACCTATTAATACACTGGATTTTTGTAATTTGAGAAAACTGCATGCAATTTACTTCTTACCTATGTTTTAGCTATTAATTTTGCTCTTTAAAAATTTGTATATAAATCAGCAAGTTACAACATCACTAAAAATCATTGGTCATATTAGGAAAAATGAGGCTAAGTGCTTGTTGTAGCTTATTTTTTTGTGTTTATACTCCTGTTCACTGCCGCACAGGCAGCTTAGAAATATCGCCGTGGTTAAGCCCTACCGTAAATCTAGTTCACTGCCGCACAGGCAGCTTAGAAATCAATATGCGATTCTCAGCATCAGACGCCGCTGTTCACTGCC
>JAYVMU010000091.1:0-8980 GCA_043758775.1 Methylophilaceae bacterium
GTGATGGTGGTCATGATGATCATGTTCATGGTCGTGGTCATGCTTAATTAATTTAAGCTGTAAATCACTATCAAGATTAGTTTGTTTAACCAAATCCCAAATTTGTTGCTGTAACAATGGCAACTTGGCGGGGTCTAATACTTCAACTTGATAATATTCATCCACTAATTGTGTGAGCTGCGCCAGCGCACCATAAGTATCCGCAGTTGTCATCGGCGGCATCAGGTGATCAACGACCACAGCATGTGCTCTGCGCTTAGCCTGTGCGCCCTCGCCCGGGTCGTTGATAATGAACGGGTAAAACAGTGGCATGTCATCTAATAGCGCGTCTGGGAAGCAATCTGCGGATAAACCTACGCCCTTACCTGGCAACCATTCTAGCGTGCCATGTTTGCCCACATGCACAATGGCATCGGCCTGAAAAGTACTTTTAAGCCAACGATATAGTGCGTAATAATGATGCGTAGGCGGCAAGTCTGGCTGGTGATAAATCGCGTCAGGATCCATGCCGTAACCACGTGGCGGCTGTAGGGCGACAAAGGTATTACCAAACGTCATGCCAGCCAATACAATATGACCATCCTGCACATAAGCACTACCTGGCGCTTCGCCCCATTGCGCCACCATTTTCTGCTGCATGTCTAATGGCAGTTCAGCAAACCACTGCTTATATTGAGCGACTGGCACACGCCCTGTGGCATTCTTTAGCTGGTCGGTGGTTAAATAAGTTTGGTCATAAGCACAGCGGTCTATCAGTTGATGTATCAGCGCAGTGCCAGTTTCTGGCAAACCTTTAATGTCATAACCCTCAGCTTGCATGGCATGCAATATCGCAATCAGCGAAGCTGGCGCATCTAAGCCCACTGCATTGCCAATTTGCGAAGCTTTGCTATTCGCGTTGGTAAACATAAAAGCGATACGTTTGGCTGAGTTTTGTTTATGTTTTAACTGCGCAAAACGCGCCGCTAAACCAGCTATTCTGGCGACACGGTTTGGCACTGGTTCATAAGCAACAAGTTCTTGCGGGAAGCCAGCTGCATGCGCCTTAAACGAAATAGGTACGCCGATGATACGCCCATCAAACTCAGGCAACACTACATTCATTGCAGCATCTAAAGGCGTCATGCCACGTAAAGATTGCGTCCATTGCTGCAAGGTCATGCCACTCGTCATGGCTTGTAGCACAGGTATATTAAGATGCGCCAATGCAGCAACAGACCAACCCGCAGGCGTAGTCGCGCCAGCCGTAATCTCGCCCATGGCAAATGACGTGGTATTGATTAATACATCAATATGCAAGCCTCCTTGAAAATTTTCAAAATAACGTAATCCTGTAGGTAAATTAGCGCCATCACTACCTGCTCGTAATGATGAAGTAAACACAGGCAGTGCGTTCAGGCCTTTGGCTTGCAGCGCATCAACCAATGCATCGATAAACCGCGTATTGCCACTTAACCAGTGCGCACGATAGAAAACAATCCCCACACTAGGCAAGCTTGCGTCACGAATCGCTAACCAATCCTCTATGGTGGCATCTTGCGCCAGTTCTGGATGATAAATACCATTTTCAGGCAGCGCACGTGGCGCTTCGTAACCAAATCCCGTGAATAGCAAATGGTCAGATAAATAACGCATTAACTGCGCAATATTCACACTGCCGCCCGCCTGAAAATACATCATGGCAGACTGCAACACGTCAGGCGCAACACTAGAGATTGCAGCTAATTCAGGGTCAGGCTCGCCTGTGCCACTTACGGCAATTAAATAACAACCTCGTTGCTTGGCTTGATTCACTAATTCAGTAAAGCCCTGCACAGCGCTCAAGCGGCCTAAAACGCGGAGTATAATAATTTCAGCCGAAGCAATGCTATTAGGTATATTGCTGACGATTACTGGCGTTGAATCTTGAGCCGTTTCACTCTCAATACTTTGCAAGTTAACACCTGCAGATTGCGGAAAATCTGCTGGCAAAAGCTTGAGCGCACTATGCAACATCGCAAGGTCACTTGGCGCGTGCGTGAGCAATACGATACGTGCAGTAGATTTTTGCAGATCAAGCATTGGTGGAATTTCCATCTATGATGGTATTTAGAACTGCATCATCAATATCGCCTTCACCAAGCTTGTGGAATATCAAGTCCTCCACCAACTTTCCCTGTTCAAGATGCTCAGTAACGATTCGATTTAAAGCAACTTCATCCTTGCATTGATACCAAACACCCTCAGGATAAACGACCACTAACGGCCCTTTGCTTTTGCACACCACCATGCAATGCGTACGCGTGCGTTTAACACGTAAATTTGGACGCGCATCTATGCTATCGCCCAAGCGTTTAAACATCGCTTCAGCTTCTACGCCGCCCTCAGTACAAAGCGGACCTGTGCACATCAATATATGTCGAGTATGAGTTCTCATCGCAATTCTTTTAAATGATGACCAGCACGGTTATGCTTTGAATATCAATCAGTTACTTGTAAATGACATGCGCCATTTACAAAAAATATGCCTGATAAAATACTTATAGTGAGCAACGAAACAAAAGACGGATGCAAAAATAGGCAGCCATCGATGTCGCCCTCCGCAACACAATGCTAGTAATGTAATATCTAAGGCAGGTATCTGGGCTTGTGAGGCAGAAGTATCTCTCACTTACCGTTGCGGGGGCAGCACAGGCATTGTAAAACGCACCTATTTCCCTTTTCACTTAGCCATTAAATAGCATCAGCACCTTAGTAAAACGATTATAAATTACTTAGATTATTTATCCTAAAGAATTTACCGTTAAGCACTACTCAAATATCGGCGCTAAATATGTTAGCATCTCACTTAATTCGACATTATATTTTGTGCAACACTTTTAAAAGATGAAAATCATGTCATTAAATATTAGCGTTATTAATCATCTGGTAACCCCTTCATTAAACACTCTAAAAGAGAAAGTACTACCAAGTTTGTTGGCAGTAGCACTTGGTGCCGTGTTGCTTTACGGTGCAGATTTTTCAGAAATGTCACAATTACATAACGCTGCACATGATGGCCGCCACTCTGCTGGCTTTCCTTGCCACTAAACGCACGTGAATTCTATTTTAAATTGGGGTGCGTTTAAGCGCATCGTTGCAACAGCTGCAGTTTCTGGCCTCATTGCCGGCTTGCTATTAACAGCGATTCAGCAAATTCAAATACGACCGCTTATTGCCCAAGCTGAAATTTATGAGCAAGCAGCATCTGTTAAAACCACTGAGCATCGTCAAGATGTGCATGAGCATAACGATGAGCATGCACAGGAGCATGAAGCGCATGAACACAGCACTAAAGATTGGCAGCCACCAGAAGGCATAGAACGCACTGCATTCACCACATTAGCTAATGTTAGTTTGGCAATAGGCTTTGGACTATTTCTTACAGCAGCCTTTAGTTTGCGCGTGAATAGCAAGAAAAAAGCTAATATCAACCCCGCTAATTATAAAACTGATAACTGGCGGGCAGGCTTGTTGTGGGGGCTAGCTGGTTACGTGGTTTTTTTCGTAACACCTTCATTAGGACTACCACCTGAGCTACCTGGTGCTCAGTCAGCTCCTCTGCATGATAGGCAGTTATGGTGGTTGTTAACTGTATTAATGAGCGCTACTGGTTTGTACCTTTTAGTCTTTGTAAAACAAGTTGGCTTTAAAGTATTGGGCTTACTCTTTATAGTCACGCCTAACATAATAGGTGCACCTGAACCGTTAACGTACGCCAGTACTGCATTAAATGCACTAGCGAGTACTTTTATACAAGCAACTTCAATTGCTAACGCTCTTTTTTGGTTGAGTCTTGGTGTGTTGGTAAATTATTTTTACAAAATATTTAAATAAAACCAACATCACTTTAAATAGGCGCACTGAATCTCAAAACTAGTCTTTTAATTTTAAAATTAAAAGACAATCGACACCCAAAATCCGTCCGCAATTTGTGTATCTCAATATGAGATCACCCTCAATAGGCATGCCTAGCTTATGTTTAAGCTTGTGCTTCACCTGTTCACTTAACCTTTGGCTACCTAAATGGGCGCATGCTTTTAGCACGCACTGGTAACTTATTTCATCAATAAAATCAACACTGCTGTTTCACGTAGACCAGAGCAAAAACTACGTACCGATTTCGTTTTCGAATGAGGACAACGCTACTTCAGCGATCTCTTACTTAGGTATTTTATTTATAAGGATTTTTATGATGGCTATTTACAACTACAACTTTGATGGTACTTCCAATCGCGCAATTGAACAGCTTGTTTCAAGAACAAATGATAAAAGAAATGCGCGCGTAAACAGAAAAAATGGCGCGTCAGCTTTAGATATGCTCATTTTTGAAAGCGGCATGGATATGCTTTCATAAAAGTAATTTCACTTTTTTCACATCAGAGTTTTATAATTTTGCTCTGGTCATAAACTTTACGTCCTGCAACCGGTCTTGAGAGTCGGCAAATGCCGTGTAAAGCTTGTGACTTTTTCTTTTTGGGTTGATGGTGAGCAAATTGAAAAAAGAATTACCTGAAATTGCCTCACAGTTTCATGGCTCAGCACGTACTACTTTGCCAGGCACAAACATCTATCTTGATCTTGGATTACCACCTAGACAGGCAGCAGAGCTTAACGAAAAGTCTCAAGTTAGCTAATACAATTGCCATGCGGGAAGCTCAAGCTCTCACCAAAAAAGCGTAAATCTTTTATATCTGAATAAAACTAAAGAATAGTGTTAGCAATTTAACGTGAAAAATTAGTATAATTGCACTTATGGGGATTCAGCAGCCTCCCCGGTTCAAGACGCATAGCGTCCAAGGCCTGCTCAAATCTTGGGCTTAATAACCCACAAGAAGAGAGCTTATGGACGCAACAAATAAAAACAACTCATCATCCGTTTCTGATTTAGCACCTGAACCTATATCACTTGCTCAGGCATTTTGGTATTGGCTAAAACTTGGCTTCATTAGTTTTGGTGGCCCAGCGGGTCAAATCTCCATCATGCATCACTATTTGGTCGAGAAGAAACGCTGGATTTCAGAGAAACGATTCCTGCATGCACTTAACTATTGCATGGTGTTACCAGGTCCTGAAGCCCAGCAATTAGCTACCTATCTCGGCTGGCTCATGCATCGTACTTGGGGTGGTATTATTGCTGGCGTCTTATTCGTACTACCTTCATTCTTCATTTTAACCGGGCTGGCATGGGTATACATGGCTTATGGGTCGGTACCTGCGGTTGCTGGAGCTCTTTACGGCATCAAGCCTGCTGTGGTGGCTATCGTAGTATTTGCAGCCTATCGTATTGGTTCAAGAGCACTCAAGAATCATGTACTGTGGTCTGTTGCAGCCTTGTCATTTATAGCTATATTTTCCCTTAAATTACCGTTTCCACTGATTGTATTAGTCGCAGGCTTGATTGGACATTTTGGTAGTCTTATTGCGCCGCAGTATTTCAAGGTAGGTGGTGGGCATGGTGCGGCCGATAAAAGCTTTGGTCGTGCTTTAATTGACGATGATACCCCAACACCTGCACATGCTTATTTTAGTTGGAAGAAGATGGCAAGTATTGCCATTGTTGGTTTTGCAATTTGGTTGTTAGTCATGGTTGGACTGGTTCTAGCTTATGGTTGGGATGCCGCATTTACACAAATGGGCTGGTTTTTTACTAAAGCAGCGTTACTTACGTTTGGCGGAGCTTATGCTGTTTTACCCTATGTTTATCAAGGTGCGGTAGAACACTATCATTGGTTAACCCCTACGCAGATGATTGATGGTTTAGCACTTGGAGAAACCACTCTAGGTCCATTGATTATGGTGGTGACATTTGTTGGATTTGTTGGAGGCTGGGTAACTCAAGTGTTCGGACCTGATGCAATACTCGCTTCAGCTTTAGTAGCAGCCGCAATTGTAACGTTCTTCACATTCCTGCCTAGTTTCGTGTTTATTTTTATGGGCGGTCCATTCATTGAAACTACTCATGACAACCTTAAGTTTACTTCACCATTGAGTGCAATCACCGCAGCAATAGTTGGTGTAATATTCAATCTGGCATTGTTCTTTGCTTATCATGTGTTCTGGCCGTTAGGTTTGACTGGTCGAGTAGATTGGTTTTCTATTGCGCTTACCGCCATTGCTACAGTTGTAGTGTTCCGTTTCAAGGTGAATGTAATCCCCGTCATACTGACTTGTGGCGGCCTCGGTATGTTGTTTAAATTACTTACTTAAATTGAGGCATTAAATCATGACCACGCGTAGAGATTTTTTACAAAATAGTGCTGCCGTTGTTGGCAGTATCGCACTCGCTAGCAATGTTGCACAGGCTAAGGATAGTATGCAAGCTGCGCTGTATCCAGACAAACTTACGGATGATGCGGGTAAATATGTGTTGTTACCTTTGCCTTATGCTTATGATGCATTAGAGCCTGTCATTGATGCACGTACAGTAGAGTTCCACTATAACTTTCATCACAAGCCTGCTGTTGCAGCCGCAAACAAGGCGGAGGATGGGCTTGCATTAGCCCGCGAGACTGGTGATTTTGCCCTGGTGAAACATTACGAGAAAGAGTTGGCACTGGGTTTATCCAGTCATATTCTTCATACCATCTACTGGTCGAACTTATCAGCTAAAGGCGGTAGCCCAACTGGAATGCTACTCAAGGGGATCGAGAAAAACTTCAAATCGTTTGATAAATTCAAGGCGCATTTAACGGCTGCTACTACCAGTGTAGAAGGTGCTGGCTGGGGCATATTGGGTTATCTACCTGCCAGTGGCAAACTGATGGTGTTGCAATGTGAGAATCACCAAAAATTGACTGCTTGGGGCGTAATACCAATTTTAGTGCTGGATGTATGGGAGCATGCCTATTACCTAAAATATCAGAATCGACGGGCCGAGTATGTGAATGGGCTTTTCAACATTATCAATTGGGATAACGTTGCAGCAAGACTTGATGCAGCAACGCGTTAGGATAGGAATAATTAATTATGAAATGGGTTACACGTGAACGTCCAAAGATTGACCGTATTGCTTGTCCTTGGTTAATCGCTAAATTCATCGACAAAGAGCCAGAGTTTTAATACGTGCCAAGTGCTTATGTGCTTAACGTTGCAGAAAAAACAGGTGCCATTCCCTACGATATACCTGATGTGGAGTTCTCCCACGTCGGCGAGCTTTGCAGCTTCGATGCATTTCTAAAGAAATACAATCTTACAGAACCTGCATTGCAGCAGCTAGCTGAAATAGTCAGAGGTGCTGACACTTCGAGACTTGACCTTGCACCACAGTCAGCAGGCTTATATGCAATATCACTGGGTCTATCTAAAAGCTACTCAGATGACCAAGAAATGTTAAAACATGGCATGGTCATATATGACGCGCTATATGCATGGTGTATAGATTGCCAGAAAGAGACACATAACTGGCCGCCTCAGTTATAAAATAACATCATTGATGCATTTCTAAAGAATTTGAGAATGTTACAAAAAGGTATTCTTGCAGCACTAGGTTCTGCTCTGTTATTTGGAGCGGGAACGCCACTGGCAAAACTATTGCTTAGCCATATTAGCCCTTGGTTACTGGCTGGTTTGCTCTATCTTGGCTCAGGAATTGGGCTAACGCTATATCGTTTCATCATTCGTGCGCCATCAGTTCGCTTACCCATAAATGAGAAAGTATGGTTTGCAGCAGCAATATTAGCAGGCGGAGTGATTGCACCGGTGTTGTTGATGCTGGGATTATTAAATATGCCAGCATCAGGCGCATCCTTATTGCTGAATATGGAAGGTGTTTTTACACCACTATTAGCGTGGTTTGCTTTTAAAGAAAATTTTGATCGTCGCATTGCATTAGGCATGGCCTTAATTGTGGCAGGTGCATTAGTGTTGGGATGGCCGAGTGATGTACGATTTTCTGGTATATGGCCCACATTGGCAGTGCTAGGGGCGTGCTTCGCTTGGGGCTTGGATAATAACCTGACACGCAAACTTTCATTATCTGATGCTGCTTGGATTGCATCTATTAAAGGGCTGATTGCTGGGTTAGTTAATTTGGTACTGGCGTTTACGCTTGGCACTGCTTTGCCATCTATATTGGCTACTGCAGCAGCAATGTCTGTTGGATTTTTAGCCTATGGTGTAAGTCTCACGCTATTCGTAATTGGTTTACGTCACCTGGGTACAGCGCGAACAGGGGCATACTTTTCTGTAGCACCATTCTTTGGGGCGCTCTTGGCAATTGTCTTGGGGGATCCAATTACGATGCCGCTAGTAATTACTGGTGTTTTAATGGCTGCAGGGATTTGGTTACATTTGACCGAGCATCACGAACATGAGCATTTACATTATGAAATGGAACATGAGCATGAGCACAGTCATGACGAGCATCATCAGCATGCACATAGTTCATTGGCAGAAATGGCTTTGACTCACACACATAAACATACACACGCAGCTTTGAAACATAAGCACCCACATTACCCAGATAGTCATCATCAGCATAGTCACTAGATAAATTATGCCATTCGGCTCAGTGGCTGTCGTACAGAATAACAAATGGCTTTTGGGAGTAATTATTAGTGGCTCTTTTTACTGTAATACGCAGTTTGTTTAAGCGCAGTATTTAATTGCAGTTGCTATTGATACAAAGATTGATGCTAGCAAATAAGTGGTGTATTTGACATAATTATGGGTGGTGCTTTTGAGTAGTTATAGGTGGGGCTTTTGCATAATAACTTGTGGCTCTTTTAGGTAGCAATACGCAAATAGGCAGAGCGCAGTCAAGCAATACCTAAAGAGCAAGCTTTGAAAACCAATGAAAAGAATAAGCCAAAAGAGGCAGAGACAGCCAAAAAACACCAGCAACGCCGTGCCTATACACAAGACTGGAGTTTTCTCTCTATGGTTTCTCATCATGTATTCAGGCCAATTGGTGTTTGCACAACTCATGGAGCATTTACCCCTTCACACGTTCCGCCGCTAC
>JAYVMU010000092.1:0-15831 GCA_043758775.1 Methylophilaceae bacterium
TGATTGCGCCTATTGCGATGGAAAGCGGCTTACGCTTCGCCATTCGTGAAGGTGGTCGTACCGTAGGTGCGGGTGTAGTCGCTAAGATTATTGAATAATTTGTAGTTGGTTTTAACAAAGGTTGTATTCGTTAACTGAGTGTAACCTTTGTGTAGTGTAAAGTTTTCTGCAGGCCAATAGCTCAATTGGTAGAGTATCGGTCTCCAAAACCGAGGGTTGGGGGTTCGAGACCCTCTTGGCCTGCCAAATTTTGGAAGTGAAGCTTAAATATTTTTTTAAGTTTAAATTGAAAATAAAAATATCGTATGCTAAATAAAATAAAGCTGGTAATTTCATTGCTGCTGATGGTAGCGGGTATTGCTGGCTTCTATGTGTTGGAAGATAAAGCTCTTGCGCTGCGCATTGTGACCTTTTTGGCTGGCATTGGCGCGGCTATTGCTGTTTTATGGACTACCCCAGTTGGACAGACTTCTCTCGGATTTATTTCAGAATCATTTGCTGAAGCTAAGCGTGTGGTATGGCCAACCAAACAAGAAACTATACAAACAACCGTAGTAGTTATTATCTTGGTCATTATTATGGCGGCAATTTTAGCTGTTGTGGATATTGGATTTTCCTATATGGTGCAATGGATTATGGGGCGGAGTGCTTAAATGAGTATGCGTTGGTATGCAGTCCAAGCCTTTTCTGGCTTTGAAAAATCGGTAAAAGCGGGCATAGAAGAGCGTATTGTGCGTTCTGGTTTGCAGGATTTATTTGGTCAGATTTTAGTGCCAGTAGAAGAAGTTATCGAGATGAAAGCTGGCGTCAAGAAAATCTCTGAACGTAAGTTGTATCCTGGTTATGTATTAGTGCAAATGGCCATGACTGATGATAGCTGGCATTTGATTAAAAGTACGCCGCGCGTTACGGCCTTTATCGGTGGCAGTGCACAAAAGCCTACACCAATTAAAGATAAAGAAGTTGAAATAATTTTACAGCGTATGGATGACAGTAAGAGTAATCCTACGCAAAAACTTACTTTCGAAAAAGGTGAGTCAGTGCGTGTTATTGATGGCCCATTCAAGGATTTTTCTGGTTCTGTTGAGGATATCAACTACGAGAAGAGTAAGTTACGCGTTAATGTGGTGATTTTTGGACGTGCAACGCCAGTAGAGCTAGAGTTTGGTCAAATCGAAAAAGAAGTTTAGTGGTGCTGGTAATTAAGTAAGTGTATTAAATCAGTAGTTGTATTTAACCGGGGAGCTTTCACAAAAGCGTTAATACCCACTTTAGGAGCATTAAAATGGCAAAGAAAGTCATTGGCTACATCAAGCTGCAGATCCCTGCAGGTAAAGCCAATCCAAGTCCACCAGTCGGTCCAGCATTGGGTCAACGTGGTTTAAACATCATGGAATTCTGTAAGGCATTTAACGCTGCAACACAAGGTGTTGAGCCGGGCTTGCCAATTCCTGTGGTCATTACTGCGTTTGCAGATAAGAGCTTCACTTTTATCATGAAAACGCCACCTGCAACGATCTTGCTTAAAAAAGCAGCAAAGATCGAAAAAGGTTCGCCGCGTCCACATTTAGACAAAGTAGCAACAATTACACGTCAACAAGCTGAAGAAATTGCTACGACTAAGATGCCTGACCTAACAGCGTCTGACATGGACGCTGCTGTACGTACTATTGCGGGTAGTGCTCGCAGTATCGGTATTATCGTAGAAGGAGTGGTATAACATGGCTTCTAAACGTATAACAGCGCTACGCGCTAAAGTAAATCGCGATCAAATCTATCCAGTAGCCGAGGCTTTGACCTTGGTTAAAGAAATCGCAACTGCAAAATTCAATGAATCTGTTGATGCAGTAGTTAATCTAGGTATTGATGCACGTAAATCAGATCAGCTAGTTCGTGGCGCATTGGTATTGCCTAACGGTACTGGTAAAATAACGCGCGTTGCTGTGTTCGCTCAAGGCGCACAAGCAGAAGCCGCTAAAGCAGCTGGTGCTGATATTGTTGGTTTTGAAGATTTAGCTGAACAAGTTAAAGCTGGTGTAATGGACTTTGATATCGTGATTGCAACGCCAGACGCAATGCGTATTGTCGGTCAATTAGGTCAAATCTTAGGCCCACGCGGTTTAATGCCAAATCCAAAAGTGGGTACTGTAACCCCTGATGCAGCGACAGCAGTTAAAAATGCTAAAGCTGGTCAAGTGCAATACCGTACAGATAAAGGCGGCATCATTCATTGCACTATCGGTCGTGCTTCATTCACAGTTGAGCAATTACAAGGTAACTTGGTTGCACTAGTTGATGCTTTAGCAAAAGCTAAACCAGCTTCTAGCAAAGGTGTTTTTCTTAAAAAATTATCAGTATCTAGCACCATGGGTGTAGGTATTCGTGTAGATCAAACTAATTTAGCCTAGTTTTATTTAGGGTTTAAGTTAGCAAAAATGCTTGATGTGGTCACTGTGAAGTGACTGCATCAACAAAGGGCTTTGGGCTCGTTAATTATTTGATGTGAATTAATTTTGAATAATTGGCGGGGTTATCAAAGACCGTAGGAGTCCGCAAGGATTTAATGTTAGAAACCGCAAGATGGGCGTATGAAAGCTATTTTTCTTGCCTCTGTTTTGATGTTTCCTAGTTCCTACGCAGATGGCGTCACCCTAAACAGGATCGTTTTATATTCCTGATGAAAGGTCGCCGTGGGATGGTGTCAGGTTGATTGATCTGACGCTTAATTAACGGAAGGAGTAAAGACCTTGAGTCTTAATCTTACAGAGAAAAAAGCAGTAGTTGCTGAAGTGACTGAACAAGTTTCAAAAGCTCAAGCAATTGTTCTTGCTGAATATCGTGGTATTGGCGTGGCGAACATGACTGTTCTTCGTGCTCAAGCTAGAAAATCTGGTGTTTATCTACGTGTATTGAAAAATACATTAGTACGCCGTGCAGTGGATGGTTCGCCATTTGCAGATTTAGCAAACGATATGGTAGGTCCATTGGTGTTTGGTATTTCTACCGACCCAGTGAGTGCCGCTAAAGTAATGAACGATTTTGCTAAAGCCAATGACAAGTTTGTCATCAAAGCTGGCGCAATGCCAAATAAAGTGATGGATGTTGCTGGTGTACAAGCCTTGGCATCTACATTAAGCCGCGAAGAGTTACTTGCTAAATTTGCGCGTACGCTTAACGAAGTGCCTACCAAGTTCGCTCGCGCACTTGCCGCAGTTTGTGAAGCTAAAGCAGCTTAGTTTATTAGCTACATTATTTAATTTTAAGGAATATACAAATGGCAATTACAAATGCAGAAATTTTAGATGCAGTAGGTAGCATGTCAGTGCTTGACTTAACAGCATTTATTAAAGAAATCGAAGAGAAATTTGGCGTATCAGCAGCGGCAGTAGCCGTAGCAGCTGGTGCTGCTGGTGGCGCAGCTACTGCCGCTGCAGTTGAGCAAACAGAGTTCAACGTTGTTTTATTAACCGCAGGCGAGAGTAAAGTTAGCGTCATTAAAGTGGTGCGCGAATTAACAGCACTAGGTTTGAAAGAAGCTAAAGATTTAGTAGACGGCGCACCTAAAGCAGTTAAAGAAGGCGTTTCAAAAGCTGACGCTGAAGCTGCGTTGAAAAAATTGATTGAAGCTGGTGCAACTGGCGAAATCAAATAATTAAGTTTTAAGCACTAGTTAGGCTGACGGGAGACCGTCAGCCTTCGCTATTTGTAAGGCGCCAGAAATGTAACAAAGTGTTACAAATTACTAAGCTGTGTTTGTCGTTAGAAAATAAGGTTTTGTCAGTATATAAAGCTGAAGAAATCAACAGAGTTTTATTTTCTACCCTCAAAAATCAGGAGACGCTATGAGCTATTCCTTTACCGAAAAAAAACGCATTCGTAAGAGTTTTGCTAAACGTGAGAGCGTGCAAGAAGTTCCATACTTGCTCGCGATGCAATTAGAATCTTATGCGGCATTCTTGCAAGAACACACAGCAGCAGATCAGCGCACAAATGGTGGCCTTCAGGCTACATTTGGTTCTGTGTTCCCTATCGTAAGTCATTCAGGCAATGCCCGTTTGGATTACGTTAGTTATCAATTAGGCGCTGAGCCATTTGATGTCAAAGAATGTCAACAACGCGGCTTGACTTATGCTGCACCGTTACGCGTTAAAGTGCGCCTTACTATCATGGATAAAGAGGCTTCAAAGCCAACTGTGAAAGAGGTGAAAGAGCAAGAGGTATACATGGGCGAATTGCCGCTTATGACCGAAAATGGCTCATTTGTGATTAACGGTACTGAGCGTGTGATTGTTTCACAATTACACCGTAGCCCAGGCGTGTTCTTTGAGCATGATCGCGGCAAGACGCATAGTTCAGGTAAATTGCTGTTCTCGGCACGTATTATTCCTTACCGTGGCTCATGGTTAGATTTTGAATTTGACCCTAAAGATTACTTGTATTTTCGTGTGGATCGTCGTCGTAAGATGCCGGTCACTATTTTGCTTAAAGCATTAGGTTATACGCCAGAACAAATCCTGGAAACATTCTACGACGTAGATAATTTCCACTTGAGTGCCGCTGGCGTTCAATTTGAATTAGTACCAGATCGTCTACGTGGCGAAGTGGCTAAATTCGACATTACCGATAAAGACGGCAATGTGTTGGTAGCTAAAGACAAACGTATTACGGTGAAACATATCCGTGATATGGAAAAAGCAGGCGTGCACAGAATGGCTGTGCCGCAAGAGTTTATCTTGGGCCGCACTATTGCTAGCATTGTTGTGGATAAAGAAACCGGCGAAGTTGTTGCGAATGCTAACGATGAAATCACTGAAACTTTGCTTGAGAAGCTACATGCAGCGAATATCGCACAAGTAGCGACTTTGTACTCTAATGATTTAGATCATGGTGATTACATCTCACAAACGTTACGTATCGATGAAATTCCAGACCAATACGCAGCACGCGTGGCGATTTATCGCATGATGCGTCCAGGCGAGCCGCCAACTGAAGATTCAGTGGAAGCTTTGTTTAGCGGCCTGTTCTTCAATGAAGATCGTTACGATTTATCCGTCGTTGGCCGCATGAAATTCAACCGTCGTGCTTTCCCTGAAAAAGCGGAAGAGCGTATGGCAAACTGGATGCGTCGCTTCTACGAACGCGTAGGTCCACAAGGTGCTGAAGGTGCTCATATCCTTTCAAACGATGACATCCTGGCTGTAGTTGGTGTGTTGCTGGAGCTACGCAATGGTCGTGGGGAGATTGATGATATCGATCACTTAGGTAACCGTCGTATTCGTTCAGTGGGTGAGCTGGTAGAAAACCAATTCCGTTCAGGCTTGGTGCGTGTAGAACGTGCTGTTAAAGAACGTTTATCACAAGCTGAATCTGATAACTTGATGCCGCATGATTTAATCAATGCCAAACCAGTTTCTAGCGCGATTCGTGAATTTTTTGGCTCAAGCCAACTCTCACAATTTATGGACCAAACCAATCCATTGTCAGAAATCACGCATAAACGCCGTGTTTCAGCATTAGGCCCAGGCGGTTTGACACGTGAGCGCGCAGGCTTTGAGGTACGTGACGTACACTCAACTCATTACGGTCGTGTGTGTCCAATTGAAACACCCGAGGGTCCAAACATTGGTTTGATCAACTCACTCGCTTTGTTTGCCCGTACCAATAAATATGGTTTCCTGGAAACACCTTATCGCCGTGTTGAAGGCAATAAAGTTTCTGCAACCATCGATTACCTCTCTGCCATTGAGGAGAGTCAGTACATGATTGCACAGGCGAATACTGATATCGATGCTAAAGGCATGTTTATTGATGATTTGATTTCATCTCGTTATCACAATGAATTCACCATGACACAGCCAGACCGCGTGCAATATATGGACGTTGCGCCAAGTCAGATTGTGTCTGTGGCAGCTTCACTCATTCCATTCTTGGAACACGATGATGCGAACCGTGCGTTGATGGGTGCCAACATGCAACGTCAAGCTGTGCCTTGTTTACGCGCTGAAAAAGCCGTGGTTGGTACAGGTATTGAACGTACCGTAGCAGTTGACTCTGGTACAACCGTACAAGCACGTCGTGGTGGTACTGTAGATTATGTAGATTCAGGTCGTATCGTAATTCGTGTAAACGATGCTGAGGCGGCAGCCGGTGAAGTTGGTGTAGATATTTACAACTTAACTAAATATACGCGTTCTAACCAAAATACCAACATTAACCAACGTCCGCTTGTAAAAATCGGCGATATGTTAGCGCGTGGTGATGTGATTGCCGATGGTGCTTCAACCGATATGGGCGAGCTAGCATTAGGCCAAAATATGCTGGTGGGCTTTATGCCTTGGAACGGCTATAACTACGAAGACTCGATTTTAATTTCAGAGCGCGTAGTAGCCGATGATCGCTACACCTCAATTCATATTGAAGAGTTGTCAGTAGTAGCACGTGATACCAAGCTAGGCGCTGAAGAAATTACGCAAGATATTTCTAACCTAAGCGAGCGTATGTTAGGTCGTTTAGATGAATCTGGCATTATTTACATCGGCGCAGAAGTAGAGGCAGGCGATGTGTTAGTTGGTAAAGTGACACCAAAAGGTGAAACACAGCTAACGCCAGAAGAGAAGTTGCTTCGTGCTATTTTTGGTGAAAAAGCTTCAGACGTGAAAGATACCTCATTGCGTGTATCTTCAGGGATGAGCGGCACCGTGATTGATGTGCAAGTATTTACTCGCGAAGGTATTGATCGCGATGCTCGTGCACAACAAATTATTGACGACCAGTTAGCGCATTACAAGCAAGATATTGCTGACCAAATGCGTATTGTGGAAGATGATGCTTTCGGCCGTATTCAACGCTTGCTAGAAGGTAAAGTCGCTACTGGCGGCCCTAACAAGCTGAAAAAAGGCGAAATACTGACTGCTGCTTATCTTAAAGAGGTAGGTCGTTATGATTGGTTTGATATTCGCTTGTCAGATGAAGAAGCGGCGCGCCAGTTAGAGCAATTGAAAGATGGCTTAGCAGCAGCGCGAGTGGAATTTGACAACCGTTTTGAAGAGAAAAGACGTAAATTGACGCAAGGTGATGATTTACCGCCAGGCGTTCAAAAAATGGTTAAAGTGTACTTGGCCGTTAAACGTCGTATTCAGCCTGGTGACAAAATGGCTGGTCGTCACGGTAACAAAGGTGTTATCTCGAAAATTGTGCCAATAGAAGATATGCCGCACATGGCCGATGGTACACCAATGGATATCGTGTTGAACCCACTAGGTGTTCCGTCACGTATGAATATTGGTCAGATTCTAGAAGTGCATCTGGGCTGGGCGGCTAAAGGCTTAGGTTTACGTATCGATGAGATGCTTAAACAAGAAGTAAAGGTAGCTGAGATCCGTAAATTCTTAGATCAGATTTATAACGACAGCACTGGCAAAAAAGAAGATATCAAATCATTATCAGATGCAGAAGTGATTGATCTTGCACACAATCTTAAACACGGGGTGCCGTTCGCTACCGCGGTATTCGATGGTGCGGCAGAATCTGATATTAAAGAAATGCTAGATTTGGCGTTCCCAGATGATGATGCACGTACTAAACAATTACAGTTCCATGCGGGCAAAACGCAAGTGAAATTGTTTGATGGTCGTACTGGTGAGTCATTTGAGCGTCCAGTCACTGTGGGTTATATGCACGTATTGAAATTGCATCACTTGGTTGATGACAAAATGCATGCACGTTCTACAGGCCCATACTCATTGGTGACACAGCAGCCATTGGGCGGTAAAGCACAATTCGGAGGACAGCGTTTTGGTGAGATGGAGGTTTGGGCACTTGAGGCTTATGGCGCTTCATACATCTTGCAAGAGATGTTAACCGTTAAGTCAGATGACGTAAACGGCCGTACCAAAGTGTATGAAAACATTGTGAAGGGCGAACATAAGATTGATGCTGGTATGCCGGAATCATTCAACGTGTTAGTGAAAGAAATTCGTTCACTCGCTATCGACATTGACCTAGACCGTAATTAATTCAGGAGAGAATTCACATGAAAGCTCTATTAGACTTATTCAAACAGGTAACGCAAGAAGAAGAATTTGACGCGATTAAGATTGCATTAGCTTCACCTGAAAAAATCCGTTCATGGTCATATGGCGAAGTGAAAAAGCCAGAAACCATTAACTATCGTACGTTTAAACCAGAACGTGATGGTTTATTCTGCGCCAAAATCTTTGGCCCAATAAAAGATTACGAGTGTTTATGTGGTAAATACAAACGCTTAAAACATCGTGGTGTGATTTGTGAAAAATGTGGTGTTGAAGTCACATTATCTAAAGTACGTCGCGAGCGTATGGGCCACATCGATTTGGCATCACCAGTTGCGCATATCTGGTTCTTAAAGTCATTACCAAGCCGTTTAGGTATGGTATTGGATATCGCGTTACGTGATATCGAACGCGTATTGTACTTTGAAGCATTCATCGTGATTGATCCGGGCATGACACCACTGACACGTGGTCAATTGCTAACGGAAGATGACTACTTGGCTAAAGTTGAAGAATACGGCGATGAATTCAATGCCGTGATGGGTGCTGAAGCGGTGCGTGAATTATTACGTACAATGGACATCGCTAACGAAATAGAAAAATTACGTCGTGATTTAGGCGAAACTGGCTCTGAAGCGAAAATCAAGAAAATCGCTAAACGTCTAAAAGTATTAGAAGCATTCCAGAAATCTGGCATTAAACCAGAGTGGATGATTCTTGAAATCTTGCCAGTATTGCCACCAGAACTACGTCCATTGGTGCCATTGGATGGCGGCCGTTTTGCAACGTCTGACTTGAACGATTTATATCGTCGCGTGATTAACCGTAACAACCGTTTAAAACGCTTGTTAGAGTTGAAAGCACCAGAAATCATTGTACGTAACGAAAAACGTATGTTGCAAGAAGCGGTGGATTCACTGTTAGACAATGGTCGTCGCGGTAAAGTGATGACGGGTGCTAACAAACGTCCATTGAAATCATTAGCTGACATGATCAAGGGTAAAGGCGGTCGTTTCCGTCAGAACTTATTGGGTAAACGTGTGGATTACTCAGGTCGTTCAGTGATTGTGGTGGGTCCGCAATTAAAACTGCATCAATGCGGTTTGCCGAAAAAAATGGCGTTGGAATTGTTCAAGCCATTCATTTTCCATAAATTGGAAGTGTTAGGTTTAGCGACAACGATTAAAGCAGCGAAGAAAAAAGTTGAAGAAGAAGGACCAGAAGTTTGGGATATCTTGGAAGACGTGATTCGCGAGCATCCAGTACTGCTTAACCGTGCGCCAACGCTTCACCGTTTAGGTATTCAAGCATTCGAACCTATGCTAATTGAAGGTAAAGCGATCCAATTGCATCCACTCGTTTGCGCGGCATTCAACGCCGACTTCGATGGTGACCAAATGGCGGTTCACGTTCCATTGAGCTTGGAAGCGCAAATGGAAGCACGTACTTTAATGCTGGCTTCAAACAACGTATTGTCACCAGCGAACGGTGAGCCAATTATTGTGCCCTCACAAGATATCGTGCTGGGGCTGTACTACATGACACGTGAACGTATCAATGCCCGTGGTGATGGTATGCGCTTTGCTGATGTGGCTGAAGTGCAGCGCGTGTATGACGGTGGTTTAATTGATATTCAAGCAAAAATTACAGTACGTATTAAAGAGTACGATTTAGCTTTAGATGGCACAAAAACTGAAAAAACTACACGTTACGAAACTACGGTAGGTCGTGCCTTGTTGTCAGAAATCTTGCCAGCGGGCTTGCCATTCAGCGTGATTGACCGTGCATTGAAGAAGAAAGAAATTTCTAAACTGATCAATGCGGGTTTCCGTAAAGTGGGCATCCGCGAAACTGTGATTTTGGCTGATAAACTGATGACGATGGGTTATACCTACGCTACACGTGCGGGTATCTCAATCAGTATTAACGATATGTTGGTACCACCAGAAAAAGCACAATTACTTGCTTCTGCTGAGTCTGAAGTGAAAGAAATTGAAGACCAATACGTTTCAGGTTTGGTCACTCAGGGTGAGCGCTACAATAAAGTGGTGGATATCTGGGGTCGTGCCGGCGATAAAATCGCTGATGCCATGATGAAGCAGTTACGTGAAGAAGCGGTACTGAACGTAGACGGCACGCAAGCCAAAGATGCGAACGGCAAAGGTTTACGTCAAGAGTCATTCAATGCGATTTACATGATGGCTGACTCTGGTGCGCGTGGTTCTGCAGCTCAAATTCGTCAGTTAGCAGGTATGCGTGGTCTGATGGCTAAACCGGATGGTTCTATTATTGAAACGCCGATTACGGCTAACTTCCGTGACGGTTTGAACGTGTTGCAATACTTTATTTCAACCCATGGTGCACGTAAAGGCTTGGCTGATACGGCATTGAAAACCGCTAACTCTGGTTACTTGACACGTCGTCTGGTTGATGTAACGCAAGACTTGGTAGTGACTGAGCATGATTGTGGTACTTCTGACGGCCTAGTGACTAAAGCACTGGTTAAGGGTGGTGAAGTTGTAGAGCCATTGCATGACCGTATTTTAGGTCGTACAGCTGCGTTAGACGTGATTAACCCAGAAACGCAAGAAGTGATTTATCCAGCAGGCACCTTGTTAGGTGAAGATGAGGTTGAGCATATCGATGCCTTAGGTATCGATGAAGTAAAAGTGCGAACTGCACTGACTTGCGATACACGCTATGGTATTTGTGCCAAGTGTTACGGTCGTGACTTAGGTCGTGGCAAACTCATTAGCATGGGTGAAGCGGTTGGCGTGATTGCTGCGCAATCAATCGGCGAGCCAGGTACACAGTTGACCATGCGTACGTTCCACATCGGTGGTGCGGTATCGCGTACGGCTTCTGTGAGCTCGGTTGAGAGTAAGTCTAACGGTGTATTGAACTTCACTTCTACGATGCGTTATGTAACGAATGCACGTAATGAGCAAGTAGTGATTTCACGAAATGGTGAAGTGATTATCGTGGATGAAAGTGCACGTGAGCGTGAGCGTCATAAAGTGCCGTACGGTGCGACGTTGACTGTGACTGATGGCAAAGTGGTGAAAGCCGGTCAAGTATTAGCGACTTGGGATCCACATACCCGTCCAATTATTACGGAATATGCTGGCTTCATTAAATTTGAAAACGTGGAAGAAGGTATCACGGTTGCGAAACAAGTGGATGACGTAACCGGCTTATCATCGCTGGTGGTGATTGACCCTAAACAACGTGCCGGCCAAACTAAAGGTTTACGTCCACAAGTTAAATTGTTAGATGTTAATGGTGTTGAAGTGAAGATTACAGGCAGTGAATTATCTGTCAACGTGACCTTCCAGTTGGGTTGTATTATTACAGTGAAAGATGGTCAAGAAGTAGGCGTTGGTGAAGTCATGGCGCGTATTCCACAAGAATCATCTAAAACACGTGATATTACCGGTGGTCTACCGCGCGTAGCTGAACTGTTTGAAGCACGTTCACCTAAGGATGCCGGTATGCTGGCTGAGGAGACAGGTACTATCTCATTCGGTAAAGACACCAAAGGTAAACAACGTTTGGTGATTACTGATTTAGATGGCGTTGCTAGCGAATTCTTGATTCCTAAAGATAAACACGTGACGGCGCATGATGGTCAAGTGGTGACTAAAGGTGAAAGTATTGTTGATGGCCCGGCCGATCCACAAGATATTCTGCGTTTGCAAGGTCGTGAATCATTAGCGCGCTACATCATTGACGAAGTGCAAGACGTGTATCGTTTGCAAGGCGTTAAAATTAATGACAAACATATTGAAGTAATTGTGCGTCAAATGTTGCGTCGTGTACGTGTGACTGATTCTGGCGATACTTCATTCATCATGGGTGAACAAGTAGAGCGCGCTGATTTATTGGCACAAAACGAAGCAGTGATTGCGCAAGACAAACGTCCAGCCACATTTGAATATGTGTTGTTAGGTATTACTAAAGCATCATTGTCGACTGATTCGTTTATTTCAGCGGCATCCTTCCAAGAAACAACACGTGTATTAACTGAGGCAGCGATTCTTGGTAAGCGTGATGAGTTACGTGGCTTGAAAGAAAACGTCATTGTAGGTCGCTTAATTCCAGCAGGTACAGGTTTGGCTTATCACGAATCACGCAAACGTAAAGCGGCAGGTTTAACTGCTGCGAGTTTAACTGCGAGCCAGCCTGAAGTGAATGAAGCAAAAGCTGCGGCAGAAGCGATGTTTACTGAAGTTGAGCCAGTTGCTGAAGCTAGTCATATTGAGTCAGATGCAGAGTAATGAAAGTTTGTCATAACAATTGGCTGGTTAACCCGAATTGAGATTAATGGGTTAATTTCAACTATTGGTTGACATTAAGTCGGTCGCAAAATAGAATGCTATGTTTTTCGGGATGGGGATACCTCCATCCCGTAATTTTCTGTAGCATTTTGATTGCTAAAGAATAGAGCACGTTAAAGAGCACAAGTTAAAATTATAGGGAATAGGCAATGCCAACCATCAATCAGTTAGTACGTAAACCACGCGTTAAAGTGGTAACCAAGAGTAAAGTGCCGGCACTTGAAGCTTGCCCGCAAAAACGTGGCGTATGTACTCGTGTTTATACTACAACACCTAAAAAGCCTAACTCGGCTTTACGTAAAGTCGCTAAAGTGCGTCTTACTAACGGCTATGAGGTAATTAGCTACATCGGTGGTGAAGGCCATAACTTGCAAGAGCATAGCGTTGTGCTCTTGCGTGGTGGTCGTGTAAAAGATTTACCAGGTGTGCGTTACCATATGGTGCGTGGTAGCCTGGATACTGCAGGTGTTAAGGATCGTAAGCAATCACGCTCTAAATACGGTGCTAAACGTCCTAAAGAAGCTAAGGCGAAGTAGTATTAATTTTAAAATAGCGGCTTAAGTTTAAGCCTTGCAAATGTAATCGCTTGCAAAAATTATAGAGAATAGAGAAATAGTATGCCAAGACGTAGAGAAGTTCCTAAGCGCCACATTCTTCCAGATCCAAAATTTGGTAGCACAGAAGTGTCTAAATTCGTAAACGTGTTAATGACTGGTGGTAAAAAGTCAGTGGCGGAACGTATTTTATACGGTGCATTTGATCAAATTACCGCAAAAAGTGGTAAGGATGCGCTTGAGGTGTTTACGCTTGCTTTGACAAACTTGCGCCCAATGGTTGAAGTTAAATCACGCCGTGTTGGTGGTGCTAACTACCAAGTGCCAGTTGAAGTTCGCCCAAGCCGTCGTAGCGCGTTGGCGATGCGTTGGATGCGTGATGCTGCGCGTAAACGTGGTGAAAAATCTATGGGCCTACGTTTGGCGGCCGAATTGTTGGAGGCGTCTGAAAGCCGTGGCTCAGCCATGAAGAAACGTGAAGAAGTTCACCGTATGGCAGAAGCTAACAAAGCTTTCTCACACTTTAGATTTTAATGTTTTTGTAATGTCAGCCTAATAATAAGCTGACATTATTGTTTTAATATTGATTGTAATTATGTCAATTTAGAATGGTCTAAATTTTAGCAAATTGCTCTTTAAGAATATAAGTAAAGGTAATAACCGTGGCTCGTCAAACCCCTATTAATCGTTATCGTAATATCGGTATTTCTGCGCACATTGATGCAGGTAAAACTACAACTACTGAGCGTATTCTTTTTTACACTGGCGTAAACCATAAGATTGGTGAGGTGCATGATGGCGCCGCAACGATGGACTGGATGGAGCAAGAGCAAGAACGCGGTATTACTATTACTTCTGCTGCTACTACCTGTTTCTGGAAAGGTATGGCAGGTCAGTTCGACCAACATCGTATTAACATTATTGATACCCCGGGTCACGTAGACTTCACCATTGAGGTTGAGCGTTCTATGCGTGTGCTAGATGGCGCGTGCATGGTGTACTGTGCAGTAGGTGGTGTGCAGCCACAGTCTGAAACAGTTTGGCGTCAAGCCAATAAATATAAAGTGCCGCGTTTAGCGTTCGTGAATAAAATGGACCGCGCTGGTGCTAACTTCTTCAAAGTGTACGATCAAATGCGTGCACGTCTTAAAGCGAATCCTGTGCCTTTGCAAGTGCCAATCGGCGCTGAAGAAAAGTTCGAAGGCGTTGTTGATTTAATCAAAATGAAAGCTATCTATTGGGATGAAGCATCTCAAGGTATGAAGTTTGATTACCGCGAGATTCCTGCTGAGCTTAAAGCTGAGTGTGATAAATGGCGTGAAAATATGGTAGAAGCTGCGGCTGAAGCAAATGAAGAGCTGATGAATAAATACCTTGAAGAAGGTGATTTGTCTGAAGCTGACATTCTTCTAGGTTTGCGTACACGTACTATTGCTTCTGAAATTGTGCCAATGATGTGTGGCTCAGCTTTCAAAAACAAAGGTGTGCAAGCGATGTTGGATAAGGTGATTGAACTTATGCCAGCACCAACTGATATTCCGCCAACTAAAGCTCAAGATGGAGATGGTAACGAAATTCGTTTGCAAGCTTCAGATGAAGAGAAATTCTCAGCATTAGCATTCAAGATCATGACCGATCCGTTTGTGGGTCAATTGATTTTCTTCCGCGTATATTCTGGCGTGGTGAATGCAGGTGATACGGTTTATAACCCAATCAAAGGCAAAAAAGAGCGTATTGGCCGTATCGTGCAAATGCATGCGAATAATCGCGTGCCATTAGAAGAGGTGCGTGCGGGTGATATTGCCGCGGCTGTAGGCTTGAAAGATGCGACTACAGGTGACACTTTATGCGCACTAGGTTCTGAAATTATCTTAGAGCGTATGATATTCCCTGAGCCAGTGATTCACGTTGCGGTTGAGCCGAAAACTAAAGCCGACCAAGAAAAAATGGGTGTTGCTTTAAATCGCTTGGCGCAAGAAGATCCTTCATTCCGTGTTAAAACCGATGAAGAAACTAACCAAACTATTATTTCTGGTATGGGCGAGTTGCACTTGGAAATTCTAGTGGACCGTATGAAACGTGAGTTTGGCGTTGAAGCTAACGTTGGTGCTCCGCAAGTTGCTTACCGTGAAGCGATTAAGAAAAAAGTTGAAGTTGAAGGTAAGTTCGTTAAGCAATCTGGCGGTAAAGGTCAGTACGGTCACGTATGGCTAATCATGGAGCCGAATGAGCAAGGCAAAGGCTTTGAATTCATCGACAATATTAAGGGCGGTACAGTGCCGCGTGAGTTCATCCCTGCGGTTGAAAAAGGCTTACGTGAGACCATACCGGCTGGTGTTTTGGCTGGCTTCCCGGTAGTTGACGTTAAGGTGACATTGTTTGATGGTTCATACCATGATGTTGACTCGAACGAAAACGCGTTCAAAATGGCCGCTTCTATCGGCTTTAAGGACGGTATGCGCAAAGCGGATCCAATCTTGCTTGAGCCTATGATGTCCGTTGAGGTTGAAACGCCTGAAGAATACATGGGTGATGTGATGGGCGATTTATCATCACGCCGTGGCATGATTCAAGGTATGGAAGATAATGCTTCTGGTAAGGTAATTCGCGCTGAAGTGCCGTTAGCTGAAATGTTCGGCTATTCAACTGTTGTGCGTTCATTGTCACAAGGTCGCGCTAGTTACAGCATGGAATTTAAGCATTACACAGAAGCACCAAGAAACGTGGCAGACGCTATTATTAACAAGAAATAGCTCAACAAAAAAATATTTTTTAAAATTTAGTATTTAAGTTTAGATTAAGGAAAACATCATGGCAAAAGGTAAATTCGAGCGGACGAAGCCGCACGTCAACGTTGGCACGATTGGCCACGTGGATCACGGTAAGACCACATTAACAGCAGCGATCACC
>JAYVMU010000093.1:0-4914 GCA_043758775.1 Methylophilaceae bacterium
ACGGAATCCGCAGCGAACCTAGGGCCGATTCTTGTGTAAGAATGTACATATGTACATATGTACATATAATTTAGCATAGACAGATACACGTATAGCACACTATGTCAACATAGTGTGCTATACGTGTATCATAGTGTGATGTACTAGAGCGACGATACTGCTGCTGCTATCTCATGGAAGATATCACGGTATGTCTCATTGTGAGGATCTGGGCGCTCACAATACATATCACACTCTATGCACCCGCATACCCCCACACGCGCTAGTAACTGTAACAGAAAGATAGCGCGTGATATATCAGGTGATGACAGTATACGTATCGCATCACTATATGCGTTCACACGCTCAGTGTCAAGTGTACTCACAAGTTTACTGCTAAGATATCTGATATATTTCTCAATGGCTATTTCTTGCACAAGATCGCTTTTTTCCTGTGCAAGCATATAACATTGAGTATCTATCCTTATTTTAGCAGCGCGTAACCCGCTGCTAGTAGGATAAGACTCTAGGAAGTCAGCGATATGTTCCTGTGTAATTTTTGAGTTGGCTAGCTCTTGAGTAACAGCAGCAAGGCGTGTCTCTGACTCTGAGATTTCCTGTGTAATTTCCAACATTGTGTAACGCCCCTTCATATTGTGTAACGGGCGGTGGTCCCGCCCGTATGTTGTGTAACGCTTGTTTGTGTAACCTAGGATCTTGTGATAGCGCATGACACAAGATACAAGAATTCTTGTGTCATCGCTGCTAACGTCCCCTTGTGTAAGACTTGTGTATATAGTTCGCTGTTATTGTCCTGCCATTGTTGCGAGATCTGCCATAGACCCCTAACATTATCCTCATCTATGGGCGATAGATCTTGTGTTACGCCCGTAGATGATAACGATACATATATAGTGACATCAGTTAAACATGTACTTATCAAGCCTTGTGCAGCAGCCACTTTTTCTTGTATAATCCCCCTTACTTGTGCATCAATGCCCTCATACGTTATGTCTTGTACAATAACGTCTGGCCTATCCCCCGTACCATATTGCAACATAAGAGGGATACTTAAGATTTGCCTGGTATTGTCATCTTGGGTTATTGCCGCTTGTGCAACTTGCATAAGGCGCTCATAACCTGCTGCTGGCATAAAGATCCTATACCTGTTCTTGAGTAACTCTTCTTGGGTATGGGGGATATAGACGCGATCAATCTGGTACAATATATCATCGTCAACTCTGAGATATTGTACCAGATACCATTGCTTATAGTCGATACATTCTATACCATAGAACGTATGTTCGTCTTGTGCTATCATCACTGATGACGTGCCAACGCATGACACTTGTGTAAAAGTCTTGAGTAACTCTTCTTGGGTATGCCCTAAGAGTTGGCGCGGGTGAGCTAGGGTATGATCCTGGAAAAATTTTAACGTGTACATTGTGTAACCAACTTTCTTGTGTTTCTTGCATGGGGGTACATCTGGATGTACCCCCATTGGTGTACTAGACGTTGCGGGCTAGTGTTTCAATGTGACGCATTGTGTGATAATACGTTGTAGTATCATCACTATTGGATAGCAGCATATCCAATATCTGCAACGCCTTATCATATGGCATAGGCGAAACAAACAAGGCGTATGCCTCACAATATGCCTTTAGTTTTTGATCGCGCTCATAATCTGGAACTAGTTCCAGATTATGAGCTAAGCCATTGTATAAGGTGTTCTTAAATATTGTAAGTTTTTTCTCGTATTCACTCACAATATCAGTTAATGATGCTATTGCATCGCTATCTGCTACTGTGATAGTCTCTGCTAAGATATCACAGTATTCTAGTGTATCATTTTCTTGTGCATCTGAGATAGCACCCGATATCCGTAGTACAAGATCTTGTGCTACGCAGATGATACCCGCCCGATAGTCTTGTGCAAATTTTCGCATTGTGTAACCAACTTTCTTTCTTGTGTGTTTTTTTTGTGTAACAGTGTTTTGTGTAACGCCTAGGCTTGTGTTATGGCTTGTGTATATCTGCCATGTGCATAGCAGGATATACGTATAACTCTTTTCCGTGTGAGTCACAATGTATATATGCGATATTGTGACTCACTGTGTAAGCAGGATCGCCCCCATAGGGGCATTGATCTAACGTCATAATGTGAGTAACTTGTGTGACTTTTGACTTGTGCGACGTATTGTGAGACGCGCCCATAACGGCTAGGGTTACGGGGACTATCATGATAGCAGCGACATATCGCGCTAACTTGTGCAATTTCATTGTGTAACACCCTTTTCTTTTTGTGTAACGCTGCTTGTGTTTCTTGTGCTATGCTAGCCGATCTTGTTTAGGGATATCTTAGATAACACTACTACCCAAGATCGGCGCATTGTGTAACTTTTACGCCTTGTGTTGCTGGCATGCCCCTTGTGCTACGATCTGACACGTCTTGTCAAATTGTGTTTTTGTGTAACACCCCAAGACGCGAACGCGGCAACCGCATTCTTGTTTAACAAAAAGTTCCCTATGCTGCTTACACGCGCATTGCATGCCCGCAGCATGCCCGCAAGCCTTGATCGCAACATACGCCCGCTGGTAGACTTGTGCAACTTTTTCCATTGTGTAACAGACCTTTCTTTTTGTGTAACAAACGGGCATACCGCTTGTTTGTGTAACTGATCTCGTCAGGTAGCGCGTAACGCTACTATTGCACAATCCTTGTGCAATTTCGATCTATAGGTCTATGCCTAGAATAGCCCGTAGGCATATAATATGTCTAACTTGTGCAATAACTATAGATTTATATGTCTCTATGATATACGATGATACCCCCATTTCTTGTGCATTTTCCATAAGACGTTGCGCGTGATTGTGCTTGACTTGTGCAAGTGTAACCCTTGTGTTTCTACCATTATTTAATGGGGATACGATTTTAACACAATGCTTGCCCGCCTTGTATAGATTCTCGTCAGTGTCTAAACTATCATACATACATTGCATGTGATTCTTTTCATATTGGCATGCGAGACATAAGCCCGTACCACGCGGTGATGTGCAATAATCACAATATTCATGATAGCAATTTTCACAGTATGGGTCTTTACCTATAATAACTAGGTTCACTTGTGTTAGATCTTTTTTTATCCGTGTGCAAGATCTGCAAGGCTTGCGCATATTTTGCAGGCGGGCATTATATGCGGGCATATCTAACCATTCTTGTGCAAGAAATGGTATGCCCATCTCTTGTAATTCTTGTATAAGATCATTATGGCCTCTAGCGTTACCGTCATAATCAGTATATGATCCTGTGTAGCCATAACTGTCATAATGTTGCACCCGTATACCAGCGGATACATTGGATATTTTACAATCAATAACCCCGTCTTGTGAAACATGGACAATGGTGTTTGTCTTGTCTAAGAGGGTGAAGATCGTTTCCTGTGTTTTCATTGTGTAACCAACTTTCTTTCTTGTGTGTTTCTGATGTCTTTTTTTTATTTTTAGTATACCACACGTATACTAAAGTGTCAACTATGGTACTACTATCTGATATTGGATAGCAGCGGGCGCATGCACAGGCGGACTCTGCACAGGCGGACTCTGCACAGGCGGACTCTGCACAGGCGGGCGCATGCACAGGCGGACTCTGCACAGGCGGGCGCATACTATATATATGTATATCGGCCCATAATTGCACATACACTTTGTTTGTGTAATTATGGTGATTATATCGCTGGCTGATTGTTGACAATACGGGTACTATAGTGTATATTATAGTACAATAAAATAATTATACGGATGTACAAGATCTATGTACATCCGTATAATTATGCACAGGAAAAATTTTATACACATGTACATATGTACGCGGTCTATCTTGTGTTTATCCTTGCACAAGATATGATATGCGGTGATAGCAGAGATATTGTAATGTGAGTATAACACAAGATATCTTGTCTAACGTCACGCGCATTATCACATTACTTTACGTTACGACAAAGGTTGCGGTGTGACTTTACACAGGATTACACAGGATTACACAGGATTACACAAACTTGCACAAGAGTACACAAGAAACACAAGATTGAAATTGCAACAGTCTGTTTTAGGCGACAAATTTTTTTTGGCCCCGCGCAAAAAAAATAAAAAAAAAGTATCTCGGCCTCGCCGTCGCTATTATACCTATAGCCACCTCCTCAAGCGTGTGCGATTCGCATCATTTGCCACACCATTACGCGCTAGTAGCACGCGAACACCTATCGCTCACGTATATATGTTTTTACCTCGGAAAACGCCGCGCCACGTTGGCAAACCTCAAAGCGCCCGTATAACCCCCTAGCCATACCACAGATTCGCAACGTGGCGCGAAGCAAAACGGCCTATGTCGAGGCCAACACGCCTTCTGTTGCGCTACTGACGATGCCCGCCTATCTTGTGTAATTATTTATTACACAAGATAGGCGGGTCTATGTATATGGGCAATATACGAACAGACTTGCCGCGTATTATTCGTATAAACGGGCTAGCCGCTTGTAATTTCACCATAAATATCAGCAGAAATTGCTCACAATGCGCTAGGGGTTCGCGTACACGACAACAGATATCGGGGTCGTTTTTGGCCTATACCGCCTGTTGTTGGCGCGTATAGGCCGTCGTGCGTGCATTTCTCGTGCGCGTTTCGCTTCGAATTATTCGCCTTTTCTTTTGGCATCTTTTTGTGGCGAATAACCCATTGGCGTTATGCCCATTTTAGGAAACGGGCAAAATATCGAGGCACCCATATTCTCCGGCAGCCCATACGGCGATCTCGCCGATGGGGTTGAGTTGGGTGGTCGTGCAACCGCATAGGACGCGGTAAAGATAGATGAGCGTATCGAGGTGTTTTCGCTCACTTCGAAGCAGTCGATGAAGCTCGTTGATTTTGTGCGAAACCTC
>JAYVMU010000094.1:0-11762 GCA_043758775.1 Methylophilaceae bacterium
TGGATTAAATTTCTTAAAATTTCTGAATTGCTTAACTAATTTTTTAGTGTCGTATAAACCTTCGCCACGCTCCAGCTCAGGAATATAGAAATAGACCAAATAAATACTCACTACTACGCCAAAGGTAAACGTCCCCAAAATTGGGATTAGACTAGATTTCAATGCTGTCCAAACAGCATTGAATGAGAATTGAGCTACATCCACCAAGGCATAAGTTGAATATTGTTCAGAAAATAAAAAACCAATAAAACCAAGTACAAAAATGACAACAATATAAATCACTAAAACCACTAATAGAAGTAGGGCAATAACTGTCATCGCATAAGCTAATTTTCTAATGACCACAGAAAAACGTTGATATTCTGGCTTAGTAAATCTTTCCAGCCTTATGCCTGCACCGTAGCCAATAACAGATAAAAATACGATTAGGCACAGGTAGAGCAATCCTTCTGAGCTCATTAAGTTGATCAAAAAATTTACCTTTATTACTGACCATGCTGCCAACTTAGATTCAAATGAAAACATATTATTGCACCTCTAAAAAGTAAGAAGCATCCAGCATAAAATGCTGGTATATTTTCATCACGTGAGTATTTTCGAAAATTGAGTTGACAATATGTACGCCCCAAAAAGTAGAGACTGGTCAAAGTTGATTAGCTCCTGCATTGGCTTCAAAAGGCTTTCCCCAGAAGCCAATCAACTCATAAAAGATGCTATTGATAGCTTATGCAAAAGGCTTGCTGAAGAAGATGTCGTTCTCGCAAACCGCAACTCCAGTGGCTATGTTTGGAAATCAAAATCACTTTTTAAATGTTTTTGTGACGAATTTAATCCAGCACTCATTTCCTTGTTCCCTACAAATTCACTCGTTCTCAAGCTTCTTGAAAAAAATGAAATCAACTTGCCTCTATCGGAAAGCTTGCTTCAAAGGGAAACTTGTCGACTAATTTCCGACAAATTTAGAAACATTTATTTTTATATCGACAACTTGCCAGAAGCTGCCTTCGAAAAAAAACATGACAATCTCTTCGAGGTAAGTGAAAGCTGCATTCTCATTTCTGATATCCTAGATTGCATTTACACTGAAATTGGTCATGAAAAAATTCATTGGTGTAGTTTTTGTTTTCGTCGCTGCGAAATTGATAAAAACTACTGCGATCAACACCACTCAACCAATAGCAAGGTAATTGACGCCGACCCACGAAGCGAAAACACTGCTTATCGAAAAGCAAAAAAAACTGCAGAGAAAATACCAACCATTTTTTATCTGAATGGAAGCGTGCAAGATTAATAAGGAATCTGATGGGTGATAATGTTCGAATTGGGTCATCTGGAGCAGACTTTGAAGAGAATTCCGATTTAGCAATTAGAGCTATTACCGTTGAAGATGATGTCAAAGTGCTTGTTCTAGAGACCCAAAATACCGTCTGGAATAAAAATCTTGCCAAAAAGTGGGATCAGGAGATGAGTAACTCATGTCCTATCATTAACAGTTTATTTAACGCTTCCGCACATAACTTTGACAGCTGGGATTCGTACCGACTTGCGCTTATAAACCTACTAAAAAATAACTACGAAACTACCTCACATCCGTATTGGATTTTATTGATGCTAACGGAAGCAGAAGCATGGTTTACCTATGAAAAGTTAAATAGCGACTTAAGAAGAACAGGCACTGAAAGTAATATTCTAGATTTGGCCAAAAAAGGTTTAAAAAATACTGAAATTGCCAACAAACTTAATATCAGTAGGCAACACGTAAGTCATATAAAAAGACTACATAATCTCTAATCAGAATCAAGTTTCACGGGGGAGCCGCCAACAAACAATCGCCCCAGCGATTTTAAGCACCCCAGTGCTGATTGTTGGTGGGGGCAGCGCCCCACCCGTCTGCATAGCGAAGCGGCGCACGACCCCCGACTTTACGGTCATGAAAAGCGAGAAACCATATCAGGTGCGTAGCTGCTGATATGGTTGATAGCGTCTTTCATGAGTCATGTGGCAACATGACCAAGTTGATAGTGTGGACACGCCTCACCGTCCACGCTTTCAGCGCAGCCGATAAAGTCGGGGGTCGTGCGCCGCAAGGTGCAAAAGACGGGTGCTGCATTTGTGGTGGGAGCTGCCCTAGCTGCTAGGTGAAACATGCCATTGCGTACAGCAATGGTGGGCTTTAGCCCATTTCACCGACCACCACGCACTGTCAAGCTCTCGATGACAGTGCTGCATGACAACTTTGGATGACACCTATTATTCGATAGCGTCATCCAAAGTTGTCACCGAAAACGCCTCGGTAAACTGAAATTTTAATGAGGCGCTTTTGCTCTAAGTCTGTGCAACTTAGAGCAGATTTAGCTTTTATATTGTGTTTGAGTTCGTGCAGGTGAAAGTATTGCTTACATATTCAAATTCGCACATGTCGCCACCCAATTGACAATCACGCGCAAACTTTTCGTAGTCAACATAATACTTAATGTTATCGGGTATAGCGTGCAAATAGCACTCATCAAATAGCTCTGTTGCAGCCTCTAATAATTCACCTTGATAGATGCTTGGCTCATCAATTTTTGTTAGTGCTCGCTCAAGATTGTAACCAGCCACACCAACCAAATAATAAAGGCTCGCTTTTTCAAAATCTTGCAAAAACTCAATATCATCGAACCATACATTCAAATTAGCTTGGTTAATGCCACAAGCTTCAAATAACTCAGCATCATCTCCATCAATAAATTGAATTTCAAATTCTTCAACCAAGTTGCCAAAACGGTCAACATGCATGGTGGCTTTTGCTTCATATTCGCTTGCATTTTCAAAATAAAAACCAGTTGCATCGCGGTTGTAAGGTGTAGCGTGTAGTGTAGTCATGTTTTCAATCCTCGTATCGTTCTTAGATTGGTGAGCCGAATTTAAGTATTTGACTTACCCCGTATTTGCAGGCTTATCAACTTGAACCTGCATCGCTCTTGAGTTGTTTCGCCTGCCGATAAAGCGCATGGAGATTAAGAAAGCAAAGCCAGCAACCAGCCAAAATCGCAGTCGCATTGCCCTTTTGCGAACCGATTGTAGGAGGTCACGAAGTGTTTATGCTTGATTGGATTTCGCACCATGCGATGGTCGGTGCTTTGGCGAAACTTAAAGAGAGATGCTAGTGTTAATAAATCGCAAAGAAGGGGTTTTATGGTTAAATAATGAACTATGAGCTTTAATGAAAATTCACGCGTAAAAATACCTAGCATTCTGCATTTAGTGCGTTTAGGTTATGAATACCTATCATTAAAGAGTGCTAGGTGGGATGCAAACACCAACATCTTTCCAGACATATTTAATCTAGCCATTAGCAAAATTAACCCTGACTTGTCTTCTGATGACATTAACCGCTTGCTTGCCGATGTGCAGCTCACACTAGATAATGAAGATTTAGGCAAAGCGTTTTTTGAAAAGCTCACTTCGAGCTCAGGCATTAAACTAATTGATTTTACAAACTTCAATAACAACAGCTTTCATGTAGTTACAGAGCTTACCTATCAAAACGGCGATCAAGAGTTTAGACCTGACATCACCTTATTGATTAACGGGTTACCACTGATTTTCATTGAGGTGAAGAAGCCCAATAACCAAGATGGCGTTCTTGCAGAGCGAGAGCGCATTCATAAGCGTTTTCAAAATCCAAAATTCAGACGCTTTGCTAACATCTCACAATTGATGCTGTTTTCAAACAACATGGAATATGAAGATGGCGCATTGCAGCCGATTGCTGGTGCATTTTATGCTAGCTCGTCTTACCATGAGGTAAAATTTAACTACTTCCGTGAGGAGGAAGTTCTCAACTTAACAGCATTGCTGCGTAAGATAAATGATGAACTTGAAGTTGCAATACTAAAAGACAACAACTTAGAGGTCATTAAAAACAACCCTGAGTTTATAACAAACAAGTTACCAGATACGCCTACCAACAGACTATCAAGCTCACTTTTAAGTCGAGAGCGTTTAGCTTTTATGCTTAAATATTCCTTAGCTTACGTTGCAACAAGTAAGGGATTGCAAAAGCATGTTATGCGCTACCCGCAAATTTTTGCGACAAAAGCCATTGAAAATAAGCTCAATGCTGGCGTTAGAAAAGGCATTATTTGGCACACGCAAGGTAGCGGTAAAACTGCGCTCGCATTTTACAGCGTGCGTTTTTTAACCGATTACTTTCAAAACAAGCAGGTCATACCCAAGTTTTATTTTATTGTGGATAGAATAGACTTGCTAATTCAAGCGCAAGGTGAATTTGTTAGCCGTGGCTTAGTGGTGCATACCATTAGCTCGCGTGAGGCCTTCGCGGCCGACATTAAAGCCACACAAGTGATACACAATCATAGTGGCAAGCCTGAAATAACAGTGGTAAATATTCAAAAGTTTGAAGATGACCCTAATGTAGTCGCTAGCCAAGATTACAATGTAAACATTCAACGCGTGTATTTTTTAGATGAAGTGCATCGCAGTTATAACCCTCAAGGGAGCTTTCTGGCTAACCTTGAGCAAACTGATCGCAACGCAATAAAAATTGGTTTGACAGGCACGCCACTACTCGGTGATAACTACAATTCGCGCGCTTTATTTGGCGATTACATTCACAAATATTACTACAACGCTTCAATTGCAGACGGCTACACTCTGCGCTTAATTCGCGAAGAAATTGCCACCAACTACAAAATTGCATTGCAACAAGCTCTGCGTGATATTGAAGTACAACAAGGCGACATAGACCGCGAAGAGGTCTACGCACACCCTAAGTTTGTTGCCCCAATGTTGGATTACATTATTAACGACTTTGAAGGAAGCCGTGGCGCGCTTAATGATGTTAGCATCGGAGGCATGGTGATTTGTGATAGCTCAAATCAAGCTAAAAATATGTTTAATCTGTTTAATGCCCACATGGCAGAACATACACCCGCCAGCAAGCCAAATCCAAAAAAAGTAAAAACTGCCGCTCTTATTTTGCATGATGTAGGTACAAAAGAAGAGCGTAAAAAGTGGGTTGAAGACTTTAAAGAAGGCACTATTGATTTGCTATTTGTTTACAATATGTTGCTGACAGGGTTTGATGCTGACCGCTTGAAAAAACTTTATTTAGGCCGTGTAATACGAAAGCACAATTTATTACAGGCACTAACTCGCGTAAACCGCACCTATAAAGATTTTCGTTATGGTTATGTAGTAGATTTTGCTGATATTAGCCAAGAATTTGAAGCCACAAATCGTGCCTATTTTGAAGAGCTGCAATCAGAGCTTGGCAATGAAATGGAGCATTACTCCAATTTATTTAAATCGGCAGATGAAATTAAAGCAGACATTGAACATATCAAAGATGTGTTATTTCGCTTTGATATTGATAATGCTGAAAAATTCGCACAGCAGATTAACGAGATTCATGATAAAGGCATTATTCTTGCCCTTAAGAAAGCACTGGCAGATGCTAAGAGCTTATATAACCTCATACGCTTGCAGGGTGAGTATGCTTTACTTGAGCATTTAGACTTTCAAAAACTCAACCAACTATACCGTGAAACCAGCAACCATTTAGACCATCTCAATTTAATTCAAAATATTGCTGAGGGTCAAAATACTACAAACTTGCTTAATGTCGCACTTGAAGACATTATCTTTAAGTTTATAAAGATAGGCGAAGCTGAGCTAATACTTGCCGATAAACTTAAAGACACACTTCGCCAAACACGCGAAGCATTGGCGAGTAATTTCGATCAGCAAGATCCTAAATTTATTTCTCTAAAAGAAGAGCTAGAGCGGCTGTTTAAGAAAAAGAACCTAAGTGAAGTAACGCAAGATGAAATGCAAGCCAACATAGGTACGCTTAATAAAATTCACGAACGCGTTAAAGTATTAAATCGTGAAAATAACCAACTACGCCAAAAATATCATGGTGATGTTAAATACACTCGTATTCATAAACGTCTGTTAGAACGTGGCAACATTTCAGATTCTGAACGTAAAATCCATGCTGCTCTCACGGGGATAAAGCAAGACGCCGACTCTCAAGTGCTGCAAAACAACCAGCTAATGGATAACGAAAGTTATTTTGAACGCTCTATGATGCCGCACGTTATTGTGCGCTTTAGAGATGAACAAGCAATACCGCTAAATGTAGAAGTATCTCACTACATTAACCATTTAGTAGTTGGCGAATATTTAAACGAATTTAATGGAGTACGTGCGTGGTAGAGCAAGAGTTTCAACAAAAAACCAAAACTTTAATTGACAGCTTAAAAACCATTTGTGCCAATTATGGCTTGGGTAACGATGGCAACGAATTTAAAATCATCACGCAAGTGTTTTTGTATAAATTCCTAAACGACAAATTTGCTTTTGAAGCCAAAAAAATTAATGCTAGTTTAGCTAAAGCTGATAAATGGGAAGATGCTTTTTCTGCCATGGGCGAAGAGGTTCAAACAATGCTGCAAATGCAAATGCCCGCAGATACCGCACGCCTAAAACCTGAACACTTTATTAACACCTTATTTAACCAGCAAAATACCGCCGACTTTGCCAAAACGTTTGACGACACTTTATTTGACATTGCCATTACTAATAATGATGTATTTGCAGTTAAGACAGATGGTGGTGCAAAAGTAGTACTATTCGACCGAATTAGCCAATATATTGCAGACGATGGTAAGCGCGATGCTTTTTGCCGCGCAATTATCAACAAGCTTGTGGAATTCAGCTTTGAGCGAATCTTTACGCAAAAATTTGACTTTTACGCCACTATCTTTGAGTACTTAATAAAAGACTACAACAGCAATAGCGGTGGTAAATATGCGGAGTATTACACTCCTCACGCTGTCGCTCGCATTATGGCAGCGATACTTGTGCCACAAGCTCAGCAAGGGCAAATCAAAAATGTGAGCTGCTATGACCCAAGCGCGGGATCTGGCACTTTGTTGATGAACGTAGCTCATGCTATTGGTGAAAACCGTTGCAGTATTTTCACGCAGGATATATCGCAAAAATCGGCTAATTTACTGCGCTTAAACCTCATTCTAAATAACCTAGTTCATTCCATCCCCAATGTGATTCAAGGCGACACTATGTTGCACCCATATCATACTGACGAAGGTAACAAACTAAAACGCTTTGATTATATTGTTTCAAATCCTCCATTTAAGCTGGATTTTAGCGATATACACGCGCAACTGGATAGCAAAGATAATCACAGCCGTTTTTTTGCTGGTGTGCCTAACATCCCCAAGCTAGCCAAAGATAAAATGGCAATTTACCAGCTATTTTTACAGCACATTATTAGTAGCCTTAAAACTGATGGTAAAGCTGCCGTAGTTGTGCCTACTGGATTTATTACTGCACAAAGTGGTATTGATAAAAAAATTCGACAAAGATTGGTAAGTAATAAAATGCTCGCTGGCGTTGTTACTATGCCTAGTAATATTTTCGCTACCACAGGCACGAATGTATCAATTTTATTTATAGATGGCAGCAACAAAGGTGATGTGGTGTTGATAGACGCCTCTAATTTAGGGCAAAAAATTAAAGACGGGAAAAACCAAAAAACTGTACTGAGTGACGCAGAAGAACAACGCATTATTGACGTGTTTAACAGTAAGCAAACACAAGATGATTTTTCTGTGGTAGTTAGCTATGAAGACATTGCTACTAAAAATTACAGCCTAAGTGCTGGGCAATATTTTGACGTAAAAATTGAATATGTGGATATAACACAAGCAGAATTTACCGCCAAAATGCAAGGCTATAGTGATTCTTTAGAGTGCTTGTTTAGTAAATCTCATGAGATAGAAGCGCAAATCAAAAAGCGACTTAAGGATTTGAAGTATGACTTATAGTTGGCAAACTACATCTCTTGATAGTTGCTTATCAAAAGTTATTGACTATCGTGGTAAGACTCCAAAAAAATTAGGTGCTAGTTGGTCAAGTGCTGGATACCGAGTGATTTCTGCTAATAACGTTAAGTTTAGTGGACTCGAAAAGCTTAATTCTATAAATTATGCTGATGAGAATTTATACAAAAAATGGATGAAAGATGAGATTAAGTGTGGTGATTTGTTATTAACCTCAGAAGCACCTTCTGGGCAGGTAATGTTATGGGACACAGACGAGAAAATTATTCTCAGTCAACGTTTATTTGCACTAAGAACTACAAAAAAAAAATATAACAGATACCTAAAGTATTATCTCCAGTCATCTTCAGGGCAGAAAGAGATTAATAGAAACAACTCCGGTTCAACAGTATCAGGCATTTCTGCAAAAACTTTCCCTAACATTCTAATTCGACATCCTTTGATTGATGAACAAGTCAGAATTGGAGACCTGCTTTATTTTATAGACAAAAAAATAGAGTTTAATAATCTCATTAATGCTGATTTAGAAGCTATGGCGTGTTGACATTTAAAAGAGGCATTTCATATTCGAGTGCAAACATTTGTGAAAATGGAACCCCATTAATTAATCTGAATTCATTTTCATTACTCGGTGAATTTAAATATGAAGGAACAAAATATTTCAAAGGCAATTTTAAAAATGAAAGTTTGTTAAAGCAAGGTGACTTAGTTATTGCCATTACAGACGTAACAAGAAATGCAGACATTATTGGCAAATCTTTTGTTATTCCTGACGTTTTTGACTCAAGCCCCCTAATGTCATGTGATGTAGCATCTGTAAGCTCTAATTCATTAGGGAGATTCTATTTAGAGCATTTATTTAACTCAACCTATTATCACAACTACATAAAGCACTTTGCTTCGGGTACATTAGTACTTCATCTTGATTTGAATGGTGTTAATTGGTTTGAAACTATTATTCCGCCAAATGATATATTAAATCGTTATGAGTCAGCTTGTGAGTCTCTATTCGTACAAAGAAATTTAGTGATAAAAGAAAATCTGATATTAGAAAAGCTACGCGACTGGCTGCTCCCAATGCTAATGAACGGGCAAGTAAAAGTACAGTAGCACTTAATAGCCGTAAAACTTGATTAAACTTGATTTTTGACGCAAAAGCATTATAATGCTTAGATAATGGAAAAACTTCTAAATAGCGATTCCGTAAAATCCGCACTTGAAGCACTTGGTTGGAGCCAAAAACAACTTGCAGAAGAGGTAGGCGTTACCTCACAAGCTGTTACCAACTGGTTAAAAGGGGCGGATTTTCCACGTCCAGACAAGCTACTCAAACTCGCCAACTTATTAAGCTTAGATTTTGATAAGCTTGTGAAGTTAAGCGCAAGAGAGCCTGTGGTAGCATTTCGTAAAAAAGGTGGTGCTATCACTACTGATAGCCACCTAAGCAAAGCCGCCTCCATGGGTACGCTACTTAAACCCTTGGTTGCTTACTTGCCAGAGTCAAATGCTTTACGCACCCAAATACCTTCACCGTCTTTAGAGTATGACAAGCTTAATAGTATTGCTTCAGCGATACGAGCTAAGATTGGTATAGGCGAAACTGCTGTTTTAGAATACATGCAGCTCATTAACGAGTTTAACGATAATGGCGCGGTTATTATTCCTGTTATGTGGGGCAGCAAGCAAAACCATGGCAATGCTTTGCATATTCTTTTACCAGATGAAAATACTACTTTTATCTATCTAAACTTAGATACTCACCTTGAAGATTTTAAATTTTGGATGGCGCATGAGTTGGCGCACGTCTATACACCTGAATTAGCTGGCAAAGAAGAAGGAGAAGACTTTGCAGATGCACTCGCTGGCGCATTGCTATTCCCCAAAGAGTTAGCACAAGCTACCTATAGCGCAGCATTAAGTAGCAAAAATAAAACTGCTCAAATGGCGATATTACGCAGACAAGCGCATGAACATGAGATTTCGCTATTCAGTGTATTTTGTGAAGTAGCTAAATATGCTGAGGCTTATAAATTACCAAAATTATTAGTAGTTGATACTGACATTCACGCTTACAGAAATATGGCTCGTGGACACTTAGTAAGCGAGGCTATATTTGCACCAGAGCAACCAGATGCAGGCAGGTATATCGCTGCATCACATTCTATTTTTAAGTCTTCTTTTTTTGAGTCACTGCAAAAAATGCTAAAAGAGCTCAATACTGGCTCGGGCTATATTCAACAGTTACTAGATATTTCATTAAAGGATGCAACAGCTCTACAGACTGAGCTATTGAATTGACGCTAGTACTGCTAGATACAAATGTATATTTGCGAATAGCAAAGCGTATTCGTCCTTTACTTGGCGTGCCGTTTGGCAATGAAAATTATGAAGTTGTTATCTTAAAAGATGTTGAAGACGAAGTTCATCGCAACAACAAACTGCTTTTTTTTAACCCTTGGTTTGATAATGATGAGTTCGTTAATGAGCGTTTAGCCAAACAGTTACGCCTCAGCGAAGCTGACAAGATAAAACTAAAAAACTCCCAAAGCATCCTTCATGGTAGTGTAAAAGGTGACCAACGCTATTTTATCGAAGGCCGTCATCCTCCATCACCAACCGATTGCCGAGTACTAGCATTTAGCCAAATTCGTCCAGCAGTAATCGTTACTGACGATATAGGTATGCATATTTTGGCTAGTGACTTTGGCATTACCGTTTGGCATGGCTATGAGTTAATTAAACAAATGTTAGATGCAAACAAAATCAATGAAGCTCTAGTACGCGAGATTTACGGTGCACTTGAAAATAATGGTGATATAACTAAATCATGGAAGACAGCAAAGCTCACAGTTTTTGCTGAGATTTTTACTGAGTTGTAAATTACCTTCAATTTCTCAATTCTTATATAACCAATATTTCCAAGACTTCAAAAATTAACTAGGTATATTAGAATCTTTAGGCAACTTTAGGCTGCCAACATGATGTATTTAAGAATTTTATTTGACTCGATATTTAGACGGTAACAACTATTCAACCAAATTTCATGACGCGATAAAATTTACCGAATCAAAACAATTCAATTTAGATTCAAATACCACCTGTACCTTGGATAATGATAGTCTTAAGAAGCTGGTAGAAGAGATTTCAAGTTTAATTCCAAACGAAATCCATAAATTTAACTACGGAAATGGGGAAATCGTAAACTTTGGCGGCGGCTGTGGCACTGTTCATCCTGCAATTGTCTGCTATATAAAACAGTGGCATCCAAATGTTATGGTGAACCTTACAATGGGTTCAGTCCAAACAGATGACGAAGTTAGCATCGATTTTAATCAGGAAAAGTTTTGCTGTTGGATTTCAGGCAACAAGCCAGAAACTCTTGATTGCCATGTCTGGATTACGATAAACGATAACATTATTATTGACACCACTATTGGCACTTATTTGAACACAAGAGCTTCAAAAAATAATCTTAAACCATTTCAACAACACGCATATGGTGGAGTAATTTATGGGCACCCAAAAAATCTGAAATACCATTCAATAGCCAATGTTACTACGAACAAACAGCCAGATAATTTTACTAAACTTAAATATATCCCAGTTGTTATAGGTGAAACTGCATTCCTTGAAGCTGCTCCTAAAAACTAACTTGGAGAATTCGAACCGCAAAAGCTTGGGGACTTTTGGGGGACTTATATGTTATAGACAGAACAATACAGTACAAAATGCAGGAATAGAGCGGCTATAAAGTTATATATAATCAATGAGTTGCGCTTAATAGATTAACTACGAACCAAGGGGTCAGGAGTTCGAATCTCTTCGGGCGCACCAAATAAATCAAAGGCTTACAGCTAATTGGCTATAAGCCTTTTTTATTTAATATTT
>JAYVMU010000095.1:0-5822 GCA_043758775.1 Methylophilaceae bacterium
ACATTGACTATGAAAAGATAGCGCGTGATTACTCACTAGGTGGAGATATGTGCGAATTTGAATATGCAGGTAAAACTTATACTTGCACAAATGCAAACAAGCCATCCTCTACTTGCGCTACCTTGCTGTACGCTAGGCAGCACAAGCATTCACCTCACGCTATCAGTCTGGACGACTGCTTTGCTTGGTAGGCTTTCAGCCTCTATGAACCTTGTCTGCGCTGTACACTTGACAAGTCTCAAATTCACCTGCCGTCGCCGTCGCTGGCGCTCGACCAAAGAAGAAAACACAACCATTTAGACACGAATCTGCTGGCGCAGACACGCTTACTAAAAGTTGCCCGCCACGGTGTTCTGGGTTTCGCTGGACGCTACATATTATCTTCTTTGGTCGAGCGCCAGCTTGAGCTGTCACCGACGACGGCAGCTACGCACGCCCTTGTTTCGCTGGGGCGAACGCTCCGCTAACATGGTCTTATCCGCACTAGGGTGCGGCTATCGCAGCTTAGGTTGCCACTCTAGACGAGTGACAATTTTAACCACCTGTCTGTAGTTAAAACAGGCACAGCTATTTTTATGCTTGGGCAGAAAAATAGCTTCACTCACCCTGAGGTGAGTGACCTACCTTAAATTATATTATTGTGAAAAAATAGCCAAAAAAGAGAATTTTTCTTATATTTGGTTTACAAGTGACTTAATTTGCATATCTATTTTATGCAAAATTACAAATTCGTAAACTTGCATTTGGTTTAACTATCAACTATAATGCATAGTATGGCTATGCAACAAACAACCTTATCTAAACCTCTTGATAGTGACAAACAACCACTTTCAAATGAGTCTTTAGAAAAAATACTACCTGAGGGCTTGGTGGTGGATAGAGCATGGCTTAATGCACAAGGAGTTTCACGGCCCAATATCGATTATTATTTAAGAACTGGCCGCTTAGAAGCTGTCGCACGAGGCGCGTATCGCCGCCCTGGTCCCGCACTTAAATGGGAACACTTAGTTTACTCATTACAAGAGTTAGGTTACCCAGTGCATGTTGGTGGTCGAGCCGCTCTGGAGTTGCAAGGCTACACACACTATTTATCTATGAGCGGCAAACAGCAAATAGATTTATACGGAGTGCGTCAGATACCCGCTTCATTACTAACGAACAGCGCCCCTGTAAAACTAGAGGTGCATAATGTTGATCTTTTTAGTGAGCTTCCTACCGAAGCCATCACAACGAAACCTTTTGGTCATTGGGATTGGCTTATACGCTACGCAACTCCAGAACTAGCCTTATTAGAGTTATTAAGTGCGGTGAATAATGAGGGTGACTTTTCTGTAATGGATAAGTTTTTTGAATCTGCCGTAACCTTACGCCCTTCACTAGTAAACAAGCTTCTTAATGTTTGTACGCAAGTGAAAGCTAAACGCTTATTTTTATGGTTTGCAACTCGACATAGTCACTCATGGCTAAAACAAATAGATACCTCCAAAGTTAATTTAGGCAGTGGTAAACGCGTTATAGTCACTAGCGGTGCATTAGATAAGCAGTACCAAATCACGGTACCAAGAGAGATGCAAAACAAAGGCGATATGGCAAATGGCACAGAATCCAACTTTTTCTAATCAAGTGCAATTGCTAGTCAATGTGTTGCCTTCAGTGGCAACACAACCTTGCTTTGCATTGAAAGGTGGCACTGCGCTTAATTTATTCGTGCGCGATTTACCGCGCTTATCTGTTGATATTGATTTGGCCTATTTGCCCATTGCTGATCGAGAGTCTAGCCTAGTCGGGATTGATAAGGCGCTAGAAAATATCACCTCAGAAATCATGCGAACGATTCCAAGCGTCAAGGTGAGCGCATCCCTTGTACATGGTATCGATAAGCGTATTAAATTACTTGTATCTCTCAATGGTATCACTGTCAAAGTTGAAGTAACCCCCGTATTGCGTGGTAGTGTGTATGAAAGTGAATTGCGTGAAACTTCGCCTAGAGTCCAAGCTGAGTTTGGCTACGCACAAATGCAATTGCTTAGCTTTGAGGATTTATACGCAGGTAAACTTTGTGCCGCATTAGATCGCCAACACCCACGCGATTTATACGACGTTAAATTTTTGCTAGAAAATGAAGGTATCTCAGAAAAATTAAAAGATGCCTTCATGGTGTACTTACTTGGTCACCCTCGACCAATGTCTGAGGTAATAAAACCAAGGCTAAAAGATATTGAAGCCATTTATCATAGCGAATTTAAAGGCATGACCATAGACGAAGTGAGCCTTGAATCATTACTTGAAACCCGAAATGAAATGATCGCTAAACTACACGAGGCATTAACTGATAAAGATAAACAGTTTCTACTAGAGGTTAAACGTGGTGATGCTGACTGGAGTTCATTCATTTTGCCAGAGGTGCAACATTTACCAGCTATTCAATGGAAACTGCATAATTTGGCTCAAATGCAAGCTGACAAAAGAAAGAAATCACTTGAAGCACTTAGAGTAGCCCTATATGGTTAATATCCAACCAACAACAGAGTCGCATCATCAGTTTATAGTGAGTCTAAAACTGACTTGAAGTAACTTGGGTAGTTATTAAGAACCTCCTCTAATTCAAAGCGGTAAAACTCAACCGACTCTCCCCAGTATGACTCAGCGTAACCCCTACCTATAAGCTCATCTCGTACTCGAATTGCAACACATCGATCACTAAACCCTTTTTCATAAATTGAAATTGATAGCGAATCAGGAAGGCCATATTTCAAAGATTTTTGAAATAGCTTAAAAGTTGAATCCATTCCAATTATGGATTCATCAACAAATAAAAACTCTGCTATAGCTCCCAAAATTAGAGAGCATTGAAACGCGAGCGTATTGTCACAAAACTCAATAATATCTTCTAGCGTTAGCTTCCTTCTTCTGTTCTCACCATATGGTTTACTACCATCTACTGAGACTACATATTTATAAATTACTTCATTAGAAAGACCGCTCAACCACCTTGAAGCTATTTCAAGAGCTAATGTTTGCGGTTCAACTGTATGAAAAAACTTATCAACACGACAAAACTGCAAAATTGATAACTGTTCCAAGCTTATCCATTACTTGCCAAAAATTAGCTATATTCTGACCTTGGCATATCGAGTTGGTAGATACAAACGCATATTTTGCCTCGGTAAAAGTGCAATACTTTTGGGCTAAGTAAAACCATCCACAAATGTAGTCGAGTGACTTCCAATTTTTAAACTCACCTGACATTAAATTTTTGATGTCATCTTTTTGCGATTTGTTTTGGTCTGCATTACCTTTATAAGGTGGGTTGCCACAAATATAAGTCTCGCCACCTTCATTCTCAAAATCAATTTCTGCTTGATCTAGCGGGGTGTTAAATAAGTCATCACCTAATAACTTCACCCCCGTTCCTGTAGGTCGGCAGATGCTTAGCCAATTTAGTCGAAGCGCATTGCCACAAGTAATCCAGTTTTTTGAATCCAGCGGTAGAAAGGCTTGCAGTGCTTCTTTTTGGCCGATATAAGTGACATCACATTGGTATTCAGCAATAATCAAGGCCAAACGGGCGATTTCGGCTGAAAAATCTCTGAGCTCTATACCTCTAAAATTCGTGAGTGGAATTTCTGACTTTAAATGCAACTCCCCACGGCGTTTATTGATTTCTGCCTCAATCTCCCGCATGTGTTTGTAGGCAATCACCAAAAAGTTGCCACTACCACAAGCGGGGTCAAATACACGTATATGCGCCATGCGTTTGCGCAAATTAAGCAATTTTCTGGTGTTATCGGCTGCGGCTTCTAGTTCGACACGTAGGTCATCCAAAAATAGTGGGTTAAGTACTTTGAGGATGTTGGGAACACTGGTGTAGTGCATGCCCAGTGCGCCGCGCTCTTCATCATCTGCCACAGCCTGAATCATGCTGCCAAAAATATCGGGGTTGATTTTCGTCCAATCTAACTTGCCAACATGCAATAGATAGGAACGCGCAATTTTGGTAAAGCGTGGGGTTTCTGTACTACCTGAAAACAAACCGCCATTAACGTAGGGGAAGCTATCCGCCCAGCGCTTGATATTACTGGTGGCACGGTCAGGGATTTTTGTGTTCATGGCGCGGAATATTTCGCTAATCACTTCGTGTGTGTCTGAAGCATCCTTCGCGCTCATTTGCTCAATGGTAGCTGTGAATAGGTCATTGCCATTAAAAATATCGGTATCTTCTGCAAAAAAACAAAAAATCAACCTCGCCATAAAGTGGTTCATGTCGTGGCGACGTTCTGCTGAACTCCAATCTGGGTTGGTTTTAAGTAGCTCTACATATAAGCGATTAAGGCGGCTCGTCGCCCGAATATCAAACGAGCTTTCTCGGATCTGCTTAACGGTGGATATGCCCGCAAGGGTAAGAAAAAAGCCAAAATGGTTGGGGAAATCAGAATAAGCACAGGCAACGGTCTCACCCGTAGTTAAATCTTCAGCTTCAAAATCTACGCCATCGGTGGCTAGAATATATTTAGCTTTGGCTTTTTCAGTCCCAGGGCTTGTGCGCAGCTTGTTTAATAATGTGTTTGTTTCGCCAGTGTGGCAAACCGCAATGTGGATGTTGTTGCGTTGAAGTACAGCCAAAATAGCATCCGTGCCAACGTCAGACTTGTTTTCATTACCGCTTTTGAGGCGCTTGATCGTTGTTTCTTTATTACCAAAGGCTTCTAAAAATGCATAAGGGAAGTTAGCAGCGTCAAATGGCTGCTCAGCTAAGTTACTAATGGCTTCTTCAATTTCTACTGCGTTCAAGATGTATGCCCGATTTTTATAATTCTTACATACTTCATTTTACCCGAGTAATGCAAATCCTTCTCATTGCCCTGTTAAATTCAATTAAGTGCATCCCCTAATATGCTTATTAAGCACCTGTAATCACTCTTCATGTTTCGCCATAGCACCGACCATCTCATGGAGCGAAATTCAATCAAGCATTAACACTTCGTGACCCCCTGCAATCGGTTCGCCATTGGCAACTGCGATTTTGGCTGGTTGCTGGCTTTAATTTATTTAGCCCCATGAGCCTTATCGGCAGGCGAAACAACTCAAGAGCGATGCAGGTCGGGTTATAAGTCTGCAAATTCGGGGCAAGTCTTAAATTCAAATTCAGGCTCGCCAATCTAAGAACGATACGAGGGTAAAGAAAATGACAACATTACACGCAACGCCATACAACTTAGATTCAGCAGGCTTTTATTTTGTAAGCCTAGATGACTATCAAGCCAAGGCAGAAAAGCACTTAGACCGCTTTGGTCACTTGGTAGAGGAATTTGAGATTCAGTTTATTGATGGTGACGATGCAGAGTTATTCAACGCATGTGGCATTAACCAATCAAACCTTGATACTTGGTTTAATGCAATTGAGTTAATGAGTGAAACAGAAAAAGTTAGCTTATATTATTTAGTAGGCGTTGCAAGTTATAGCTTAGAACAAACATTGGATAAGCTAGATAAGCCAAACATTTATGACGGAAATTTATTAGAAGCAGCGAACGAGCTATTTGATGAATGCTACTTACCTAGCGTCCCTGACAACATTAAGTATTATATTGATTATGAAAAGTTTGCTCTTGATTGCCAATTGGGTGGTGATATGTGCGAATTTGAATATGACGGTAAAACTTACACTTGCACAAATGTAAACGGCTTATAACTACAAAATAGATTCATGCCTGATAATCTTGAAAAACTCAAGGTTAGGCATGAATTATTAGGAGTTTTAATATACCGCTAAATAATGCGCTCAAATTTCAATTTTTTAAGCTTAAAAATGTTTGGCACAT
>JAYVMU010000096.1:0-2223 GCA_043758775.1 Methylophilaceae bacterium
CCATGACCAAATTCGTGAAACAAGGTAATCACTTCATCATGCGTAAACAGGGCGGGTTTCCCGCCAACAGGCGCAGAAAAGTTACACGTAAGATACGCAACGGGGAGCTGAATCGCACCGCCTTTACGCCTGCGCGCCAATGCATCATCCATCCATGCACCACCGCGTTTATGCTGACGCGCATATAAGTCCAGATAAAACTGACCAATCAAGTTCTTATCTTTATCAAAGACATCATAAAACTTAACATCCGGGTGCCATACAGCCGCCTTACCCAAGCTAACATCCAAACCATACAAGGTATTTATCAATTTAAACAAACCGGTTAAAACATGAGACTCAGGAAAATAAGCTTTAACTTCCTGATCTGAAAAAGCATAACGCGCTACTCTGAGCTTTTCACTCACATAACTGATATCCCAAGCCTGTAAATCAAGCAAACCTAATTCTGTCCCTGAAAAATCGCGCAATTCCGCCATGTCTCTTTCGGCGTAGGGCTTTGCACGTTGCCCCAGCTCCAACAAAAACGTATCAACCTGTTTCTCAGACTCAGCCATCTTGCTTGCTAAAGACAGTGCCGTATAATCCTCGAACCCTAACATGAGCGCCGCCTCATGCCTCAGCTTAACAATATCAGCTATCAATGCGGTATTATCTAAGTCAGCAGGGCCAAATTCCGATGCGCGGGTAACATAGGCTCGGTACATTTTTTCACGCAGCACACGGTTATCGCCGTATTGCATGACTGGGCCGTAGGATGGTGCGTGTAAGGTTAATTTCCAACCTGTTACGCCCTGTTTTTCCGCAGCCTCCTGCGCGGCTTCGAGCACATCCTCCGGCACACCTAACAATTCTGACCTGTCAGATATGATAAGGCCAAAAGCATTTGTCGCATCCAGCAGATTTTCTTCAAACTTTGCCGCCAGCTGCGACAACTGCTCTTGAATCTCCATGAAGCGCGGCTTATCCTTATCAGCGAGTTCGGCGCCACCCAATTGAAAATCCCGCAATTCATTTTCAATTATTTTTTTCTGTGCTGCGTTCAGTATGCTGTAATGCTGACCTTGCTTTAATAATTTATACTTTTCAAACAATGCCAGATTTTGCCCTAGGGATGCATAAAACTGCGTTATTTTAGGCAAGTTTTCGTTATAAGCTTCGCGCAATTCAGCGCTGTTCATCACGCTATTCAGATGCGATACTGGCCCCCATCCACGCGAAAGCCTTTCGTTAGCATCTTCTAGAGGCTGAACAAAAGTTAGCCATGTAGGAACATCATTGCTAGCAAGCAGCTGATTTACGACATCCGAGCTGTTTTTGATTAATTCATCAATTGCAGATGTTATATCCGCCGGCTTAATGTCGTTATAGTGGGGTAAACCGGTAAAATCTAGTAGAGGGTTCATTTCAATACACTCGTAAAAATACAGCAAAGCGAAGTAATAAAGCTCGGAATATATTTCATAACAAGCGTTTATAATGATACTTTAAGCTTTATTTATTCATTAATAATATACATGTCAAGCACTGTCACCACACTACAATCATATCTAGGCCGCTATCCAAGTATAGCCTCCAGTTCATGGATACATCATAGCGCGAATGTCATTGGTAATGTCACTTTAGGCGAGAATTCCTCAGTCTGGTGCGGGGCTGTAATCCGTGGGGACGTGAATCAAATAACGATAGGAAACAACACCAACATTCAAGACAACAGCGTACTCCATGTTTCGCATAAAACCACATTAGACCCCGATGGCTCACCTCTTATCATCGGCGATAACGTCACCATAGGCCATAGTGTTATATTACATGGTTGCCACATTGGCAATGAGTGCCTCATAGGCATGGGCAGCCTGATTATGGACAAAGTCACGATACAATCGCATGTGCTAGTTGGTGCAGGTAGCTTGGTGGCTGAAGGCAAGGTATTGATAAGCGGCCATTTATACCTGGGCCGCCCAGCAAAACTCATACGGCAGCTAACGCCAGATGAAATAGCTTATTTCAAACACTCCTCCGCACACTACGTCACCCTGTCCCGGCACTATACGCAAGACAAGTAACTATGCTGTTGCCACGCTAGCCGCGGCGTTAGCTTATTTAATTAAACAGCCAACGCCGCCCCAGTTCGTGCTACAACCGGCTGGACTTCCCCCACTTTAGTAGACAGTTTTTAACTTCCAGTTCGTAACTCTTCAAACGCCATTGGACTCATTTGAT
>JAYVMU010000097.1:0-11968 GCA_043758775.1 Methylophilaceae bacterium
TAAAAAAATCACAATACTTCCGCATAAAACGTGAATTATTAGATTTAGGCTTAGACATATCACGTCCTTGCAACATTCTGCATTTAAGTCGTCCAGTAAAGCTTATTCAATTCGTCAATGTTTCAACTTTAAGAAAGGCAGCTTAATTATGACTCCACAGGATTGGCAACAATTCTTAAATGCACTGAATATCTACGGCTATGTTTCACTTTTTTTTGGTTACATAATCGCGACCGTTATTAACCCAATCTTAATGGATATTTATTACTTTTTTCGCTATCAGCTAGCTTTGTACAACCGCAAAAGAAAACAATTTAAAAACTTACAGCGTCAATTTACCTTAGATTAACTAGACAGATATTAAAAGGACAAAAAATGTCAAATATCATTAAACACACTGATATGCACAATTTTCATTTAGGGTAATAACAAAATGCCTGATTTAGCTCTTTATTTCGGTTTCATATTAATACCCTTTTTCACTGCTTATTTTGTACGAAAAGCACTACGCCTGTTTGCACGTCTAGCTGGCTGGCGGAATAACACAAGATTTCTAAGCTCACAAAGCTTAAAACCAAATCGCCCAAAAGGTGGTACAGCGCACTTCTGACATGTGTAAAAAAGGAGTTTACAAAATGGACTTTTCAGCATTAGCAACAGCCGCAACAACCAGCATCACGACTGCTTTAACATCAGTAGTTCCTGCATTGGCATTAGTAATCGGCGCATCAGTCGGTTACAAACTTTTCCGCAAGTTCTTGGGCTAAGTAAGACAACCGTGGCAGTCTTTAGGCTGCCGCGGTTTCTTCTATGTTTAACATCGTCACAGGCAAGCTAGGCAACGGCAAATCGCTCTATGCGATTGCACACGCATGGACATACTATGTTCAAGGTCGTCGTGTTGTTGCTAATTTCCCAATTGATTTCACAGGTCGTAAACATGCAAACACTGATAAATTTTATACCGAAGTTATACCTGATTTGCCTAATAGCACTCATCTTAAAAACTTGGGTCGAGGCGGTGCGTCTGAGCGAGAATCTGGGCTTATCATTATCGATGAAGCCGCTAGATGGCTCAATTCCCGTGACTGGGGCGACAAAGACCGAAAGCAACTCATAGACTGGCTATTGCATTCTCGTAAGCTTGGTTGGGATGTGGTTTTGATTGTCCAGACACACGAAATGCTCGACAAACAAGTGCGCTCTGGGCTAATGGAACACCACACAGTCTGTCGCCGTATGGATAGGATAAAACTGCTAGGCATTAAAATGCCTCATATTCATCTGGCGTCAACTTACTACGGTATTAAGTACGATGGTTCAAACTTGCTGAGCTATTAATGCCTTACAAGCAGTGGTTATCCGCACTTCCAAATAAAGAACCATCGCTGCATCTTATTCAACATATGGCAGAAACCTTTGGCACATCATATCCAGCTTCAGCTTCAAGATTTGCAAACCTTAGTGACATGCCTTGCGCTTTCGTTACTATGGAGGGTGGTTCAGTTCGATATGCTGTCCGTTCCACACCATTGAGGCGTTTAGGTGCATGGATAGGAACTAAGTCAACAATCCCTGTAGGCTCACTTTCTCATAAACTCCGTTTAGCTGGTTGTAACGCTACTGATGAATTGGAGGTCGCACAAGACATTTGGTTTGATAACTGGGAAAAAGGTATGGAGCTCTGGGAGCTAGCTAGGCATTATCAGCACACAGATACTACTATCGCCTTACTCTGGTTTAATGGGGAAGATTTTCCAGATGTAGAGATTGATCGCTTCGGTGCTCGCGTCAATGATGATGGTGGCTTAAAAGAATTGACAGGCGAGCTCCCTTGGCCAGGGAAGAGTAGAAGACGTTAACAATGAATTTACTTTGAAAGTTCATTAATTATATTTATTACGATACTTACCAATTTAATTTAACTTTTGGAAGCGCAATTTCTATTTCTGAGGTGTTCGATTTCTAACATACAAACTAGAAACTTAAATTTAAAGTATATAATTTAAACAGTAAATGAAAATATTAGTTAATAATTGGATAGATTGCAAACAATGAGCTTGTTATAGCACTGGTGTAACCAAAATACACTTTAGCTGTGACCTGCCCCCAATAACACTACCAGTTTAGTGGTCATTTTTAAATTAGCGCCAACAGATTGATTAATTTGAGGTGATCCAACACCATCGCCCGTATAAATATATTAAGGCTTTACTTGCCCTAGAAACTAAATCCTTATAAACTAGTCATATAACTAGTTATTTAAGAATTTAAGAGGTATATAATGAACATTTGGCCTGTACAAGATGCAAAATCACGTTTCAGCGAATTGTTGGACACCTGTGTTAGTGAAGGCCCGCAGCTAGTTACGCGGCGTGGTGCTGAAACTGCGGTACTTATCCCAATTGCTGAGTGGAAACGCTTGAATAGTAGCGCGCGTACTTCACTTAAGACTTTACTGCTTTCTGATGATAGTCGTGTTGATTTAGAATTGCCAGTTCGTGGCAAAGCGAATCGACGTGTAATCACGTCACTGACAATTTGAATATGTACTTACTCGATACCAACATCGTTTCAGAGCTTCGTAAAGTTCGTCCACACGGCGCAGTTGTTGCGTGGCTAGAAACAATTTCTGATGATGATTTGCATTTAAGTGCAGTGACGTTAGGCGAAATACAAGCAGGTATTGAAATCACACGTGAGCAAGATGCACAAAAAGCAGGAGTGATAGAAGCATGGGCAGATCAAGTCGCTGATACTTACAACGTACTGGCGATGGATGCTGCTACTTTTAGACTGTGGGCAACTCTCATGCACCGTCAATCAGATACGGTTTACGAAGATGCCATGATCGCCGCCACAGCCCTGAAACATAAACTTACTGTAGTGACACGAAATGTACGCGATTTTGAGCGTTTTAATGTTCCTATTTTCAATCCGTTCACTAACTAGTCTGGTTTGTAAGTGTGATTTTAGTATATATTTATTGGGGTAATAAACTAAATTATAACTAGTACGCATCTAAAATGAGCAACACCTCTGAATTTGTAATGTGTTGATTAGGTAAGTAGAAATGAAATAGTGTTGCTTAGTTGAATTTTAAAATGCGCAACAAATAGGGATGAGAGCATATTGCAACACATATCATGCAATTTTAAAAAGTAAAGATAATTAAATCAATATGATAACTTACGCAACATATATCGGAACTACGAAGAATTAGTAGTAAGGCGTAATATTTCGTGGAACAGTTATTCACTTTTGCCGCGCGCGCATGATAACTACTGACATTTAATATGATAAGTACTGACATTTAACATGATAAATTTTGACACATATGTAATTCTAATATGATAAGTGCTGACATGTTGTAATATGAAATTGTATTTATTTATTAGCTCTGCCATTTTTGGATTTATTTAAAAGCTTTTTACTGGCTTCATGTAGTTGCTTCTCTACTACTAATTTACCTTTTATAAGGCCATGAGTTTCATGAAGATTATTGATAATACTTTGATATTTTGATAAATCCTTTTTGTGCAATTGTTCTATCTTAATATTTGTTTTATGAGATAGCTGAATTTCTTTAGTTAACTTCTTAAGTTGTTGCCTAGACTGATCTGTTTCAATCAAAGTTTTTCGTTCAAGCGACTCATATCTAATCTCAGCTTTTTGTAGTGATTTATTTATTAAGTCTAAATCCATACTGAATGATAATTTTAAAGTACTAATCTTCTCTAAAAGCTCCCTTTTATCATTTTCTAGCGATATAAGGGATTTTTCACTTGCAGCTAAGGCTTGAGTATTGCTACTCAATAAATAATCGCTCTCAGATATCAAAATTAAGGCATTTTTTAATTCAGTTTGCGTATTAGCAAGTTGGGTGTGAATATTTTCTAATTCTTGTTTGGATATTTCTGCTTCTAACTTATATTTCAATACCTCAGAAGTTGAATTGTTAATAAGTTCAAAAAATCCATCTTGTGCAGCCTTTTGTGCATCAGCCCATAATTTAGCGACAAACTCACCAGCTGCAGTTCCTATATTTTCAGGAATATCTGCTCGCTCTATCCTAACTCGACTTTTATCTCTTAGTTCTGTCCAAAATTTATTTAGTGCTTCAGCCGGCGCTGACATACTTCCCTTACGCACATACTGGTATAACTTGTTGGCCGTTGGTGTAATTCCGTATCTGAAAAACAAAATTACACAGGCCTCTCTGTAGGCATCTTGTGTATCCGGGAATTGTGTTTTCAATTCATCAATTTGTGCCTGGAGTTGTTTCTCATTGATTAATGGGTTGGTCATAATGAAATCTCAATTATTTATTAATAAATAATACAATGTATTATGTTACAAATACAACTTTCTATGATTAACTTTTGACATTATTACTCTAATGTCAAATAATATCTAAATAATTATTTTTAAAATCATTGAGACCTGAAAATTGCAAACTAATAGCAAATTAATTGTTTTACCTGCAATAACAACTATTGAAAATATGCAGTTCCCATCTACTATTGATGGTAGCAACGGAATCAATCGTGCCATTGGTAATCGTCCTCAGATAGCCGCTAATAATGATCTTGATGCTATAAAGGTATGGCTAGCTCGATACAATGATACTAAAACCACCTTTGATAGCTACCGTAAAGAAGCTGAACGTCTATTGCTGTGGTCTGTAGCTGAATTAGGTAAGCCACTCTCATCGTTAACGCATGAGGACTTTTTGGTCTATCAACGCTTTCTTGGCGATCCTCAGCCTATTAGTAGATGGATTATGGCCAAGCGTAAGGTTTCTCGTGAAGACCCCTTCTGGCGACCGTTTGCAGGCCCCCTCTCCCCTGCTAGTCAACGCCAGGCTATCATCATACTCAATGGCATGTTTTCGTGGCTTGTGAATGCAGGTTATCTAGCGGGCAATCCCCTCTCTTTATCAAGAAACCGCCAACGTAAAGCGAAACCTCGAATTACACGCTTCCTAGATGAGGATCTGTGGAATGAAGTAAAACTTACTATTGAAAGCATGCCTAGAGAAACTAATCGTGAGCGTGAACATTATTACCGTATACGTTGGTTATTTTCTTTGCTATACATTTCTGGCATTAGGGCTTCAGAAGTTACTCAAAATACCATGGGTGGTTTCTTTAGTCGAAAAGATAAAAGTAGCGAATCACGGTGGTGGTTAGAGATAACCGGTAAAGGCGATAAAACCAGAATCGTCCCAGCCACTAATGAACTCATGCTCGAACTTGGACGTTATCGTAGAGAAATGGGATTCACAATAAACCCCATAGAGGGCGAATCTACACCTCTATTATTACCCATAGGAGGTAAGCAGCGAGGAATGACTAGGAGCGCAGTTCATTTGATATTAAAACAAGTTTTTAAAAACACGGCTAAAAGATTGCTAGATCGTGGACCAGATTCAATCACTCAAGTCGCCAGACTTGAGGCCGCGTCCGCGCACTGGATGAGACACACGGCAGGCTCAAATATGACATCGTCAAACATGGATATTAGACATGTGCGTGACAATCTTGGACATGAGTCGCTGACAACGACTAATAACTATCTGCATTCTGAAGATGATAAAAGACATCAAGATACTGAAGATAAGCATCGTTTAAATTGGGCATCTCGCTAGGTGTAACGCCAAATAAAGGGGCAAGGTACCGTAACATGTGATCCGTAGCCTTACCTCTCACGGGCGTAGCCGTTACACTGACTTTGAGTTGATTCCCTTTGGATTTGCCAATGGCATCACAGCTAGCACTGGGTTTACCTAGGATGTTGACCACTAAAACGTCACCATCCCAAGTAAAAAAACTATGTCCAGTGATATTGCGCGGCTGCATTGTTTTGAACTAAGCCTTTTTTAGAAAGCAGGCTTTTAGCATGAACTGGCCAGCGTCCATCTTGCAATCCACTTCATGATCGCCACCGACCAAGCGAATGCTCTTCACTTTGGTACCCATTTTAAGCGTGATAGAAGAACCCTTCACTTTTAAGTCTTTGATAAGTACCACTGCGTCACCATCATGTAAGATATTGCCATTCGAATCTTTGACCACTACTTCTGTTGAATCGGTTTTGGCGTCTGGAGACTGTTTTATTGACCATTCATGTCCACAGTCAGCACAAACATAGTTATCTGCGTCTGGGTAGGTATTTTCCATGTCGCATTGCGGACAAGCTGGAATAGTCGTCTTCATCATTTCCTCTAAATTATAAATAAGTTGTAATTGAAAAATTTTCTATCAAACTAGCACTTGGCGCGTTGTTTCAAAAAACTGATAAATATCCTGCTCAATTTTTGGATTAATCATGATCTCTGGTCTTTTTCCTCTAGGGCATGCCAGTTTGGGTGTAGTACCAAATATACGACAAATCAAGGGGCGTTCTAAATACACTGTGCAGCCATTATCACTGAGGTGAGGGCAACTTAAGTTTGCAAGCGCTGTTGCATGCGCCTCATCACTTTTAACTGGTAAATTTGCCATCTCATAACTTGATGTGGTGACAGGCCCACAGCAGTCATGACAGCCAGTCTCACATACGAAAGAAAGGATGCTCTTGTGAAAGAATTTAATTTTTTGTATGTGCATATGCGTTTCTATAGTGTCGCTATTCATTGCTTCTAATATTCAGACTTGAAAAGTAACGCCCACTCAGAGAGGCTGGTGTTTTCTCTAAGCGTTTGATTATCTTGAGAGCCGTATCGTGTAGTGGTATTGGATGCTGGCGTTTCAATTTGTGCGTTGCTTCTAAAATGTTTTCTTCCGGAATTGGGAAATACACGCCTTTGTAAGCAAATACGATTTTATTGCCATCCTCTTCCGCATCTACTACTACAACTTGATCTTGAAAACACTCACGAATACGCGCAACATAAGTGCCAAATTTCTGATCTCTGCCAAGTAGATTAACTACTAGTACACCACCATCATTAAGCTTAGCGTAACAGTTAGCATAAAATCTTGAGGTACCCAGTCTGGCTGGGTGTCCTTGCGCATCAAAACCATCGACAAGTAAAACATCTACTTTTTCAGAAGAATTTAATACATAATTTGCACCATTGGCATGCAGAACTTTAAATTGTTCACTATCCGCTGGTACCATGAACTTATCGCGCAATGCTATGACTTGAGCATTAATCTCTACCGCTGTGACTGTTGCTTCAGGCAGATGTTTAACGCAATATTTAGCTAGTGAGCCTCCACCCAAACCTATCATGGCAACACTTTTTGGTGTGGGATTGAATAGCAAAAAACCCATCATAGTGCGGGTGTAGCCCAACTCAAGTTTATCGGGATCATCTAAACTCATGGCGCTTTGTATCCATCTAGAGTCGAAGCACATTAAAAGCTTCTTGTTTTCATTTATAAGAATTGGTGTACTTGGTGGGTTTTTTACTTTTGCATCAATTGCATCGATTAAATCTTTAAGAAAACTCACTGAATTAACCTTCGTTAGGTTGGCTAATTATCTTATGACTTATATTCACAAGTGAGTGATGACGTTGGCTTTTGGAGTAGTCGTATAATTCTTCTCGCCACTCGAAACCGCATGCCTCCCAAAATTGCTGGGCTATCAGATTGTCACGCTTTACTAGGCAGTGAATTCTTGTTATGCCGTCTCTCTTTAATGCTTCCACAGCAACACTCACCAACTTAGTGCCAATTGAACGCTCACGATAATCTGGTTTGACTGCTAAATGATATAAATGACCGCGCCAGCCATCATGTCCTGCTAATAAGGCACCCACTAATCTTGAGCCTGCGTACGCGGCATAATTCGAGGTTGGATTTTTTTGTAAAAATAGTGCTAGTGAATTAGCCGTTTCAACTGGCCTCACCTCGATAGCTTCGGCAGCAACCCAAAGCTTCAGTAATTTTGCATAATCATCCGCCGTAAGCAATTTGTATTGGATGGGTAATCTCACTGATCATTGCCCTTTCCATTTATTGGCATTCGTACAATTTGCTCAGGAGTTCCATGCTGATGGACATAATCACGAATCATCTGGCGCACTACTTGGGATGCTGTTAAATCGTGAGCATCGCAAATCTCCTCAAATATCTTTTTCTTAGTAGGATCTATCAAGAGTGTAAATCTTGCAGTACGGTTTTCCATATTTTCATTTCCATATAATGTTAATCATATGTTAATATAATTAACATTATAATACAATCAGAAAGTGCATCATGATTGCGATACTAGAAGCAAAAAGAGCTGGTCTGCTGTCGAAAAAGCACTGGTTGAACAATGTCTTAGCTGGGATGATTGTTGGCGTAGTGGCGCTCCCTTTAGCCATGGCTTTTGCAATCGCTTCTGGTGCAAAACCTGAGCAAGGGCTTTATACGGCAATCGTTGCTGGTGGCTTGACTTCATTTTTTGGTGGTAGCCGATTACAAATTGCAGGACCTACTGGTGCTTTTATTGTCATCTTGGCGGGTATTACAGCTAAATATGGTATTGGTGGGCTACAGGTAGCCACACTGATGGCTGGGATCATGTTAATGATAATGGGTCTTACGCGCCTAGGTGGTGTGATTAAATACATTCCAGACCCCGTGATTGTCGGATTTACCAGTGGTATAGGGGTCATTATTTGGGTTGGTCAGTGGAAAGATTTTTTTGGTTTAACGCTCAAACCTGGCGTTGAGCACTTCCATGAAAAGTTCTGGCATTTAGTACAAGCTTTTCCGAGCCTACAATTTGAGACTACGGCAATAGCATTGTTAACGCTAGCGATATTGCTGTTACCCAAACGTTTTTTTAAACGTGTTCCATCGCCGTTGGTGGCGATGGTGTTTGCAACTGTTGTGCAGTGGCTTTTTGATTTTGAACACGTTGCAACGATTGGTAGTGCATTCGGTGGCATACCGCAGAGTCTTCCACGCTTTGAAATTCCCTCAATGACGATGACTGAGGTTTTGCAACTGATTGGGCCTGCTTTCACCATTGCATTGCTGGGTGCTATTGAATCCTTATTGTCTGCTGTTGTAGCAGACAGTATGACGGCGACCAAACATGATTCTAATCAGGAGTTAATTGGTCAAGGCATCGCTAATATTTTCTCACCATTATTCGGCGGCTTTGCAGCAACGGGGGCTATTGCTCGTACCGCCACCAGTATTCGCAATGGTGCAACTAGTCCGCTAGCAGGTATAGTGCATACATTGACACTGATAGTCATTGTATTGGCTTTAGCGCCACTAGCTTCGCATATACCTCTCTGCGCCTTATCTGCGATTCTATTTGTGGTGGCTTGGAATATGAGTGAACTGCATCGTTTTAGTCACATGATACGAACCGCACCAAAAGCCGATGTTGCAGTGCTATTAATAACGTTCTTATTAACAGTCTTTGGTGATTTAGTAATTGCAGTCAATATAGGTGTGGTGCTGGCTTCTCTGTTATTTATGAAGCGCATGAGTGAAGTTGTCACAGTAGAGCAACAGAGTATTGAAGTCATTAGAAATGAAGTTGGAGAACGCCACGCTGCCCTTCTGGCAACTACCAAGGTATTTACGCTAGAAGGACCATTCTTTTTTGGCATAAAAGAGCGGCTGGAAAATGCACTCGAACATGCGCACCGACATGCAGACATCCTTGTTCTGAGAATGAGTGGTGTGCCCATGATAGATGCCACTGGCCTGCAATCTCTGTGGGATTTGTTTGATAACTGCAAGCGTCATCAGACGCGACTAGTACTGTGTGAGGCCAGATCTAATGTGCTGGAAAAACTTAAGCTGGCTGGTCTAGTAGATCAGATAGGTCAGAAAAATTTAATACAGCACATTCAACAACTTGAGGTAATGGAATTTGATTGATGAAAAAACAGCTTTAGTAGTCCTAGATAAAAATAAAGATCCGAACGACATGATTGCCTTTTTAGCGGAGAGAGGGATTCGCTCAGAGGTGCACGACGCTTATTCTAGCGCCTTAACAGCATTTAAAGCTAGTCGTTATCCCTATGTTTTTGTCTCAATGGACATGGAGAGAGAAGATCCTCTGGAAATTATTGATGAAATACGCTTAACAGAACGAGATTTAGGTCTCGCTCCCGCACTCGTATTTGTTGCTGGGCAGTATCGCCAGCCATTAGCATCCGAATTAAAAAAATATAATATTTGTGGCGTTATTCGCTCTAATAAGATGTAAAAAATGAGCCACTTAAAAAACGACACTTTTCTACGTGCTTTATTGCGTCAACCTACCGAATATACACCCGTGTGGATGATGCGACAGGCGGGACGCTACCTGCCAGAGTATCAAGTAACCCGTAAAAAAGCTGGAAGCTTCATGAATTTGTGTAAGAACCCAAACTACGCTACCGTAGCCACTTTGCAGCCTCTAATAAGATTTCCACTTGATGCTGCTATCTTATTTTCTGACATTCTGACTATTCCAGATGCAATGGGGCTGGGACTTTATTTCTCAGAAAATGAAGGTCCAAGATTTGAGCGACCACTACGCCATGAATGGGAAGTCCGTGATCTGACACCACCAGATCCTTCAGCACAACTTGGATATGTACTGGATGCAGTCAGTCAGGTCCGTAAAGCTTTAAATGGTGAAGTTCCATTGATAGGGTTCTCAGGAAGCCCGTGGACGCTAGCTTGCTATATGATTGAAGGTCAAGGTAGCACAGATTTTTTACATACAAAAACCATGATGTATCAACGCCCTGAATTATTACACCACATTTTAGAAGTCAATGCTCTGGCAGTAGCAGACTATCTCAACGCGCAGATTGAAACAGGCGTGCAGGCAGTGATGATTTTTGACTCGTGGGGAGGTTTGCTGTCACATGCGGCTTATCGCGAATTTTCACTAGAATATATGGAGCGTATTCTTTCTGTTCTCGTCACAGAGCGCGATGGTCGAAAAGTACCCTGTATCATTTACACCAAAGGTGGTGGTATGTGGATGGAAAGCATCGCCAGATCTGGCTGTGATGCTGTAGGTTTAGATTGGACTGTAGATATTGGCGAGGCAAGGCAACGAATCGGGCACAAGGTAGCATTGCAGGGCAACCTTGATCCAGCGGCGTTGTTATCTTCGCCTGAAGTGATTGAATCTGAAGTGGCAAATCTCCTTGCAAGCTATGGCAAGGGAAGTGGCCATGTATTTAATCTAGGGCATGGCATTACCCAATTTACGTCGCCAGAGAATGCTGCCGTCATGATTGAGGCTGTGCATGAACTCAGTCGTCCTTATCACCTTTAATTATAAGATTTATTATGTTTGATTCACAATCTCAAAGATGGAATCCTGTGCAATACGCTGAAAATGCTAGGTTTGTTTCCGATCTCGGCATGCCAGTTGTTGCACTGCTATCACCACAAGCTAGTGAGCACATTCTTGATCTTGGCTGCGGTGACGGAGCTTTGACCATAAAACTTGTGCAACTTGGTTGCGATGTGATTGGGGTCGATTCAAGTCCTGACATGATCATGGCAGCAAAGGCTCTTGGTTTAAATGCGAATGTAATGAATGGAGAAGCTCTAACATTCAATCATCAATTTGACGCAGTGTTTTCTAATGCGGCTTTGCACTGGATGAAAAATCCAGAAGCTGTTATTGACGGCGTTTGGCAGGCACTTAAACCTGGAGGGCGTTTCGTGGCAGAATTTGGCGGTTACGGCAATGTCAATACGATTGTCACTGCTATTGAATCAGCGCTTGCTCTGCGTGGATTCAATATGATGAACTGGCTACAAATAAGGGTGTATTTAAATCAGCGGTTATGCAGGCAGGTTATGGTGTGCATGGATAGTAGCGATTCTAAATTAAGTCCAACTAAGGGCAGGTGTTGTGACTAAATATCCTATTGTTAAGCGTATGTTATTGAATAAAGTAAGCACCTGCCCAGCACCATCTAGCCTTACTCCCTAAATCTCGTAAGATAGGTGTCCACCTAAATTAAGTGTACACCTATTTTATGACTGACTTT
>JAYVMU010000098.1:0-2039 GCA_043758775.1 Methylophilaceae bacterium
CTATGCGCGTCGGCTGTAAAATTTACACACACGAAGACTGGCGCAATTTTACTGATGAACAGATAGCTAAAATGGACGGGGGTGCCTTAACATTTTGGCGTGAAAATAAAGAATTATTGTTAATTGCATGTGATGCACAAAATTTAACCGAAGGAGGCTAAAATGAAAATTGACATTAAACATAAAACAACTTCTAGCGTTTTGTTTTCAGCCACACTAGGCAGTAACACGGTCAAAAAAACGTTAGAAGTTGCCGTAAAAGAAGGCACTAACTTACCCAACGCTGATTTATCTGACGCTGATTTATGCCGCGCAAGTTTATACTACGCCAACTTATCCGGCGCAAGTTTATACTACGCTAACTTATCCGGCGCAAGTTTATCCTGCGCTAACTTATCCTGCGCTGATTTATACTGCGCTGACTTATACTGCGCTAACTTATCCGGCGCTGACTTATCCGGCGCTGACTTATCCAGCGCAAAGTTATCCCGCGCTGATTTATCCGGCGCTGACTTATACTGCGCTGACTTTTCCGGCGCTAACTTATCCGGCGCTGACTTTTCCGGCGCTGATTTATCCGGCGCGTATTTATCTGGCGCTAACTTACCCGGCGCAAATTTATCAGGCGCAAATTTAACAACCGCGAAGTTATGTTTCACCGATTTACCGGGCGCTGACTTATCCGGCGCAAATTTATCCGGCGCTGACTTATCCGGCGCAAATTTAACCGGCGCAAATTTAACCAACACGAAGTTAACCGGCGCTAACTTATCCGACGCAAATTTGCGCCACGCAAATTTATCCGGCGCTAACCTATCCGGCGCAAAATTATACGGCAGCATTATTAACGACAGTGATAAAGTTATACTAACGTTACGCTGGATAGTGATAGTGTCCGGTGCAACTATGCGCGTCGGTTGTAAAATTTACACACACGAAGACTGGCGTAATTTTACTGATGAACAGATAGCTAAAATGGATGAAAACGCCTTAACATTTTGGCACTCGAACAAAGAAACATTGTTAAGTGCATGTGATGCACAAAGTCTAACCGAAGGTAGCTAAAATGAAAATCGATATTAAACATAAAACAACTAGCGCCGTTTTATTTTCAGCCACACTCGACAATAACACAGTCAAAAAAACGCTAGAAATTGCCGTAAAAGAAGGCGCAAATTTATCCGGCGCAAGTTTATACTACGCTAACTTAGCCTACGCAAATTTATCCGGCGCAAAGTTAACCGGCGCAAAGTTATCCGGCGCAAATTTAACCGGCGCAAGAGTATGTGGCAGCATTATCAACGACAGTGATAAAGTTATACTAACGTTACGCTGGATAGTGATCGTGTCCAGCGTAACTATGCGTATCGGGTGTAAAATTTACACACACGAAAAATGGCGTAATTTTACTGACGAACAGATAGCTAAAATGGATGAAAACGCCTTAACATTTTGGCATGAAAATAAAGAAACATTGTTAAGTGCATGTGACGCACAAAATTTAACCGAAGGTAGCTAAAATGAAAGCGTTCACATTAAAAAAATTTTTGGCCTATACACATATAGACAGTAAGTTAGTACGGGCAACAGTTAAGCAACTCGGTGGCCTTAAGTCTTTCGAGGAAGCCGTCGATGATATTTGCACTCACGGCGCAGCGGGCGGATATAACGGCTTCACATACTACGACGATACAATATCTTTTACTAAACATAACAAAAAAGCTATCTTTGACTTTTGCCGAGATGAAGCAAAGTCGCAAGGTTATTCAGGAAGCCTCGCCGAATTTGTGCAAACATTTAATTGTAATATAGATAAGAATATGGAAGTTGTAGAGGATGGGTTGTTTAGCCAAAACTCCGAATATCAAGCGGATATCTATAACACACTGGCATGGTTCATTCTTGAAGAAGTAGCACGTAGCTTCGTGTCGCTCAAAGAAACATTAAATTAATAGTATTTTACCAACAATTCAAAGGAGCAATAAAATGGAACACGTATTCAATATCGACGCAAAAATACTTTCAGCGATGGCAATAAC
>JAYVMU010000099.1:0-3172 GCA_043758775.1 Methylophilaceae bacterium
TGAGAATCAGTGGAATAGCTATGCGCGAGGGATTATACAAGCGGTTTTGGAAGCCATGTTTAAAGCTAAAAACTTTAAAAATGCAACACTTTTTGAAATCGTGATGATTAAAAAAGTTTCCGATTTGAAAAAGCTTTGCGAGGGCACCCCAGCACAGCGCGCATTTGAAGAGGGCAATGAGCGCATGGTAAGTTCTATTTTGACTATCATGGCCAACAGCATCGCGCCCTGGCGCGACGTGCCGGATGGGAAATTTTCAATCCGAGATTATGTGCAGAATGAAGAAAAATATAAAGGTAAATGCCTATTCTTAGCGAGTGATGCTGGCCGATTAAAAGCGATCGCGCCAGTTTATTTAGCGATGTTGAACTTGGCTGTCGTGGCTGTCAACAGCTTGCCCGCAGACGAAAACCGCAGGCTCTGGTTTTTCCTCGATGAATTACCAGCCCTCGGGGCACTGAATGAACTGGATGCATTGCTAAACAGAGCGCGCAAACGTGGCGGTTGCGCTTGCATTGGTGTTCAATCACTTCAATACTTTACAAAAATGTTTGGACGCGAATCTACTCCAATTTTGTTGAGTGGAATTGGTATAAATTTAATTTTGCGAACAAACGACGAATCGAGCGCAAAAGAATTGGCGGCACAACTTGGCGAACAGGATGTACTGAGGGCGGTGGTAAGTGAAAGCAGCGGCAGCAGCGGTTCGGGTTCGAGCGAAAATAAAAGCACCAATTACCAAACTGCGGCTGGGGTTAAGTTAGTAATAGGCAGTGAAGTGATGAAGTTGGCAGATCGCGTCGGCTACCTAAAAAGAGCAGGAGAAAACAGAGCGATGCTGATCGTTGAAGTTCCAATTTGCTACAAACAAGGCAAATTCCCAGCGTTTGTTCCCAGAAAAACTCAAGAACAGCTTGACGAAGAAGAGCGCGTAGCAGACGACAAAAAGCAGGCTGAGCGAAGAATTAATTTTGATATTGAAGAGGCGGCCGAGCGCGAGAAAGAAAAAATTAATTTGAAAGAGTTTTTGAAAGATCAAAGTCTAGGGATAGGTGTTGCTGTAACCGCGGCGGCATCGCAGATGCCGACGCCCGATTTAAATATTAGCATTTCAGACATTCTATCCTTTACTAATTCTGTAGATGATCAGCCAAGAATAATAGGACAAACGGTTCACCATGACCATCATAAACAAGTCACTCACGAAGTTATTGTCGAGCGCGACATCGATCATCAAAGCTCAATCGATGAAGGTAATTCTCTAGGCTTGACTTACAACAGCAGCGACGGCGAGCATTCATAAATGCCATCAAAAACAATATTAACCACACCTGACGCATCGTGCGATGCCGTCAGCTTTGCGCCACTTTGTGGCTTAAAGCTGACGCAGGTGCGGTTAATATCTGATGGCATTGATTGCCACCACTGGGCGGCTATAGGACAGCGCAAAGGCTTAATACAAAAGGCGTTAGCGTGACGGCTAGCAAATTGTAAAAATTCAATGGCGTGACGTCAATTTTGACGGCACTAGAAAAGGCAAAATATGAAAGATACGCGACATAAAATCACAGTGCGAATGTCAGCTGCAGAGAAAAAGTTGCTTGATGAACTCGCATTAAAAACTGGTTTTTCAATCAATAAAACGGTGCTTGAATCCGTCTCTAAAACTAACCTAAGTCATGATATAAAAAGTGAAATTAACAGCTTAAAAGACCACTTAAATGTAGTGATAAGCAGCATCAATTATCTTAGTGAAAACTCGTCTAAGCAGGCCAAAGCAATTACTGCAATGGTTGAAGTTTTCAAAGCGAGAGGTTTGGTTTAATCAATGCTATCTATTAAAAGTTTCAGTAGCGGTAAAAGCGGCAGCATCGCGAATTACATTACAGGAAATGGCGCAGAAAATTATTATGGAACAGGCTATTGGGGAGGCGAAGGCGCTAAACAATTAGGCTTAGATGGAGCGCTTGAAAAGGGCGAGCTTGAAAATCTGCTAGCAGGGCGCAATCCAAAGACAGGCGAGGCCATTACTCAAAAAGTCGATGATGCGCACAAGCCAGGCTGGGATCTAACTTTCAGTGCCCCAAAATCTGTGTCGCTAGCGTTTGTAGCCATCCCAGAATTGCGCGGGCAAATCATGGAAGCACATGAGGCGGCAGTCGGTGAAGCAATGAATTACATGGAAAGAGAAGCCTTCTTTACCAGGCATGGCCATGATGGTGTTGATAAAGTGCCAGTACTTGAAAGCGGCGGCATAACGTACTCGGTACACCATCATCTTGGAAGCCGAGAAAATGATCCAGACCTACACTCACATGTACCAACTGCCAACATGACCGCAGCCGGGCGCGCAATCGATCTAGATACACGTCAAAAAATGGTAGGCGGCGCGATTTATAGGGTTGAGCTTGCAGACAGATTAAAAAGTCTTGGCCTAGCAATTGAGCGAGATGGCACGAGCTTTAAAATTGCTGGGGTAGACAAAGCATTATGTGATGAATATTCAAAAAGCGGTAATGCTATTAAAGCACAGATGGAAACCAACGGGCTATCAGGGGCAGAAAGCGCTGCCAAAGTTGCCTCGACGATCAGAAAAGACAAAAGCGAAGAAACAGCACAAGAGCTAATCCAACGCGTAGAGCCAGAACTAAAAGCAAAAGGCTTGAGCCTTGAAAGCTTACAAGCGGCAGCCAAGCAGCTTGAAAGTAATCCACTAATTTTGTTAGACCCAAAACAGATCATAGACGAACTTACCTTTAATGAATCGACGGTAAGCGAGCTGCAGCTTAAAGCTGCGAGCATACAAGCTAGCCAAGGCCATCATAGTGCCAGTCAAGCTTTAAGCCATCATGAAGCGATAGTCAGTAAAGACCAAAGCATTGTTTATTTACAAAGCTCGAAAGGCTTGAGAGCCACCTCAGAGGAGGTGATTCAACGAGAAGTCGCAATGCTTAATACTTCAGAGCGAATGGCCAGCAAAACCACACATGTCGTTGCGCCAGAGCAGTTACTTGCTACAGACAAATGGGATAGTCTCAAGCCAGAACAAAAAGAAGCCGTAGCGCACCTTACTACAGGCGCAGACTTGGTTATTTTGCAGGGATGGGCGGGCACTGGTAAAACCTATGCACTGGGTGTCGCGGTTGAGGCTTTGCAAAAATCAGGCTATGAA
>JAYVMU010000100.1:0-3178 GCA_043758775.1 Methylophilaceae bacterium
TGAGAATCAGTGGAATAGCTATGCGCGAGGGATTATACAAGCGGTTTTGGAAGCCATGTTTAAAGCTAAAAACTTTAAAAATGCAACACTTTTTGAAATAGTGATGATTAAAAAAGTTTCCGATTTGAAAAAGCTGTGCGAGGGCACACCAGCACAGCGCGCATTCGAAGAAGGCAATGAGAGGATGGTGAGCTCAATTCTTACCATCATGGCCAACTCGATCGCGCCCTGGCGCGACGTGCCAGACGGGAATTTTTCAATTCGCGACTTTGTGCAGAATGAAGAAAAATATAAAGGTAAATGCCTATTCTTAGCGAGTGATGCTGGCCGATTAAAAGCGATCGCGCCAGTATACCTAGCGATGCTTAACTTGGCTGTGGTTGCTGTCAACAGTTTACAAGCAGACGAAAACCGCAGGCTTTGGTTTTTCCTCGATGAATTACCAGCCCTCGGGGCACTGAATGAACTGGATGCATTGCTGAACAGAGCGCGCAAACGCGGAGGCTGCGCTGTAATTGGTGTTCAATCACTTCAATACTTCACCAAGATGTTTGGCCGCGAGTCTACTCCAATTTTGTTAAGTGGGATTGGTATAAATCTAATTTTGCGAACAAATGATAAAACTAGTGCGGACGAGCTGGCAGCCCAGCTGGGAGAACATGATGTACTGAGGGCGGTGGTAAGTGAAAGCAGCGGCAGCAGCGGTTCGGGTTCGAGCGAGAATAAAAGCACGAATTACCAAACGGCACCTGGGGTTAAGTTAGTAATAGGAAGTGAAGTGATGAAGTTGGCAGACCGCGTTGGCTACCTTAAAAGAGCCGGCGAAGGTCGAGCGATGTTAATCGTTCAAGTTCCAATTTGCTACAAACAAGGCAAATTCCCAGCGTTCATCCCTAAAAAAACTGAAGAAGAACTTGACGAAGAAGAGCGCGCAGCAGACGACAAAAAGGAGGCTGAATGGAAAATTAATTTCGACCAGGAAGAGGCGGCCGAGCGCGAGAAAGAGCGACTAGCGGAGCAGCAAAAATTACTTTTGAAAGAGCAAGCAAAAGCCCAAAATCTAGAAATAGAGTTACCAGTAGCGGCATCGCAGATGCCGACGCCCGATTTTACTCAGAGCATTTCAGACATTTTGGCGTTCGCTATCCCAGAAAACCAGCCACAAATTATAGGGCAAAATCATCATTCTGAGCATAAAAAAGAAGTCATTCATGAAGTTATTATCGAGCGCGAAGTAGATCATCAAAGCTCAATCGATGAAGATAATTCACTTGGCTTGACTTACAACAGCAGCGACAGCGAGCATTCATAAGTGACAGCAAAATCAATATTAACCACACCTGACGCATCGTCCGATGCCGTCAGCTTTGCGCCACTTTGTGGCTTAAAGCTAACACAGGCGCGGTTAATATCTGATGGCATTGGTTGCCACCATCTGGCGGCGCTAAATCAGTGCAAAGGCTTAATACAAAAGGCGTCAGCGTGACGGCTGGCAAATTGTAAAAATTCAATGGCGTGACGTCAATTTTGACGGCACTAGAAAAGGCTAAATATGAAAGATACGCGACATAAAATTACAGTGAGAATGTCAGCTGCAGAGAAAAAGTTGCTTGATGAACTAGCATTAAAAACTGGTTTTTCAATCAATAAAACGGTGCTTGAATGCGTCTTAAAAACCAACCAAAACGATGAAATAAAAAGTGAGATTATCAGCTTAAAAGACAACTTAAATTTGTTTTCAAACGGCATCAACCAGCTCAACGAAAATTCTGCAAAGCAAGCCAAAGCAATAAGCGCGATGGTGGAAATTTTCAAAGCGAAAGGCTTGGTTTAAATGTTATCTATTAAAAGTTTTAGTAGCGGCAAAAGCGGCAGCATCGCGAATTACATCACAGGCAATGGCGCAGAAAATTATTATGGAACAGGCTACTGGGGAGGCGAAGGCGCCAAACAATTGGGACTAAATGGAGCACTTGAAAAGGGCGAGCTTGAAAATCTGCTAGCAGGGCGCCACCCAAAAACAGGCGAGGCGATTACACATAAAGTGGACGATGCTCACAAGCCTGGCTGGGATCTAACTTTTAGTGCCCCAAAATCTGTGTCATTAGCGTTTGTAGCCATCCCAGAATTGCGTGCGCAAATCATGGAAGCACATGAGGCTGCAGTCGGTGAAGCAATGAATTACATGGAAAGAGAAGCCTTCTTTACCAGGCACGGGCACGACGGTATTGATAAAGTGCCAGTGCTTGAAAGCGGCGGCATAACGTACTCGGTACATCATCACCTTGGAAGCCGAGAAAACGATCCAGACCTACACTCACATGTACCAACTGCAAATATGACGGCAGACGGGCGCGCAATCGATCTAGATACTCGTCAAAAAATGGTGGGCGGTGCGATTTACCGGGTTGAACTTGCAGACCAATTAAAAAGTCTTGGCTTTGGTATTGAGCGAGACGGCACAAGCTTTAAAATCGCTGGCGTAGAGAAAGCTTTGAGTGATGAATATTCAAAAAGCGGCAATGCCATAAAAGCACAGATGGAAGCGAACGGGCTATCAGGGGCAGAAAGCGCTGCCAAAGTTGCCTCGACGATCAGAAAAGACAAAAGCGAACAAACAGCACAAGAGCTAATTCAGCGCGTTGAGCCAGAACTTAAAGCAAAAGGCTTGAGCCTTGAAAGCTTACAAGCGGCAGCCAAGCAGCTTGAAAGTAATCCACTTATTTTGTTAGACCCAAAACAGATCATAGACGAACTTACTTTTAATGAATCGACGGTAAGCGAGCTGCAGCTTAAAGCTGCGAGCATACAAGCAAGCCAAGGCCATCACAGTGCCAGTCAAGCTTTAAGCCGTCATGAAGCGATAGTCAGCAAAGACCAAAGGATTGTTTATCTACAAAGCTCGAAAGGCTTGAGAGCCACCTCAGAGGATGTGATTCAACGAGAAGTCGCAATGCTTAATACGGCAGAGCGGATGGCGAGTAAAAACACGCATAACGTTGCGCCAGAGCAGTTACTTAATACTGACAAATGGGATAGCCTCAAGCCAGAACAAAAACAAGCCGTAGCACACCTAGCAACAGGCGCAGACTTGGTTATTTTGCAGGGATGGGCGGGCACTGGTAAAACCTATGCACTGGGTGTCGCGGTTGAGGCTTTGCAAAAATCAGGCTATGAA
>JAYVMU010000101.1:0-3048 GCA_043758775.1 Methylophilaceae bacterium
GAGCTTGGGCAGGTTGTCTTCAATAAACTGTTCAATCAACTCACGCTTACTGCGCAGTTGCACTTCACCCGCTACCAGATCAATAATCTCTTTTTGGCGTTTCTTTGCTTCTTCTGGGTTAAGTTTACTGAGTGAGGCAAGTAATTGCAAAATGTACGCAACATTGATCTCGTCACGGTGGATTAAACTGAGTTCAAAGTCAATTTCCTCCAACACAGACGCTTTCTCTGGGTCGGATTGTTTTTTTACCTTGTCATGTACATCGAGGTACTTACTTTTGTAATCTTCAAAGTCTTGCTCTGGCAGGATTAAATCCTCCTCTTTGAAATCTGCAAAAGAGGTGAGGATGTTTTTAAGGCGTAGTAACTCTCTAAACTTCACTACAAAGGCGAGTTCAGCGTTTTCATCGGGCAGAGCATCGACACTCGCAACGGTAGGCGTAATGGCAAGTAGGGTTTCTGTAGCCGCATTAAACTGGGTGACATAATCTTCATAAGGCTCAACAAGTACGGTTTCTTTAGCATCTTTGTTAGAGAACAAGGCAATGGCTTCATCAGTGGCGGCCTTCAGGTTTCTAAAGCAAACAATATTACCCTGTGATTTTCTGTCATTGAGGATGCGATTCGTCCGCGAGAACGCTTGTACCAATCCATGGAATTTAAGATTCTTATCTACATAGAGGGTATTCAATCGTGGGCTATCAAAGCCCGTCAGGAACATATTCACAACCAACAGTAGATCAATCTGACCGTTCCTTACACGCTTGGCAATGTCTTGATAATAGTTGTAATAGCTTTGGCTATCTTGGGTGGAGTATTTAGTGCCAAACATGTCGTTGTAGTCTTTTATAAACACATCGAGCTTGTCACGGCTATATGGATTCACTGCACCCTCTGGCATCGGGTTTTCTTCGGGGATTAAGCCATTTAGTAAGCCATTAGCATTCGGGTCTTCCTCATTGGCAGCATAGCTAAATATGATGGCGATCTTGAGAGGGTTTGCTAGCCCAGCTTGCTTTTGTTTAAACAGCTCATAATATTTAATCACCATCTGCACACTACTCACGCAGAACATGCCAGTGCAATCTGATCGTTTAGATTTCTGTGGGTGGTGCGTTAGGATGTAATCCGTGATCTTCTCTAAGCGATTTGAGCTTTCCAACACCTCTTTTTTATTGATCGCTTGTACTTCAATATCCACATCCGTTTCAATGTCGAGTTCATTCTGGCTGTTGACCCGTTTATATTTACCCACGTACTCCACGGCAAAGCGCAGTACGTTCTCATCCTTAATCGCATCGACAATCACATATTTGTGTAAGCACTCTCCAAATAGGTCTTTGGTAGTTTTATTCAGTGCTGTGCCTGTTTGTGCGTTGTCTGCAAATATGGGTGTGCCTGTAAAGCCAAACATCTGAGCGTTTCTAAAGAACTGTTTAATGTTCTGGTGGGTTTCACCAAATTGGCTGCGGTGACACTCATCAAAGATAAACACAAACTTCTTGTCTTGCAGGTGGGTGACTTTACTCAGGTAATGCTCTTTGACAATCGCATTGTTGAGCTTTTGAATCGTGGTAAGGATTAATTTAACGCTATCATCATTGAGTTGTTTGACTAAGTTACGTGTATCCGTGGTGGCATCCACGCTGCCCTTAGCAAAGCCGTTAAACTCTCTGGCAGTTTGGTAGTCTAAGTCTTTTCTATCTACGACAAACACAACCTTATGCACTTTGGGCATATTGTGAATGATCTGAGCGGCTTTGAACGATGTAAGCGTTTTGCCCGATCCGGTGGTGTGCCAGATATAGGCATTGTCATTGCTGTTTTTTACACGATCTACCAAGGCTTCTGTGGCATAAAACTGATAGGGCCTCAGCACCTTAATCACTTGCTCTTCAGTCAATACCATGTAATGGGTAATCATCTTAGCCACATGGCATGGCTTTAAGAACTCACTGCTGAACTCATGTAGGTCAGATAGGCGTTTATTCTCTTTATCTGCCCAGTAGAATGTCTGTTGAAAGCTCTGGTGTTTGTTATTGGAGAAATACTTGGTATTCACGCCATTGCTAATAATAAACAACTGCACATAGAGAAATAACCCAGCCCCAGCATCGTAACTATCATGCTGATAGCGATTCACCTGATGGAAAGCGACTTTAAGCTCTGCACCGCGTTTTTTAAGCTCAATCTGCACCAGTGGTAGGCCGTTGATAAGTATTGTTACGTCATAACGGTTTTTACGCTTACCTTGGTTGGTGACTTGATTGGTGACCTGAAACTCATTTAAGCACCAATCATCTGAATTGATAAAGCTGATATAAGCCACTTCATCGTTATCGCGCTTTAATGCAAACTTATCACGGAGGATTCTAGCGCGGTCAAACACACCACCCGTATTGAGATGGTTGAGAATACGGTCAAACTCGCTATCGGTGAAGTGTATGCCTTTGTTGTGGATTTCTAACTGACGTTTGAGATTGGCAAGCATTGCAGCTTCATCCTCAATCACAACGCTCTCATACTCCATGCCATTGAGTTGGGCGATTAGGGCGGCTTCTAGCGCGTATTCTGATTGTGGTGGCATATATTTTAAGCCGACGGTGATTTAAATTTAGATAATGCATCGCCAATCTGTGAAAATAATTTCAACGACTTTTCATCAATCATGCCTTTAGGAGATTTTTTTTCATTAAAAATCTCCTCTGTTGGAGATGTAAATATTTTATTAATTGTTGAAATTATGAAGCTTGCATACTCTTTACGTTGTTCAGCATCATCTTTAACTAGTTTCTCTACCAATTCTTGATAAGGTATTAACGAAATCGAAATATTGGATTTAAATGCATACTCCTCTTCAAGTCTGCGCTCTGTTGAGTATTGAATTGTGCTGAATGAAATCGCGAATAATAGTGGAAGAGTTAAAGATAATTTTAGGTAAAAAGCTACACCCAAATCCCCAAGAGATTTACCAGTCATTGTGTAAACTAACCAACCACCTAAAACTATTGCTAACACTAAAAGGACTGTTAATACCCATAGCCAGAAT
>JAYVMU010000102.1:0-4725 GCA_043758775.1 Methylophilaceae bacterium
AAACTGACCAAAACCAAGAACCAGAGCCAACCACAGAGCAAACCGAACCCGAACCAACCATTTACGAAAAGCTAACAGAAAACCAATCAATTTTTGAAGAAAAAGATTTATATAAAGCCGCTGCAATCCAAGCCCAACATAGTGGCGAAGGTATCGAAGTCGCTGAAAAAATCATTGCGGAAACGCTTGAAAGTGGCGAAATCGTTAAACTTTCTGACGGATTAATGACCACCAAAAACATGCTTGAAATCGAAACCAAAATCGTGGATTTATCCAAGCAAATGTACAAAAACAAAAGCCATGATGTTGAGCTGGCACACGTCAAATTGGCTCGCGACGAATTCAAAAAAACAGAAGGTTTTGAGCTTTCGCACGAACAAAAAAACGCGCTCGCCCACGTTATTTATGGCGGCCAAATAGCCTTGGCGCGCGGCGCTGCTGGTGCCGGAAAATCGACCATGCTTAAAGCTGCGAATTCAGCTTGGGAAAAATCCGGTTACACAGTGATTGGCGCGGCAATCAGCGGCAAAGCCGCTGCTGGCCTAGAGCAGGGATCATCCATCAAAAGCCAGACCATTCACAGCCTCCTTTTTGAACTGGATCAGGGTAAAAAAACCCTTAATGAAAAATCGGTTTTAGTGGTTGATGAAGCTGGGATGGTGGGCTCGCGCCAGATGTTAAAAATTATCGAAATCGTCGAAAAATCAGGCGCAAAACTTGTGCTGGTTGGTGACGAGCGCCAGCTACAGCCAATCGCGGCCGGCGGAGCATTTAAATTAATCCAATCCCAAATTTCATCTTACGCAGAGTTGAACGAAGTCCGGCGCCAGCGTGACACGCGTGACGCCCAAGCCGCCCAAAACATTGCTGATGGCAAAGGCGATCTCGCCCTGGCTGATTACATCAAAAGAGGCAAAGTTAAAGTAGGTAAAACTGGCGACTTAACCCGCGCTGCACTGGTAAATGACTACATAAAATCAACCACAAAACCCAGTGAAAAGCTGGTTTTGGCTGGAACTAGAATTGAAGTTTTCAACCTGAATCAAAGCATCCGCGCGGCCTACGGTTTGGCTGGCAAAGGCCACGAAATTCAAACCACGAACGGCAAACGTGAATTTGCAGTTGGCGATCGGATCTTGATCACCAAAAACGACAAAAGATTAGACGTCAAAAACGGACATTTTGGGGATGTAGTAGGCTTCAAACTCGACAAAAACGGCGAGCTAGAAATGCGCCTAAAAATCGACGGCCAAGATAAAGTCAAAACGATCAAACTCAGCGGCGACCAGGCCTTTGAAAATCTTGATCACGGCTATGCGGCCACAGTCCATAAAAGTCAAGGCGCCACCGTCGATCAAGCCTTCTTCTTAATGAATTCAAATTTTGATAAACAACTCGCATACGTAGCAACCTCGCGCCATCGGAACGAACTCAGCATGTATGCAAGTGAAGATACCATCGAGCAGATTTATGATCGTGCTGACATACAAAATAGTGATCCAGCAGCAGATTACCCAACCCAAAAATTAGTCGATGCAATGGCTAAAAACATGCAACGCGATAATACAAAAACCACCGCTTTTGAACATCTGAAACAGGTTGAAAATGAAGCAGATAATGAAAGCAAGAGAGAAGTAGAAGTAGAAATAGAGCACGAATTCGACATGTAATTGACGCGTCAACCACGCGTCGCTGACGCGTCGAAGAGCGTCAGGCTAATATTTTTTAACCAAGGAGAAATGAAATGATGGAATTTTTAAGTGGACTTGTATTAATAGCTTTTATCGTTTGGCAGCAGCGTTATATCTTTAAACAAAAACTGGAGCTCGAAGAGCTTGAGACCAAGGTGAAGATGCTTCATATATGCGAAGCTTATGGAATCCAGCCAAGCTTGCACAAATTCGGTGACGAAGTTGTAGAGCAGAAAACTGAAAATGAATAATTACATTAATCTTTTGAGAGCACCGGACATTTATCAGGTGCTGGTGAGTCTGGGCGGATCTTTGAACAGCATTTTGCTGTTCATAGCCGCCTTGGCTTATTTCTTCTCGATCGTTATGATAATCAGTGTTGTGCACCGGTTAGCCCAGCATGGTAACCAAACAAACCCAGAAAAAGGCGTTTCAGGCATCGTGGCGGGTTTTTTTATTGCCGTGTTGGTATTTTATCTGCCTTCGACACTCGATACCATTAGCTACACTGTTTTTCAAGGCGAGGGCAGCGCGTTTGCTTACACAGCACCATCGTTCGCTACGCTGAAAGTGACAACGGCGCTCACGGTAATTTACCGTTTCATCGGGATTTGCGGAGTTTGTGCGGTAATCACAGGCTTGATGCACTGGAACAAAGTGAGCCAAGGCGTCGACAGGCACTACGCCAAAGGCTCATGGCATATTATCGGTGGGTGGATGGCAATCCATCTAGATGACGTGATGCATGTGCTAAAAACTACGGTTGGCGTTTAGATTAGAGGCAAGTATATGCCTATTGAGGATTTAGCTGGGGGCTTTCTTTACTTCAATGGCGCGCGTTATTTTTTGAAAAGTTTACACACAAACTTTGCGGCTATTTCTAAAAAAACAGATATGCTTTAGTATTAAGTCTTAATAATAATATTAAACAACAATATAAAGGGGTATGAAATGGCACGTGGCAAAATTTTGCGAGACACATCAACTGGAATCGGTATTATCTCAGCCGGAGGTGTGCAACATGAATTCAGATTGGAGATGGTCTGGAAATCTGATGTGGCGCCAACCGTCAATATGGTGGTTGATTTTGAATTAGGCGCAGATGGAAAAATTTCTTCAGTAACTGCCATTGATGACTCCACACTTGCGCGCGAGCAGGCAGAGAAGGCTATGTTAGCAATGAAAGAAAAAGGAAGTGCTGCATTTGCTGATGTCGCTAGTAGAGTTGGCAAGCCGGTACTAATCGCGGTAGCAATACTAACTATAACTTGGTTTTTTTTGGCCTTTATCAAATATGGTCCAGGTTCAGGAACGGACATAACTTTTTGGAATTTGCTTGGCATTGCTAATAACTCAGGAAACATAGTCCAAGATTTACAATATGGTACCAAAATTGACAAGGGCATTTTTGGACTGCTGGCAATAGCCGCGTTAGCTGGCCCATTCCTATTTCAATTCTGGAAATCACCACTGGCGCATCTAGGTAATTGCTTAGCATTACTATTAATTATTTTAACTGGGATCATGGTTTACGTTGGGATTCATGATGCAGGTAACGCCATTACAAGTTCAGCTAATGCTTGGTTAGGCGGCTCTGCGAAAGTAAATGAGCTTGCGCAAGGGATGGCTGATGAAGCGGTCAAGGCATCTCTCAACTCAATTCACATTGCAGTTGGTGGTATTGCCGCTACGATTTCAGCTATTTATTTGGCGGGTTTGGGGATAATTAAATACCTAGCTTCCGCCGCTGGCCGTACTGCTTCAATTTGATTTAGGCTTAAGTTTACACACAGCCGCTTTAGCTTGTTGGCTGGGCGGTTGTGGAAAACTTTATTAATTCATGCTTACATTTAATCAGAATTAATTTGTTAATAGTACTTGAAAAATACTATTAAGATTAGTGCACTAATGTTTTAAGATAATTTTTAAACTCAACTTTTTCTTTTTGATCACTTAATAGTTGTTCAAATGGCTCAAGGTTTGATTTAGTTAAGAGTCTTAACCCATGATTAATTGATTCAGTTGCGATCTCAAGCTTCTTATCGAGTGAAACAATCCATTTTGACCATATTATTAGCTCGTTATAAGTTAGGTTATCAATATTAATTTTTTTAAATTTTTCAATTCCATCATTAATATCAAGAACAAAAATCTCTCTCAAGTCATACTCATTAGTTAAAGACCGTAAACCTTGAATTTCGGCAACTGACTCATTAATAAAATATGGTTTGGGTATTTTTCTATTTTGAACTTGCTCAGCAACTGCCAATTCATTTTCATCGGCTTCCCTAGGTTTGACCAATGTGCTACTTGAAGACTTAAGCATTTCATTAACTGTTCTCACCACTGAAGCAGGACAACCTTTACCCATTGTGATTAATGGCCTAGATTTCTTATAAATCCAATCAGCGCCCCTATCACCTTCTCGAAGTATTGTGATTTCTTGCTCAAACTCTTCAATTCGCACACTGAAACTTGCTAAAGTATTTTTATTAGTTTGTATTGCGATATCACGTTCAAAATTCTTAGTCATTACTTCAAAATCTACGCCAAAGTATTTCTTTCCACAATCTTTGCCAATATTAGTAACTAATCCAGATTTAGTTTTCGCAACATACCCTTTTGCATGTAATGAATGGCAGTTTGATAAACCGCAGGGAATCATATCTTTTTCAATATAGCGTCCAATAATGGAATCCAAAATATGCTCATCAGGATTCAAGTTCTTTTGATAGCCTGGCAATGAAATAACATCCTGCCAATTATCAATATTAACAAGTCCACGGTCACTATTAAATGTAATCATAATTAAAGTCTAACAGAAGATTAGTGCAATTATTAATAGTCATTTTTAACAGGTATGCTCATAAACATGCTTTTAATATATAACATTAGCATGTTAGTATGAATTTTTTAATTACTTAGGTGAACCCATAAGTGAACCCATTTTTGACGATAGAATGCGGGTTTCAAGCCAATTGAACCCATTTGGTTGATTCCCCGTGGGGACGCCAATACAACCTTAAGTGGTTGT
>JAYVMU010000103.1:0-2639 GCA_043758775.1 Methylophilaceae bacterium
ACGATAAAATGCAACTTATTGATTATTAATAATATTAACTCTAAGATCAAAACTACGAACCAAGGGGTCAGGAGTTCGAATCTCTTCGGGCGCACCAAACAAATCAAAGGCTTACAGTTTAATTGCTGTAGGTCTTTTTTGTTATCTGCGCTTTGTGTCCGAACCGTGTCCGAAATGTCGCCATCTCATCACAAAATTAACCAATTTATTGCACCCTAGATGCTGTTCATAAAAGCTTTGTGTGCTTTAAGTAGTACACGTGATTGCTTTACTAGCTTACTCATACCATGCTTAAAAGCATTTTGGCTTGATATAGCCTTACCTTGCAACGTTTTAGCGCCTGTCGAATGTTTCCACGGTTGCCATTGTTTGATTAGTTCCGCTTGTCGTTGCCTTCGATCCGCTGTCCAGCCATTCGCCATGATTTTGATACTCCAATAGTTCGTTTGATTGATTAATATTTTTTCCTGCGTGCGCGGGTGCGCGCGTACTGGTAACGAAATTGCCGTTATTGACTTGTTGATTGCCGTTTGTGATATTGGCTTGTTTAGCAAATATCACGGGCGGGTTTTTCATAGTGGCTAACACTTCAATGGTTCTTGCACACTGGGCTTGTGCTTTAAGTGCCAGTCGCATATAAATTTCTAGCTTAGGCATAGTGTCAGATTGATTGCCACGCCTTGCCAGTGCGTTAAACATTGTGTCTAGGCTAGTGGCTTGGGCGATGAGTGTTGATTCAAGCCCTGATAAGTCACCTGCATTTACCTTGTTTACTTTTTCTTGCATAACTTTCATGGCTTCACTTAAGTCAATCTCACCGATAACGCCTTTAGTAAAATCGCTGCTTGTCGCTGCATTAAGTACCGTCGTCGAAAGCCCAATTTCAGCAAACTGCCTATCTTCGCTTTTTTCAATATTTCTATTAATTTTTAATGCGTTTTTATTACCAGCATTTGCAGATGTTTTATTTTGTGGGGCTTTTGCTGTCATGTTGTTTCTCACTTTCTAATATTTTGATTAAATCTTTTTTGCATCATTTACGAGCTTTATACAAGCTTCCAGCGTATGAGAATTGTTTATACTCTGCTGCCCATAACTCATGGTCTGAAATATAGAAGCACGGTGACTTATAACCACCTGCTGTGACTTGTGTTGATTGCTTATGCGTACACTGCCAATCATTCCAATGTTTACGCACTATCGTTCTTAATGTACGAGCATGATGTAAGCTTCCAAGCTTAGTGTCAGGAAAAACAAACAATACCCAATCTGTTATTTTGTTAGCATCTAAAGCCCAGCCAATCTTATTACCCGTGCTAGGTTCTATTGCAATGTTGCATTTGTCAGTTTCGCTGTAGTAGTCACGACTTCTGACTTTCACATCTAAATGCTCGAATTTTCCATTGTGAAACTCAAGTGCATAATCTGAACCAAGCTTGTCATTTTCTTTGTGGCTTTGGTGAATGGCTAATAGTTCACCAGCAAACTTTTCAAACATGATTTCTTTAACTAGCGCATGAACTTCTTCTGTCTGACTTAATGCTAATTGCACATTGAAGTTAAACGATTTGGCAGTCATAAAATCACCTGCCTAATCTTTGTTGCTTCCTGCGTGATGAATTGACCTGTTTCATAATCCCAGCTATCACTAGAATACTCATCGTCTTTTATACGGGTAAATGTTTCATCATTGGCTGTGTTTGGTGATTGTGAAGAATCGAAGCCTACAGTGCATAGGGTTTGATGTTTTTCGTGCTTAATATCACTAGCAAAGCCTATAGGTTTGTTATGTTTAAAGCCTATAGGTTTATTTGGCTTAACTGGTTTAGTCATGATTGACTCAAAGCTTTTGTCTTTTAATTTTTTTGCTAGTGGCACATTAAGACCAAGTGCCTGCATCATTGCTAATGGGTCAATTACCAGCAGTTCAAACAATGCTGTTTTAATATCAGTTTCATTGATTCTATTTGGATTGAGTTTTAACTCTGCCATAGCAAGTTCAGCAGATTGACGCCTGATTGCTAACGGTATGCGCTTTATAGGTATTTGTTTTGCAAGTCCATATTTTTGCGACACCTGTTCATAAAAAGACGTCTGCATTGCTTGTAAGCGCTGCCGATTGCCTACCAGCCCCGAACCAATCATACGACCACCAAATAATGGAAGCATGATTACATGACAATGTGGCATTGACTCATCGTTGTGAATGACTGCGCTTAACAATGGCACTTCAAAATGCTTTTCAGCCCATGCTACTGCGTCATTGAAATATTTAAACTCGTTCAATCCACTATTTGCAGGAAGTCCAATAAGTATTTCAAGCCCGCGTACAGCATCATGACGCAGTGGCGTTATATTAGCGTTACTCATGAGCGTTAATGCTTCCTGAGCGATTTCTGACGCTGTGTGAGCGCCTTTAATCACAATGTTATGCTTTATCCTATTAGCATCAATATGACTGCTTACGCCCAGCTCTGCTTGTATTTCACGCAGATTATGACGGGTCGCTACTTTGATGATATTTGAACCTGTAAGCTTTTTTATGCGTAAGAATTGCACAATATCTGCTTTATATGATTCTAAATTATTGGTATCATCATTTTGTAAATTGCTTTGGGTAATTCTGATTTCAGCCACCT
>JAYVMU010000104.1:0-6531 GCA_043758775.1 Methylophilaceae bacterium
CATTGCCATCATTTAATATAAATGTCGTACCGCCACTCCCGCTAGTGGATACATTACCACCAATGCTACTAGGTGAGTTACCCAGAACCGCTGGTACGATGTCTTCTCCTGGTTTATAATATTCAACAAACATCAATTTAACTTGAGCGTTAGGCATCACATAGGTAACAGTCCATGTAAAGCCGCTCTCACTTGGTATAAGTTTAGCTGGCTTCCAACCACCAGCCGGTAAGTTAAAAGAATTTTTAGATTCATTAAAGGTGATAAGTAGACCACAGCCAGATTCATTATAAATATAGACCGATGGTGGTTTATTAGTATAAGCGGGGTTGCCGTCAACACCCGCAGCTTTGAAACTGACTGTACCGCTGGTGCCAACCATCGCTGCGCTTAAATCTATAGTAGCAACGGGTATACTCATAAGCGCACCATATCAATAATATGCTGACCGCGCAATTGATGTGCATATTCCGGCCAGCGATAATACGTTAACCAGGATATATCAGGCACATGACTTTCACACCACGCATAGTCACGCGCCGGTGTGCTCATCAACATAAGCCAACGCGCTACAACTAATGCGGCTAGATACGCTAGCATCTCAATCAAGGTAACTAGAAGATTGCTCATGTCCTTTAGTATCCTCATATTGATGTTTGGCAGGCAGCAAAAAGATAACGGAAAAGCCCAGACTATAGCCAACGGTAATTGGTGCGGTACCACCTATCCAATTTACTGATAATGTACCAAGACTTTGTACACCGCTATCAGTTATGGGTGCGGGACATATAACCGTTGGTGTAAGGGTTTGACCGCTAGCCGCATTGATATCACCGAGTGGGACAATATTGCCAGCTGTATCTATGTAACTACATTGCAAATCACCAGCTGCGCCAGCAGTAGTTGGCATAATTGAAAACTGACGTATCATCAAGAAAAAGAATGGTGCATCGGGCCACTTACGTACCGCAATAGCTTTAGCATTAGCAGGCATTACAATTGGGAATAATGTTTGCACGCCGTTAGTAATAACACCGCTACTTAATACGGTATAGTCAGCTATTCTATCAATCATATCATTTGACATAATTGTGTTATAGACTTGATTAAAATTTTGGTCACGCGACACACTAGGCGCTAGCATACGTCTAGGACGTAAATCTAATGCTTCCAATGGTGCCTCTAGTTGCGCGTCGAGGTCATTATGTTCTGGCGTTACGTCGACGTGCTGACCACGCGCAACAATGTTACCTTTTAGAATATCAAGATAATCGGCGGCATGACGCATGTTTTACGCTCCTATCACTGGCGCAGCTTTTACCGCTGTTTTAGCGGCATCGGGTGCTACTAACAAAAGTAGGGCAACCAGCACCATACCAACACCAATAGCTACCTTAATGATGCGCATCGGGTCTAGCCACGATGAAACACTACCTATCGCACTATTCAATCCACCGCCTGGAGCTAGGGTACTGCCTCCCGGTGTAATAGCAGCACCCGCACCTATGGCTAGTTGACAAGCGGTATATGCCGCGCTTCCATACGCTTTACTCCAAGCGCAAGGGTCACTAGCAGCTAACGTTGTGCCTTGTATTACTGTGCCATTAACACTACTGGCTGCGCTGGCTGCGGTGTTAAGATATTGTTTATATTGACCGCCATTAAATGTTGACCACGGCGCAAAATTACCACCATTACTTACCGCATAGGCAGCGTTCGCATTAACCTGAGGGTCATACACACTATCGTTATTATATTGTGGATGCGCTTTCCCATAAATTTGCCATAGGCCACGTGAACCACTACCATTCGGTGTACCGGCAGCGTTTTCAGGGTTATACGCTTGCGTATTACCATTACTCTCAGCTAAAGCAACTGCAATAGCCGTGATTAACGCTTGACCACGAAAGCCAGCGTTATAGGCATATTGCGCTATTTGATTAGCTGAGAGATTCATCTAAGCCACCCTCACTTGTTGACCTGGATAAATCAAATTAGGATTACTGATGTTCGGGTTAAGCTGTTCAATGCGTTGCAAACTTAATCCATTTTGTGAAGCTATGCCTGACAAAGTGCCGTAAAGTGACGGCCATTTTGTCACAGTAACATAACGCACTGGTGCTTGTGTTGGTTGTGGTATTGGTTGTGGTACTGGTACAGGTGTTGGCTGTAACACTGGACCACCTTGATTAGCGCCGCCAGTGTTTTGTAATCCGCTAGTTATGTCAGTAATTGATTTACGAATAGCGTTAAGTGTAGTTTGCAATGCTGACTGATTATCACTAGCCGCTTTTTCATCGGCGGTTTGTTGTGTTTGTAAACCACCTAATTGTGCGTATAATGTCGATAAATCAGGTCCACTACTGCCAGCGCTACCACCGCTCGGAACTAGGCCACTAACCGCATACGGTAAGCCAGTGGTAGGGTCAATTGCCAATCCAATACCACTACTGCCATTCCCTGAATTAAGTGGGTCATTAGCAGTACCGCTGCCTGTCGCAGTGCTAGCACTCTTGCTATTACCAAAGACTCTTGGTACAATCACGGCTAGCACTACGCCAGCAGCAACAACCAGTACCCATGCCCAATTAGGCACACCAGCAGTTTCGTTCATTAAGAAGCCGCTAGCGCCTTTGTGCGACGCAATTGGTCCAGCGTTAGGCGTTGGTTCACTCATGCTAGCCACCTATCATCCCTTGAAAAAACGAACCAACTAATTGCCCGCTCATACCACCAGCGGGACAGCGGGTAATGGGACTAGACTGAGCCGAGAAATAACGTGCCCCCACCATATACACATCGGCAGCAGTCAATGTACCACCTACTTGTGGTGTCGCCGGACCCGCTGTGAAGCCGTGCCATGCGCAGTTAAGGACGGCATTAGGCGCACCACCTGATGACGCCTTCGTAAAAATAGTAGACCATTCCGGCGTCAGCACAGGTGTTAAGGTAGTTGTGACACCGCCAATGGCCCAAAAGCCGAGTTCGTTGACATCGGGTAAAGCGGGAAACATACCGGGAATAATCGTACCGTTCGTCGCCGCTGCTGCTACAAACTCAGTTTGCGCGGCAAGGGGCATACCCGCAAACTCGAACCCATAGACACATGCGCCAGTACTACTTGTTAGGGTAAACAATACCGATGTAATCGCACCAGGATTGCCAACATAAGAGTACAAACTGATAGCGCGTGCAGCGTCAGAATTATTAGTAACTAATGTCCAGCTAGCCGGTGTTGTAATGACCGGCGACGCACCCGTTGTTGCAACTACCGCTAGCAATAAATTACCGACAGCGGTTGGTGCATACGTTGGTTGCACACTACCCGGTGATGCAGTACCGCTAGCATTACTTACTGATTGTACTAATGTTGCCCCCATAATCTAGGCGCTCCCCATATTACCAAGTGCGTTAAAGCCACCGATAGAAGCAGCTACGCTTGGGTCAACTTGATAACCAAAGAAATAATCATCACGTGTCAGCACACGTGCCTGCAATGTGCGTGACAATACCACATATTTACGCACTTGCTGATAGTTTAACAATTGGCGAAACGATGGTGGAAATGCCATTACCTGATAATTGCTGGCTTGACGGGACTGATGAAAAAAGCGTGTGCCCGGATAAAAATCATGGGCGCGATAGGTAGGATTCAATGCGTGTAAACCATCATCACCTTGTTGAATGGTGCGCGGTATCGGCGTGGTAAAACTGTGCTTATCGACAGGTGAATAACTCGGTAAGCTGGGATTATAATCTGGCTCAGTGGCAAACCCGCCCATTAAATTAGAGCCACCACTGCTATTTTTAGCACCAGCGGTATTGCCAGTACCAACACTAAGACGAGGCTGTGGTCCTGCTACGGGCGCGCTAGAACTGGTCACATATTGCCAGATAGCATTATTTAGCAGTGGGTTAGCGTTTGCCATAGCAGGATTTTCCTTTAGCGTTACTTAGACACTACTCGGCTTTATTGGATTCGTCAGGGATGAAGTAACTTTTGTTACTTGGTACCTGATTTGTTTCTGCACTAGCTTGATAGGGATTATCACCAGGAGTACGTACCGGTTGTGGCTTACCATCTTGCGCGGCGTTGGCGTCATGATAATCAAGGCGCTTTTCGATAGCGCCAAGACGTTCTTTAATAGTTTCGATGTTTGCGGCGATGTCTTCACCATTTGACACGTGAGTAGAGGCATGTTCAATTTGTGCCTGACGCAAACGGTCAACCTGCTCACTAAGTGGCTGGTCGTTAATGTGTTCTGACATGTATTATGTACCATCCTTTTGGTTAGGTTAGACTTAGTGTCCCATCGCAGCTTTTAGACTGCCAGAGAATGCACCGCCCCAGGCAGTGATGATTGCAGCGGTGTTAGGGCTACTAACTACGACTGTAACCGCGCCAACGCCGACAATAGCAGCAAAGATATCGAAAATGCGCCCTACATTCATGTTATGCCATCCAATCACGTCAGTATTAAAATCTGACGTTTCACATGCCAACAGCCCTTAGTATGGTTGACCAAGGAATAACTGTTAACACTGTTACTAACGTTGCGAGCATTGCTAGCATGCCAGCTAATGCACTAAAAGGACCACCAAAAATATCTAACAAAGATAAGCTAAACAAGAAGAGAAAACCGCCGACAAGTATCTTGGTTATTGGCTTATGACCTAGCATAGCATTGGTTACACCAACGCCAGCGATAACTAAAGCCGAACCAATAATCTCTTTATTCATAGCGTTGTCGTTTTCCCTAAGTTGATTAAACTATCAATGAAGGACGTAGGGTCAATGCTATTCGCAAAGCTGGCACTTGGCTGGGTAAACAAACCAAAGAGCGTGTGCGGTCCGGTACTGTACGGATATTGCGCATTATGTGCGCCGCCACTTAGTTGACCACCACTTAACCCGATGTTATCGCCAGGGTTGATGTTCTGACCAACCGTTACAAGTATCTGGTCAAGATGCACATACGCCGCATACAACGTTTGATTATTGTAGACAAACTTAACGAGCACTTGACCGCCGATTTGTGGACTATACGTTGTGCTAACGACTTGACCACCAGCTAGCGCGGTAATGGGTGTATGAAACGGTGTGGCAAAGTCAATGCCGGTGTTCTTTACACCCGTAGCCGCTTGCGCATAGCCCTGGCTAACTGGCGTGTTTAACCACGCTGGTCGCGCTGTTATGAGCGCATTGGTTGGCGCTTCCACTGGCGGTCTACCGAGTGTGTCGGTACCCCCAACGCTTAGATTACTACCCGCATTTTTTGTCACATCACCGCTAACGACGTTATTGAGAGTATCAACTAAACTAGTACCCTCAATCGCGCTAATAATTAATATCGCACCAACGCCGAGAATGATAGCAAAAATTGCGGTCATACCTTAGCCGTTCTTTTTCATCATGCCAAGTACGAGCGGAATTCCCAACCAACCTAGGAGGATACCTCCCACCAACCATAGCATATGTCCCATAGTAGGCATGTTACTTTCCTAACTAGTTTTAACTAAACTAGTTAAAACTCAAGATGTCCCTGAAACGCGAACGCGATACCGCCAAGCAATGCGAGTGCGGCAACAAAGATACCGATGACGTAGATGTTAGGACCAGCGGTGGAAAAGTCCATGGCTAGCCTCCCATCGTCATTAGTGCGGGTGCCTGATAGACTTGGCTAGAGGCAGGAACGATATCATTAGTCAAAATGGTAAGCGCGCCGCTACCTGTTGTGGTACTGAAACGGAGCGTAAACTTGGTCGCACCGACTGTGCCAAGCCACTCGTCACCATATTCACTAAATGGTAGCTTATCAGGGTCAAGCGTGTCGGGCAGCACGACAACACCATTGGGCACATCGAAGCCATAACAGGTGTAGCCATTAATTTGTCGCAGCGTGGCAACATTAGCAACGTAGCGTTGCCCCACATCCCAATCCATTTCAAACAAACCAGGAACATCGCCGCCAGCCTCAGCAGTTGCGCGTGTACCATTGGTGTTGCGAAAGACGAAGATGTGGTTACGGATGAGATTGCCGACACGTGTTAGTTGAATTGTATTAGCACCGTTCGCCATACCGGAAGCGGTTTGCGCCGTCCAATAGCCAATCGTACCAACCGCTGGGGGTGTCGTGCTATTCATGTTCCCAAACATGTCTTGTGCGGGGGGTTGCGAACGCGCCAATAGTTCTACCGTCAATGTGAGTGTCGGTAAACCAGTTGGCAACGTTGTGTAGACTGGACCGGTCGCACTAGCAGCACCAGCAGCAGCCACCGTAAGCTGTACATTGTAGCGCGCCGATGCATCCATGTTAGGTAGGCAGCCCAAGCCATCCATACCGAACTCAAAATAAACGGGCAGAATGAATTTGAAATTACCCGATGTCTGCACGCCTTGATACACGCTCGTCAGAATAGAGCCGTCCGGCGCGAAGGGCCGATAGCCACCAAACTTAGAGGCAAGATATGTGTGATAGCCTGATAGCTGGTAAATCGGTACACCATTGACATCGGATATTTGCACTTGTG
>JAYVMU010000105.1:0-3228 GCA_043758775.1 Methylophilaceae bacterium
CTGGTCGACTTATCCACAGCGGTGTAGTAATCTACACCTATAAACACCTGGTCAACATTCAACGCGCACAGGTGGTCAGTTTTAAACGCGCGTCAACACATGAGCATCATAGCCATAATTATGACGTTGAGTTTGTGGAGCATGGTCATCATCACGCTGTAAAAGATTATGAAAACCTAGATATATCAGCGCCAGGTTATCAAGACCCACATGAGATGGCTCATGCCAATGACATTCGCAATCGTTTTGCTAATCGTGAAGTGACCACTGGACAAATTATTATATTTGGATTGACTGGTGGTTTAATTCCATGTCCTGCATCCATTACAGTATTACTTCTTTGTTTACAGCTTAAAAAGGTAACCCTTGGGGCTGCCTTGGTCTTATGTTTCAGTATAGGACTGGCACTGACCATGGTGATGTCTGGTGTGCTGGCAGCTTTAAGTGTTAAGCATGTCTCAAAACGCTGGAATGGCTTTGGTGAATTCGCACGAAAAGCACCTTACTTCTCAGGCGGGCTTATTTTGTTGGTTGGGCTGTATGTCGGTTATCAAGGTATATACGCCCTTATTTGAGTAATTAAGTAGAAGTTATTTTGTTTGAGATGTGGTCATGGAAGGTGCTAAACGTAGATTACGCCCAGTACTGATGACCGCGACTATCGCGGCGTTCGGCTTAGTGCCTTTACTATTTGCAACAGGGCCAAGTTCAGAAATCCAAAAGCCATTGGCGATAGTAGTAATTGGTGGACTAATCACCAGTACTTTGTTGACCCTCATATTATTGCCTATGTTCTACAGTATGAGCAAAGCTAAGCCTGATTAAATGATTTAGTTTTTAATTCCTAAATTACCTTAAATAAACTTAACACTACTATCAAATCGAGGTTAAAAAATGTCAGGATCACATGCACACGGTGAAGGAATATCTAGTAATAAAATGTGGCTCGCCACAATCATTACATTTGCCTTTTGTTTGGGTGAGGCTCTAGTAGGATATAACTCTAATAGTTTGGCCCTTATGGCAGATGCAGGACATAACTTTGCGGATGCATTAGCGTTGGCACTATCTGCATTCGCTTTATGGGTTGCTACTAAGCCAGCAGACAACAAAAGAACATTTGGTTATCACCGTGTGGGAATTCTTGCAGCACTAGTGAATGCAGTTGGCTTAGTAGTAATGGCTGTCGTGATTTTCTGGGAAGCAATACAGCGCTTGCAAAACCCAGAGCATGTGCAAAGTGGGCCAATGATATGGGTAGCGTTATTAGCAATCATATTGAACTCAGGCATTGCTTGGTGGCTTGCTAATGCTGCAAAAGAAGACTTAAATATCCGTAGTGCTTATTTGCACATGTTGGGAGATGCTGCAGCTTCTTTAGGTGTGGTGATTGCCGGCATTATCATCGCTTTCACAAGCTGGTTTATTGCTGACCCTATCGTGTCTATCATCTTTGCCTTACTGGTTTTATGGAGCTCATGGAGTATCTTTACAGAGTCTATTCAAATGCTTTTGGAAGGCATACCTGTTGGTATGGAGTTGAATCAAGTTGAACAAACGATTCGCAATGTACATGGTGTTTTAGATGTACATGATTTGCATGTGTGGACCGTTTCATCAGGATTGATTGCATGCAATTGTCATATCCTAGTGGCTGAACAATATGTCAGTACTGCTCAGAAAATTCAAGCAGAAGTGGCGCATGAGCTAGAGCATGGTTTCAAAATTAGTCATGCAACGATTCAAATTGAGGTTGAAGATTGTGGCGGTCATGATCACACTGTACTTAGACATCACGAACATGGGCACCATCATGCACACTGATAATGTTGAGTTAATTTAAGGATTACCAAATGGCAAGCTGCTGTGAAGACAAGTCCTGTGAAATTGATGCCTTACGCGAAAAACACAGTCGTGTACTAAAGATTGTTTTAGTCATCAATGCAGTCATGTTTTTAGTGGAGGGTGCTACTGGCTGGTTAGCAAACTCAACATCACTCATGGCAGATGCACTAGACATGTTCGGTGACGCATTAGTGTATGGGATGAGTCTGTATGTATTAACTAAAAGTCAGCAACAACAAGCCAAAGTGGCATTAGCAAAAGGTGGTTTCATGTTGCTGTTTGGTCTTTTTGTACTTGGTGATGCTTTGTATAAAACCTTTCATCCCATCATGCCAAATGTGCAAACAATGGGAGTAATTGGTGCAATAGCACTTATTGCTAATTTAGTATGCTTCTTCCTTTTATACACCCACAAAGAAGATAATCTTAATATGAGTTCCACATGGTTATGTTCTCGTAATGATTTATTTGCGAATGTTGGGGTATTAATCGCGGCAGGAGTAAGTTATCTCTTTATCTCTAAGTGGCCAGATATAGTGGTGGGAACGGCCATTGCTTTATTGTTTTTGAAATCTTCTTGGCATGTCACTAAAGAAGCGCTCATTGCCATTAAACAACCTGAACCTAAAGTTGATGAATCTAAAGAGCCATCAAATATTCAAAGTGTGGGCATTAAAATTCAAAGAAAACCTCGTTCAACTAAATAAAACTATATGCAAACAAAAGAACACTGGGAACAAGTCTATCAAACCAAAACTCCAGATACGGTGAGTTGGTTTCAGGAACATGCCGAACATTCTTTGCAATTGATCCACCTAACTGGCGTTAATCATGATGCGTCTATTATTGATGTGGGCGGCGGTGCTTCGACACTAGTAGATGATTTGCTAAAAGCAGGTTATCACAATCTTACTGTGCTCGATCTATCTGGTGCAGCATTGGAAGCTGCGAAAAGTAGGCTGGGTGTTTTACAAAACAAAATTCAGTGGATTGAAGCAGATGTAACACGAGCCAGCCTATCTGTCGCGTATTATGATATTTGGCATGACAGGGCAGTATTTCATTTTTTAACTTTGGCTGAAGATCGATCTGCCTATGTTGAACTTGTTAAACGTTCTATAAAATCTGGTGGCCATGTGATTATCGCAACTTTCGCAGAAGATGGCCCAACCAAATGCAGTGGCTTACCTGTAATGCGATATACATCTGATGAGCTGCAAGCAGAGTTGGGAGTTTCGTTTGCTTTAATCAATCATGAGAAAAAAGCGCATTACACGCCGCTTGGAAATACTCAGCAGTTCAATTACTGTCGATTTAAAATTATCGGATGACTGTTAATTTTTATTGTGAATGTCAGCAGTGGGTCTTGAATTCAAGACCCAC
>JAYVMU010000106.1:0-16959 GCA_043758775.1 Methylophilaceae bacterium
AAAAATATCGATCTATAAATAACACTTGACAAGGAGGGGGTGTTGTATAGAAGCGCTGGGTGAGACCAATGAGGCGCGGTAAAAGGTGGGGGAAGATGACACTTCCAAAACAATTTCTATGTAAGGTCACTGATAAATATGGCAGCTCTTTAGAGGTGTGGTTCAGCTTTGCTCAAATTTGCACCCTTACAAAAAGACTAAGCCGATCTGACAAGATACATTTTTGGAATGGTTTAGAAGTCACTCTCTATAACGGAAACAAGCTAAGAAAGGTTAAAAGATGACAAAGTTTATAGAACTAGACGTTTTGGTCAATCAAGACCAAGGTAAAGAACACACGGCCGTTTCAATTTATATTAACCCCGATCGTGTTCAATATATTGACGAAAGTTCAAACCAAGTAACTCACGATGAGACGACACTGAAACGCGGGTTGATTTTTTTTGAGATTGGCAAGCCACCGTTTGTAACCAAGCTATCACGCGCTGCACTAGTTATTTTGTTTAATGAAAACTCTACTATCCTTAATAAATCATCATTAAATTAGGTTGACAATTCTACCAGTCTCACTATAGATCATCTGTGCAATCATGCACATATTAAAATGGAGAAACTAAAATGCCTGTAATTAAAAAGAAAATGAGTGGAAAAGACTGGAACCCAAAGACTATTCTTGCAACACCAGCCGAGATCAACACGTTGCAACTTGGTGTGGTCTTTGGTATTATCAAAGGTATTTCGTCTGGCACAATGCCAGACGGCGAAACCTTTGAGGGCCTTTCAGGAATATTCAAGTTTATTCCTGACGATAAAAAACTTCACATGGAAGTCAATTCATATATTCTCTATCCACCTTCGGGCATGTGTGGTGATTTGTTTGACATTGCCCATACTAAGATTGAGACTGCGTTTGCATTTCGTGTGAGTGTTCACAAGTCAGGCAATCCGGCTGGCTATGAATGGGCTATTGAGCCTCTTATTGAAGCCACTGAAACCGATCCGCTGGCTTTGTTGGCTGACGAGTTGGCCGAAAAGGGTGCTTTGGCGCTGTCGGTTGATCAGATCAAAGCTTCACCGTCAAGTGAATTGGAAAAGGTGGAAGATAGTGCTGTACAATCATCAACTAAAAAGAAAACTAAGGCTTATAAGCCACTTGACAATGACACATTCTTAAGCTAGGGGTGTTGTGCTCCCCCCATAATTAGCCTTGGCCCCGCCTAACCAGCGGGGCCTTTTTAATGTCATACTGCTTTGGTGATTGATGGTACAGCATCACGGCCAAAAAGGTAAAGAGAACCAAACAAGAATGCAAGACCCGCGGCAATCATTACACCGCGCGAGAAGATGTTTTTTTCTGTTGATTGGGTTTTATCGGTAACGTTTTTGGTGTTTTGGGCGAGTAGTTTGGCGGCCCCTACAAGGCTTTGAGCGAAGCCTGTAACGGCGCTATCACTTGCCTTGGTATTGAGTGCTGCGGCTGCTGTTTGTGCATCTATGGCCTGCGGCACTGTTTGTGAACCGCCTTTTGGCGCGGGTGCTGATTGTCCAGCCTTGGCAGATTTTGTGGATGATGTTAGTTCGGCGGCGGTTGCGCCTTGTGAGACGATTGCAGGATCGGAAATAGAAGCGGGTGCAGCGTCAACTGTGTTATTGAGGGTGGGGGTGGCGTCCGGTGAAAGGTTTGCAGCGGCGGTGTTATAGTCAGGTGTGAATGGAGTGCCGTCTGTATTATTGGTGAAAAAATGTTGACCAATTTGGAGGGAGTTTGAATTGTCAAGATTTTTTGCCCATAGGGCTGACGATGCGGAAGGGTTTGCATAATAGGTGGCGCCACCTGTCACATCGCCAAGCCCACCACTAGTAAGCGCTTGCGCTGTTGCCATAGCATCCGGTGAGATTTGGCTAACAGGTGATTGACTTTGAAACTGCCCTTGTGCGGTGATTTGATCTATAATTGAGGTGCCATACCCACCAAAATTTGAATTAGCGCGATTTTGCATTACATCGGCAACGCCCACCATACCGGAAACACTTTGATTACCAGCTTCGGCTTGAATGACGGAAGCAACGGTTGTGGTATTATCTCCAAGAAAGCGTGGTGTGAACGTGCTGCGAAAGCTCACAGAACACCTAGAACGGCATACGGGTTGCGTGAATACCCTTAGGGGCAAAGCCGCCAAGGCTTATTTGTGTTTCAATGGTGACGGGCGCAGACATACCTAAAGCCAGAGGTGTTGAGTTTAATTTTGATGCAAGAGCGTGGTGTGCGGTATGTTGATCAATCAGCTTTTGAACATGGAGCTTTTCATTTGGTTGAGCATTTGCAAGCATAGCGCTTAAAGTGTCAATCATTTTAACCTCTACATTTCAGACCAAGTGCCGTGAGACATATATCCCCATCCACCACTACCGTTGCCAGACCAAGCACCACCAGAACTCATAGGTGGCGCTAAGTCGGGGCCAGAGGACATAGGTATTGGCACTGGTGCAGGAGCAACACTCACCGACGGGGTTGTGATAAGAGCAGTTTGCATAACACTTTGCCCAGCACCAGAGCGAAGGATGTTATTAAACATTTCTTCTATTTGGGTATTAGCGGTATTGATGGATGCACTTCCTGCGGGGTTAGCAACACTGGAATAGTTTGAATTAGAATTAACATTAAATCCTACACCACTGCCGGCTGTACCACCACTGCCAGTGCTTGAACCGCTTTGAGAAGACGATCCCGAAACGTTTGCTCCATTGGCCTGCAACTGCAATTCATAGTTTGCTGTAATGGCTTCGGCGGCGGTGGCAAAGATACCAGCGCCCGATTGTCCGTTCATCACATTTGCACCGAGAATAGCTTGATGGTTCATTACATCGGCTTGTGTTGAGGTTTGGGTGTTTGCTACATCGGCCATGATTTTAGTTTGACCAAGGCCAGAATTTGCATTTATTCCGGCAATATTTGTGGCAGCGGCGGTTTGTAATTGTGCTGCGGCGAGTGAGGTTAAGGCCGGATCAGCGCCGCTCAGTGTAGCGGGTTGAACGGCATTATGGCTAGAGCCTTTTAGTTGCCAAAGCAAAAGAACAGCAACAACCCCACCTATCAAAATAAACGGGTGCTTTTCGAGAGGTGCAAAAATGCTCATGGGTTAGGCCCCGTTTCGTTTGGCAGTGTTGCAGGATCGACAAGATGGCCCATCCAAGGGTTTGCTTGTCCACCTGCAAAGCCATTGCCTTCCAGACTTTGAACAATACTCATGGGTGTTACAATCATCATGGCAGGCTGAAACATCCGGTAAGACGAACATTCAAATCCAGCACCAGCAAGGTTAGAAAAAAGCATGGCGTGATTATCAGGAATAAAGCGGGCAGGGTTATCATACCCACGAATGGGTGTGCGCGGGTTGACATATTCTGTGCCACCCGTTTGCAAACCCATAACGTTCTTAAAAAAGTTGAACATGAAAAAAGCCTTAGCTAAAAGTTGGCATTCCCAAACCCATTTGAGGCATTGAAAATGATCCGTCAAAGCTATTACCGCTTGAAGGGTATGAGGTGACGATTTTCATCGGGTTGCCTGTTACAGGTGTCATAGCAGTGCCAAGCATGTTAGATACGCCGGATGCGGTTGCTTGAATGACTTGTGAGGTGCGCGCTTTTGGTGAGAGAATAACAGAGAGTGAAGCAACCCCAATAATGAGAGTTATCACGGTAACGATACCTTCGGAAAAAGTGTGGCCCATGTGAATATCCTTTTGGGTTGCTGTTTTTAAATCCGGTTAATAGTGCAGGGTTTATTAAAAACCCATACAAACACTTGCGGGTGCACCCTTCCAGTTACCTTTATAAGGATGGCATGGTTGTGCGAGGGTTGGCGTGTGTGTGGCATAATAACTACGCGTCACAAAATGAGCAGGCGGCGGCGATGTTTCAAATATTTGATATGTCTGAATTGATGTGTCAGCCATCGCAGACGATCCAGCAAGAGCGAGAAAAAATCCAAGTGATATAAGGCGGTTAAAGTATTTCATTTGATATTTCCTTTTCATGTTGAGGTTACGAACCTCGAAACTCTAGCACCGTTAGGGTGCATTGTGAAGCCTAAAAAATTGTGCCTGTGGGGTTGAATTGTTGCTCCGGAGTGAGGGGTTTAGGAGTTATGGGTGCGGTCACTATGGCGATCATCTTTGCAAGGGTGCTTGTTGCGGTTTGAATGAGTGAGGCAAAGTTAGAGCCGCCTGACTTACTTGGTGAAAGTATCATGGATAAAATAGAAAGCCCAATAATGGCGATTAAAAAAGATGTAAAAATCTTCATGGTGGCCCGCTTCCCAAAAATCCGTCAAGCTGATTATTAATCACGTTTGGAAAATTATAGACCGCACTTGGCACACCTTCAATGGCACTCATACCATGCCTTATCTGCTTTTGAAATCCTGTGGCGTATTGATCAAACCCATTGGTGAGTGAACTATTATAAACATTAGGTGCAACATAGGGGTATTGCTGTGATGGCCCAAACGTTGCAGTCGCTGGCAAACTATTTTGCCAATTTTGTAAATCATTTAAAGTCTTAACACTTGATGGTGCACCTAGCGGCATCACAAAATTTGGAGGGATTGGCGTATTATCAACATTGGATTGTTGATCGGTAGGGGCCGAACCAGCGGCAACAGGGCCTGTTACAGCGTTTCCAATATCAGCGGTGGCTTGCCCCACGGCACTTTCAGGTGCAGCACTTGGCGCTTGTGCTGTTGAAATGGCAGAATAGAACTGTGTGAAAAAACCCTTGTCACTAATAAGCATAGATAGGATGATCAAACCTAAAAACACGCGTGAGACGTTGCGAAACTCTGACACATAGCCAAGTGAACCTACACCCGCTACGGCGCTGCCCCAAATAAGAAAATTACCAGAGCCGCTAAAGTCACCAGCGATTAAACCGCCAAGCTCGCCGGTTTTATCTCTAGCGCCCGCTATAATTAAAAGCAGGCCGACTATCAGGATAGCAAAGGGCATGTTAAAGAATAATCGCCAGATAAGAGGGCAGTTCGCCGCGCATGGTTATAAAAACCACAAAAGCCAGAATGATGCAAAGCCCTATAAGGGTTGTTTGCGTCATTTTAAATGTCCATACGTTTTAGGATTGAACCCCATACGATGAGACAAAATAAAAATAGGCCCACTGCGGCAAATAGTTTTGGAGCGCTCATGGGTGTACCGAGTGGATTAGCAAGCCAAGATTTAAAAGATGTAAGCATGTGATACTCTCCAAAAGGTTTTAAGAAAAAAGGGCGGCGTTTTAATGCCGCCCCGAGCCATGGACTTACAAGGCGATTTCGTTAGTTAGATGGAATAGAGCTAGAGCTATTCAAGGTGTTTTGGTTTTGGAAATACTCATAACCAAGTTGTACAGACGCGTTAGCGTTAACTACGGATGGGTTTAATACAAGCGCAACGTTGCCAACAGCCAGCGTTGAAATAGGCATCGCTCGGTGATCAAAATAATAAGTGCCAAGTTGCCAATCGTCGTTTATTTTGGTTCGCCCGCCAAATAGAGAAGCCCATATAGCGTCATAAGAGAACAGGCGCATTTGGTTTGCGGTTTGCATGGTGAAGGTATTTATATCCGTGCCTGCATTGAGAGTGCCGCCGTTATCAAAGATAACAAACGTACTCATGTAGGTTCGTAAGTTTTGATAGAACAATGACAAGTCAGTATTTACGGCAAGTACGGCTTGCGAGGTTGTCAGCAAAGAATACTGCGTTGAAAGCGAAATATTTGGCTTAATATAGTTGCCTTGTTGATCGCGTGGCAGTTGATCATAATACTCTTGATAAACATCAATGGTATAAGTATTGAGTTTGCCAAGTTGCGCAGTGCTGGATTGATACATTGCAAAAGTTGCATCAGCGCCAGATGCAACATAAAGAAACGGGTTGATTGTCAGTTGCAAATTCATGGTGGCATTTAACACCTGTGCAAAAACAGCGCCGCGTAAATCAGTGTCAGAATAGGCCAGCGGAATTTCATACATGAAATCCATATTGGCGGCCGCTGTTACGATTGCGGGGGCCTTGCACACGCCAAAGTTTGAACCGATCCCAATGCTATTGTCAGACGTGATTGCAGCACCTAATGGGAATTGGCGCTTGGCCGCTGCAACGTTGCTCAAATGCCAACCTTGCGTATTGTGACGCACCAAGTTTTGCAAATCTTGAAAAATAACCTGACTGAGAAAGTTGGCAGGCCCAAAAGTAGTGCGCGTTTGTGTTTCAGCGGCCCCCTGCTGTAGGTTGGCACGGACACGCACCCAAAGCTTACGGATAAGGCCTACATTCGTGAGTGGTACGTTAATGGTTGTGCCAACGCCATTTACATAAGGATTGCTGACTTGGGTATAGGTTGCAGTGCGTTGGCGCACGATAGGGCAGTTTTGAATAATGGCTGCACAGATCGCTGCATCTTGCTGCATTGCGGCTTGAATAGCTTGGGCGGAAGTCATGCTCATGTTAGTTAGTCTCCACGGGTGCAGGATTGTTTGATGCGTGTTGCTTGATGGTGAACATCGCAAACCAGAATAGAACAATCATCAACATAACAATGATGATGTTGAGCGGGTGGCCGAGAATTTCAATGTTTAAAATCTTGCCCATTATTTACCGAGCCTTGCCTTGCCTATGACGATAAGCTGTTGAGCAGCAAGCACTCCCGCATAAGCTGTTGCCGATAGCAGCGCAACGGTAAAAAAATTCTCGAATGATAAACGCAAAATGGATCGTTCCATTTTTTAAATTCCTCTATGTTTGACCTTCAATTTGCTTGCGAATATGTCGAGTATCTCTTGATCGTCAGGGACGGGTTTGAGAACACAAGAATAATCCTGAGCGGCATCATACCACCTGCAATGAAACTCTGGCAAGCGTTTTCTGAAATCAAACACAGGGGAAGTTTTGTCAACAAAAGCCGATGCGGTTAAAGCATCACGCGCATCATTGAACCGAAACACCGCTGCATAACTAGCTTCCGAAAAAATGAAGCGGCTGCAAAATGTAGGACGTTGGGTGAGTACCATGGCAGGAATTTTTAAACTACGTCCCTGCGTCAAGATAGCGTTGAACATCGGCGAAAACTTATCGATCATATAACCTTCATCGAAAAACAATCCGGCATTGCCGCGCTCATAAATTTGTTCTAAGAAAGGTTCTATTTCATCATTTGGTTTTGGCCGGACAATATAGAGCCCCGCGTGTTTTACTTTATCAGAAAGAGAAATTTCGTTAGCGCCTTCAATTTGTTGAATAAGATCGTCACCTTTATAATCAATGATGACGTGAGGGCGCACTTTAAAATCACTACAGGTTCCAAACAACCAAATACCAAAGCGGGTTTTACCACTACCTGTTGATCCGCTGATTGAAACACGGCTTGATGAATTAGGGAGACGAAACATTTCTAGCGACGCGAAATGTTATTAACGGCGCGTCTGTTTACGGCTTTTAAAGTTGACAAATCTTCGGCGTGTAAATCCACTTTGCTTTCCAGTTTTTCGGCCTTGGCTTCTATTTTTTCTAAAGTCTTACCTATCATTTGAACTTCTCCTTTTAAAGTGCCAATGTTGGCGCCAATCGTAAAAACCCCGACTAGAATTGTTAAGATCAAAGGAAGGTTGATGCTGAAGTCTAAAACTATGCCTTGCAAAGTTTCACCACCTTTAAATCATGCTCAAGAATTTGGCGCTTAGTTTCAGTGGCCAGCACGTCCGATTTGGAAATCAAAATAGGTGTGCCGTCAACAACACAAAAATCTCTACTAATGAGTGAATTGACGCAACCCGTCATCAAGCTGACGGTCAGACATAGCGGCAACGCTGTTTGCAATAACCTGTGAGGTTTTAATATCGTCCAAAACGCTTGCTTGCTCTTTATCATGCTCAATTGTCTTTCCAATATCTTGCAGGCGCATATCTTGGAATAGCCCAAAGAGTTTGGAAATTAGACCAAACACCTTGAGCAACCCCAAAAATATTGTCATTCGGCAAATGTGTTGGCAACGGTTTTAATTAGACCAAGCCCCATTGTAATCTCACCTGCCACATGCGGCGAGATACCCAAACCTGTCCAGTCATAAGCAATAACCGAGCCAATTAATAGAACCGCCAAAGAAGAAACGTTGTGCCAAAACTTAGACATTTTCACCACCTTTTATGAGAGACTGCTTGATTGCAGGCCCGCGTAAATCGCAAGAGACATTACTTCAATAATATGTGCTTGGTCAAGCCCATTGACAATGCGCCGCGCATTAAAGAAATCAGTTTTGGCCGCGTTGAAATAATCGTCCAGCTTTTTTCCAGTGAACATTCCCTTTACCATACCTTCAAAACAAATCCGCAAAGAGTTTTCCCATGTGCCAGCATCAACCCATTTTGTAATACCAAACTTTTTATAGTTGGCTTCCCAAGTAGGTTGAATTAAACCGTTGCCAATCCATGGATAATAGGGGCGGCTAGTCAGGTATGCAATTGAACCGCGCTCAATAACGGGTTTTATTGCTCGCCCTGTTTCCCAAATCACTTGCGCCAAGAGGGATGCAAAAGCATCATTTCGCATAGTGGGGTAGTTGACTTCCTTATAGGAAATAATCTTTTCAAACCCGTTGATCTGCGCTTGATTTAAGCCACCACCAAAAACCGTTTGATTGATGATTGAATAAAATTTGACGCGGTTAAACGAGTGGAGCGGTAGCGGTGTTGCGCTCGCGCTGCTTTCTGGCAGCGTAGGCGCGGACTTGTCCGAGACTGATTGCACCGAGGGTGAAGGCAAGCATAGCCAAATCTTGTTGCTTCGGTGAAATAGGCGTTGAATAATGTTTATAAACATTCCGAATTGCATTTGCAAGATCGACATTGCTTTTTTCTCCAATTAAAAACTCCGGTACTTGCGTTGCTGTTGCAAGTAAGTTTTCGGCCATGAGTAAGGCAAAAACATAATGTTCTACACTAAGCGGTTCCGCTTTCGCGCTGGGGCGGGTTCTGGCTCTGGCTCTAGTTCCGCTTCCTTCACCTCCACCATCGGTTCCTGTTGCTGTTGCGGGATCAATATATTCTGGGGCAGGCTGTTCATCTTTTCGCGGACGACCGCGACCTCGTTTAACAGGCGCGTCTCCATTTCCACCATCGCCGAGCGGTGTTGGCTGCTCAACGCGTCCACTATCGGGTTTATTTTCTCCATTAAGAGATTTGGCAACGTCTCCAAGGTCAACCGACATTCAATTAAATCCTTCTCCAAACTTTCAATTTTTTGACCATGATTTGTTTGTAAAGCCGCTTCCGCTATTTTAACAGCAACGTCTTCTTTTTCTTCTACCTTAGCAATTGCTTCCACAATCACCGGAATAATTTCATCGGCCATTTGTAATTCACCTTTGTTAAATTCACGGTGAGTTTTTAAGTCTCACCGTGATCTTTCGGCATGTTTAGGCAGCGCCTCAGTAAACTTCGCCAAAAATATGTTTAGCCATGCGGGCACAAAAAGCATCGGCCTTTGCAACAAGTCCAATATCACTATCACTTGGTGGTTTTGATGCTTCAATTGCGGCAAGCCGTGCATCAAGATCATTTAATGCAGCGTCAACACTGCGTTTTTGGTTATAGGGAATTACCGCAGGTGCAGCTTGACCACCCGCATTTGCAGCAGTGGAAATGGTGTCAGTCATTTGTTTTATTCTCCATTGAAATAATTGGGGTTTCAGGCATGAGGTGTTTTTCAATTTGTGCCAACCGCGCCGATTGATCGGCCTGCTCATCACGCATTAATTTAACCTCGGTCTTAACATACTCGATGCAATCCCGAATGTCACTCATAAATTTTTGAGCATGTTCAGGCGTAACACCAAGGGCAGAAAAGATCATAGGCAACATTTTTTCAAACATTTTAATACCATTCCTCTATTTGAATTGCACCACCCGTTGCACCACCTGCACCCACTGGCCCTGTACCACCACCACCACCAGCACCAAACCCAGTGCCTGCGCTAGCACCGCTTGCATTATCGGCGCCACCTAAACCAAAACCAAGCCCGCTTGAACCACCAGAACCGCCAATCGTAGAAGCGGCATTCCCGCCGTTTTCACCTGTTATATTTATATCACCATTTAAAGCGGTGCCACCAGCACCGCCTACTGTTATTGATCCTGCATTTGCACCTGCGTTTCCAGTTATGATTACAACTGTTGTGTCAAAAGTGGTGGCCACCCCAGAAGCTGCACCGCCAATTGCAATCGTGTAAGCAGTGTTTGGTGTTAAAGCAATAGTTTTTTGTGCAACGCCACCACCGCCACCACCGCCAGACGTGGTGGCTGTTGCAAAAGTATTTCCACCTGGACCAATTGTGGTTATTGTGGCAAATTTATGATTGGCGTTTGAAGTCCAACTTGTGCCGGATGTTAAAACAGTGACGTGTTTTGACGGTGTTGAAACCGCCGAAGTAACAATCGCTTTTCCACTGATTGGAAAAATTTCAACATAAGAAACTGTGGTTGAATTTGCTGTAATATGAAAAACATCATTTACTGTGGCGGTATAATTTGCTCCACCTTGTACGATGATATTTGCTCCATTGCCTATAGTAAAACCAGCATCAGCAATTAACCATCGATCAGCACCCGCCTGCGGGGCAGTTGCAAAAGAAGTAATTGTTGCGGTGCCCGTGCCATGAATTGTGTTTCCATCGGCAGGTGTCCAAATATCCATTGAGGTGGCACTTGCAACAGCCGCACCTAAAGCATGGTTAATAACCTTGGTGGTGGTGTTTGCCTGATCGGTATAAAAAACCGTGGCGGGTAATTCAGCTTTGGTGGCCACAGTGCCAAAAGTATAAGTGCCTGCACCTGTTCGGCGCATAATTCCACTGGTTGAAAAGCCAGCAATATTATCTAAAGCCGTGCCACTGGCACTTGCAGAATTAGTTCCACCTTCCGCCACCGTTGCCACAGTGCCAAAAGTATAAGTGCCAGCACCTGTGCGGCGCATAATTCCAGTGGTTGAAAACCCCGTGATATTATCTAAAGCGGTTCCGCTTGGTGAAGCCGAATTTGTGCCACCACCCGCAACAGGAATTAAAGGAAGATCACCCGCAACAATAGCGCGGAAACTTGGTACACCGCTTGCACCGTTTGGTGAAGCAAGTATTAAATTTTGCAATTGAGAATTAAAAGTTACTGCAAAAGTGCCCGTTGTGGTTATAGGCGATCCAGCGACTGACATAAATGCAGGTACTGTCATTGCAGCACTGCTAACAGTACCACCAGCCGCTGCATTTGCCCAGCCAGCGTTAGCACCAGCACCATTGGTTTTTAAAAACCACCCCGCTGTTGCTGGTGGTAAACACCCCATGCCACTCGCGTTGCGAACGATAACCGAGCCTTGCAACGGGCATGAAACGGCGGGCGTGTTTACGGATTGTGCGTAAACTAATTGAGCCGAAAATAAAAGCGCAAATAATGGTGCAAGAATTTTTTTCATATTTACATTTCCTTTGCTGTGAAAGCGTGGGCCGTTGTAGCGGCGGTGATTGTCACTAATTCCGTGCTGATCGGCCCTTGACCACTATCAAAAGATGCTCCCGCAACTAATTCAATTGACGATGTACCACCTGCGCTTGAAGCTGCCGCTGTAAAATTTATAAAAAGACTTTCTGTAGCACTTGGCGGATTTTGCACAAACAATCTTTTGCGATTACCATTTGCAGCACAAAGATTTTGCGACGTGCCACCTAATGCCACCGCACCGGATCGATCCACATAAACACCCGCTTGTGGTGCTGCTATAACCGTTCCCACCACCGTCACAGTGCCAGTAATTGAACCCGCCGCTTGGCTTGACCAAACCATGATTGTTTCTTGGGTATTCATAAAAATAATAGGTACTGCAACAACACCTGCACTTGTGGCCGTCAAATTTAAAACGTCCTGCGTGGTAAGCACCGGAAAAAAGCCTTGGCAATAGGCGGGGCAAAGGATTGTAATATTTGAACCGCCGAATTGTAAAATAACAGATTGATTATTGTCTTTATTATTTATGAACACTGTTTGAATAATAGGTAAACCAGCGGCTTTTAAATCAATATTTTGAACAGCGGTTCCTGATCCACCCGTAAAATCTAATACAATCGGCAACGCTTTTGGTGTGTTATCATAGCCAACACCTAAAGATTTTAAATCACGCCCGCGAGTGTGTGGCTGTGCTTTTTGCTGTGGAACTGTTATCTGTGCCATGAATTTTTAACCCTTTAAAAAAGTTTGGCGAATAGTACGGTTAATATAGACTTGATTTCCTGTGCGCGTCAAGGTTGGCGCAAAGGCGGTAATGACTAATTCTTTTCCATCCACCAGTGTTTTCATATTTTCCCAACTCACACCGCGTACCCCTTTTGCACGTATTGTTTGTTTGCCCTCAGCATTTTGATAGGCGTATAGTTTTTTGCCTGCAATCATTATATGATTTATTTCTGTCTCAATATCCCACGCGCCCAATTCCGTTTGATGAATGTTTACACCTTCCAAAGTTTCGCAGATTAAACTGTCCGTGTCACAATAAACTGCACCCTTGGATTTGTGAATTGCTTCAAGCAACACGGCGCGGGCAGCACCCGTTATACTAGCTGCCGTGCCGACATTATTAAAACGAACTGTTTTAATTGGACGCGCCCATATCGCATAGTCACTACATTGTGTATCAGGGAATTTACCCCATGTTTCAGGCTCGTTATCTGGCACACCATCTGCATCGGTCAAATAAAACTCTTTGAAGCGCCTACAGTTCTGCGCATGCTTGCCATAGGAATTATTGAGAAGCAATTTATAGAATGTATCATCGCGCTTTGTGGAATAATACAGATCGGAGTTGCCTTGACCGTTCACATTTAATTCTCTCAGCTTAGCCTTTGCAATTTGGCGATTGACATAGAGAGGCAATACAAATTTTTCAAACGTAGTCTGCAACTCGCAATCAATGCAAAAATTCACACGCACATCTTGAATGAGATTTAATTTCAGCGCCGTTCTATATTCGTGAATTGAAACGCGAAAAGTACCCGTTTCGTGTGGAAAAATCGTGCCAAGGTTTTCACGCCTCACCGGAAATGCACCTTTTGATGTGCAGTTCAAATCCACAAAGCAAGTATGTTCACCGATCTGCCCGCGCCTTACAATATATTCACGCCCAATTGGATGTTTATAATTCACCATAACGCTAGGGTACATAGAATTTACGTCATAGAGTTTCAATGATCTTTTAAGATCAACGATACCTGCCAGACATTCAACGCGGCCACCGAAAAAGAAATTGCGTAAATAAGCATCGGTTGATGCTGAGACCGTCTCATATTCGGGATAAACCTTTTTGGTTAGAAAAAGTGCTGCCTGCCCGATTGAAATTTTTAATCCGTACCTCGTTAAAAAGTCTTTGACTAATTCAAACAAATAAACACAATCGCTGAGAAGATATTCGTTGATCTGGGCCTTGTGTTTTTGGCGCACCCCGCGCCGCATGACTTTGGAATAATCAATTTCATCTTTGCGATATGAGCCTAACTTTTCAGGGATCAAATGGTAACTGTCCCTCAACTCATGTATGCCAATCGGCGCACACATAATACCACGCCCCTTGAATGACACTGGGCCACGCAGGCGGTGAATTAAAAACATGAAATCAAACCGACCACCATTGTGTGCGTAAATTATATATGAAGGTGTAAGATTGGCTAAAATCTTTATCAGCTTCTCGATGAAAAGTTTTTCATCTTCTTCCCATAACATGATTGGCTCAAACTGATCTGAATAAAGGCAGGCTGCAAAAGGTGAAATCCTATCGCGTGTTGCAGCGTCAAACGGATCAGTCTCCATATCCAAAACTGCAATGTGTTTTATTTTTGCAAGGCTCTTTTCGTGTTTCATCTGTTCATAGCGTTCTTGTTTGATTTTTTTAATTTTAGTTTTTATCTCTTTGTAATTGTCTTTGCGTTGCCCGCGTTTCCAGTTTCTCTCACGCTCTTTTTTAAATTGCGTTTTCTTGTCGCCAAAGGTTTTTTCTAATTCTTTTTGTATATCCATTGAACACCTAGTGAATGGTTACTGGTGTTTTGGCTTTAGGGATTTTGCGCTTGCGCCCCTCATATACGATCTGAATGTAGCCAGTAGCACCGCGATAAGGATTTTTTTCGCGTGTTTCATATTCTTCTGCCAACGCAAGAATTTCTTCTTTTGTAGCGCGTGTCAAGTATTCAACAGGATGCTTTCCACGGCGCAAAGGTATTCCATACCTTTCATCATCATTTAAATCAGGTAAATCAATACCTACAAATTCGTGTGTTTCTTCTACACCAGTTGTTCTAAGGCGCCGCGTAATAATTGATTTGGTTTTGGGTTTATAAAAAACTTTCTCACCAGCGGTTCTAACCATGAGTTTATTACCAACACTAAACATTAAACGTTCAAATTTGGTGGCAATTTCTCTAGCTGTTTTACTAGCCTCTCTTACACCTTTTGATCTTTTTGATTTTATGCGTGGGACTGAAACAATCTTTGTTGAGCCTTCAAAAAAACCCTCGAATTTCTTGACAAGGTTTTTAGCATAGCGCGTGGGTTCTTTGCGTCTCATATCGCCGGAATAAAGCCCGCGCCTTTTAAGCTGCTTTAGTTTTGTGCGCGTCTCAGCAAGATGCTTTATTTTTTTGCGCGTCTCAGCATCGCGCTTTTTGGATGTTTTCCGCTTAGCCATCTAGTTCCCCATGCAGGAACCACCCTGCAATTTGCCTTAGCATCTTAAAACTAAAAGCGCAAGGGTGCTTTCACGAATAAGGATTGCCGCGAACCGCTTTGCCCGTTTTAAAAAGCTTGTTTAACGCGTTGCATAATGCCGCAATACTGTAACCGCTAAGATGCACATCCACTATGCTAGCGGTGTTTGTTTCGTCAATCGTGTCAAATCTAATAATCATATGCGGTGGCATATTTTGATTATCCACTCTTCTAACAAACTGTACCGAATGAATAGTTTTTAAAACGTCCATTTTATATGGTATCGAAAATAATTCACCTTCTACAGGTCCGTTTCCACGTGTGTTTGAAATTGTGATCTTTCCAGAAACAAAGTTTGGGTTTGAGGAGGTCATTTTGTTTTTCCTTTTGCAAACTTGATGTCTTTTTTGTGCTTACATAAAAGCGGATAGTTGTGACGATGCTTTGCTTCCGCTTCATAAGTCCTAAAACGTTTACCACAACTACAACTATAAATTTCTGTCCAGTGTTTCCTTAGCATTTTATTCACCTTCCACATACTTCAACAATTCAATGACTGCTGCGTGAGTGGTGTATGATAAATCCTGCCAATCCTGTAACTCCTGCAAGGATTGTGTTTCCGTTTCACTCATTAACTTACTCACAATCAAACTTGCCATGCCACCACCAAACGGCGAACCATAAACACGCTCAATCGCACCGATCATAGAATATTGAATAGCCACAGGATCACTCGGAATTGTACCTGTTAAATAAGGCTCAATATCATTCTCCCCCATTTTTACGCGCATGGCTAATTCACCCTTACACCAATCACCCTCTTTCAAAATAACTTTCCAAGCCTTGTCGCGCCAATCAACGTGGCCAGTGCGCGGGTTTATAGTTACCATTGCGGGAATATCATCTTTGATAATCATGGTCTAACTTCCTTTCTTACAATATCAAAACCACTGGAATGAATACTCTCTATTACTGTTGTCACTTTATCATGCGACCAATTAGCTGCAACTAAACATAAACCCCTTAAAACAGCCGTGCGAACATCCGGATCAATCGGTGGCACTAATTCTATAATGCTAAAAGGGTAAAGAGCTTTTAAACCGTTACTTTCAACACACATTGCAGAAAATTCACCTGCCAAATCATCTTCAATAACCCTCATTGGCAAAGTACGTACCTTGTCATTGATATTAAATTTTTTCATGGTCTAACTACCTTTCTAAAATGTCCGCGCCAAACGCGAAAGCAATCAGTCTCTACCCATTTTTGTTTTCTGGTGGAAGGGTTCAGACATATACCACCTTGGTTAATATGCCGTAAATAAATCATCACATGCTTACGCCCATGTCCACGGTCAACCACCACAACGTCACCAAGCCTTGCGCCGGAAAACCCCACGGAATTAAACCGCGAAAAATAACTCGCGCTGGCCGTGTGCGGTGAATGAAAACCATGCGCCTGCAACCAACTGGAAACGTTCAACGCACAAACTAATGCACCTCGAATGAAAAGTGTCATTGTTTCTTCTCCACAAATCCGAGCACGTTCCCGTATTCAGACATATATAAAACATAGTCATTATCATCATAATCACTAACACAAACGCGAATGATAGCTGGCAAAATCAAAACACCATCGTTATCGCGTTCGTACTGATTAGTTAAATCAGAACCCTTTTTTAAAGCCTCATAGCGACTTGCAAATTTTAAAATTTCTGTACGCTGAAAACGGCACTTTGTAATAGCGTCTAGATAAATCTCACAATATAAAACACGGTATCTCATATTGAAGTCTCCACTCGTTCAAAATAAAAAGACCGCCACCTATAGTTTTCCTCGTTCACACGATCCTTTAAAATCAACACATCGCCTCGTCCCACCTCAATCACCAGCGATAATTCATCGCCCCACATCCAATTGTCATTTCTAAACGCCTCTTTACGACGTACCCAATCACCAACTGATATTTTGCGAGGGTGCGTCATTTTGTTGCATTTTAATAGTTATCTTCATTTTTTCCTCTGTGCAGCGTGACTGCGTTTCTTGGGCTTGTGAAGGTCGCTCATATCCTACTCATCTTCCCCCACCTTTTACCGCGCCTCATTGGTCTCACCCAGCGCTTCTATACAACACCCCCTCCTTGTCAAGTGTTATTTATAGATCGATATTTTT
>JAYVMU010000107.1:0-2365 GCA_043758775.1 Methylophilaceae bacterium
ATTCCGCGTCCAGGTGAAATCAGCTTGGCGCATCACGGCGTGTTATTTTTAGATGAATTACCCGAGTTTGACCGCAAAGTGTTAGAAGTATTGCGTGAACCATTAGAAAGTGGGCACATCACTATTTCACGTGCAGCGCGGCAGGCAGATTTTCCTGCGCAATTTCAATTGCTTGCGGCAATGAATCCTTGTCCATGCGGCTATTTGGGGCATCACAATAATAAATGTCGTTGCACGCCAGACCAAGTATTGCGTTATCGCGGAAAAATCTCTGGGCCATTGCTCGACCGCATTGATTTACATATCGAAGTGCCTGCACTTAAAGAGGATGAACTGACAAAAGCCAGTGCGGGCGAAACTTCAGAAGTGATTAGATTGCGCGTAGAAGCTGCACGTGTCTTACAAATACAGCGTCAGAATAAGTCCAATAATGCGCTTGGCACGAAAGAAATTGAACAATTTTGTGTGGCAGATGAAGCAGGTATTACTTTACTAAAAGCAGCGATAGCTAAGTTGAATTTATCCGCACGTGCTTATCATCGAATTTTAAAAGTAGCGCGTACGATTGCCGACTTGGCGCGAAGCGGTGACATTAAACCATCCCATATTGCTGAAGCAGTGCAATATCGTCGCTATGATGTTTAAATGGGTAATGCTGTGATACTAGTTCTCCCACTCTAAAGCTGGGTACAGTGTATTCACATTACGGCGATTAGCGATATCAAATAATAGCCATTTACCTTTTTCACTTGCAGCAGCAGTATCCATGGTTTTTTCTAATCCAGCACCCGATTTAATACCAGCACGTATGTCTGTTAGTAAAACGTTTAAATAGCGTTGCTCATTATTAAACGCGGTTGTGCCGTCCTGCGTTACTGGTCCGTGTCCAGGTACTACTTGTTTGGCAGCATAGGTTTTAAGTACATCAATCGCCGCAATCGTGCCTTTAATATCGCCCTCAACTACAGGCGTGCGTTCTATAAACAATAAATCGCCTGTAAATAAAGTGCTAGTTTTGTCATCCATTACCGAAATGTCAGTGTTGGTATGCGCATTGGGGAATGCGGTTAAATGCAACGACCTACCACCTAGATCTAAATTTAGCGTATCTTTAACTACTAAGGTCGGTAGGATTATTTCACTACCTTTTGCGTCAGCACCTAGATATTTCACGTTCAATTTATCGTAAGCATCTTTACGTAGCTGCATAGCCCTTGCTAGCTTCTCATGACCAACAAATATGGCCTTATCTTGTACAAAGGCCGCATTACCAAAAATATGGTCGGGGTGGACATGAGTATTAATCACATACAGGATAGGTAATTGTGTGACTTTGCGTATTGCATCACGTAGCTCATTTCCTACTTTTAAACTACCACCTGTATCAATCACTGCAACGCCCTTGCTACCTACAACAAAGCTGATATTGGCAATGTCGCCTTGGTAGCCAGTATCAATGTCTAAATGCTGGCCGTGATGCACATAGATACCATTACCTAGATTTTCTATTTTGAAATCAGCCACAGTATTTACTTGTGCACTAGCACAACCGATTAATAACGATAAAGCTAGATAAGCAAAAAGACGTGTTATTGTATTTCGCATGATATTCATTACTCCAAATTAACCCATCTATTACATTATTGATTACAATACTAACCAGTATAATTTTACAGCTTAATGCAATGTTTACGTGTGATGATGGTCACACAGAACATTCAATCTATATAAGGATGAGTTTATGAGCACAACCCGTTACACCAAGATTGCCGTGATTTTGCACTGGTTAATTGCCATTGGCATATTTTCCATGTTTCTACTGGGTTGGTTTATGACAGACCTGCCTAAAGAGGCGCCAAAACAAAGTGCTTTTGATATGTTTAATTGGGGCATTTACACATGGCATACAGGTGTGGAGATCTCACCTAGAAGCTTCTACTTCAATTTACATAAATCAATTGGTATCACAATTGCCGCATTAATTTTAGTACGTATATTGTGGCGTGTTACACACAAACCACCTGCATTATTAGCCAGCTATAAAGCGTGGGAACGTAAAACCGCTACTGGTGCACATCACTTACTATATATGTTGATGATTCTATTGCCAGCCAGCGGCTTGATTATGTCATCCTATGGGAAATATGGTGTGAAATGGTTTGGCGTGCCATTTATTTCAGGTGTAGATAACAAGCCTATGCGTGAATTTTATACCCAAGTACATGTAATAATTGGCATTATTTTGTTGGTCATTTTAGCGGTGCATATTTTAGGCGCACTAAAACATAAGTTTATCGATAAAGATGAAACGATGAAACGAATCTCTTGGTAATTAAATGTAGATAAAAAAGCCCTTAGATTTAAG